>JBIOVX010000113.1:0-21568 GCA_044868005.1 Thermoanaerobaculia bacterium | reverse complement strand
CGGGCGAGGGGGGACCCGGCTGAACGGATCTTGCCGAGTCCGAGCGCTCCCTATTGGCAAAGCCGGTTCTGTTGGGTCCCCCCTCGCCCGTCAGGGAGAGGGGGACAGGGGGTGAGGCTTCGAAGGGAAGGACCCCCGATCTACCCACGTCTCCCCCTCTCCCGGTGTGGGGGGATGGGAGGGGGCGGGAGAGGGGGCCGGGGGGTGAGGGTTTTGCCCCATTCCCCACCACCTCCCGCACGTACGCCTCGATCTCCTCCAGGAAGGCGCCGAGGTCCGCCTGGCCGCGCTGGATGCTCTGCAGCCGGGCTTCCCACTGCCCGGTCATGGCCGGGCTCTTGACGCGCGGATGGACGATCTCGATGAGGCGGACCCCTTTGTCGGTCGCCTCCAGGGTCTTCCCCTGCCGCACGATGTACTCGCGGCGGAGCAGGGTCTCGATGATCTCGGCGCGCGTGGCCGGCGTGCCGAGACCCGAATCCTTCATCGCCTCCGAGAGCTCCTTGTCGTCCAGGGTCTTGCCGGCCGTCTCCATGGCCGTCAGCAGGGTGGCCTCGGTGAAGCGCTTGGGCGGCCGGGTCTGCTTGGCCACGGCCCTGGCTTCCAGCACCTCCTGCCGCTGCCCCTCGGCGAGGCCGGGCGGCAGATCCTGATTCTCCTCGGGCGAAGGAGGCTCGGCTTCGGCGTCCTCCTTGGGCTTCTCCTTCTCCTTCCGGTCGCCGTCCTTCTGGCGCTCGATGTCCAGCACCTTCCAGCCCACCTGCTGCACCTGCGTACCGGTGCTGTGATAGCGGTCGACGATCGGCTCGCCGACCCCGGAGGGAGGCGGATTGGAGATCGCCGTGATGACGGTGGTCACGGACCACACGTGATCGTCGTGCCAGGCGGAGAGGAGGCGGCGGCAGACGAGATCGTAGATCTTGCGCTCGTCGTCGGAGAGTGCGACTCCCTCCGGCGAGGTCGGGGTCGGGATGATGGCGTGGTGGTCCGTGACCTTGGAGTCGTCCACGAACCGCTTGCCGAGCGGACGCTCGCCCGTGCCCGGCGCGAGCCTGTCGCGGTAAGGTCCCTGGACGGCGCGCACGATTCCGTCCAGGGTCGCGGCCACGTCCGTCGAGAGATGCCTGCTGTCCGTCCGCGGGTAGCTGATGAGCTTCTTCTGCTCGTAGAGCGCCTGGGCGAGACCCAGCGTGTGCTTGGCGCTGAAGCCGTAGAGCCGGTTGGCGTGCCGCTGCAGCTCCGTCAGGTCATAGAGGAGGGGCGGCGGCATGCGCCTGGTCTCGGCGCGGATCGACTCGATGGCGGCCGACCCCAAGCGGGCGCGTTGGACGATGCGCGCCGCTTCCTCGATCTCGGCTCCCTCCCTGGCGCCCTTCTGCGCCTTGATGCGCTTCGCCTCCATCGTGGGAGAGACGCCGCGGAACCACGTGCCCTTGTAGGTGTCTTTCGTAGGGGTGGGGCTTGTCCCCACCCGGGCGGGGACGAGCCCCGCCCCTACGCTGGAATCAAGGAGCGGCGAGAAGGTGGCGAGCACCTCCAGATAGTCCTCGGGCACGAAGGCACGGATCGCCAGCTCGCGCTCGACCACCATGGCGAGGGTGGGCGTCTGCACGCGCCCCACGGAGAGGTCCTGGTTGAAGTCCAGCGTGTAGGCGCGGGAGAGGTTCATCCCCACCAGCCAGTCGGCGCGGCTGCGGCCGCGGGCGGCGTCCGCCAGCGGATCGAAGTCGCGGCCGGAGCGCAGCTTGCGGAAGCCCTCGCGGATGGCCTCGGCGGTGAGCGAGGAGATCCACAGGCGCTCGAAAGGCTTGCCGCAGCCGGCGGCCTCGTAGATGTAGCGGAAGATCAGCTCGCCCTCGCGGCCGGCGTCCGTGGCGCAGACGATCCGCTCCACCTCGGGAGCGTTGAGCACCCGGGCGACGGCCTCGAACTGCGCCCGCGTCTCCTCGGAGACGACGAGAGGCCACTCGCGCGGCAGGAGCGGCAGGTGGTCCCGCCGCCAGCGCCGCCACTCCGGATTGATCTCGTGCGGCTGCGGCAGGGTGACGAGATGGCCGATCGCCCAGGTGACGACCCAGCCGTTGCCGCGCAGGCAGCCGTCGCCCTTCTGGCTCGCGCCGAGGACACGGGCGATGTCCCGGGCGACGGCGGGCTTTTCGGCGAGGACGGCGGTTAAGGACATCTGCGGCGGGCGGCTCGGGTGACGGCGTGTCGCTGCGATTTTACGTCTCTTTCGCCGGCTCCCGCCCGAACTTCTCCGCATTGAACTCCCGGCTCCTGCCGCGCGGCACCGAGAGCGTGCGCCAGTGGTCCGAAGCGAAGTGCTTGCAGAGGAAGACCATCTGGCCGACGTGGTAGCCGTAGTGGGTGAGCTGGCGGTTGATCGCCTTGATGACGCTGTGCGGCTCGGCGCGGATGAGCACCGTCAGGGCCAGATCCTCCTCGGAGAGCGCGGTCAGCGTCTGGAAGAGGCAGCGCCACCCCTCTTCCCAGCGAGCCTGGAGGTCCGCCCGGCTCGTGCCCCGCGCCACCACGAACTCGGAATCGCGGTTGCGGTCGGGCTTCTCGCCGTCGGAGGTCAGGAAATCCGTCCACCGCGAGCGCATGTTGCCGGCCATGTGCTGGATCAGGACCGCCAGGCTGTTGGACTCGGCGTCCAGAGTGGCAAAGATGTCCTCGTCGCGCACCTGGGCCATCGCCCGGTCGGCCAGGCTCTTGAGCTGCCGGAACTGCTCGACGACGTCCTGCAGGTAGAGCATCTCCGGGGATTCGTGCACGTGGAAACCTCCGAGAAGAGGAGCGCGCCAGGGCGCCGGGAAGAGGGTATCACCAGGGACGCCGCCGGTGGGGCGTGGCCCGGCATCGCGAAAGGATATAATCCGTCGGGTTCCACGTCAGTTTCGATCGGCCGGAGAGGACTCCTTCGTTGCGCGCCCTGCTGCTGGACGACACCCAGTCCCGGAACCTCCTGGAGAACCAGGAGACCTTCCGCCTGATCGCGGACACGATGCAGGACGGGCTGGTGATCATCGATCCCGGCCTCCGCGTCGTCTACGTCAACGAGCGGATCTGCGCCATGCTGGGCTTCCGCCCGGAGGAGATGGTCGGCCGGCCGGTCTCCGACTTCCTCGACGAGGAGAACCGGGCTCTCTTCGAGCAGGAGGTAGGGCGCCGCCGCCACGGCGAGAACAATTCCTACGAGCTGGAGCTGACGGCCAAGGACGGCGCCCGCATCACGACCATCGAGTCGCCGCGCGGCATCTTCGACCGCGACGGCCGCTTCCTCGGCTCCTTCGCCATCGTCACCGACGTCACGGAGAGGCGGAAGGATGAGACGAAGCTGCGTCTCACCCAGTTCCTCCTCGACCGCGCGGGCGAGGGCGCCTTCTGGGCCGACTCCGACGGCCGGTTCTTCTACGTCAACGAGGCGGCCTGCGCCTTGATGGGGTACAGCCGCGAGGAGCTGCTCTCGCTCGGGGTCCCCGACATCCTGCCGCCGGAGTCGGCCACCCTGTTCCAGACCCTTTCCGGGCGGGTCCGCGACGAAGGCCCCTTTACCTTCGAGGTCATCCACCTGCGGAAGGGCGGCGAGCGGTTTCCCGCCGAGATCAGCCTCAACTATCTCGACTACCAGGGGCGCGAGTGCTTCTGCGCCTTCGCCCGCGACATCACGGAACGCAAGCGGGCGGAGGCGGCCCTGCGCGAATCCGAGGAGCGCTATCACAGCCTGTTCGAGGGCGTGCCCGTCGGCCTCTACCGCACGACGCCCGACGGCCGCATGCTGGACGCCAACTCCGCCCTGGTGAGGATCCTCGGCTATCCGAGCCTGAAGTCCCTGCTGGCCACCAACGTCGCCGACATCTACGTCGATCCGGAGGACCGCCGGAGCTGGCAGCGCGCCATGGAGGGCGCGATCTCGGCGCAGACCTTCGAGGCGCGGGTGCGCCGCTTCGACGGCTCCGTCATCTGGGTGCGCTTCACCGCCCGGGCCTTCCGCGGCGACGGTGGGGGGGTCCTGCGCTACGAGGGGGCCCTCGAGGACGTGACCGACCGCCGGCGCGCCGAGGAGGCCCTGCGCTCCAGCGAGGAGCGCTTCCGCTCCCTGGTGCAGAACGCCTCGGACCTCGTCTCCATCCTCGACGCCGACGGCGTCGTGCGCTACGAGAGCCCCTCCCACCAGCGGTTCCTCGGCCTCTCGCCCGAGGAGCACGCCGGCCGCAACATGCGGGACCTCGTGCACCTGGAGGACCACGGCGCCGTCGACGAGGCCCTGCGCAAGCTGATCGAGCACCCCGGAGAGATCGTCACCTTCGAGTACCGCCTCCGCCATCGCGACGGCCCCTGGCGCGTCCTCGAATCGACGGCTTCCAACCTTCTCGGCCAGCCCGCCGTCGCCGGCATCGTCCTCAACTCCCGCGACATCACCGACCGCAAGCAGGCCGAGGAGAAGCTCCTCCACGACGCCCTGCACGACGAGCTGACCGGCCTGCCCAACCGGGCGCTGTTCATGGACCGGCTGCGCCAGTCGATGGAGCGCTCGCGCCGCGAGCCCGAACGGCTGACGGTGGTGCTGTTCCTCGACCTCGACCGTTTCAAGCTCGTCAACGACAGCCTCGGCCACCTGGTGGGAGACGAGCTGTTGATCCAGATCGCCGGCTCGCTCGCCGGCGTGCTGCGCCCGGCGGACACCATCGCCCGCGTCGGCGGCGACGAGTTCGCCATCCTCCTCGAAGGCGGCCGCGACGCCAGCGACGCCGTGCGCGTCGCCGAGCGCATCCACGACCGCCTCGCCGAGCCCATCAACCTCGGCGGCCACGAGGTCTTCATCACCGCCAGCCTCGGCATCGCCGTGCACACCCCCGAGTACGAGCGCCCGGAAGACCTGCTGCGCGACGCCGACACCGCCATGTACCGGGCGAAGGCCTCGGGCCGCGCCTGCCACGTGGTCTTCAACCGCGTCATGCACCGCTTCGTCATGGCCCGCCTGCAGCTCGAGACGGACATGCGCCGGGCCGTGGACCGCGGCCAGCTCCGCCTCCACTACCAGCCGTTCCTCGACCTCGCGAGCGGCGCGGTGGTGGGATTCGAGGCCCTGCTGCGCTGGCATCACCCCCGGCGCGGCCTGCTGCCGCCGGACGAGTTCCTCAGCGTGGCCGAGGAGACCGGCCTCATCGTGTCCATGGGCCGCTTCGTGCTCCTCGAGGGCTGCCGGCAGATCCGCGCGCTGCAGCGCAAGCACCCCGAGCACGGCAGCCTCAAGCTCAGCGTCAACCTCTCCAACAAGCAGTTCTTCCAGGCCGACCTCTTCGATCAGATCGAGGAGGCCCTCGCGGTCTCGAGCCTCGATCCGTCCTGCCTCGGCCTCGAGATCACCGAGGGCGTGATCATCCGCCACGCCGACTCCGCGGCGAGCCGCTTCTCCCGCCTCAAGAGCCTCGGCGTGCAGCTCCTCCTCGACGACTTCGGCAAGGGCTACTCCTCCCTCAACTACCTGCACCGCTTTCCCATGGACCTGCTGAAGATCGACCGCTCGTTCACCTCGCGGATCGAGGAGGCGGAGGGGAACCTCGCCATCGTCAAGGCGATCGTCACCCTCGCCCACCAGCTCGGCATGGAGGTCATCGCCGAAGGCATCCAGACGGCGGAGCAGCAGGCGAAGCTGCACGCCCTCGGCTGCGAGTACGGCCAGGGCTACTACATCTCCGAGCCCGTTTCGGCGGACGACGCCGACGCGTTGCTGCTCGGCCGCGCCCGCGCCCACGTGTAGAGCGTCACGGCCCTACTCCCTTCCCCTCGCGCTGTCCTGCTTGACGGATATGTCTGTTTGATAATATCCTGGATTTAGAAAGGAGAGTAGTTTATGACTCAGAATGGCATCAAGGTCTCACTTCGTCTGTTCGGCGTCCTGGCAGCGGTCTCGACTCTCGCGGTCCTCCTCTTCCTGCCGAGGCCAGCCGAGTCGCTGGCACCCCTCGGTTACTCCTGGAGCTGTGCCAGCCGGTATTGCTCGTTCTACGTCACCACCACCAACCACGGCGCCTACCAGTGGGCCTTCGGTGACGGCACGCTCAGCAGCAAGACCACGTCCACCAGCGCCAGCCACTTCTACAACACCCCGATCGACGAGCAGTCCCACAACGCCACCGTGACGCTCGTGGGTTATGCCCGGACAACATGACCGATTGCCAAATCACGTACGCTGCTTCGGGCATAGGCATCGGCACCAGCGGAAGCTGCGGCCCGTAGGGCTCCCTGAAATTTCCTGGATCAAGGTAACCCGCAGCGGCCGGTTTCCCTCTGCGTCATGGAAACCGGCCGTCTCAGCCTGTGCCTCTGTCATCATGACGTGGCAGGTCAGTTCGGGATCAACTTTCAAGACCTACGAGAATTGGGAACAGGAGAAGTACGAGCTGGAGGCCCGCTCCAGGCGCTTGGACATCGATCCCTCTATGGTTTGGGCTTGGGAGACGGGGGCAGGTGAAGCGGCCCTACCGGCGTCTAACTCGGGGAGCGTAGGAGGAACAGCTCCAGAGGAGTTCCCCTGGAGCTACTCTTGTCCCCACCGTCTGACCAAGGAGCGGTAACGCGCTCAGGCCGTTTTTCGCTTCGAGTTTAGGGGGAGAAGAAATCCGCTGGGCAACGGAGGGGTGCGTGGCGGCTCGTCCTACGTTGCCCAGAAGGAGATTCCACCGCGAAACAGTAGGACCTCTACTCGACAAGACACCAAGGGCAGAGTTTTGGTTGACAAAAGGGAGCTTACAACTTTACCCGGAGAAAAAGGTTGACTTCTTCCTTTTTCTTGTGGTCTGCTACCTCTTATATCCGCTGGGCAGTGGAGGGGTGCGTGGCGGCTCGTCCTCCATTACCCGCTGAAAGGAGGTTCTATGCCCCGAGACCATGAAGAAGTCTCTTGGCGCGTCCTTCAGGTTATCGCCCTACTCGCAACCTTATTCTTAGCTGTCGTATTGATCCTGAAAAACCTCTAGAAGGTTTCCGGATCTGTATCTCCTACCTGGCTGAGTCCGTCACCTCGGTCAGGTAGGCTCTTTGTCTGGCACCTCATCAAGTAGATGGTGTGCCTCATTTGGTAAGACACGGTTTCGAGGTGTTCGGTTGACACAGCATCAAGAGCAACCGGCTTTTAAGCAATGAAGGACCAGAATTCCCCGAGGACTCTAGAGGAAGCTCAAGCTGAAACAGAATTCCTGTATCAGAGGTATTACAAGAGCGTCTTCGCCTATTTTATGAAGAAATTTGGATTCAATGAGAGTGATGCAAGAGAGTTGGCCCAGGAGACGTTTCTCCGTGCCTTCAGAAGCCCCTCCCGCTACAGGGTCGAAGATGCCAGATCCTGGCTCTTGACCATTGCTAAGCGCATTGCATTGAACGAGATCCGGGGGAGACACGCTGATAAGAGAAGGGCCGAAGAAATCTCATTAGATATGGTGTCACCTACCTATGAACTTCCTGACAGCTCCCTAAGTCCCGAGGAGAATGCGCTCATGCAGGACAGTCTTAGGCTCCTTCAAAAAGCGCTCGGGGAGCTACCTCCGAGGATGCAAATGTGCTTTCGACTATATCTCTCTGGCTGGTCAATAACCCAGATCTGCAACATGCTTAAGCTTACACCTGGGACCGTTAAGGTCCAACTTCACCGGGCGCGACACATTTTGTCAGCCGAGCTGAAGTCCTTAAGGTTTCCAGCCGAGCAATAACCTCCCAGAAGCTGGCCTGCACGAGGCCCTTCAGCCGCTCGTTCACCTCGCGGATCGAGGAGGCGGAGGGGAATCTCGCCATCGTCAAGGCGATCGTCACCCTCGCCCACCAGCTCGGCATGGAGGTCATCGCCGAGGGCATCCAGACGGCGGAGCAGCAGGCGAAGCTGCACGCCCTCGGCTGCGAGTACGGCCAGGGCTTCTACATCTCCGAGCCCGTTCCGGCCGACGGCGCCGACGCGCTGCTGCTCGGCCGCGCCCGCGCGCACGTGTAGGGCAACGTCACTCGACCTCGTAGCTCAACCGCAAGGCCGCCTGCGGATTGAAGACCGCCGTCAGACGAATCCGCCATCCGGGCCTGAGCTCGCGCAGGAATGAATCCGGCACGCGGAGGGTACCGCCCGGTCCGAGGTGGACAAGAGCTCCTCTCTCGAGGGTCTTGCTCTCTACGAACGGCTCGAAATCAACTTGCCCTAAAGAGGTCTCGCAGGTGAGTGCGTCACCTTCTTGAAGGCCGGCTACCCACAGCAGGTCCTCCGGCAGGCGCACTTGGGCTCCGGCCTCCGGAAGCAGCGTGTAAGCCGCCTCCAGAAAGAGCCCTGCGGAGATCCGGCGCCCCCCTGCCGCCTCCAGGGTGAACCCTTCCCCGGCCGGTGGCGGCACGGCCAGGAGAAGCGAGGTTCCGGGCTGCGCCAGCGGAGCCGCTTGCTCTGGCAGCAGGAGCTTGCCTCGAGGAGCCATGGCCGCCATGGGCAGGCGCAGGCTTTCCTCGATGAGCCGCCAATGGACAGTGGGTCCCCAGTCGGCAAGGGTGCGCAGCAGCACGGCGTAGCTCGCGAAGCAGCAGCGGAACGTCTCACCCTCCTCTCGCGAAACCGTCAACAGGTCGCCCGGGTTGAGGTTGAAGGCCCAGAGAATGAGGTCGGGGAGAATGATCGCGCCGTCCGCGGCGGTGAACAGAGAGAGCCTTGCCCGCATGGTACGCACGTGGACCGGGGAGAATCGGGGCGGATCGTCCCATAACTCGTCGAGCGGCCCGAGCCGCCCGCGAGTCAAGGCTCTGTCCTGGCGCTTCGCTGCCGGTCCTCCACCACGTGGCCGAGCGCGCGCACGAGATCCGGCGGCAAGGACGTCCCTCTCTCCCAGTCTCGTCTCAGGCTCAGGCTGGTCGTTGTGACGGTCAAGGCGAGGAGGTCTTCGACTTCGGCGAGCTGAACCCGGAACTGCCGCAGGGCGCCGGCGAGCCAGGCCTCCATCGTCAATGGCGCCTCGCGCTTCAGCATCCGGCTGAGCTCTTCCTCGCTGGGTGCGGGAAGGCCTTGCTCCGCGGCGGTCAGCTCGCGGTGGAAGCTTTCGACTTGCCAAAGCCAGCGGCGGAGACGCCGCTTCGTTGTCGCGGTCGCGAGGGTGGGCCTCGTCATGGGCTCAGGCCTGCCGTCTCTCCGTCTTCAACGCCTTTTCCAAGCGTCGCAGCCTGCGCCGGCTGGCGGCGTAGCGCAGGTCCGATTCCGCGCCGTCCAATCTGCAGAGCACGTTCTGCAGGGCTACGACGAGACGGGCCGTCTTGGGGAGAGGTAGACGGCCGGCGGCGATCTCGCGCAGCGCGTCCGCCAAAGACATCGCGAGGATTTCCTGGAGCTGCTCCAGCCCTTTTCCTATTCTGCCCAGCTGGCCGGCTGCGCGACGGACCTGGCGGATGGCTTCTTCCTCTGTCATGCATAGCTCCTCCGTTTGGCTACCTTAGAAGGAGCTTTCAGGCGCCGCCACTCCAGGTGTTGGTTTGAGGCAAACTTGAGGACTCTGAGTTCCCCTTTGGGGGAAATTTCAAGCCGGTGTCACGCATGAGGCGCCTGCGGCAACCATCTACATAGAAGCGTAAATGACGAGGATCCCATGGCGCGCAAACCTCTGCCACACCTGTGCCGCGCTCTGACCGTCCTGCGCTCGGCCCTGGGCTGGAATCAGACGGAGCTCGCCAAAGCGGCCGGCGTTTCTTCGTCTACCATCGTCTCTGACCACGAGCGCAACCTTCGGCCCCTCACGCGGAAAAAGCTGGAAGAGTATGCCGGTGCCATGGGGCTGCCGTCGGGGGCGGTGGATCTGGCTCTCCGCTGTGTCCAGTCTTTGGACGCGATGGCCCAAGCCCCCGGCTATGGCGACGCCTTCGGCGAGTCGCAACGGCGGCAAATCGAGACCCTCGCCGCCGAGACGGGCAGGATCACCGCGGAGTTCACCGGCACGCTGCTGAGCCGCATCACGGCGCACGGCAGGGCACTGGCGGCGCGCCAGCAGGCGCCGGCGCTTTGGGGCGTCCTGCGGCGCCGGAGCCCGGCGAGCCGGCGCGAGCTGGTGGAGGACGCGCAGGAGCTCCGGAGCTGGGCGCTCTGCGAGCTGGTCTGCGCCGAGAGCGTCAAGGCGGCGGCCGACAACGCCGACCGCGCCGTCGAGCTGGCCGAGTTGGCCCTCCTGATCGGCGATCTGGCTCCCGGCGCCGAGACGTGGCGCTGGCGCCTGCAAGGCTACGCTTCGCTGCACTTGGGCAACGCGCGGCGCGTGCGCGGCGACCTGCCGGGAGCCGAAGAGACGTTCCGCCGCGGGCTCGAGCTCTGGGTGGCGGGCGCGCCCGGCGATCCGGGGCTCCTCTCCGAGACGCAGGTGCTCAGCCTGGAGGCCTCCCTGCGCACCAGCCAGGACCGGCTGCCGGAAGCGTCGGCCCTGCTGGACCGTGCGCTGGCCGGCGATCCGGGAGCCTTGCGGCCGAATCTTCTCATCAAACGAGCGCGAGTGCTGGAGTGGGGCGGGGACTACGAGGGCGCGCTGGCGACGCTCCGGCAGGTAGGGCTACTGAGCCCCGATCAGACCGAGCCGCGGCTGGTGTGGATGCTGCGGTTTCATCCTGCATGGAACCTGACTCACCTCGGGCGCTACGCCGAGGCCGAGGCGCTGCTGCCGGAGATCCGGTCGCTGACGGCGCAGCTAGAAAACAAGCTGGACGCTCTGCGGCTGCGCTGGTTGGAGGGCCGGGTGGCGGCCGGCCTGGGGCGGGGGGCGGAGGCGGCCGAGGCGTTCTCTCAGGTGCGGGCCGGGTTCGCCGATCTCGGCATCGCCTACGACGCCGCCCTGGCGACGCTGGAGCTGGCGGTGGTGCACCTGGAGCAGGGGCGCACGCGGGAGGTCAGAACGCTGGCGCGGCAGATGGCGCCGATCTTCAAGGCGCAGGGGGTTCACCGCGGAGCCCTGGCGGCGCTGAAGCTCTTCTGCGAGGCCGCCGAGACGGAGGCCGCCACGGTGGAGCTGGCCCGGCGAGTGAGGGAGTATCTTTACCGGGCGCAGCACAATCCCAAACTGCCGTTCCCAGGCGAAGTGTGCACCTAGCCATTCGGGTCCGGCGAGCCTCCGTTATCGGAAGTGGAGCCAGGACCGGGCGGCTGGCTGCCGTGATTGCCATCCGGGTCGGGACTGCCGCCGTTCTTGGGTCCAGGACCGGCCGGCTGGCTGCCGGGACTGCCGTCCGGGTCTGCACTCCCTCCGTTCTTGCTCCAGAGGCTGGAGAGAACATCCCAGAGGCCGGCAAGCGCGCTCCAGGCAGAATCTACGGTGCTTTGACCGGCGCGAAATCCTGGTCGGCCCAGAGGCGTGGCTGCCACCGAGGAACTGGCTGCAACCAGAGATAATCCGAGGATAATAGCGGCGACTCTTCGGCGGGCGGGGAAGCGGGTCATGACAACGCTCCTTTCATGGCGGCGGCCTCGGCGCGGCCTTGATGGCCGTGGAGACGCCTCCTCTCCTCTCTCAGGAGAAAAGGTGCTTGGCGGTATAGGGGGAGTGTAAAAATACACGGAACCAGGTCATCTAGTATGCATCCTGCGGGAGGAAATCCGATGGTTCGACACGCGGACCCGCTCGACGTGGGGCTGGTCGTGGCGGTCTTACGAGGGCTTCGAGGGTGGGATCGGCAAGCTCTCGCGGATGCGTCGGGTGTATCCGCATCCACCCTCTACCGACTCGAAAGGGGTGAGAGCCTTCCAATCTCGAGAACCTTCGACCAGATCGTGGCGGCGGTCGGGATAGCCCCTTCCCTGGTGGACCGCCTATTCGCCTGGGTTCGCTCGGCCCGCGCTTCTTTGGGCGGATCTTCCAAGGGCACGGACGCGTTCCTCGACGACGTCTGCCGGGAGATGTCAGAGAATTTGTCTGAGGTGTTACGCGCGGCGGCGACCCTCGTCCTCGCCGATCGACCGGATCTCTGAGGCCGCCGAGACGGAGGGCGCCACGGTGGAGCTGGCCCGGCGAGTGGTGGACTACCTCTACCGGGCGCAGCACAACCCCGGGCTGCCGTTCCAGAAGTAAGCTGAGTTTTCTAAGGTATAGTGCTGGGTTGGCTCCGCTGGAAAACACCGGGGGCGTGCTACCGACACGCCCCCGGCTGTTACTGTCTAGGCTCGGCGCTTAGTGGTATCCGGGGGAGCCGTTCCTCCTTTCTTTTTTCTCATACAGCTTGCGGCGGCCGCCGAGCTCGATCCCGAAGGGCGCCAGGCGCTCGCGGTTCCGGCCGAAGCTGGCCCGCACGAGGCCCTTCAACCGGGCCGACGTCTCCTGGCCGGCGGCGACGTGATCCCAGAGGTCCCGGGTCGCCTCGCGGCGCAGGGACTCCAGCTTGACCTGCCGGTTCTTGGCGGCGGCGATCTTCTTCAGGGTCGTCCGCAGGGCGACCCTGAAGCGAGCCAGCGCCGGGAACGTGCCTTCCTGAGCCTCGGCCGCTTCGGCCAGCAGCCGGTACTTCGCGACGAGGCTCTGGAGGTCTCTCTTCCTTGCCATCTCGATTCCTCCTTTCCAGAGGGTTTAGTCCTTCGCCTTCTCCGGCTCCGCGGCCTTGGCGGTCTGGCCATCGGGCGCCGGAGGGTTGGTGGGCGGCTTCGTCGAAGTCCCCGCCCCGGCCTTCTTCTTGAGGAGGTTGGGGTTGACGATCTTCTCCGGCTTGGGACGGATCCCGAACAGCGGCAGTTGCGGGCTCCGCGGGCCCAGCACGGAGACGATGAAGCTGCGGAGCTGGCTGAACTTCTGCCTTCCCTCGTCGACCTTGTTGAGGAAACGGTCCGTCACGGCCACGCGGTTGCCCGCAAGGTTCTCCTGCTGGATCTTGAGCTGCCTTGCCTCCTCGAGGGTGGCCGCCAGCCCGGCCTTCTGAGCCTCATGACCGGGTACCAGGGCTCCGTTCTCGTCGAGGATGCCGATGAGCTTCTCCCATTCGCGGAAGGCATCGGCGTACGCACTGACGTCAGGCATCCTTCTTCTCCTTTCTGAGGGCTTTCACCCTCTCCTAGGCGGCGGTGCTGCCGGAACCGCCGCAGTTGCCGACGCTGTTGCTCCCGGCGGAATTGCCGGAGAGCGTGATGGCGACCTTCGACGCGAACAGCTCGATGGTCGTCGTCTGCGGCTGATAGAGCGCCAGCTCGATGGAGGCGATGGGCGCCTCCGCCTCGCCGGCGGCCACCAGGCCGTCCTGGACCCGTTCCGACTTGAGCTGCGTGCGGAACGTCGCAACGGGCTCTTGCACCCGCTCCGACTTCAGCATCTCGTCGGCCGTGCCCACCTGCGTGGAACCTGCGTGCTGCGTGCTCATGCTTCTCTCCTTTCGGAAGAACCTCCGAGCCTTCATGGCCCGGAAGAGCAAATTCGTCAGGACTGCTGCTTCAACTTCAGGAGCCGCATCAGCTGGCCAGATCCCATCCCTTTCGCCGGCGAAGGGTGCATGATCCGCTTTCCCAGCCCGCGCCCAGGGCAGTTCGAGCCATATCCCTGGACTGAACTAGCACTTGCAGCCTTTAGATGGGTCCCCTTCCTCCCTCAAAGCCCCTCCTAAAGGTCATCTTCGACCTAGTATATGAGCTGATTAGGCCCATTGTCTAGATCAGACCCTCCAGGAGGCTTTTGCATGGGCAGCGCAACGGGGGGTATCCCACCAGGAGTTTTTCGCAAAAGGAAGAGGGCAATGCCGAAGCTTAAGGAATCTGAAAATTATCTGGCGTGTCAGTTTCTAGCCTGAAGCGGGGCGGATTTAGCCCGCTGCGGGGCGAATTACGCCCCGCTCAGACCAACCCGCAACGATGAAAGGAAGTGAAAGGGACCTACTCTTGGCTGCCGGCGCTTTTCGCCATCGAGGAGAAGAACTTTTCGAAGGTGCGCAGAACGATGCGCTCGATGCGCTCCTTCTCCTCTTCGATCGACTGGCCCTCGGAGGTTGCGGCCTCGGGCTCCGGCGCCGGCTTTCGCAACAGGCCTTCCGCGGCAAGCTTGTGGATCAGCAGGAGGGTTTCCTCACTCGAAGGCTTGGGCGCCGGGCAATAGGTGATCTGAAAAAGCTCCTCCGGCTTCAGCCCTATGGCGCGCGCGATCTCTACGACGTGATCGAAGCGCAGGTCCATGACGCCGCGGAAAAGCCGGCTGAGATACCCCTGAGCCACTCCAAGCTCCTTCTCGACATTCTGATGCCTGTAGCCGAGGACGCGCATGGCGGCCTTCAGCACCTTGATCATGTGTTCGGTTTCAGGCGTCATCAAATTCACAGTCTACCAGAATCCCATCCTGAGACAGGGCAAATTCAGCCCCTTTCGCCGCTCGACCGCCTGACATGGCTGCTCGTCATATCCGATCCGGCCGGCTTCCATGACGGTTGATGCTTCTTCCCTTGCTTCCAATTGCGCCGTTACCGCTGCCGTTGCTACGTCCAATGGCGGCGGCGGGCTGTCCACCGGCGGCGGTGGAACGCGTACCGGCGGCGGCGGAACGCATACCCCCGGGGGTGAAACGTCCGCCGCCGGGGGTGAAACGCATACCGCCGGGGGTGAAACGTCCGCCGGAGGCGGTGGAACGCATACCGCCGGGGGTGGAACGTCTGCCGGAGGCGGTGGAAGGCATACCGCCGGGGGTGGAACGTCTACCGGAGGCGGTGGAAGGCTCACCGCCGGGGGTGGACCGTCCGCCGGAGATGGTGGCCTCGATTGCGGGAATGCGAAACAAGAGGCGAGCCGTTATCTCCCGCGTCATGGAAACCGGCGACCGCGAGCCCCGTGTCTTCCTCCTCTCGCCCGCCAGCCCGGCCGGCGTGCGGGCGGACCAGCTCACCTCGCCGCGCGCCGGCTTCGAGGCGGCCCGGCGCTACCGGAGCCCCGGCGGCGTCGCCATCGACGAGGCGTTCACCTTCATGAGCTCCCTCTACTTCCGGGGCAAGATCGCCTACGCGCGCCACTTCGCGGCTCCCCCCGCGGAGCTGGCCCAAGGCACCGAGGACGACGGCATTCTCGTCATCGCTCCCGGGTTCGGCCTGGTGCCGCCGGGCTGGCGCCTCACGCCGGAGCGGATGAAGAAGCTCCGCGCCACTCCGATCGACCTGAAGAACCGCGCGTACTGCGAGCCTCTGTGCCGGCACGCCGAGCAGCTCCGCGAGGCAGCCCCCGGCGCGGGCGTCGTGCTCCTCGGCAGCGTCGCCACCGGCAAGTACGTCGATCTCCTGCTGCCGGTGTTCGGCGACCGGCTGCTCTTTCCGCGCGACTTCGCCGGCGCCGGGGACATGAAGCGCGGCGGCATGCTGCTGCGGGCGGTGCGCGAGGACAGCGAGCTGGACTACGTCACCCTGGACGCTCCGCGGCGCCGGGCGCGGGCCTGAGGGGAGCGATCAGCGCGCTCGCGAGCTTCTCCCATAAAGCTCGCCAGGCCTTCCAGTCGTGACCTCCTGAAACCGTGAAGACCCTCTCCGGAGGCAGCACCGCGGCGAGCAATCCGTTCGCCCGCGCGAAGGAGTCGCGCGTGCCGTAGCCGAGGTAGAGGGGGATCTGTCCTCGCGATCCTTCCTCATAGCGCTCGAGCCACGCCCACAGCCGGTGCTGGTAGTCGTCCGGCGCGAGCGGCTGCGGCGGGGTCCAGCCGCGCAGCCCGCCCTCGGCGGCCACTTCGCCGATCACCTTCTCCTCGCCGAGGAAGGGGGCGAGCAGTACGAGGCCGTCCACGTTCTCGGGATGCTGCTCGGCATAGGCCAGCGCTCCCGTGCCGCCGACGGAGACGCCCACCAGCCAGATGCGCTCGTAGCGCGGGCGCGCCGGCGCGATGACGTCCTCGTGCAGCCGGTCGACGATCATCCCCTTGAGGTAGTAGCCGAGATGGGCGTCCACGGCCACCATGTCGGCCTGCGCTCCGGCCCGCGCGGCCATCTCTGGAAAGCCGGAGCGGCCGAAGTCCTCAGGGCTGTCGTAGCGCCCCGGCAGCAGCACGACGAGCGTCCGCGGGTGGCCGCTTCCTGGATACGCGACCGTGCGCAGCGGCACCGGCGTCGGCCGCAGGCGGGCGCAGCCCAGGAACGTCAGCAGGAAGCCGCAGAGGAGAGAGAGGCGTCTCATAAAATGACGGCGGCGCGGGACGATCCCGCGCCGCCGATTGGGAGAGAAAGCGTGAGTGAGATCGATCTCGAGGAAGACAGATCTACCTGCCGGCCTCGCTCTTGTCCGTGATGTTGAACTCCTGCGTGTTGACCTTCTCGTCGCCGATCCAGACCTCGGCGCGGTAGTCGCCCTTCTGCCAGGAGCCCGTGTCAGCCTG
The DNA here is from genome assembly GCA_044868005.1 of Thermoanaerobaculia bacterium. GTDB lineage: Bacteria > Acidobacteriota > Thermoanaerobaculia > Multivoradales > UBA5704 > DATARR01. Next base: position 5,261 of record JBIOVX010000113.1, on the reverse strand, counting down.
GAAGGTCAGGTACTGCTCGCCCGGGGTCACGGACTTCTCCTCGTCCTTGATCTTCGTCTCGCCCGGGCCGTACCAGGCCACCTTGACCTTCGAGGCGGCCGGAGCGTCCGCGACTTTCATCGTGATGTAGATCGGATCGCCGGGGGCGAAGTCGTCCCCCTGGTCCTCGGCGGCGATCATGCCGTCGGAGCCGACCTTGTGGCCGATCGTCACGTCGTCGACCATGGTCTGGGCTTCGACGGGATTGAGATCGTTCGGCGCGTTGACGCCGGCGACCTCCTGCTCCGTCGTATCGGTCGCGGTATCGCTCTTGTCGTCGTACTCCGCGCTCTCCTTCGTCTTGCAAGCGATGGCGAGCGGCAAAGCGGATACCAACAGCAGCGCTAGTAGTTTGGAAGCTCTCATTTTGATGTCCCCCCTTGTTGGGCGTACGGCCTCGGAAGCAGTCTGCCTCCGTGCCGCCGTTGACCGGAGTAAGGAAAGCAAGGCCCGTACCATGTTGGCTGGAGCGGACCGTTGCCGGTCTTATCTCCCGGCCTCGCTCTGGTCGACGATCTGCAACTGCTGCTGGTTGACCTTCTCGTCGCCGATCCAGACCTCGGCGCGGTAGTCGCCCTTCTGCCAGGAGCCGGTGTTGGCGGCCTGGAAGGTAAGGTACGTGTCGCCCGCGTTGACCTGCTTCGACTCCTCCTTGACCTTCATCTCGCCCGGTCCGTACCACACCACCTTCACCTCCGAGCCGGCGGGTGCGTCGCCAACCTTCATGGTGAGGAAGATGGAGTCGCCGGGAGCGAAATCGTCGCCCTGGTCTGCGGCGGCGATCATGCCGTCGGAGCCGACCTTGTGGCCGAGGGTGACGTCGTCGACGTAGGTCTGTGCTGAGACGGGATTGAGGTCATTCGGCTGTTGGGTGCCGGCCTGCTCCTTCTCCGTCGCCTGGGGGGGAGCTCCCCCTTCGGTGTATTCCGCCCGCTCGTGGGCTTTGCAGGCGCCCAGCAGGGGCAGCAAGGCTATGGCCAGCAGACTCAATAGTTTGGGCGTTCTCATTTCCGCCCTCCTTTCTCGATGTTGGGCTACCGGGAGCGGCCCAAAACCAGGACCGCTCGTTGTGGTGGAGAGATAGAGCAAGGGCCATACCAGGGTTTGCCGCCGCATTTCCTCCCCGATCCCTGAAACTCACCCCGGAGAGAGACGTATGGATGCCTGGGACCACTGCGTCCATCCGTTCAACATTTCTTGGAGGAGGTGCTCGTGAAAGGAATGCTCTCCGGCTTGCGGACCGCCGCCGGCGTGCTGGGGCTGCTGGCCCTGGCAGGTCCGGCCGGCGCTGCCGTCGGCTACCAGGACTACCATCCGTTCGCCGAGGTCGAGCGGCAGCTCCAGGCGTGGAGCAAAGACCACGCGCAGGAGGTGAAGCTGCTCACCATCGGCAAATCGAGCGGCGGACGGGCGCTCTATGTCGCCCGCATCGCCGCGCCCGGCGGCGCCGATCCCGACGCGCGGCCGGCGGTCTTCGTCGGCGCCAACCTCGCCGGCTATCACAACGCCGGCTCCGAGGCCGCCCTCGACCTCATCCAGACGCTGCTCGCCGCCCCGGCCGGCAGCGCGGCGGCGAAGCTCCTCGCCTCCTACACCTTCTACGTGGCTCCGGCGCTCAATCCGGACGCCCACGACGCCATCTTCGCCAAGGTCCGTGCCCGCCGCGGCGGCGACGCGATGAAGATCGACCACGACATGGACGGCCTCGAGGGCGAGGACCCGCCGGACGATCTCAACGGCGACGGCCTGATCACGCGTATGCGGATCCCCGATCCGGCCGGCGGCTGGCTGGCGGACTCGACCGATGCCCGCGTGCTGGTCAAGGCGGATTCCATGGAGCAGCGGCCGGGCGCCTATCGGGTGGTCGCCGAAGGCCGCGACGACGACGGCGACGGCGAGTACAACGAGGACGGCGCCGACGGCGTCTGGCCGGACAAGAACTTCCCGCACGCCTTCCCCTACCAGACTCCCGAGGCCGGCCCCTGGTCGAGCTACGCGCCGGAGGCCAAGGCCCTGATGGACTTCCTCCTCGGCCGCCGCAACGTGGCCCTCGCCGTCGTCTACGGCCCTGCCAACAACCTGCTCGCCGCGCCCCAGAGCCTCGGCGGCGGCGGCGACCTGGGGACGCAGAAGTTCAAGGTGCCGCCCCAGGCGGCCAAGTTCCTCGGTTTCGATCCCGAGAAGGAATACACCCTCGACGAGGTCTGGGAGGTGGCGCAGAACCTGCCGTTCATCCGCCAGAACAACATCACCAAGGAGCAGACGGCGCAGTTCCTCGGCGCCGGCGCGGCCACCAAGGTGGACCCCGACGATCAGGCCTATCTCGACAAGTTCGCCGAGGGCTACAAGGAGCGCCTGAAAAAGGCCGGCCTCGCCGCCGACCGTCCCGGCGCGCAGTACGGCAAGGGCGGCTTCACGCCCTGGCTCTATTACCAGTACGGGGCCATGGCCCTCGAGCTGGACGTCTGGGGCGTGCCCAAGGCGGAGAAGAAGGAAGCCAAGGCGGAGGAGGCCCTCACCCTGGAGAAGGTCGCCGGCATGACCAGCGAGCAGTTCATCGCCCTCGGCGAGGAAAAGATCGAGGCCTTCCTCAAGGAGAACAAGGTGCCGGCCCAGTTCAACGCCAAGGCGGTGATCGGCTACATGAAAGGCGGGCAGGTCGATCCCAAGGGGATGGTGGAGCGCATGAAGCAGATGGGCGCCGGAGGTGGAGGTGCTGCCGGCGGCGGCAAGGCGAGCGAAGCCGGCTCCCGCGAGCGCGAGGTGCTGGCCTGGATGGACGCCAACGCCCCGGGAGCGTTCGCGGCGTGGACGCCGATCACCCTGCCCGACGGCACCAAGGCCGAGATCGGCGGCCTCGATCCCTTCGCCGAGCTCAATCCGCCGATGTCCGTCCTCAAGCCGGCCCTCGCGGCGCACACCGAGACGGTGCTCGAGCTCGCCGGCAAGCTGCCGAAGATCGAGGTCCTCTCCCTCGACGTGACGCCCTTGAGCGGCGGCATCTACCGGGTCAAGGCGGTGGCCGGCAACCGCGGCTATCTCGCCAGCCACTCCAAGCAGGCCGCGCGGGCGCAGGCCCGCCTGCCCGTGCGCCTCACTCTCGAGACCGGCGAGGACGTCGAGCTGGTCACCGGCTATCCGTCCGCCGTCTCCGACCGCCTCGAAGGCACCACCGGCACGCTCACCGGCGAGTGGCTCGTGCGGGCCGATCCCGGCGCCAAGATCGTGGTAGACGTGACCTCGGACAACGCCGGCCGCGACCGCAAGACCGCCACCATCGGCAAGGGAGCCTGAACGCCATGAGACCGCGCAATCCAAAATACATTCTCGCCGCTCTGGCGCTGCTCGCCGCGGCCGCTTCGTCGTTCGCGGCGCCGCTCCAGCCGCAGGGCAACCCGCCGGCGGCCGCCTTCAACCGCCTGCACACCTACGAGGAGATCGCCGAGATCCTCAAGGGCTACGCCGCCGCCTATCCGCGGTGGACCCGGTTCGAGAGCATCGGCAAGAGCGCCCAGGGGCGGGACCTCTGGATGATCGCCCTCACCAACCCGGAGACCGGTCCCGAGCTGTCCAAACCGGCCATGTACATCGACGGCAACACCCACGCCAACGAGGTGCAGGGCGCCGAAGCCGCGCTCTACACCGTGGACTATCTCCTCAAGAGCTACGGCAGGCTGCCGCGCGTCACCGAGATGCTCGACCGCTCGGTCTTCTACATCCTGCCGATGGTGAATCCGGACGGCCGCGCCCTCTGGTTCAAGGGCCCGTCGGACGCCGACTTTCCGCGCACCGTCATGGTGCCGGTCGACGACGACCGCGACGGCCGGGCGGACGAGGACGGCTTCGACGACGTGGACGGCGACGGCTACATCACTACCATGCGCAAGAAGGTGCCGATGGGCCAGGGCACGCACAAGCTCGACCCCAAGGACCCGCGCCTGCTGGTGGCCGTCGAGCCCGGCGAGCTGGGCGACTGGCTCCAGCTCGGCAAGGAGGGCTACGACAACGACGGCGACGGCAAGGTCAACGAGGACACCGTGGGCTACGTCGATCCCAACCGCACCTGGGGTTTCTCCTGGGAGCCGGAATACGTGCAGGCCGGCGCCGGCGCCTATCCGCTCGCCATTCCCGAGACGCGAGCCATCGCCCTGTGGGCGCTCCAGCATCCCAACGTGGCGGCGGTGCAGAGCTACCACAACAACGGCCAGATGATCCTCCGCGGCCCCGGCGCCAAGGCCGATCCGCCGTACCCGCCGCAGGACCTCAAGGCCTACGACCTCATCGGCAAGGAAGGCGAGAAGCTGCTGCCCGGCTACCACTACTACATCTCGTGGAAGGACCTCTACACCGTCCACGGCGCCACCACGGATCACTTCTACAACATCATGGGCGCTCTCGCCTTCACCAACGAGATGTACAACCCGCCGGCCGACTTCGACAAGAACGGCGAGGTCTCCGACGAAGAGCTGATGAAGTTCAACGACCTCCTCTCGTTCGGCCGCCAGTGGGTGGATTGGCACCCTTATGACCATCCGCAATACGGACCGATCGAGGTCGGCGGCTTCAAGCGCGACGTCAACCGCGTGCCGGAGGGCTGGGCGCTGGAGGACGAGACGCACCGCAACAACGCCTTCGTGCTCTTCAACGCCTATCACCTGCCGCGCATCTCCATCGGCGACGCCATGGTGAAGAAGGTGGGGAACGATCTGTGGAAGGTGGAGGTGCCGGTGCTCAACGACCGCGCCATTCCGACGATGACGGCGGTGGCGGTGAACGGCAAGCTCCACCGCCAGGACGTCGCCACCGTCGCCGGCGCCAAGGTGATCTCGAGCGGCCTTGTCGACGACGCTTACCTCGACAAGATCGAGATTCAGGAGCACCGCCCCGAGCGCCTCATGGTGCCCGGCATCGACGGCGTTTCCACGCGCACTCTCTTCTTCCTGGTGCAGGGCGACGGCGACATCACCGTCAGCTACGACAGCGTCAAGGGTGGCAAGGCGGCGAAGAAGATCGCCCTCCGCGAGACGGGAACGCAGAAGGCGGCGAAGTGATTTTCTGAACCTGGAGGATCGCAGGGTCCTCCAGGTTCTTTGATGAGGTTCAGTCTGGTCGAAGGTTTCCGGACGGGCATGCCCTTCGAAGCCTCACCCCCTGTCCCCCTCTCCCTGACGGGCGAGGGGGGACGTGACGCTGAATGTCTTTCGTAGGGGCGGGCTTGTCCC
>JBIOVX010000112.1:0-26485 GCA_044868005.1 Thermoanaerobaculia bacterium | reverse complement strand
ACGTCCGAGGGCGGGGACAAGCCCCGCCCCTACGAAAAGCTTCACGCGGCCTTTTCTCCCTCCTCTCCCGGGGTGGTAGGGAGGGAGGAGGGCCGGGGACCTGAGGGTCAGGCGCTCGCCTCCAGGTTGCGGTCGATGAATTTCTGGAACGCGGACTTGGGCATGGCGCCCATCATGCGGTCGGCCATCTGGCCGTTCTTGAACAGAATGAACGTCGGGATGCTCGACACCTGGTACTGGTAGGCGATCTGCTGGTTCTCGTCGACGTTGAGCTTGGCGATACGAACCTTGTCGTTCTCGTCCGCCAGCTCGTCGAGCACCGGCGCCACCATGCGGCACGGTCCGCACCAGACAGCCCAGAAGTCCACCAGCACCGGCTGGTCCGATTTCAGCACCTCGTTCTCGAAGTTCGCATCCGTGAGCGTCACGATCTTGTCGCTGGCCATGTTTTTTTCCTCTCTCCTGATGTCAATCAAAAGGCCGCCACGGGCGGCCCCTCACTCTCGTTCAAACCCCGCGAGGGGCGCTTCTTGTTCCAGCCGGCGGCGGGCGAAGAACTCCCGGGTGGCCTCCACGTCGCGGCCGATCTGCGCCGAGAGGTCCATCACCGTGGGGAAGATCCTCTCCTCCCGCAGCCGCTTATAGAAGTGCAGCTCCACCCGCCGGCCGTAGACATCCGCCTTGAAGTCCAGGATGTGGGCCTCCACCACCCGCTGGTAGTTCTCGTAGACCGTCGGCCGCGTGCCGATGTTGGTGGCGCAGTCGAAGGTGGCGGGATAGTGGGGAAAGAACACCCGGCAGGCGTAGACGCCGTCGGCGGGGACCAGCTTGTTTTCCGATACGACGTTGATGGTGGGCCACCCCAACCGCTTGCCCATGCGGTCGCCCCGGGCGATGTTGCCTTCCAGGACGTAGGGGCGCCCCAGCATCTCCGCCGCCTCGGCGACGTTGCCGTCGGCCACCGCCCGGCGGATGCGGGTGCTGGAGATCCGCTCGCCGGCGTGGACCACCTCGTCGACGCCGCGTACGGCGAAGCCGAGCTCCTTTCCCATCTGCCGTAACAATTCCACATTCCCTTCGCGCCGGTGGCCGAAGGAGAAGCTCTCGCCGACGTAGATCTCCTGGAGGTCCAGACGCTCGTGCAGGAAGTCGCCCACGAAGGCGCGGGCCGGCACCCGCGCCAGCTCCGGCGTGAAACGGAGGACCAACATGGCGGCGACCCCCGCCTCCTCCAGCAGCTTCTCCTTCTGGCGCGGCGTGGTCAGCGGAACCGGTAGCCGCTCCGGCGCCAGCACGGCGAGGGGGTGGGGATCGAAAGTCACCACGACGGCCGGCAGGCCCAGCTCCGCGGCGCAGGCCACTACGCGGTCGAGGATGGCGCGCTGGCCGCGGTGCACGCCGTCGAAATTGCCGATGGTGCCGACGCCGCCGCGCGGCAGATCGCTGCTGGTGTACGCGTCCTGGACGACGTGCATGGGTAGAGGATCAGGCGAGAGCAAGGGCCGCCGCGGCGGCCACCCGCTCCGCGTCCCGTTCGCCGGCGGCACCTAGGATATGGCCCACCAGGTCATCCGCGAAGGCCTCGGTGATCTCCACCTCGACGAGCGCTCCCGCCGGCGCGGCGCCGTCGTTGATCAGCACGCGGCCGTCGATCTGCGGCGCCTGCCCGGCGTGCCGGCCCTGCAGCAGGTGCTCCGACTCTTCGCAGACGCCCTCGACCAGCACCGCCATTCGCCGGCCCACCAGCCGCTGGCGCTGCGCGAGGGCGATCGGCCGCTGCGCCTCCAGGAGCTGGCGCAGCCGGCGGCGCTGCGTGTTCTTCGGTACACGGCCGGGAAGATCGGCTCCCGGCGTACCCTCCTCGGGACTGTAGGCGAAGGCGCCGAGATGGTCGAAGCGGGCCTGCTCGACGAAAGCGAGGAGATTCCGGAAGTGCTCCTCCGTCTCGCCCGGGAAGCCGACGATGAAGGTCGAGCGCAGGAAGACGTCCGGCGCCAGCTCGCGAGCCCGTTCGAGGAGTCGCAGGTAGCGCCCGGCGTCGCCGCCGCGGCGCATGGCCGCGAGGATCTCGCCGTGGCTGTGCTGGAGCGGCATGTCGAGATAGGAGCAGAAACGCTCCTCGGCGCCCATCAAGCGCAGCAGATTCTCGTCCAGCGTCGTCGGATAAGCGTAGAGGAAGCGGATCCAGGGAATGGAGGTCTCGCGCAGCAGCGCCTCGACGAGCCGCACGAGGCCATGCCGGCGCATCCCGAGGTCCTCGCCGTAGCGCGTCGTGTCCTGAGCGATCAGATTGAGCTCGGCGATGCCCGCCTCCTCCAGCCGGCGGGCCTCTTCCACCAGGCTCTCGATGGTACGGCTGCGGAATCGCCCGCGCCACAGCGGGATCGCGCAGAAGGTGCAGGGATTGTTGCAGCCCTCGGCAACCTTGAGATAGGCGTGGCCCTGAGTGGTGAGCAGGCGTGGCGCCGTGTGATCGAACACCAGGTGGGACGGCGCCGGCAGCGGCGGACCGCCGCCGATCTGCACCACCTCCCCCACCTCGCGGAGCTGGTCGAGGCCGACGAAGCCGTCGATCTCCGGGATCTCCCGCGCGAGCTGATCGCCGAAGCGGTTCACCATGCAGCCGGCCACCAGCACCCGCTCGACGCCGTCTCCCTTGCGGGCGACGGCCTCCAGGATGGCGTCGATCGACTCCTGCTGCGCCTCCTCGATGAAGGCGCAGGTGTTGACCACCACCGTCTCCGCCGCGCCGAGGTCGTTGACCACCTCATAGCCGCGCCGGGAGAGCTCGCCGAGCATGATCTCGCTGTCCACGAGGTTCTTCGGACAGCCGAGGCTGATCATGCCCACGCGGGGGCGGCGGCGGGGGTCGGACATAGGGGCGGCAGTTTAACAGATCGGCCAACGGCGCCTATTCCGCCCAACCGGTAACGAACTTCCCTCAGCCTTCGCCTGGATAAACAGGAGCGCCACGGCATCACCGCTCTCTGCCCATTTCCACTTCGATCGCAGAAGGGATCGTCCAACCTGATGCCAGGAGGGATTCTCATGCTGCAACGATTTTTCTGTCGTCTCTACCCGAGGCGTTCCCGGGCCGCCAGGCTCGGGCTCGTCTTCGGTACCGCGTGCCTGGCGGCCGCAGCCCTAGCCCAGGCCCAGGGCACGACCGCTCCGCAGAATCCGGGAAACGAAGAGCTGGCCGTCTCCATCCCGGCTCAGCGGCCTGCCGGCATCACCGGCGCCGCGGGCCGGCTCTGGATTCTGGACGGTGCCACCGCCGAGATCCTGGAGATGGATGCCGTCTCCGGGGAGGTCCTCCGGCGCATCGAGCTCGATCTGCAAGCGCCCAAGGGGCTCGCCTTCGACGGCACCCTGCTCTGGACCGCCGATCCGGCCGCCAGGCAGATCCACGGTTTCGATGCCGCCAGCGGCGAGAGGGCGAAGACCCTGCCGGTGCAGGTGCCGCCGGAGAAGGGATATCGCTCCGTCGAGGCCCTGGCCTGGGACGGCCAGCATCTATGGACGGCGATCGCCGCCGGCTTCTCGAGCTCCTTCAACCAGATCGACTCGAATTCCGGGGAGATCCTGCGCAGCCTGTTCGCCGACTGCGACCCGCGGGGCCTCGCCATCGACTCCGGCCGTCTCTGGAGCCTCAGCTTCAACGGCGAGCGTCATCCGCCGCTCGTCGATCAACGGGCCCTCTCGTCCGAGGAGAGCGCCGTCGTGCGCTCGCGCCGCTTCCTGCGCCAAGCCGGCGGCAGGGATCCGAGCGGCCTGTTCTTCGACGGCCAGTTCCTCTGGGCCCTCGACGCCACCGCGAGACGAGCCACCCGCTTCCTGCCCGTCGAGGCGCGGAAGCCGCAAGAACCCACCTACCGGGTGAGCAAGGAGAAAAAATAATGCGAGCTCAATCGTTGCGGATAAAGACGGGGCTGGCGGTGCTCTGCCTGCTGGCCCTATCGGCCTGCACCCCCAAGTACGCCGTGCTGATCAGCACCAACCAGGTCTCCTTGGACGACGCTTCCATCCACTCCGAATGGTGGTACGACCTCGTCCTGCAGTACCGGATGCTGCGCGAGAGCGGCTTCAAGGACAAGCGGATCTACGTCCTCTATGGAGACGGCAACGACTTCGCGACGGCGCACGCGGAATTCGATTCCACCGCTCTCTTCGGCCATTCGATCACCGACATGCCGGTCAACAAGGCCAACGTCCAGAGCGTCTTCACCACCGTGGACCAGAAGATGAGGAAGCCCGGTTACCTCTACGTCTGGTGGATGGGCCACGGGGGCGGCTCGGGGCCGGACCAGTGCAACCTCAGCATGTCCATCAGCAACACGGGTGAATTCGTCACCGACGACGAGCTCAAGAGCTACATCGACACCGTGAGCCGCTACAAGAAGCGCAGCGTCTCCATCATGACCTGCCACTCGGGAGGATTGTTGGACGAATTCAGCGCGGCGGGTGAAAAGACGGTCGTCCTGGCCTCCTCGACCTGCGCGGAGAACTCCTACGACGCGCCTTCGACCTGCGGCGGCATCGTCCAGGCGGAGTTCAACTACACGCAACCGAACGCCCTGCGGCGCCAGGACGTCTGCGGCGCGGCGGTGGCGTCGGATACCGTTGCGGACGGCTTCATCTCGCTGTTTGAGGTCCAGCAGTACAACGCGGGCGCGATGTCCAGCTCGACGCCGCAGATCGGCGATCCGACCACCCTCGCCGCCGGATTGTTCCCGGCCAAACCCAAACCCTGACCTCGAGAGCGCCACAACCAAATCCGCTCTAAGGAGAGTGTCCCATGACAAGCCACGGTCTTCGCAAGGTGAGCCTGGCGGCTTTCCTGTTGCTCGCCTGCCCTCTCACGGCGTCGGCCCAACGGGCTGGCTACGACCTGCTGCAGACTCGCGCAGGAGCCGTCATCGATCTGAGCAGCATCCCCGGCTTCTCACCCGCCAGTATCCCGCTCAGGGGCGTGCCCATCTGCTCCTGTCTCGGCAGCACCGATACGGTCATGTTCCGAACGCGCGACGTGCCGAGCGGCGGTGGGGTGGTTCCGGTCAGCGTGGTCGCGCTGTTCCTCAAGAACAGCGGCGCCGTGACGTTCAGCGGCAGGCCCGTCGACGTGTACATCACCGTCAATCGCTCGCATGGAATCATCGGGCAGAACATCCTGCCGCAGCCGGACCCGCTCCCGGAGTCCACCGGCACGCTGACGGTGCGCACCGCCGGCACGTTCGACTCGGCGATTCGCGTGCTCGCCGACGTCATCGTCGTACCGGCGGGAGCCGACGTGACGAACCCCGCGAGTCACCTCAGCCACCGGCCCGGACCGCCGGTCAACTTGACGTCGTCCGGCTCTCGATGGAGCCGGACCCCGCCTCCCGGTTATCCAACCCATTGTCTTTTTCCGGAGAACGGTTTCTATCCCGGCGGCCCCATTGCGGAGACCGCTCCCTCTCACGCCCATCCCGTGGGTCCCACCACGACCGGGGCTACGAACCTCAAAATCGTCAGAGTCGCGAAGCCCGCCGTCAATTGCGTCTTCGATGCCTCGTGCAAGATAACGGTATCGGATTCCACCGGCGACATCCCGCTGCCCGGCATCTCGGGCCCGAGGGTGCTCCAATCGCGCACCTATACCGGTAAGCCCGGGACGCCCGCCGCCGGGCTCACCGGCTATGAATACCGGGTGGATCTGACGCAAGCGACCGGCGTCGGGAGCTGCGTCGCATCGCTGACGGTCGACTTCGGACCGGTCAGCTCGCTGAACTACGGTGGCGATCCCGCCACGGAGCAAGTGTTCGTCGTCACCCAAGGCGGCCTGGGCTCGATCGCGCCGGTCTCCGCCGTGCAATCCGGCAGGAACGTTACGTTCAACTTCCAACCGAGCATCTGCGCCGGCGACACCAGCTACTTCTTTGGTCTGGCCTCGGCCAAGCCGCCGAGAGCCATCACCGCCATCGTCACCGTGGCGGGAGGCGGGCCCTTGAGCGTCGCCGCCCGCGCTCCGCAGCCGTAGATCCCTTGATCGAGACACCGGCGGGCTCCGGCCCGCCGGGTCTCCTCCTACCGCGCACCCAGCTTGTACACTGCGGTCTGCGGATTGTAGAGCCGCCAGTCGAACCAATAATCCTTCAGCGCGTGGACCCGCGGCAGCTTCTTCCCGGCCAGCGGTCCGCTCACGGCCTCGCCGGCGAAGCTCCATTCGCTGCCGGTCTCGGCGTCGAGGAGACGCAGGGGCGGCGGGCCTGTCTTGACGAAGAGGTTCAGCTCGCGGCCGTCGAGGCGCCTCTCGAAGGCGCGTACCGAGCGGCCGTCCTCCCCTACGACGAGCACGATGGGAACTCCGCCTACGACATCGATCACCGGGCTCTGGCGCTGCAACGCGGTGAAGGGATAAGCCTTGGCGCTGTCCTTGATCTTGATCCCCACCACCACCTCGCGCGGCGGTAGCGGATCGCCGGCCCGCGCCGGGACTACAACCGGCAGCTTCGCCGTGTCCGCCTCCCAATCCTTTGAGAACTCCCGCCAGGGCGAGCCCTCCTGCGGCCGCAGCACCCGGCCGCGCGGATGTTCCCGCCGCCAGAGGCCGAAGGAGACCTCGTCGGAGAAGACGAGCTCGAGCCGCCGGCCCTTCAGCGGACCGTGAATGGCCTCGCCCGTCACTTGCTGCCACCAGGACCCCGTCTGCTCGTCATGCATCATGAAGTTCTGGTTGTTGATGCCCGTGAGATGGAAGCGCAGCCTCCGCCCGTCGATCTCAGCTCTCCACACCAGACCGGTGTGACAGAGCGTTCAGTAGGTGACGGCCACCGGCACGCCGCCGACCACGTCGTGCACGATGTGGTGATAGGCGACCTGGCTCACCGGATAGGCCGCATCCTCGCCGTTGAGGCTGACGGCGAGCACCGCGTCTCCCTCCTCCACCCAGCGAGCCTGAGCGGCCGGCGCGGAGGCGGTCTTCGCCATCGGCGCGAACATGCCTTCGAACATGAGGTTGTTTTTGGGCGCCCGCCAGGCCGCGGCGGCAAGCGGCAGGAGGGCCAGCACGGCGAGCGCGCGGCTCCACCACCGCCCGCCACGCCACAGCGCGACGGCGAGGCCGAGACCCGCGGCCAGGAAGAGGACCGTCGCCACGGGCGCCCACCTCCGCAGACCATAGGCGACGGCGATCCCCTCCGGCGTCTGCGGCGCGAACGGCCGGATCAACCAGATCGGCAGGACCACCATGGCCACAGCCGCTAGGACGAGGAGGAAGAGGACGCCGTAGGAAAGGCGGCGGCGGAGACGGGAGGAAATGCTCTGCATCTCTATCTCCTTAGTGGATCGGGCCGATTTGCCCGCGAAGCCTCACCCCCCTGTCCCCCTCTCCCTGACGGGCGAGGGGGGACGATTCCCAACCGGTTTTGCCAATAGGGAGCGCTCGGATTCAGCAAAATTCCTTCGCCTGCGTCCCCCCTCGCCCGTCAGGGAGAGGGGGACAGGGGGTGAGGCTTCGGAGGGCAGATCGGCCCGACCCGCAAGACCGCCTGTAGGCTCCTCCGGCGCCAGCACCAGCCGCTCCTTCGCCGCCGCCTCGATCTTCTCGCGGCTGAAAAGCAGCGGAAAGTATCGCCCGTCGGCCCACAGCGGCAGCAGGTCGCCGTAGTGCGGGCTCCCCGGCTGGCCGGACTGCCCCGGTACGCTGGTGGCCACCGAGCGGTCCCAGTCCGCCAAGTCGAGGATCTCGCGGAAGGAGGCGCCGTGGGAGACCTCGAACCCGGAGCCGCCGCCGACGTTGAGCGTGTCGCCGTCGCCGCCGCGCTCGACGGCGGGCAGGTCGAAGAGCGCCTGCCGTTCCGATCCGCCGGCGAGCATGTGGTGCAGAGCGAGCTTATGGAACGCTCCCCAGCGCCAAGCCCCGGGATCAGGACCCAGATGCGCCTTGGCTTCCGCCACCGCCTCCGCGAGGCTGTTCAGCATGACGGCGTCCCGGCCGCTCCGCGGGTCCCTGCCGAACCAGCGCGGCGAGGGCTTACGCAGCAGCTCAACCGTCCTCTCCGTGCCGCCCGCCGCGACAGTCAGCCACTTCTCCGGCACATAGGGCTTGAAGATGGCCGTGGAGAGCTTCGACATCCAGATCTCATAGAGCGCCGCGGCGCCGGAGTCCTTGTCCACCGTGCCGTCCCACTCCGTGAGCCTCTTCATCCAGGGGAGCAGATCCTCTCCCGCCCCTCGGGTCTCCGCCAGCAGGCGCACGAGGCTGCGCGCCGGCAGGGAGACCTCGTCGTGCTGCAGGCGCTGGAAATCTTCGACGTCGAATTTCCGGCCGCCGGCGCCGCCGAGCACTTCCTCGATGCGGCGGAAGCGGCCCGGTGGCGCCCAGTCGAATCCCAGCTCGTGCGGATACTCGGGAGGCAGGATGTTGTGGTTGGCGGTCGCGAGGAAATGCCGTGCGGGGTTGAAGGTACCCGGCAGCTCGGAGGCGGGCAGGAAGCCCTGCCATTCATAGGCCCCTTTCGACCCTGGCACCGGCAGCAGCCCCGACCAACCCTTGCGCAGGGGCGTGAGACCGGCCACCTGCCAGCCGATGTTCCCCTCGACGTCGGCATAGAGGAGGTTCTCCGACGGCACCTTCCAGCGCTCCAGAGCGCGCCGGAACTCCGGCCAGCTCCGCGCCCGGTCGAGCGACAGGGAGGCGAGATAGCCGGCCGTGCCGGGCTCGCTGCCCACCCAGCGCAGGGCGTAGGCGCGGTGGCGTGCCGGATCTTCGTAGATCACCGGGCCGTGCTGGGTGAACTTCAGCACCGCCTCGACCGGTGCGCCGCCCTTGACGGCGATCCGCTGGCGCTCGATCCGCATCGGCCGCCAGCGCCCCTGGAAGCGCACCTCGTCCGGATTCCTGGGATTGGTCTCCTCGATGTAGAGGTCCTGCTGATCGATGCCGACGATGGTGAAGCCGAAGGCTACCCGCTCGTTGTGGCCGGCGGCGACGCCGGGCAACGCGGGCTCGCCGGCGCCGATGACGTTCCACCCCGGCCCCACCAGATGGACGAGGTAGCGCAGGCTCGGCACGGTGAGCGCCCGGTGCGGATCGTTGGCGAGCAGCGGCCGGCCGGTGGCGGAGAGGGCGCCGTCCACCACCCAGTTGTTGCTGCCGTCCCGCGGCTTCTCCTCGAAACTCACGGGTGCGCTGGCGGCCAGGGGGAGCTTCAGGATCCTGTCGTCGATGCTGTCGAGGCCGGCGCGCGGCTGGCTCTCGAGGGCGCGCGGCGGCTCGGTCGGCAGCAGCTCGTCCGTGAGCTTCCATCCCAAGGCGACGCCGAGCTTGGCGCGCGTCAATTCGCGGAGGACGTTGCCGGTCATGCCCCAGGCGGCCATGCGCGAGAGGCAGGCCTCCGGCGTCCACGGCTCGGGCGGGACGCCGGCGAGCTGGAACTCGATCGGCAGGCGGTCGCGGTGCGATTCGATGAAGGCGTTGATGCCGCGGACGAAGGCTTCGAGGATGCCCTTGGCGTCGGGCGCGTAGCTTTCGTACTCGGCCGCCATGTCGCCGCGGTAGCGGAGCAGGCGGGCGAAGCGGTCGCGGTCCACCGCCTCGGGGCCGAGCAGCTCGGCGAGCCGGCCCTCCCCCGTCCGGCGCCAGATCTCCATCTGCCACAGCCGGTCCTGCGCGGCGACGAACCCTTGGGCGAAGAAGAGGTCGTCCTGGGTCTCGGCGTAGATGTGGGCGATGCCCCAGGAATCGCGCAGCACGGTGACCGGCCGCTGGAGGCCGGGCAGGCGCAGCGTACCAGAGGTCTGCGCCAGCACGGCCCTGGCGCGGGCGGCGAGGCCGAGCTCGGCGGGAGCCGGCGGCGCGGCGAGAAGGCAGAGGAAAGCGAGGAGGAAGAGGGAAGGCAGACGGCGGCTGGTGGAAAACACGGCGGGGATTGTAATCGGGTTTGGAGCGGCCTGCCCTCCGAAGCCCTCACCTCCCCGGCCCTCCTCTCCCAAGAGGAGAGGAGGGAGAAAGGCAAGACGGCTTCTCTTTGATTCTTATTCCCCTCTCTCCCTTTGGGAGAGAGGGGCTAGGGGAGTGAGGGCTTCGGAGGGCCGATCCTTACGTCGCCACCGTCCGCCCATGGCGCCGCGAATCCGGCCGCGGCTGCGCCTCGAAGTCGAGGACGCGGCTCGAAGCCGTCTTGCGGATCTCCACCGTCTGCAGCTTGTAGCGCAGGACGACCGGCGAGCCGTCGGCGAGCAGGAACTCGAGGTCCGAGTACTTGGTGAGCAGCTCCCGCCCGCGCGGGCTGCGGGTGTCCACGTAAGCGGCCGGCGTCTCCCATTCGAGCCCGCGCTGCACCCAGCCGCTCTCCGTCCAGAGGAACTCGCGGCCGGCCACCTCGCTGGTGGTCAGCAGCATGGCGAGCGGCGCTCCGGCCTCGACCGTCACCACCTCGCGGCCGAACGCCGGCGGGTGCTGCGGCACGGGATCCGGGGCGAAGATGTAATTGGCGCCGGAGAGCCCGACCACCAGGGCCAATCCCATCGCCGCGGCGGTCCGCAGGGCGGGCCCGGGAGGAAAGGCCAGGAGACGGAGGGCCTCCAGCGCGCCGCGGAGGCCGCGCGCCGGCACCTCGTTCATCGCCTGGCGGCGGATCTGCTGCCGCAGCGCCGCCGGCGGCGCCGCGCGCTCGACGCGGCCGAGGCCGGCGACGACGCGCCGCAGGGAAGCGAGGCGCGCGCCGCACTCGGCGCACGCCGCGCAATGAGCTTCGAGATGCCGCATTTCGGCCAACCCGAGCTCCGCGTCGAGGTAGGCCGAAAGCTGCTCAGTCGTGACATGACGGTTCATAGCTCTCTCTCCAGAAGCAGCCGGAGTTGCTCCCGACCGCGCGCGATGCGCGAACGGACGGTTCCCACCCGGACCCCCAGCACTTCAGCAATCTCCTCATAGGATAACCCTTCCAGGTCCCGCAAGACCACCGCTTCACGAAATACCTGCGGCAGCCGGGCGAGGCCGCGCGATACCCGGCGCCCCTCGTCGGCGGCCACCGCCAGCTCCTCCGGCCCGCGGGCCGGATCGGCGATCGGCATGCCTTCCTCCTCGACGCCGTCGTCGATCGACTGCATCAAGGGCACATGGCGCGACAGACGGTCGCGGCAGTGGTTGACGGCGATGCGGAAGACCCAGGTCTTGAGCGTCGAACGCCCCCCGAAGCTGCCCAGGTGGCGGTAGATGCGCAGGAAGATCTCCTGGGTGAGATCGGCGGCCTCGTCGCGGTTCCCCGACAGACGGACGGCGAGGTTGTAGACCATCTCGGAAAAGCGCTCGTAGACCTCGTCGAACGCTTGGAGATCGCCGCAACGATGGCGTTCGACGAGCTCGACGTCGAGCGCTACGTCGTGGTGAACGGCAGGATAAACCGTGGCAACGCCCACCGACTCCTCCCAGGGCGGATCCATCCGCGCCCTGTCCTGATAGACCCCGGGGGCGCCTAAAAAGTTCCCGAGCCTCTTCAAGGACTTCAAGAGTAACACCTTTCATCGAGGGGTGTGCCCTCCGAAGCCCTCACCACCCCGGCCCTATGAGATGATGCCGCGCACCGATCAAGGAGATCTCGATGACACACCCGTTGCGCTCCCGCCTCGCCGCCCTCAGCCTGCTGCCGCTCCTCTTCGCCGCCGCGAGCGCCGCCGCGCCGCAAGAGAAGAAAGCGCCCGCCGCCCCGCGGCAGGCGCGCCAGTACACCATCGAGCAGTTCCTCGCCAACACGACCTACGGGGGCGCCTCCTTCTCCCCCGACAGCCGCAAGATCCTGGTGAGCAGCAATCAGACGGGAGTGTTCAACGCCTTCGCCATTCCCGTCGACGGCGGTCCGCCGGTCCAACTCACCGACTCCAAGGTGAGCGCTATCCGCGCGATCGGCTACTTCCCGCGCGACGAGCGATTCCTCTACACGAGCGACCAGGGCGGCAACGAGAAGGACCACCTCTACGTGCAATCGCGCGAGGGCGTCCGCGATCTGACGCCGGGAGAGACCCTCAAGGCCATGTTCCTGGGCTGGGCGCCGGACGACAAGAGCTTCTTCTTCGCCACCAACGAGCGCGAACCCACCGCCTTCGACGTCTATGAGATGACCCTCGACGGTTACGAACGCCGGCTGCTGTACACCAACGAGGGCGGCTTTCAGCCCGACTCCGTATCGCCGGACCGCCGCTACGTCAGCCTCACCAAGGAGCGGACCAATCACGATTCCGACCTCTACCTCTACGATCGCACCGCCGCCAAGCTCAACCCCCTCACCGCGGACGATGCGCCGGACGCCGAGATCGCCAACGGGTCCCAGGGGTTCAGCCCGGACGGCAAGAGCTACTACTACACCACCGACAAGAGCTCGGAGTTCGCCTATCTGATGCGCTACGACCTGGCGAGCGGCCAGCGGCAGGAGGTGCTGCGCACCCAGTGGGACGTCCTCGGCGCCGCCTTCTCCCGCGACGGCCGCTGGTTCACCGCCGCCATCAACAACGACGGCCGCACGGAGCTGCGCGTCTTCACGGCGGAGATGAAGCCCGTCGACCTCCCGGAGGTGCCGGGAGCGGACATCTCGGGAGTGAATTTCTCGCCGGACGGCTCGCTCATGTCGTTCTACGCCGAGGCCGCCGGCCCCCGCGACCTCTTCGTCCGCGATCTCAAGGGCGGCGCGCCGCGGCAGCTCACCCACGCGCTCAACGCGGCCATCGATCCTCAGGACCTCGTCGCCGCCAAGGTGGTGCGGTTCAAATCGTTCGACGGCGTCGAGATCCCCGGCCTGCTCTACCAGCCGTACGGCGCCTCCGCCGAGCACAAGGTCCCCGCGCTCGTCTGGGTCCACGGCGGCCCCGGCGGCCAGTCCCGCTTCGGCTACAACGGTCTCGCGCAGTACCTGATCAACCATGGCTACGCCGTCTTCGCCATCAACAACCGCGGCAGCAGCGGCTACGGCAAGACCTTCTTCGCCATGGACGACCGCAAGCACGGCGAGGGCGACCTGGACGACTGCGTGACGAGCAAGCGGATGCTGGCGGAGACCGGCTGGGTGGAGCCCAACCGCATCGGCATCGTGGGCGGCAGCTACGGCGGCTACATGGTGCTCGCGGCGCTCGCCTTCCGGCCCAAGGAGTTCGCCGCCGGGGTGGACCTCTACGGCGTCGCCAACTGGCCGCGCACCCTGGAGAGCATCCCCGATTGGTGGGGAGCGATCCGCGACGGCCTGTACAAGGAGATGGGAGATCCGAAGACCGACGGCGACCGCCTGCGCCGGATCTCACCCCTGTTCCACGCCGACCAGATCGAACGTCCCCTGATCGTGCTGCAGGGGGTGAACGACCCCCGCGTCCTGAAGCGGGAGTCGGATGAGATCGTCGAGGCCGTGCGCAAGAAAGGAGTCCCCGTCGAGTATCTCCTCTTCGAGAACGAGGGCCACGGCCTCAGCCGCAAGGAGAGCCAGGAGAAGGCCTACCAGGCCACCCTGAAGTTCCTCGACAAGTATCTGAAGGGGATGTAGCCCCGCTCGACCTCACCCCAACCCAGGGGGTGAGGTCGCGCGCAGGGAGCGGACGATCAACCCGATGCCGCCGAAGAGCAGCACCAGCATCAGCAGGGTGTTGAACAGGCTCGTTTGGCGGAAGTAGATCTCGAGGTTCATCAGGATGCCGGCGAGAAGGAAGGTGGCGCCGGCGATCAGCAAGAGCCAGCCGATCTTGGACCGGCCGTTGAAGAACAGCAGGGCGACGCCGATGAGGAGGGGCACGAGGGTCAGCCCGAAAGCGTTGTACCCCCACAACGTCCAGTAGCCGCTGGTCACCGTCACCTGCTGGGTCAGCAGATAGCCGCCGGCGCAGGCCATGACGAAGCCGATGAGGAACTCGCCCAAGCCACCCGGCGTTCCTCCCGCGCCACGAAACCGAGCGTCTCCAGTCATGCGCTTCGACCTCCGCGAACGGTCCTGATGGGCGCGATCATACTTCAGGGGCCAAGCCTGCCGGGGGACCGCCGGCGGCCGGGACCTCGGCCAGGCCTTTCTCCTCGGGACGGCGAGCGTACCGCACCGAGTGACCCCATTGGATGAAGGGCCTCTCGAGCTTGCGCCAGAAGAACGTCGAGACGGCCAGCGTGGCGACGACGGCTGCCAGCGTCACGGCGATCTCGGGCAGCGTTCCAAAGCCCGGCGGCCGCCCCCGAATCACGCCGTGGGCCAGGATGTTGACCGCCTGATGGGTGAGATAGACGCCATAGGCCAGCAGCCCCAGACCGCACAGCCAGCGCTGGCGGACCAGCCAGGTAACGGGGCCCCGTCGCTCCGTCACCGCGATGAGGAGCAGGGCGGCGTAGAGGACGGCGAGCAGGGACGGAAAGCCCGCGCTCCGCCGATAGCCGAGCGCCGCCAGACAGGCCAGGGACGCGCAGAGGATGATGCCATAGAGCGCCCACCGGTTGCGGGCCACCAGCCTGCGGCCTCCCTCGCGCCGCAGCAGATAGGCGCAGAACACACCCAGCAGCAGGGCGTCGGCGCGGCAGGGCATGAGCACGAGAGCCCCGAAGCCGCCACGGAAATCCGCGATCGCCCGGTGCACGGGCGCCGCCAGCACGAGCAAGGCAAAGGCGAACGGCAGCCGGCGCGGGGCGATGAAGCGGACCATCAGCGGCAGCAGGAGATAGAACTGCTCCTCCACCGCCAGCGACCAGGTGATGCCCAGCCACTCGGGGCCGAACGTCTCCACTCTCGCCATCAGGAGGTTCTGCGTGAAGGTGACATAGGACCAGAAGGGAAACGGCTCCTGGAAGAGCCTGCCGAAGACCGGCGAAGCCACCCAAGCCGGCGCCGCCTTCAAGAAGAGATAAAACAGACCGAGCCAGACGAAATAGAGCGGGACGATGCGGCAGAAGCGCCGGATGTAGAAGGCCTGGAAATAGTTCGGCGACTCCCGATGGTCGAGCAGCAGACCGCCGATGAGGAATCCCGAGAGCACGAAGAAGAGGTCGACGCCGCTGCTGGTGAGACCGAGAGCCCGCAGCACCGTCGAGGAGCCGAACACCCCCTGGAGCGGGGAGACCGCGTAATGCCACAGCACGACCCCGAGGATGGCGAGGCCGCGCACGCCGTCCAACTCCGGGACGCGTCCAACGGTTCTCTCTTCGAACGCCGGCAAAGTGGACCGATGTTAGCGCACTCCGCCCTCACACCCGCCTCAGCAGGACGTGGCGATAAGAGCCGCCGGCGGGCTCGTCGTGCTCCACGGCGAAGGGAGCGCCCGAGCGGCAGAGGATCTCCCCCATCCGCCGGTTCGTGCTGGTGAAGACGAAATCGAGCAGCGCGAGCCCCGCCCGCCGCAGCGGCCCGGGCCGGGCATCCTCGGCAAGGAACTTGTCGAAGACCGCCAGCCGGCCTCCCGGGCGGAGCACCCGCGCCGCCTCCCGCAGGCAGCGGAGGGGATCGGGAATGACCTCCAGCACCATGTGCAGGATGGCGGCGTCGAAGGCGCCGTCGGGCAGGTCGAGCGCCATGCCGTCCATCACCCTGAGCTCGATGCCGGGACGCGCGTACGCCATGGCCTGGCGCAGCATGGCCGGGGTCAGATCGACCGCCAGCACCTCGACTCCCGCGGGGACGTAGGCGAGGTCGGCCCCCGTGCCGCAGCCGATGATCAACAGCCGCTCCCCGGGTTGGAGCTGCAGCAGGCCGACGGAATGCCGGCGCTCGCGGGGGAACTTCGTCACCCGGTCGTAGTGGGGAGCCCAGAGGGTGTAACGGAACCGGTACCAGGCGTTCGAAGGCATGGGGAGTGGGGCGCCCGATCGGCGGCAGGAGGATATGGCATCGGAGGCGTTGCGGGCAACGGCGGAGACGGGAAAAAAGGGTGGGTAGAGGCGCCCCGGAGGGGGGACGCCTCTACCCGAGGGGAGATTGTGCAAGGCGCCGCGAGCGGAGGCTCAAAACGGCATCCTCTGAGATCCAAGCTCCTCGCCGAG
The DNA here is from genome assembly GCA_044868005.1 of Thermoanaerobaculia bacterium. Lineage (GTDB taxonomy): Bacteria > Acidobacteriota > Thermoanaerobaculia > Multivoradales > UBA5704 > DATARR01. Next base: position 10,512 of record JBIOVX010000112.1, on the reverse strand, counting down.
CTCCCGGGCGGGCTGGCGAGTCGCGCTGTCGAAGAACCTGCGGACCTGCAGCGGGTCCGTGTGGGCGAGGCGATGGTAGAAGCGGAGAGCCACTTCGACCTCCACCTTCCAGAGGGAGCAGCTATCCTCCGAGATGTCCCGCGCCTCCTCGCCTTCCATCGCCGAGGCCACGAAGGTGCTGTGGCTGCACACGTGCCGGGCCCAGCAGCCGGGGCAGGGAAGGTCGGTTTCGCCGGCCTCCGCCGCGGCGGTCGCGGTCTCCGCGCCGTCGAGCGAGCGGACCAGCGAATGCAGATCGAAGCTCTCGAGCAGCGAGCGGGGATAGGAGTCGGCCACCGGCACCAGGCCGGCGAAGCCGCGGTCGCCGGCGGTCTCGTCCAGGGATTCGCTCCGCATCAGGCGGTCGACGATGCGCGTCAGCGGTTTGTAGTCGACCGGCATCCGCTGGGCGGCGAGCTCCTCGGCCATCTCGTCGCAGACCGCCAGCAGGTCGCCGCGCAGCTCGCTCCGGCGTCCGGGCCGCTGCGAGCCGTCGCCGATGGCGGAGTCTTCGACGAGGGTGGCATCCAGGTGGTGGATGCCGATGCGCTTCGCCCATTCCCACAGGTCGAGCAGCCGCCCGCCGTCCAACACGCAGTGGACGGTCAGCCGGTCGCGCAGGTGCTTCAGCAGCAGGTGCACCAACGGCTCGGCCTTCCAGGCAGCCGCCGCGGCGCCGCGATCGGCCAGCGAGGAAACCGGGTAGCCGCCGCAACGCAGCCGCACCTGGAACGCGGAGGCGGCGAGGAAAGCGGCCCGCGCAGGCGTCACCTCGTCGGCGTCGAGGGTCAGCTCGAACGCGACCTCCTGGTGCAGGGATGCGGCGAGCCGCGAGGCTTCGACGGCGATGCGCTCGAGCAGGCCGTTTCCCGGATAGTCGCCGTCCCAGTTCAGGTGCAACCTGACGCGGCTGGTGACGAAACCCTGGCTGAAGGCGAAGCGCACGACGTCGAGCGCCGCCTCCTCCCGCACCTGGTCGATGCGGGCGTGAAGCTCGTCGTCGACGCGATAGATGGCTCCCGAATGCCACCAGACCGCGGTTTCGGGAGGCCGCCCGCCGGCGCTTCCGGCGGCCCCCTCGTCGGTCAGCAGATCCTCGTTGGCCAGCCAGGCGAGCAACGCCTCGTCCAGGTCGCCCGTCTCCAGGGCCGTCGCGATGTAGAACGTCAGCTCCTCCGGCACTTCCACCACCGCCGCCCGCTCGAGGTCGTAGACCATGCTGCAAGAGCCGTCGCCCTCGATCAGCGGGTGCAGGGCGCGCAACCGCAGGACGCCCGGCATTGGCATGGTGGAATCGTAGAGCATTCCCGTCGAATCCTTCCGCGCACCCCGGCGACGGGCCGGCGATGCCCCTTGACTCAGGGTGACCGGAACGGCCTGTTCATTTCGGGGCTCTCTACTACCAACGTTACCGCTGGACCCTTTTTCGGGACAAAATCGGGACAAAATCCCGAAGATTCCGGTTTTCGCTCTTCTTCGGAACTTTCGCCACAATAAGCAAGCAAAAGAGAATCAAACCATCGGTGGACTTCCAATGATTTGAGGAGCAACGTTACTGCGAGGAGGCCGCCGCGCCGGGCTTCAGCCAGCGGTCCAGCCAGCGCAGCACCGTCTCGTGCCAGAGGAGGCTGTTGGCGGGCTTCAGCACCCAGTGGTTCTCGTCGGGGAAGTAGAGGAACTCGCTCGCGATGCCACGCCGCTGCAGAGCCGTGAAGGCGGCGATCCCCTGCGTGTCGGGAATCCGGTAGTCGAGCCCCCCGTGGACGACCAGCGTCGGCGTCTTCCAGCGCTCGACGAAGCGCGCCGGATTGTGCTTCTCGTGGGATTCGGGGTCCTGCCAGTAAGGCCCTCCCTGCTCCCACTCCGGAAACCACAGTTCCTCGGTGGCGTAGTACATCATCCGCTGATCGAACGTTCCGTCGTGAGTCACCAGGCACTTGAAGCGGTCGGGCCAGTTGCCGGCGATCCAGTTGGTCATGAAGCCGCCGTAGGAGGCGCCGAGGGCGCAGGCGCGCTCGCCGTCGATCCAGGGATACTTCTGGAGCGCCGCCTCCAGGCCTTTCTGCAGATCGACCAGCGGCTTGCCGCCCCAGTCCTTGCTGATGGAGTCGGTGAAGGCCTGCCCGTAGCCGGTCGAGCCGTGGAAGTCGATGGTCACCACGGCGTAGCCGGCGCCGGCGTAGGCCTGCGGGTTCCACCGGTAGTGGAACTCGTTGTTGAACGAGCCCTGGGGGCCGCCGTGGATGAGGAAGGCGAGCGGATATCTGGCGCCCGGCTGAAAGCCCACCGGCCGGGTCACCCAGCCATAGACGGTGTCACCGTTGGCGCCGGCGAAGTGGAACTGCTCGGAATCGCCCATCAGCGCCGCGGCGACCTTCTCCTGGTTGAAGCGGGTGATCTGGGTGACGCCCGCGCCGTCGCTCCCGGCGGTGTACAGCTCGACCGGCGAGCGCAGGGTATCGCGGCCGAAGACGAAGCGGTCGCCGGCCAGCTTCGGCTCGCGCACATGCCCCTCGCCCACCAGCTTCGTCACCTTGCCGGTCGCCACGTCGATGGCGAAGAGGGGGTGCTGGCCGACGTCGCCCGCGGTCGTGTAGAGGGTGCGGCCGTCGGGCGAGAAGAACACTCCCTCGGAGGAGCGGTCCCACTCCTCGGCGATCATCCGCTCGGCGCCCGTCGAGAGGTTCCGCAGCTTGATGCGGAAGCGGTCGGCCTCGAATCCCGGGCGGGACATCGCCAGGTAGGCCAGAGCCCGGCCGTCCGACGAGAAGACGGGCTGCGTATCCCAGGCCGGATTGGCGTCGGTCAGGTTCTCCGGCGGCCGCGAGCCGTCGGCCGAAACCCGGTAGAGGTCGAAATCCGTCGACCAGGGCTCCTCGCGGCCGGCGTCGCGGGCGGCGAACACCACCGTGTGGCCGTCCGGCGAGAAGGTGAACTCCTCGCTGCCGCCGAAGGGGCGCGAAGGCACGTCGGCGTTCATGCCGCGCGAGAGATCCACCGGCTCGCCGCCGGCCACCGGCTGGGTGAAGAGATGGTTGCGGCGGCCGTCCAGCCAGGTGTCCCAATGGCGGAAGAAGCCGACGCCGTCCGGGTAGAGGCGTCCGGAGGCCTTCGACTTCTCCCGCGCGTCCAGCCGCTCCTTGGTGCAGGCGAGGGTCGGGCAGTCGGGGAAGACCTCGAGGCTGAAGGCGAGGCGCGAGCCGTCGGGCGAGACGGTGAGGTTTGCCACGTCGAGGGGGAGCTTCGTCACCTGCACCGCATCGCCGCCGGTGGCGGCCAGCCGCCACACCTGGCTCGATCCGGAGCGGGTCGAGAGGAAGTAGAGGCTCTTGCCGTCCGGCGCCCAGCGCGGGTTGGTATCCGCGGCCGGATCGCTCGTCAGGCGGGTCAGGCCGCTGCCGTCGATGTTGACCACCCAGAGATCGTTCCGTCCCCGGTTGGCCTCGAAGTCCGTGGTGCGGACGACGAAGGCCACGCGGTCCCCCTGCGGCGAAGGCTGGGGATCCGAGATGCGGTCCATGCCCTGCAGGTCGCGGGCGGTGAAGGGATGGGGCTGCGCGGCGGCGGGAATTGCGGTGGCGAGGGCGAGGGCGGCAAGGAGGGTTCGCATGAGGCGGACTCTACCGCAGGAAGGGGGACGCATCGGATGGCGCCGACGGCTGAAAGCGGTCTAGAATCCCGGCACCTTTTGCAACAAGACAGAGGGAGGTAGATCGCGATGGCACGATTCTCAGGCACTGCGGACAACGGGGACATCAACATAGCGTTGCGTCTGGCGATAGCAGCGGCCAAGGAAGGGCTGGGGGCAGACCTGGTCACCTGGGTTCTGCTGGTCGTCTACGGAGCCAACGGCGGCTTCGCCGGACAGAACGACCTGACGGTGGAGATTGAGGCGTCGGTTCCGTAGCGGCTGCCCGCAGTCGGAGGGCTCGACGACGACAGGGCCAGGTTCTACTACGACCTCCGTGCGTTGGAGGCCATGATGAAGGGCTACGAATACCAGAGCGATTTCGCGAAGAAGTACGTCGCGCAGGGACGCACCGAGGGACGTGCCGAGGGACGTGCCGAGGGACGTGCCGAGGGACGCACCGAGGGACGCACCGAAGAGGCGGCACGCGCCGTGCTGACCGTGCTTCGGGTTCGCGGCATTGCGGTGCCCGACAGCGTCCGCGAGCGCATCCTGACCCAGAAGGACCCGGAACGGCTGGAGCGCTGGCTGGAGAAAGCCGCCGTCGCCGCTTCGGCCAGCGCGATCCTCGACGAGACAAACTGAGGGACCTCGCTCCCGGCGCCCGTCCCCAGTCGTCCTACTTCTCTTCGGAAGGCGGAGCGCCCTCGGGAGCGGTCTTCTCGCGAGCCGCCAGATCCGCCAGCTCGCGCTCCAGCTTGATCCCGCCGCGGTGAGGTCTGAAGCCGAGCTGCATCAGGCGCATATGGCTGAAACCGTACTGCCCCCGGATGCTGGCCCCAATCCGGCCGCGCAGATTGTCCGCTTTCTTGGAGAGCACCCGGATCTTCAGCGTCAGCTCTCGAAGCTTCGCGACTATACGGGCCTGTTTGGCTGACAGCGCAAGGATTTCCTTGTGGAGCTCCTTGAGCTCGCCGATCTCCCCCTGCATGTGAGGCATGTCCTCCAGGATCAAGTAGCTGTTGTCCACCACCCGGCTCCAGCTCTGCTTCCTTTCGGCCAGCGATCTCCTGCGGCGAGCTGCCATCGCAGTCTCCTTTCCTGTATCCAGCCGGGGAGCCTTCGCGTTCCTGCTGGCACAGAGGTTGTGGCTAGAGCCTCTATGGCTGAGGCTATCAGCGCAAGTGTTGCGGCTCATAGCCTTACATGTCGTGGCTCTTACCGCAACTGTTGAGTCAGAGTGCCACATCTACTGTGACTTATGGCATGAAGGCTCTGGCTCAGTACCACAATGCTTGAGGCTACTGGCACAGAGGTTGTGGCATAGAGCCACGCCTGCAATGGCTTGATGCCTCAGCCGCTGTGCCGGCAGGGATAGCTTCGGCTACTCCTGATATGAGAGCCCGAACTGCCTCGACGACGCGGTACCCGGGCTCTACCTACCGGCAGTCGCCGTCCCGCTCCATCTCCAGCACGTAATCGCGGATGCGACTCGTGTCGTCGGCGTTCGGGGCCAGCTTGACGTAGCGGCGGAACTGGGTGCAGGCCTCGCGGAGGGCCTTGCGCTCGTAGAGCAGGAGCCCCAGCTCGCGGTGCGGGGCGGGACGGTCGGGATCGAGCTCGATCGACTTGCGGAAGGAGTCCTCGGCGTCGCGGCGGAGCTGGCGCTGGTTGGCGGGATCCTTCTCCGCGGCAGCCTGGGCGAGGTGGAGCCGGCCGGTCAGCAGGTGAGTCTCCGGATCCGCGGGCATCCAGCCCCGCACTTTCTCGAGCTGGCTCGCGGCGAGCGTCAGCCGGCCCATCTCGATATTGAGGCGGGCGTCGTCCCGCACCACCGGGCGGATGCGGCGGGCGAAGGTGTCCTCCCGCTCCTGGCGGACGGCTTCGTCGACGGGCGTCGCGGGATGCTTGGCGACGTAGGCCTTGGTGCTCTCCACCCGCTCGCTCAACCGCGGATGGCTGCCGAAGAAGAACGCCTCGACCTTCTTCGGCTCTCCCCGGTCGTCCAGCAACGCCTTGTAGACCTTGGGCGCCTGCTGCAGGTCGTAGCCGGCGGCGGACATCTTGACGAAGCCGCCCTGATCGGCCTCGACCTCGAGCCCGCGCCCGTAGCCGTTGACCGAGGCCAGGAAGGCGAGCTGGAGCCCCAGCCCGACGATGAGGTTGCCGAGGACGTCGATCGTCGCCGCCTGGCCCCAGTCGCCTTTGCCCAGGGCGTCGCCTTCGGCGTCGGCGATGACCACTGCGGCAGCCACCGCGGCGATCGACAGGCCGATCTGCTTGTTGAGCATGCTGCGCTGGTAACGCAGCATGTGGCGGTTCTCGACGTGGGTCATCTCGTGGCCGAGCACGGTCGCCAGCTCGTCCTCGTTCTCCATGCGCGCGAGCAACCCGGTGTGGACGTAGAGCGAACCGTGCGGATAGGCGAAGGCGTTGAGCGTGGGATTCTCGACTACCCGCACCTGATAGCGGATGGCCGGGTTGGCCGCCATTCCCGGCGGGTTGAGGCGCGACACGACCTGTCCGAGGTAGGAGTCGAGCAGCGGGTCCTGATAGAGCTTGACGTTCTCGAGGAGCTTCTTCTCCTCCTCGCGAGAGCTCTCCCAGAGGGCCTGCTCGTCCCGCGTGGGCTTGAAGGCGCCTCCCTGGCTGGAGATCGGCGGCACCTGGGTCGAGACGCAGGAGGCGAGGACGAGGAGCAAAGTCGCCAAGGCGACGGATCGGAAGGCGGCGGTATGTCGCATGGATATCTCCATCGAAAAGGCTGAGACGGAAAGCTTGTCTATTCTACTCTCTCGCCGAATCGGCTCCCTGGGGGACCTCCCACGATAGGATTCCTCCCTCGCATGTACTGGCTCCTCGGCGTCCTCCCCGGCCTGTGGTTCGTGACGCTGGCGATCGCGCTCGCTTGGGTCCTGCGCCGCTGGTTCGATCCCATCTCGGCCCGCTGCTGGGCCGTCTGGGCCGTCGCGCTGGCCGTGCTGTTCGGCGCCGTGCTCTTCGGCGGCCGGGTGATGCTGCCGCTTGGGCTTCTCACCAAGCTGCCGCCCTTCGGCGGCCTCGTTGAAGGTCCGCCGCCGGGCAACCCGCTGCAGAGCGATCTCGTGCTCCAGATCGCGCCCTGGCTGACGCGGGTGCGCGAGGCCTACGCCGCCGGCGAGTGGCCGCTGTGGAATGCCCTCGCCGGCGCCGGCGAGCCGCTGCTCGCCAATCCGCAGTCGCAGGCGTTCCAGCCGTTGGTCTGGCTGGCCCTTCCCTTCCCCGTCGCCGTGGGCTTTGGCGTGATCGCGGCCCTCCGTGTGCTGCTGCCTCTCGTCTTCACGTACCTGCTGCTGCGCCGGCAGGAGATCGCGGAGCTGCCGGCGCTGGCGGGGAGCCTGGCGTATGGGCTCGCCGGGTTCCTGCAGCTCACGCTCGGCTGGCCGCTCGCCGGCTCCGCCACCTTCCTGCCGGTGCTGCTCTACGGGCTGGTGATGGTCGACCAGCGGGGAGCCCGCCGCGACGGCCTGCTGCTCGCCCTCGCGACGGCAGGCGTGCTGCTCGTCGGCCACCCTGAGACCGCCCTGCACGTCGCGGCGCTGGCCGGGGCTTTCGCCCTGTCGCGCCTGCTCTCCCGGCCGGCGGGGCGACGTCTGGCGCTGGCGAGATCCTGGGGCGTGGCGGCCGCGGTCGGCGCCGCTCTCGCCGCGCCGGTGGTGTTGCCAGCCGCCGAGTACCTGCCGCGGAGCCTCCGCGCCGCGCTCCTGGAGGCGCGGCACGAGCGCCTGCAGACCGCGGCCAATGAGGATGAGGATGCCGCGCCGGAGACCGGCCCGCGCCATCGCGGCGCCGTGGCCCGGTTGGTGCCGAACGCCGCGCCCAACGCCTTCGGCAACAACCGCTTCGGCGCCTACTGGGGAGAGCGCAACATCAACGAGGACGCCGCCGGCTTCGCCGGCACCGCCGCGCTCCTCGCCGCCCTGGCCGCCGCCTGGCCCCTCGGCGCCGCCGGCCGCCGCTTCCCCCAGGAGCGGCTGATGCTGGGCGTCTCGCTCGCCTGCCTGGTGATCCTGGCGCGGCCTCCCGGCCTCGCCCGGCTCTTCACCCTCCTGCCGGTCCTCCGCGATTCGCTGAGCTACCACAGCCGGGTAACGCTGCTGCTCGACTTCGCCGTGGTCTATGCGGCGGCTTGCACCTGGGAGCGCTGGCATCGCGGGGAGATCCGCTGGCGGCGGAGCGCGCTGACCGGCGCGGCGCTGGCCGTCCTCCTTGTCTGGGCCTATCTTGCCCATCCAGGCCCGGATCCGGCGGCGCTCGCCCGCTTGCGGTACGGATCGCTCGTGCTCCAGCTCGCGGTGCTGAGCGCCGCCCTCCTGCTCCTGGCGAGACGTTCTTCCGCGCTGCGCGAAGAGGGCCTTGTGCTGGTGGTAGCCGCCGAGCTCCTGGCCTTTCACGCCCCGGCCAATCCACCGGTTCCGGCGGACCTCTATTACCCCGAGACGCCACCCATCGCCTTCCTCCGCCAAAGGCTCGATCCGTGGCACCGCATGGCGGGCTTGGGGCCGGCGCTGCGGCCGAACATCGGGTCGGTCTACGGTCTGGCCGATGCGCGGAGCTCCAATCCGGCGAAGCCCGCGGCGTACGTCGAGGCGACCCGGCGGATCAACCGATTCCCGGGGCGCCCTACGGACGGCTTCTTCGCCGCGGAAGATCCTCTCTACGGCCGGCTCGGCGTCCGCTTCCTCATCACCGCGCCCGGGAAGCCCGTGGGAAAACCCTACCGGCGGGTTTTCCACCGCCGGCAAGCCTGGATCTACCAGAACCGGGAGGCGCGGGCGCTGCTCTTCCTGCCCGCCGCGGATGCTTCCTCCACCCTGAGCCTGGGATCGATACGGCCCGGCTGGCTGCGAGCCAACGCCAACCTGACCCAGCGATCCCTGTTGGCGAGCAGCGTCTATCAGGACGGCAACTGGAAAGTGCTCGCCGCCGGCGAGCGGCGGCCGGCGACGCGAGCCGACGGTCCTTTCGTGGCCGCCTGGCTGCCGCCGGGCGAGGCGTGGGTCGATCTCCTCTACCGGCCGGCGAGCTTCGCGGCCGGGCTCCTGATCGCCGCCCTGGGGCTCGCCGCCGCGGCGGTCCTGTGGGTGCCGCCGCCGCAGGCCTCCCGCAGGTCCCAGACCCGCAGCCAGCCATCGGCGTAGGCGGGTCTCCCCCACCGCCGTTCCAGCCGGCGAGCCAGGTCCGCCGCCGCGGCTCGCAACATGCGCCGGAGCGGCGCCGCGGCCGCGTCCGAGATCCGGCCGCCGGGCGCCAGCCGGCCCTCCTCTCGCGCCGGGTTCCGATGCACGATCACATACCGGGCGCCGCTGCGGCAGAGGTCCGCGGGTTCCGGCGCCACGGCGTTGCGCAGGGCAAGCGGCGGCCGGAGGAGGATGGGCTGCGAGGCGGCGACGATCACCCGGCCGCCGTGCACCTGCTGGTAGAGGTAGAAGGTGCGGTTGGACTCCCAGGCATAGGTCCATGGCGCCTCGACGACCGTCTCGCCGTGCAGGCGCCGATAGAAGGGCGGCACCGCCGCGGCCGGCGCTCTGCGGTAGGGCCGGTGGAAGCCCACGAAGTCGTTGTGGTGCAGGAAGGAGGTGCGGCGGACGACGGGATCCGCGAAGGGGCCCGCCGCGGCGAGCGCCGCCACGAGCAGCGCGCCCGCGGCTCCGCGCGCCAGGCGGACGGGCGCCGGTTCCTCGCTTTTCCAGGGAAAGCCGAACGCCGCCGCCACCCACAGCAGCACGAAGGGGAGCACGGGGAGGAGATAACGGCCGAGGATGAGGGCACCGCCAAGTCCCCGGGGCGAGAGGATCAGCAGGCCGGCGGCGTGCCCGGCGACGACCATCACCGTATAGAGGGCGAGCCGGCGCTCCCGGCGCCACAGCAGCGCCAGACCCAAGGCGGCCGCCGCCCAGAAGACCGCCGCCAGCCAGCCTGCGGCCGTGCCCGCCTGCAGGCGGAGCAAGCCGGGGAGCACCTGGCTCCAGGGCACCGTCTGAGCGGCTCGCTTGGCGGCGATGAGCGCCAGCAGGGAATGCCTGGCCGGCGGGAGGAAGAGGGAAAGGACGAAAAGGAGGGCGAGGACCAGAAGGGCGAGAGCGCGCAGGTTGCGGCCAAGCTCGCGTCGGCGGACCAAGGCGTCGCCGGCCGCATAGAGGAGAGGAGCCGCGACGATGGGCCCCGCCCCGAGATGGAACCAGACGGCGAGCCCGCCGAGGAGCACATATGCGGCGCCGGCCCGCCGGGAACGGGTGCGCCACCAGGCCTCGAACGCCATCACGGCGCCGAAGGCGAAGAGCACCATCGGCATGTAGGAGCGGGCGATGCGGCTGTAGAGGACGAGCGCCGGCGAGATCGCCACCAGCCAGCGGTAGATCAGGTCGGTTTCACGGCTCGTCCTGCCGGCGAACGCGGCGGGGAGCGCCAGCAGCGCCGCGAGACCGCACAGCAGGACCGGCAGCCGCAGCACCATCTCCGTCACCGGCAGACCCGCGGCCATCCATAGCCTGTAGAGCGCGGTCAGCGGGATGCAGTTGTCGGTCACCTGATAGGTGACGAGGATCTCGGGCAGCGAGCGAACGAGCGCGGCGCGGACCGCGTGAACCTCGTCGCCGCCGAGGATCTGGTCCGGCAGGTTCCAGAGGCGGAGGAGGACGCCGGCGAGGAAGGGGAGGACGACCCAGAGGAGGCTTCGGTAGGATCCAAGTCGCCTGTCACCTCGGACGGTCATGCCCTTCGAGACCTCACCCCCTGGCCCCCTCTCCCTGACGGGCGAGGGGGGACGTGACGCTGAATGTCTTTCGTAGGGGCGGGCTTGTCCC
>JBIOVX010000111.1:0-45049 GCA_044868005.1 Thermoanaerobaculia bacterium | reverse complement strand
GCTCTGCTGGAGAGGGGGGACTCATGCGAAGGGTTTGACCGAGAGCGACCGGCTGTACGGCAGGAACGGTTCGGGAGCGTCCCCCCTCTCCAGCTCCGCTGGAGAGGGGGCCAGGGGGTGAGGTCTCGAAGGGTTGAGCCTCCCGGTCCGCCATACCCCTCTGAGGCCTCACAACCGGCGGTATCGCTACCTCCTCCCCCCGCACCTCCACCGTCCGCTCCTCCGCCGGCTCCGCCGCCATCACCACCCGCCGCCGGCTGCGCTGCGGCCGCGGCGTCTCGGCCCTCACCTCCACGGGCTCCTCGATCACCGCCGGCTCCGCCGCCATCACCACCCGCCGCCGGCTGCGCCGCGGCCGCGGCGTCTCGGCCCTCACCTCCACGGATTCCTCGACCAGTGCCGGCTCTGCCGCTGCTGGACTTGCCGCGAGCGGCGCGGCGGCGGGCGAACGCGGCTCGAAGCGCGAGGCCAGGCGCGGCCGGACGGCCGGTACCGGATCGAGGCTTCTGGCCGCGAGGTTGCCCAGGTAGTCGCTCATCCGCCGATCAGCTCCAGGTAAGCCCGGCGCCGCCAGGGGCTGAGCGCCAGGATGAGCTCCTCGGGCCAGCAGTAGGCGGAAGCCAGGACGTGGATCTCGTGCAGGAGCAGGCGGCCCCAGGCCTCGACCTCGGTCCAGAAGAAAGAGGCGATGTCGAACGGCGCCGGCCAGGCATGGGAGCAGGCCGGGCAGCGGAGGGAGAGCTGCACGTCTCCCTGAGGATCGGCCTCGGCCATGCGGTCCGCGACCGCCTGGAACGCCGCTTCCGGCAGACGGTCGAGCGGGACCTCGCCGCCGTCCTCACCGCGGGCGTTGAGGAGGCAGCGCGCGAGCAGCCGCCGGCGGGCTCCCTCCAGGCCGTCGCCGGCATCGGCGAGCGCGGCGAGATCGAGGCTGTCAGGCAAGCGGAAGGTCAGCTCGCAGCCGGCCACGGTGAGGGAGAGCGGCTCGGCCGGCGCCTCCTCGCCGCCCGGGACCCGGATCTCGGCCACGTCGAAAGCCGTCTCCAGCCGCTCGCCGCAGACCGGGCAGCTCGCGAGGCTCACCAGTTGCGGGCCGAAGGTCCATTCCCGCAGCGTCAGCAGCCGGGCATCGCGCCGGCCGATGCTCTCGCGGGCGAGGTCCTCGGCGGACGTCTCGGGGCACGCGGCGGCGAGCAGGACGAGCGCCCGCAGAGCCGGCGGCTCCGCGAGGCTGCGCTCCCAAGCCGCGAGCAGCTCCGGTGCGGAGAGAGGACGCATGGCCGCCGCCTACGTCGGTTCGGTGAAGGTCGGCTCGCTGGGCTCCGGCAGCTCGTAGTCGCGCTCCCAGCCCTCGTTCTCCAGCTTGATGTGCTGGATGGCGACGGCGTTGGCGTTGGCGTCGAGGTCCGGCATCGCCTGGTACTCCGAGACCCAGCAGCGGTAGACCTTGTAGCGGATCACCGGCTGGCCGGCCTCGTTCTTCAGCTCGATGACGATGTTTTTCCGGAAGTCCTTGAGCGACACCTCCTGGCCGAGGCCGGAGCCGTAGTTCCACACCTTGTTGGCCCACTTCTCGAACTCGGTGTCGTGGGTGACGCCGCGCTCCAGGGTGACGGCCTCGTACTTGGTGCGGCCCGGCGACTTGCGCGACGTGCTGGGATCGCCTCCCTCGCGGTGCTCCACCACCTCGGTGGTCTTCTTCAGGCCGCTGACCTTGCTCACTCCGGCCACCGGCGCGGTGCTCCCCTCCCAGAAGACCTGGAACTTGAAGTTCTTGTAAGGATCGAAACGCTGTGCGTTGACGCTGAACTGGGCCATGGTCATCTCTCCTTAGGTCTGGATCTGGCCGGCGAGCTGCTGGATCTTGATGATCACGAACTCGGCCGGTTTCAAGGGAGCGAAGCCGACGACGATGTTGACGATGCCCAGGTTGATGTCGTTCTGCGTCGTGGTCTCCTTGTCGCACTTGACGAGGTAGGCGTCGCGCGGCGATTGGCCCTGGAAGGCGCCCTGGCGGAAGAGGTTCTGCAGGAAGGCGCCGACGTTGAGCCGGATCTGCGCCCACAGCGGCTCGTCGTTGGGCTCGAAGACCACCCACTGCGTGCCGCGGTAAAGGCTCTCCTCGATGAACAGCGCGGTGCGGCGGACGGGGATGTACTTCCATTCCGAGGCCAGGATGTTGTTGCCCTGCAGCGTGCGCGCTCCCCAGACGACCCGGCCGGCGCCGGGCTTGACCCGCAGACAATTGATGCCCAGCGGATTGAGCTCGCCGTTCTCGGCATCGGTCAGCGGCACGCTCAGCTCCGGCACGTCGACCAGCGTCGCATCGAGCCCTGCCGGCGCCTTCCAGACTCCCCGCTGGGTATCGGTGCGGGCGAAGATGCCGGCCACGGCGCCGCAGGGTACATAGTTCTCCGGCTGCCCGCCCCGGAATGGGTTCGGCCGCCGGATGCGCGGGAAGAACAGAGCGGAGTTCTTGCTGTTGGTGCCGACGGCGCCGACGTTGCTCTTGGCGTCGTCCTTGTCGTTCCAGTCGCTCGGCGGGTCGACGAGCAGCATGGCGCGGCGGTCCTCGCAGTACTTGGCCGCCTTGCCGACGAGCCCGGGATCTACATCGGGCTTGGCGCTTAGATAAGGGGGAATACACAGGATGTTGAAAAGGTCCGCTTTCTCGAGGGCGAAGAGACCCTCCTTCGCCCCCTCCTTGCCGGGTCCCGTGAAATCGTTCTGCACCAGCGGGTCACCATCGGATGCCGGAGTGGTTACCTTGCTGGAGAGGGTGTCTTTCGCCCAGATGTCCTCGCCCGCTGCGGGCGCTGCATGCGCAGTCGGAACCGCACCCGGCGGCCACGTTTTGACACGCATCAGCCTGGAGCCGTTGGCCAGGGCGTCGTCCGCCCGTCGAGAGGTGTTCTCGATCATCAGGTTGAGGAAGGTCTCGGTCTCACCGGTGCGGGTGTCCCTGATGGTCAAATTGAACAGCTTTGACTTGTCGATGCCGAGTTGGTCGGCGACCTGTTGGGTGACTCCGTCGATGCGGGCTCGCAGTGTGCTGCCCCAAGATCCCGACGAGGCTGCCTTGAGCGCGAGCCCATTGGCGTCGAGCTCGGCCGTCGAAGCGTTCGCCCCGGAGATCCGGACCACGATCGCCTGCGCCCCGCCGTTCTGGAAGAAGTCCAGCACCGCGGGGCCCAGCCAGCTCTCCGCCCACACGCCCCCGAAGATGCGCTCGAAGTCGCCGAAGCCGTTGATCACGATGGGCTCGTTCGTCGGCCCGGAACGCGCCCGGCCAATGAACGCCGCGATCGAGGTGGCTACCCCGACAATGGTGCGTACGCCGCTTGGAATTTCCTCAATGTAGACGCCTGGATAGCTGACTGTGACTGGCATAAGGGGGTCCTCTCTGGGATCGAAACCCGATTCTGGCTACTGCCTCCGAACGAAGGAAGACGCCGAACAGCGAGGCGCTATGTGGCTTCACTTAGCATAGCGACTCCTCAACGATGTTTCAAGACATGTCTTAAACATAGAAGATTGTATATAGCTGGATAGCCGTAATCCTTGGCAGGCGCGCAGGCACCACCTTCCCTGCCCTAAGATTGCGGAGAAGGCTGACCGGGCTTTCCCATGCGCGTCCACTTCACCAACCTCGGCTGCAAGTTGAACCAGGCGGAGATCGAGCGCCTGTCGCGGGAGTTCACCGCCGCCGGGCACGTGGTGGTGGGCTCGCTCGCGGAAGCGGACCTCCACGTGGTCAACTCCTGCACGGTCACCCATCTCGCGGCCCACGACTCGCGCAAGGCCGCCGGCCGGGCGCGGCGGCGGGGCCTCGCGGCGCGCACCGTGCTCACCGGCTGCCACGTCGCCGCGGACCCGGACGCGGCGGCCCGCATCGCCGGGGTGGATCTCGTCGTGCCCAACGCCGAGAAGGACCGCCTCCTCGCGCGTGTCCACGCGGCTTTCCCCGCGGCGGTGCCGTCGGAAGCGGAGCCGCCGGTTCCCTGCGCCTCCCTGGAGCTCGCCCACACCCGCGCCCTGGTCAAGGTGGAGGACGGCTGCAACATGCGCTGCTCGTTCTGCGTCATCCCCTCGACCCGCGGCGCGCAGCGGAGCCGGCCGCTCTCCGAGGTGGTGGCCGAGATCCGGCAGCTCGTGCGGCGAGGCTTCCGCGAGGTCGTGCTCACGGGCGTGCAGATCTCCGCCTACCGCTGGGGAGACGAGCGCCTCGCCGGGCTCGTGCGCGCGGTCCTCGCGCAGACGGACGTCCCGCGCCTGCGCCTCACCTCGATCGCGCCCTGGGACCTGGACGAAGGGCTCCTCGACCTTTGGGCGAATCGCCGTCTCTGCCGCCATCTCCATCTGTCGTTGCAGAGCGGCTCGACGGCCACGCTGCGGCGCATGCGCCGGCCCTACACGGCAGAGAGCTACCTCGGCCTTCTGGATCGGGTACGCGCGGCGGTCCCAGGCGTCGCCGTCACCACGGACGTGATCGTGGGCTTTCCCGGCGAGAGCGCGAAGGAATTCGCCGAGAGCCTCGCCACCGTCGAGGAGGCAGGCTTCGCCAAAATGCACGTCTTCCCCTACTCACCTCGTCCCGGCACGGAGGCCGAGACGATGCCCGGTCAGGTCTCGCCCGCGGAGAAAAAGGAGCGGATGGAGAGGATGCTCACTGCCGCCGCCCATGCCGAGCGCGAGTTCCAGCGCGCTCACATCGGAAGGCGGGAGACGGTGCTCTGGGAGAAGCCGAAGGGCGGGGTGGGGCAAGGCCTGACGGACAACTATCTCCGCGTTCTCTGCCAGGACGGTGCGGCCCTCCGCAACCGCTTCAGCGAAGTGGAGCTGGCGGCGATCGCCGAGGGTGGTATTGCGGGGAGGATAGTGGCGTAGCAGAAAGGACCTCAAGGACAGCAAGGACTCCAAGGACGGGCACCGTTCGGCTGAGCCTCTTTGTCCCTGCTGTCCTTGTTGTCCTTGTCGTCCTTCAGGGAGACGCCATGCCGGTCGACAACCAGCTCTATGACGCCATGGCCGATTCGTGGTGGGACGAATCGGGGTTCCTCCACGTCCTGCGGGCGATCAACCCGGCGCGCTTCGGCTACATGCGGCGGATCCTCCTGGAAGAGCTCGGCATCGACCCGCGCGGCAGGAAGACCCTCGACGTCGGCTGCGGCGGCGGTCTGCTGGCCGAGGAGTTCGCGCGGCTCGGCTGCGACGTGGCGGGCATCGATCCGTCGGCGAAGTCCCTGGAGACGGCCCGAGCCCACGCCAGGGCGGCGGGCCTCGATATCGATTACCGGCAAGCAAGCGGCGAGCACATCCCTTTTCCGGACGCGGCGTTCGACATCGTCTACTGCTGCGACGTCCTCGAGCACGTGCAGGACCCGGGGAAAGTCATCGCCGAGATCTCCCGCGTCCTCGAGCCCGGCGGCGTCTTTCTCTACGACACGATCAACCGCACCTTCAAGAGCTGGATCGTCATGATCAAGCTCTTCCAGGACTGGGACTGGACGAGCTTCATGCCGCCCAACCTCCACGACTGGCGCATGTTCATCAAGCCGGACGAGCTGCTCTCCGTGCTGGCCGCGAACGGCCTCCAGAATCTGGGGCAGACCGGCCTCGCGTCCGCCGTCAACCCGATCCGCACCCTCCGCATCCTCCGCGCCCGCAAACGCGGCGAGATCAGCTACTCGGAGGCCACGCGGCAGGTCGATCTCCGGGAGAGCCGGGACAAGGCCGTGCTCTACGCGGGGTACGCGCGCAAGCCGCGTTAGACAGCTCAGGGACTGTGCTACAAAGGCCTCCCATGTTCCTCGCCGCCGCCGTTCAGCTCACCTCGACGTCCGACGAAGAAACCAACTGGGAGAGCGCCCGGGCGCTGATCGAGCGCGCCGCCGGCTACGGCGCCCGCTTCGTGGCCACGCCGGAGAACACCAACTATCTCGGTCCGCACGCGGAGAAGGTGCGGCGCGCCGAGGCGCTCGACGGCAAGACCTGCACCCGCTTCGCCGAGCTCGCCCGCCGGCTCGGCATCCATCTCCTGCTCGGCTCCTTCAACGAGCGCAGCGACGAGGAGGCCCGCTGCTACAACACCAGCGTCTTCTTCTCGCCGCAGGGCGAGATCCTCGGCACCTACCGCAAGATCCACCTGTTCGACGTGGACGTGCCGGGCGGCGTGCGCTTCGCCGAGTCGGCCACCTGCAAGCCGGGCGAGGCCACGGCGGTGGTGGCGACGCCGCTCGGCCGCTTCGGCCTCACCATCTGCTACGACCTGCGCTTCGCGGAGCTCTACCGCCGGCTGGCCGACGAGGGCGCGGAGATCCTGATGATCCCCTCCGCCTTCACGCTCGCCACCGGCAAGGACCATTGGGAGCCGCTGGTGCGCGCCCGCGCCATCGAGAACCAGTGCTGGGTCATCGCCCCGGCCCAGCACGGCCGCCACGACGACGGCGGCCTCAACCAGACCTGGGGCCACGCGATGATCGTCGATCCCTGGGGGATCCCCGCCGCCACGGCGTCCGACGGTCCCGGCCTCGCCCTCGCCGAGATCGACCTCGACCGCGTGGCCCGGGTGCGCGAGGCGATTCCGGTGGCGCGGCACCGGCGGTTGTGAGGGGGAAGATAGAATACCCCCCGAGCCGACCATGAAATCCAACTACCAGCTCCTCAAGCTCTGGCTTCTCGCCGCCGTGCCGCTGACCAAGGACGCGATCCACGTCTACATCGGCTTTCTCTGCCTGATCGCCGCCTTGATCGTCCTCCGCCGGCGCCTGACCTCGTTCCAGGCCTTGATCCCCGGGCTGCTGATATCCCTCATCATGGAGGTCTTCGACCTGCGGGACGGCTATGGCTGGGCCGCCAGCGTCCACGACCTGATCAACACCAACCTGATGCCTTTGGTTCTGGTGACGCTCGCCCGCCTGCAGACCTTCAACCTCTAGCCGCTCGCCGCGGACGCCGCCCCGGCCACGCCGCGGGCCTCGGCGAGGAGCCGGGAGAGGACGGTGGGATCGACGGGCTTGATCAGGTAGAAGTCGAAGCCCGCCTGCAGGGCGCGCCGGCGATCCTCGGGCTGGCCGTAGCCGGTCATGGCGATGAGGGAGATCGCCTCCTCGCCGAGGATCGAGCGGATGCGGCGGGCGACCTCGTTGCCGTCGATGCCGGGCAGGCCGATATCGATCAACGCCACGTCGGGACGGCGCGAGAAGGCCATCTCCACTCCCGCCGGGCCGCTCTCGGCGAGCGACACGCGGTGGCCCCAGATCTCGAGCAGGTCGCGCAGCGACTCGCGGCCGTCCAGGTTGTCCTCCACCACCAGGACGTGGAGCCCGGCCGCCGGTTCGGCGTGCCGGGGCTTGGGCTTGAAGACCGCCGCCGCCTTGGTTTCCTTCTCCGCCCGCGGCAGACGCACGATGAACTCGCTGCCGCGCCCGGGGCCGTCGCTGCGCGCCTCGACGCTGCCGCCGTGCATCGCGATCAGGCTGCGCACCAGGGGCAGTCCCAATCCCAGCCCGCCCTCGGAGTGGTGCCGCGAGCTCTCGACCTGCGCGAAGGGCTCGAAGATCGACTCCAGCGCTGCCGGGGAAATGCCGATCCCGGTGTCGCGCACACTCAATAAGGCCTCTTCGCTTCTCGCCTCCAACCGCAACGAGATCCGGCCGCCGCGGGGCGTGTACTTGATGGCGTTCTGCACCAGGTTGCAGATCACCTGCTCGAGCCGCACCGGATCCCCCTGTACCACCGCCGGCTCGGTGTGCACCTCCAACTCCAGCCCGTTGCTGCGGGCGAGGGCCGCCATTCCCAGCTCGGCGAGACAGCGGTCGGCGACCTCCCGGAGGTCCACCGTCCGGCGCTTGAGGATGATCTTGCCGAGGGTGACGCGGGAGACGTCCAGCAGGTCGTCGACCATGCGCACCAGGTGCCGCGTCTGGCGCAGGATGACCTCGCGCTGGCGGACGGCCTTCTCGTCCTTGCCCCCCACCTGGTCGAGCACGAAGAGGGCGTTGCGGATGCCGGCCAGCGGATTGCGCAGCTCGTGGCCGAGCATGGCGAGGAACTCGTCCTTGCGGCGATCCGCCTCCGCCTGGCGCTCCAGCAGGTCGCGCACCTCGTACTGGCGGTTGCGGGCGCGCAGGGCCGCCTTGATGGCGCTCACCAGCGTGCTCAGCCGCACCGGCCGCTCGAGGATGGTGGCGTTGCCCGGCACCAGGCTCTCGATCGCCCGCTCGCTGCTCTCGCCGCCGCGGGTGAAGACGATCAGCGGCAGGTCCGACCACGGAGGCTGCGCGCGGAGGACTTCCAGCAGGCGGGCGGTCACCTCGGGATGGAGCGCCTCGTCGGCGAGGATGACGGCGCCCGCGCCCTCCGCGATCTCGCGGAACAGCTCCTCGGCGTCGGCGCAGGCGAGGCTGGGCACGTCCATCGAGGCCAGGAGCTGGCAGGCGAGGGTCCCGTCCCGGCCGGTGGGCGCCAGCACCAGGACGCGCTGCTCACGGATCTCCCGCTCAGGCAAGGCGGCTCTCCTCGCGCGACATCCCCACCCGCATCAGCGGCTCGGCGGCGCCGGTGTACTCGAGGCGCCCGGTGAGCACTCCCTGGAACTCCTTGATCTCCCGCCCGATCCGCAAGCCTTCGGCGCCGAGGCGCAGCTCGCGCACGCTGCTCTCGTGGACGCCCGTGCGTCGCTTGACCAGCGAGATGGCCTTGCGCACCTCGCCGAAGGCCTCGAAGTAGCGCAGCAGGACCACCGTGTCGGCGAGATAGGAGAGGTCCACCGGCGACTGCAGGTCCTCGCCCAGGAGGCCCGCCTGGGCCATCACCAGCAGGGTCAGGACACCCTGCTGGTTCAGATACGACAGCATCTCGTGCAGGTGCAGCACGAGATGGCGTTCGTCGGGCATGGCGTGCAGGTAACCGTTCAGGCTGTCGATCACCACCATGCGGACCCCGTCCTCGACCATACGGCGCACGTCGTGGGCGAACTGCCCCGGCGAGAGCTCGGCCGGGTCGACCTGGCGGATCGAGACCCGGCCCTGCTCGATCTGCTTCCCCAGGCCGAAGCCGAGCCGCTCGGCGCGGTGGAGCCAGATCGCCGGCGACTCGTCGAAGGTATAGACGGCCGCGCGGTCTCCCTGTCGCGCCGCCGCCGCGATGTACTGCGCGGCGAGCGTCGACTTGCCGGCGCCGGAAGGCCCGAGGAACATGACGCTGGTCCCGCGGTCCAGGCCGCCGCCCAGCATCGCGTCCAGCTCCGCGACGCCGCTCGCGAGCACCTCCGGCGCGAAATCCCGCAGATGGTCCGCGGCCACCAGGCGCGGGTAGACCCGCAGGCCGCCGGTCTCGATGCGGTAGTCGTGAAAGCCGTCGCGGTAGGGGATGCCGCGCACCTTCTGTACCCGCAGACGCCGCCGCTGCCCGCCGTAGACCGGGGTGAGCTGCTCGAGCGACAAGATGCCGTGGGTGAGGCTCTGGAGCTGGAAGTCGCCCGTGGCGGAGCCCGTGTGGTCGAGCAGCAGCACGGTGCAGCTCCGGCCCGTGAAGTAGTGCTTGAGCGCCAGGATCTGCCGCCGGTAGCGCAGCGAATCGCGCGCCAGCAGGCGCATCTCGGAGAGCGAGTCGAAGACGACCCGCATGGGCTTGACCCGCTCGACGGTCTCCAGGACCGACCGGGTGGTCTCCGAGAGCTCCACTTCCGAGGGATGGAAGAAGGTGTACTGCGAATCCGCCTTGAGGCTCTCCTCGGCGGTCTGCAGCTCGCAGATGATGATGCCGTCGAGCGACCAGCCGTGGGAGCGGGCCACGTCGCGCAGCTCCTCCTCGGTCTCGGAGAGGGTGGCATAGACGCCGGGCTCGCCCTTGCGAGCCCCTTCGAGCAGGAATTGCAACGCCAGCGTCGTCTTGCCCGCGCCGGGGTCGCCCTCGACGAGGTACATCCGGTTGATGGGGAAACCGCCGCCGAGGATGGAGTCGAGCCCCTCGATCCCGGTGGCGGCGCGGGAAAAGTTCTGCGGATCTCGGTCGTTCATTCGTGCTTCACGCCGCACCCTGAGCAATCCTCAGGCGGCGAGGGTGCTGCCTCATAATTTGCAATTTTGGTGCCCGGAGAAGCCTCAAGAAGCGATGAAATAAGGCGATGGAATGAGGTTTTCGTAGGGGCGTGCCCTTCGAGACCTGGTTTTTTCCTGTTCCCCTCTCTCCCTTTTTGGGAGAGAGGGGTTAGGGGAGCGAGGGCTTCGGAGGGGATAACGCTAGTGCTCGGGCTCTTCCTTCTTGGGAACCTCGCTGCCGGCGAGCGGGCCGACGCCCGTCTGGCCCGGACGGTCCGGGATGGTGATCAACACCTGGCCCACGTTGTTGAAGTAGTTCGACTCCTCGAGGGCGTGGCACTGGCCGTTCACGTCCTGGAACCGGCAGGGGTTGTCCTTGGTCGCCTTGTACGGCGGGTTGGCGGTGATGCGGATGATGTAGTCGCCCGGGGGCACCACCGGCTGGCCGTCGCCGCCGTCGAGGACGAAGTACTGGCCGCCGAGGAAGAAGCGGTAGGTGTCCGTCCAGCCATGGCTGATCCCCTGGTTGCCGGCGATATCGAGGGTGCCGCAGGAGCGGAACTGCGGGCTCTTCGGCGCCTCGCCCATGTAAGCCGGGTTGGGATCGGTGTCGAGCATGCAGAAGCCGCGCTTGGCGGCTTTCCACACCTTGCCCGTGCTCGGATCGATGAGCTCGTAGACGGCGTAGTTGCGGAAATGGAAGTGCGCGTGGCAGATGGCGAGCTCGAAGAGGCCGTCGTTGGCCTCGTAGTGCACCCGCGGATCGCCGATGTTGATGTCGGCGGTGCCGACGTTGGCGGTCATAACGGTGAAGCGCACCAGGCGGCGCAAGCCCGGCGTGACCTCGCCCTCGATGACGCTGCAGAACTCCGGCGCCAGCTTTTCGTCCCGCACCACCCAATTGCGCTCGAGGATGTCCGTGCGCACGACCAGGTCCGGCAGGCCTTGGGCGCGGGCCGGAGCTCCCGCAGAGACCAGCGTGCCGAGAGCGAGAGCCGCCAAAGCGATCAATTTCCTTGTCCTCACGTTGGATTCCTCCAGTCAGAAGCGCTCGCCCGGATCTGGACGAGCAAATTAACTGCTCCTCGGATGGCGAGGGTTCACTTTCTAAGGTGTCCGCGGGGGCGGGAAGAGAGTCAGCCGGCGTTGGTTTAGTCTGGCTGTGATCTCGGACGGGCCTGCCCTGCGAAGCCTCACCCCCTGTCCCCCTCTCCCTGACGGGCGAGGGGGGACGATTCACGACTGGTCTTGCCGATAGAGGGCCACCTTTTTTGGCAAAACCCTTCGCAGGCGTCCCCCCTCGCCCGTCAGGGAGAGGGGGACAGGGGGTGAGGCTTCGGAGCGCAGATCCGTCCCAGTCCTCGATCAGACTGGACCACCGCTGCCCGTCCTAAGGTAAACTTCACCGTCCACATCGATGACCGTAGACCTCGCGGCTCAGGTTCAGCCCGGAGGGATCTGTTTCATGCGTTGCAGCCTTCGCCTATCGCTCCTCCTGCTGGCGACGCTCACCCTGCCGGTCGCCGCCATTCGTCCCGCCGGCGCCCAGTCAGCCGACCTGCAGCTCCTGAAGTTGGACAGCCCGGACCCCGTACCGCCGGGCAGCACCATCAACTACGACATCATCCTCACCAACGCCGGTCCGGACACCGCGGAGTTCGTTAGCCTCGAGGACACGGTGCCGGCCGGGACGACCTTCGTCTCCTTCGCCGCGACGGATCCGGCGTGGACCTGCTCTACGCCGATGGTGGGCTCGGCGGGCGGGACGGTCTCCTGCTCGATCGACTCGCTTGCTGCAGACAGCGGCGCGTCCTTCACCATGACCGTAGCGGTCGACGCCGGCGTCACCTCGGGAACGGTCATCACCAACACGGCCACGGCCTCCGCGGAGACCCCGGATCCCGACGAGGGAGGTCCGAGCGCCAGCGCGGATACGACCGTGCTCACCCCGCCGCCCACGGCGGACGTCTCGGTCACCAAGGTGGACGACCCCGACCCGGTGCTGCCGGGCGCCAACCTGGTCTACACGATCACGGTGAGCAACAGCGGCCAGGCCAATGCGACGAGCGTCAACCTCGTCGATCCGCTGCCGCCGGAAACGACGTTCGTATCGCTGCCGGAGCCTCCGGGCTGGTCGTGCATTACACCGGCCGTGGGCACCAACGATGCCGTCCTCTGCTCGATCCCCACGCTCGGTCCGGGCAGCACGGTCTTCACTCTCACCGTGATGGTCGATGCCGGAGTCACTCCCGGCACGCAGATCATCAACACGGCGTCGGTCTCGTCGGCGAACGATCTCGACGAGGGCAACAACAACGGCAGCGCGTCGACGACGGTGGTCGGCGCCGGTCTTTCGGTGACCAAGGTGGACGACCCCGACCCGGTGCTGGCCGGCCAGAACGTGGGGTACACCATTACGGTCACCAATGCGGGACCGAGCGATGCGGTGGACGTCGTCCTCACCGACGTCCTGCCGGCGGGCACCACCTATGGAGGCAGCGCCACGCCGGCCGCCTGGAGTTGCGCCGCGTCGCCGGGAGGAGACACCTTCACCTGCTCCATCAGTTCCTTCCCCCCGGGCAACGCGGTGTTCATTCTGGCCGCTTCTGTCGGTCCTTCGGTGCCCAGCGGCACGGTGCTCACAAACACCGCCACGGTCACCTCGGCGACGGCCGATCCTGATCCAAGCGACAACACGGCTACGGCGACGACCACCGTGATCAACGGGGCGCTGCTCTCCGGCACCAAGACGGCGGCCGGCACCTTTTTGCCGGGCAGCGCGGTGACCTACACGGTGGTGCTGACCAACAGCAGCTCCCTCCCTCAGATGGACAACCCGGGCGCCGAATTCAGCGACGTCCTGCCGGCCGAGCTGACGCTGGTGAGCGCCACGGCCACGTCGGGTGTGGCGACGGCGACCGTGGCCACCAACACGGTGACGTGGAACGGCTCGCTCGCCGGTGGCGCTTCGGTGACCATCACCATCAACGCCACCCTCAAGCCGGGCGTTGCCTCCGGCACGACGGTCTCCAACCAGGGAACCATCGCCTACGACGCCGACGGCGACGGCATCAACGAGGCTTCCGCGGTGACGGACGATCCGGCGACCCAGCCCTCTGGCGATCCGACGTCCTTCCAGGTGGCGGCGGCGCCGGTACCCCTGGAGATCCCGGCGCTCGACGGGCTCGGCCTGGCCGTCCTGGCGGCGCTGCTCTCCCTTGCCGGCGCTCTGGCCTTGCGGCGGCGGAGAGCTTGAGCGGGGCTCGCCGCGAGGCCGTGCCGCCCCCGGCGCCTGGCGTCCGCTCGGCGCTGCGGACCGTCCGACCCGCGGGTCACGCCGCCGCGAAGGCGGGTCGAGGCGTCCGTAGGCAGGAGCACGCCGTCCGAGCCCGGAAGACGGCCGTCCGGGTCGCGTGCACGTTGTTCCGGACCCGGAACACGGTGTTCCGGCCCGCGTGCACGTTGTTCTGGGCCCGGAACACGTCGCTCTGGGTCCGGAACACGTTGTTCTGGGTCCGGAGCATGTTGTTCTGGGCCCGGAACATGGTGTTCCGGCCCGCGGCGACCGTGTTCTGCCTCCATGCGGACGTGCTTCGGCCCGCGGCGACCGTGTTCCGCTCGGGCCAGGACACCACCCGTCGCAAGATCGTCGTCCGTTTGGCCGCCGTTTCAGGTTAAACTTAGCCGTTCAGCCTCAGCCGCCGGTTTCAGACCGCTGTCCGCAGGGTTCTGATCGAGCTCTGATTTTGGAGGAACTCCCCGATGCGCCTCGCCTCCCGACTCGTCCTTACCTTCCCGGCCGCCCTTGTCTTGTTCCTGACGTTGACCGCGATGCCCCTGACCGCGCAGACGACGTACACCTGGAATCAGACCGGCACGGCGTCGTACGCCACCGCCACGAACTGGACGCCGACCCGCACCACGCCGGCCACGAACGACGTCCTCGTCTTCAACAACGGCGCGACGACGACTGTCACCAGTGTGCCGACGCAGACGATCGGGCAGTTGACGGTGACGGGCAACACGAACGTCACCCTGCAGGCTGCCGCAACCGCAACCTTGACGATCGCCGGCGGCACCGGTACCGACCTCACCGTCAACGCCGGCTCGCAGCTCAACGTCAACACGGCGACGGCGCTGACGATCAACCTGCTCACCGGAGCAACCGGCAGTATCAGCGGTGCGATGACATTGAGCGCGGGCGCTCATCGCCTGACCGCCGCCGATGCGAGCGGCATCACGTTCCAGAGCGGAGCCAGCTTCACCGAGGGCACGAGTTTCTCCGGAAACCCATTCGGAACGACCAACCTTAACTCGGTGGTCTTCGCCAGCGGGTCGACCTTCGTGTTCCTCGCCGGATCCAATCCATTCGGTGCGACGCAACCGAGTTCCGTCGTCGTGTTCCAGGCGGGGAGCCTCTATCGTCATCAGAGCACCAACACGCCCGCCTTCAGCGGCCGTACGTACGCCAACTACGAGCAGAACATCGCGGCGACAATCACGCCGACCGGCGGCAGCGCCGTCGTGATGGACAACCTTACGGTCCTCCTGGGAACGCTCAACTTCAACATGACCGGCACGCCCGGTCACTCGATTCGGGGGAACGTCTCGGTCGCCGCCGGGGCGACGCTCAGCTTCAACCCCGCGTCGGCCGGCACGGTGAATCTCAATGGTCCTGCCGCGCAGTCGATCACGAACGCTGGGACACTCACCTTCAGCGCCAACTCGACGATCAACGTCAATAACGCGAACGGCATCTCGCTGGGCAGCAACGTGACGTTTACGGCCGGCACGCTGCAGCTCACCAGCGGCAACATCTCCACCGGCGCCAACACGCTCATCATCGGATCGGGGGCTGCGGTGAGCCGCACCAGCGGCCACGTTATCGGCAACCTGCGGAAAGACTTCGCCGCGAATGGCAGCAAGGTCTTCGAGGTCGGAACCGCGAACGGCTACTCGCCGTTCACCGCGAACGTCACCGCGGGCACGCCCGGCAACATCACCTGCCAGGCGGTGCAGGGTGCGCAGCCGAACATGAACGCGGCGACCTCCATCGCGCGCTATTGGATCCTCGGCGCGAGCGCCGGCATCACCGCCGATCTCACGTTCCAATATCTCGCCGGCGACGTTATGGGGAACGAGGCGGTCTACAAGGTCTTCCGTGTCAGCGGCGGTGTGCCGACGTCGTTCCCCGGCAGCGTTGTGAACGGAGGGACGCACACGGCCACCCTCGCGGGCGTGAGCAGCTTCTCGGATTGGACCGTCGGCGAGGACACCGGCGTCGCTTTGCCTAACCTGACGATCGACGACGTCTCGCTGAACGAGGGGAACGCCGGCACCACCACCTTCACCTTCACGGTGAGCCTCTCGGCGCCAGCCGGGGCCGGCGGCGTAACCTTCGACATCGCCACCGCCGACGGGCCCGTGGGTCCCACCGGGGCGACGGCGCCGAGCGACTACACCACGAAGAGCTTGACCGGCCAGACGATCCCGAACGGCAGCTCCACCTATACCTTCGACGTGCTGGTCAACGGCGACACCCCGCCCGAGCAGGACGAGACGTTTTTCGTCAACGTCACGAACATCAGCAACGCCACTGGCGCCGACACCCAGGGCCAGGGCACGATCGTCAACGACGACCTTTTCAAGATCCACGACGCCCAGGGCAACGGCGCCGCGACACCCATCCCGGGTGTCACGGTGACGGTCGAGGGCGTGGTCACCGCCAACTTCCAGGGCACTGACAAGCTGCGCGGCTTCTTCCTCCAGGAGGAGGACGCCGACGCCGACGCCGATCCGGCGACGTCCGAGGGCATCTTCGTCTTCTGCGACTCCTGTCCGACCCCGGTCGCCGAGGGCCAGCGGGTCAAGGCCACCGGGGCCGTCTCGGAGTTCAACACCATGACCGAGATCACGGCCAGCACGGCGCCCTCGGTCGTGGTCACCGACGCCGCCAACCATCTCGCGGAGGTGACTCCCGCTCCGGTCGACCTGCCGGTGGTCGGCGTCGTCAACGACTTCTACGAGACGCTCGAGGGGATGCTCGTCACCTTCGTCGACACGCTCACCGTCTCGGAGTACTTCGAGCTCGCGCGCTACGGGCAGGTCGTGCTCTACGAAGGCGGCCGGCCGCGGCAGTTCACCGAGGCCAACCCGCCGAGCGTCTCTGGCAACAACGCCCATCTCGACAACCTGTCGCGGCGGGAGGTCATCCTCGACGACGACGACAACGGGCAGGAGTCGTTCCTCTCGCTGCCCGACGGCCAGCAGTTCGTCTTCCATCCGCGCGCCAACGGCGGCTTCTCGGTCGGCACCCAGGGCACCGACTTCTTCCGCGGCGGCGACCTGGTCAGCGGCCTGACCGGCGTCCTCCATTGGGACTTCCCGGGGTTCGGCGGCCAGACCTGGCGCATCCGCCCCACCAACGCGAATCCGGTGTCGTTCACCGCCACCAACCCGCGGCCGGCGACGCCACCCGCCGTGGGCGGCGCCATCAAAGTGGTGGGAATGAACCTCCTCAACTACTTCACGACGATCGAGAATCCGCCGACGACCTCCAACAACTGCGGCCCGGCGATGAACCAGGACTGCCGTGGCGCCGACAGCACTGCCGAGCTGAACCGTCAGCGCGAGCGGGCCTCGATCGTGGTCTGCACGCTCAACGCCGACGTCTTCGGCTTCGCGGAGCTGGAGAACACCACGCCGAGCGCCACCATCACCGACCTGCTCGGCGCCATCAACGCGCTCTGCGGCGGCGCCCATCCATATGACTTCGTCAACACCGGCGGCACCCTCGGCACCGACGCCATCCGGGGGCAATTGATCTACCGCACGGGCATCGTCTCGCCGGTCGGTTCGCCGCTCTCCGATTCCGATCCGGTCCACAACCGGCCGCCGACGGCGCAGACGTTCGACGTCGTCGACACGATGAACCCGGCGTTTGGTGAACGCTTCACGGCGATCATCAACCACTTCAAGTCGAAGGGTTGCGGCGGCGGCGGCCCGGGCGACGCCGACGCCGGAGACGGGCAGGGCTGCTTCAACGCCACGCGGGTGGCCCAGGCCAACCGCCTGCTCACCTGGATCAACAGCACGGTGCTGCCGGCCGCCGGCGACCCGGACGTCCTGCTGCTCGGCGACTTCAACTCCTATGCCCAGGAGGATCCGGTGACGGCGATCGAGGCCGGAGGGTACTCCGACCTCGAGACAGTGTTCCATGGCGCCAATGCCTATTCCTACCTGTTCGACGGCCAGCTCGGCCACCTCGACTACGGCTTCGCCAGCTCCAGCCTCCTCTCGCGGGTGACCGGCGCCGACGCCTGGCACATCAACGCCGACGAGGCGGCGCTCTTCGACTACAACGACGAGGTCCGGACCGGCGATGAGCCAAGCTTCGAAGAGAAGCCGGACGGCTCCGCCCTGGTGCCGCCGCGGGTCGTCTTCCAGCCGGCCTCGCCCTACCGCGCCTCCGACCACGATCCGGTGATCGTCGGGCTGTTCCAGATCGCGGACCTGTCCATCACCAAGGTGGAGGCGGCCGATCCAGTGACCGCCGGGACCAACCTGACTTATACGATCACGGTGACCAACTCCGGGCCGGACGCGGCGTCGAACGTCTCCGTGGCCGATGCGCCGCTGCCGGCGGGGACGACCTTCGTCTCCCTGTCGGCACCCGGTGGCTGGAGCTGCACCGGCTCCCCGGCAGGCAACTTCCCCTGTGCGATTGCCTCGTTCCCTGTCGGCAGCGCGGTCTTCATGCTGACCGTGGCGGTCGATCCGTCCGTGGCGGCCGGCACCGTGCTCAGCAACACCGCGAACGTCACCTCCGACACCGGCGATCCCGACACCGACGACCTCTCGGCCACCGAGACCACCACGGTGGCCACCTCCGCCGACCTCTCGATCACCAAGGTGGACACCCCCGATCCGGTGGAGGCCGGCTCCGACATCACGTACACCATCACCGTCACCAACGCCGGCCCGAGCAACGCGGCGAGCGTCAGCCTCACGGATACCCTGCCTGCCAACACCACCTTCGTCTCGCTGACCTCACCGGGCGGCTGGAGCTGCCCGGGCAGCAACTTCCCCTGCACGATCGCCTCGCTGCCGCCGGGCACCGCGGGCTTCACCTACGTCGTCCATGTCGACGGCAGCGTCGCCGACGGCACTGTCATCTCCAACACCGCCACGGTCTCCTCGACGACCACCGATCCCGACACGGACGACCTGGGCGACACCGCCACCACCACGGTGAGCAACCTGGGGATCTACTTCACCGTCACGCCGTGCCGTGTCGCGGACACGCGGACGGGCTCGCCGCTCCAGGACGGCGTGCCGCAGACTTTCGCCTTCCATGGCGTCTGTGGCGTTCCGGCGACCGCCAAGGTCGTGGTGCTCAACGTCACGGCGGTGGATCCCACCGGCGACGGCGATCTGACGCTCCACGCGAGCGACGTCAACCCGCCGGGGTTCTCGACGCTGCCTTTCCCGGCCAACCGGACGCGGGCGCTGATCGTCGTCGTGGCGCTCTCGGACGACGCCGCGGGTGAAGTCACGGTACTGCCCTCGGTGGCCGGCAACGGCACAGTCGACGTCTTGCTCGACGTCATGGGTTACTTCGAGTAACCCGCGTCTTCAAGAACGTAGGGGCGGGGCTTGTCCCCGCCCTCTTCGCGATCCGGCCGGCCCTCCACCTGGGCGGGGACAAGCCCCGCCCCTACGAATTTTTCATCGGGTCTCTCCTAGAGAAGGGGTGAGGTGGGGCCAGGTTATGGGGGCGCAACATTCCGCGCCCCCTTTTCCGCTATAATGCCTGCCAGAGACGGTCCACTCACGCAGGTTCCTGCTCGCGGGGCCTCACGACAGCTTGGAGATTCGTATGGTTCGTTCCGTTGTCCGCTGTTTCCTGCTCACCGCGCTGATTGCCTCTGGTGTCGCACACGCCGGCACGGTCTACGTCCCATCCCCCGGGCTGGCGACGCTGGGCGGCTCCACCTACGAGGTCCAGATCTCGCTGACCAACACCGCCATCGCGGCGCGCGACGTCAAGCAGACGCTGCTCGCCAACGACACGGACGGCACGGTGCGCTCCGGCACGCCATCCACGCTGGCGGTGCAGGCCGGCAAGAGCGCCGTAGTCAAGGCGGCTTCCAGCTTCCGCGGCCTGGTGGAGCTCTCGGGCGGCGGCGAGCTGCGCTACACGGCACGCCTCGTCGGCACGGGTCCCGGCCGCCTGGGCGTCTACCTGCCGGTGATCACCTCGGACAACATGATCAAGGCCGGGCAGGCGATCGCCCTGCAAGGGCTGGTCTCCGGCTCCGGCCGCACCACCGCCGTGACGCTGGTCAACATCGCCCAGCAGGCCGCGCAGTGCACGGCCTCCTTGCAGCGGGCGGACGGCACCGCCATCGGCAATCCGAGCACCACGGTCAACCTGAAGCCGCTCTCGCAGCTCTATATCGCCGACGTCCTCGGCGGCGCCGCCTTCACCGAGGTGCGGGCCGTGATCTCCTGCACGCGTGAGTTCTTCGCCTACGCGTTGGTGGCGGACGCCGCCACCGGCGAGCTCTCCTACGTCGGACCCTCGGGCAGCGGCGAGTCGCTGCTGCGGCTGCCGGGCGAGGCCCCGGGCTGTCCGGTGACCGCCTTCTGCTTCGACGCCAAGGGCGTCGTCCATCAGCCCACCACGCCGGCCAATGCCGTCAAGCGGGTCATCTTCACGCCGGCGGCCGGCACCTACAAGAAGATCCGGCTGACCATGGACGTCACCGCCGGCGAGTTCTGGCCGCAGAATCCGGCGGCCCTCCACCTGCTGTTCTGGCTGGTGAAGGACAAGAACTTCAACATGTTCGGCTACGCCAGCTTCCGCGGTCCGGCCACCAGCCAGGCGCTGCTGCGCCACGGCATCGGCCTCACGCATCCGCAGAAGCTCAAGGTCGTCGAGCCGTTCACCGTCACGCCGGGCAAGACCTACCACCTGGATTACACCTACGACACGGGCGAGCAGAAGGTCGATCTGGCGATCTCCGACGGCAGCGGTGCGGTGACGCATCTCATCGGCAATCCGAACGTCGGCAGCTTCTCCTTCAGCGCCACGGAGAAGATCGTCGTCGACATGGGCTTCCCGGGCACCAACCCCGACGAGGGTCCGACCTTCGGCTGGACCTATCGAGACCTGCACGTGGAGCTGTACAAGTAGGGGCGAGGCTTTCTCCGCCGCAGACGCAAAGGGCGCCGGAGACGGCGCCCTTTTCATTCCGGGACGTACAGCAGGATGTCCGCCAGGGAGCCGTTGAAGTCTTCCGGCACCAGGTTGGAGGCCTCGGTGCCGAAGCTGACGAAACCGTCGGCGGCGCTGACCTCGGCGAAGGCGGACGATAGATTACCGCTCTCGGTGGGCGCGGCATCCGGACGGCTCAGCAGCGTCACCTCGCCGCTCGTCCGGTCATAGAGGAAGACGTTCCTTGGCGGCGGTCCCGCCGCGGGGGGAGCGGGCAGCAGCTCCGGAGAGAAGCTGGAGAAGACGGCCCAGCGCCCGTCGCCGCTGAGGCGGCCGTCGTCGATGCCGAAGCTGCCGGTCCGTTCCGGCTCGCCCGGCACGTGGCTGGCGAGACGGACCTCTCCGCTGAGCCGGTCGAGGAGAAACAGGTCCGCCTGAGTGTTGCCCTCGTCCTGGCCGGGCACGAGGTCGCCGGCGTAGCTCCGGAAGAGGACGTGGCGCCCGTCGTCGCTGAAGCCCCGCAGCTCGGCCGAGAGGTCGCGGAGCACCAGGGTGGAGCTCGCCGTGGCGCGGTCGAAGAGCCGGATGGACCCGGTGTCGCTCTTGAACACGGCGTAGCGGCCGTCCGCGGAGAGCAGCGCCTGGCCGCCGCCGAACAGCGGCCCGCGCGGGCTGTCGACCTTGCTGAGGAGGGTCACGGCGCCCGTCCGCCGGTCGCAGAGGTAGGCGTTCTGCGGGTTAGGCCTGACAGGAACGTCCGGCGCCAGATTGGAGGCGAAGCTGGAAAAGGCGATCCAGTTGCCGTCCAGGCTCATGGAGGTGAAGAACGAGGGTGCCACGCCGGTGCGGCGGGCGGAGCGGCGCGCGTGGCTCAGCAGGGTCACGGTGCCGGTGCGGCGGTCGAAGGCGAAGACGTCGCCGCCCGAGTTCGCGTCCCGCTGGCCGGCGACGAGATCGGTGGCTTCGCTGGTGAAGGCCACGACGCTGCCGTCGGCGCTGAGGCCGCCGGCGAAGGACGCCCCGTTCGCTCCCTGGAGCGGAGAGGAGTGCGACCGGCTCACCAGCACCGTCCTCCCGGTCACGAGGCTGAAGAGGTAGAGCTGGCGCCCCTGCTGGCCGATCTGGCCGGGGACCAGGTCGCTGGCCTGGCTCTCGAAGAGGATGAAGAGGCCGTCCCGGCTGATCTGCGGATTCGAGGACTCTCCGTCGGCGGTGGTCCGGCGAGAGCCGGCCGACCCGCTCACCAGCAGCTTCCTCTTGATGATGCGGTCGTAGAGGAAGACGTCGTTGCCGGAATTGTGCTCCACCTGGCCGGGGATCAGGTTGGTAGCCTCGCTGGCGAAGGCCACATACCGACCGTCGCCGCTGATCGTGGAGACGAAGCTGCGGCCGTTGGCCGAGCTCGAGGAGAGGCCCGGCGCGTGCAGGCTGACCGTCCGGTTCGTCGCCGTGGCGCGCTCATAGAGGAAGACGTCCCCGCGGAAATTGGAGTCCCGCCTGTTGGCGTCGAGATCGTCCGCATCGCTGCCGAACACGGCCCAGCTCCCGTCCGCGCTGATGCCGGGCTGCCCGGAGAACGCCCTGCCGGATGTCCGCGTCGGGTCGCCGGCCACATGGCTCACCAGGACCGTCGTACCCGCGGCGCGGTCGTGGAGAAAGATGTCGTCGCTCTGCGGACCGTCGATCTGGCCCGCGATCAGGTCGGTCGCGGGGCTGGCGAAGAGCAGATACCGGCCGTCGTCCGAAAGCGCCAGGGCGTCGGCGCCCGCGCTCGCGGGCTCGCCGGGGTGGTCCGCCGACCGCGTCGCCAGGGTTGACGTGCCGGCCGTGCGGTCGAAGAGGAAGGCATGCGCGGGCCGCGTGCCCTCTCCCTGGAAGTAGGCGACGGTGCTGCCGTCGGCGCTGACGATCGGATAGTTGCTCCCCAGCGGATCGGGGACGCCGGGTGATGCCGAAGACCGGCCCGCGAGCAGGTTCGAATTGGTGAGCCGGTCGTAGAGGAAGACGTCCGGCTTGTCGTTGGCGTCGGTCACACCGGAGACCAGATCCGTCGCGGAGCTGGTGTAGGCGAGGTACCGCCCATCGGCGCTCAGGCTCAGGTACGAGTGGACGGAGTCGCTGTTGGCGCCCGTCAGCGCCGAGCCCGCGGCGTGAGTCGCGAGCGTGTTGGTGCCGGTCAGGCGGTCGAAGAGAAAGATGTGCCAGGCCGCCACCGGGTTGAGTTGCCCGGTCACCAGGTCCGTGGCCAGGCTGACGTAGGCCGCGAAGCGGCCGTCGGCGCTGAGGGTCGGCATATCGGATTCGTCGTTGCCGGCGCGGCTGGGGTCGGCAGCCGACCGGCTGACCAGCATCGTCCTGCCGGTGGCCCGCTCGTAGAGGAAGACGTTGGTGCGAATGAGCTGGAGCTGGAGCGGCGGGGAGACCAGGTCGGTCGCCTGGCTGCGGTAGAGGATCCAACCGCCGTCGGCGCTGATGGCGTTGAAACCGCCGGAGTCGGCGTTGCCGGGCTTGCCGTCGGCGCGCCGGCTCACCAGGGTGACCTCGCCAGTGGCGCGCTCGAAAAGGTAGACCTGCGAGTTGTCGGGAGCGTCTCCCAGGCCTCCCGGAAGGAGGTTCCGCGCCCGGCTCCCGAAGAGGACGAACGCCCCGTCGGCGCTGATCTGGGAAATGCCCGAACCGGAGTCCGCCGTCGTCTGCGGCGAGCCGGCCGCATGACTCACCAGGGTCGTGGTGCCGGTGAGCCGGTCGTACAGGAAGACGTTATTCTGAGTGTTGAGAGTGACCTGCCCCGGCACGAGGTTCCGGGCGTCGCTGATGAAAGCCACGAAGCGGCCGTCGGCGCTCATCTGGGGAAACCAACTGAGACCCCCGGCCGTATCGGGGGTGTCTTCCGGCCGCGCGCTGGACACCAGCTTGAGCCGTCCGGCGGCGAGCGCCGGCATCCCCGCGAGAATCAGCAGGACGAACATGACCCATCGCTGGTGCCGAACCATGGGAGTCTCCCTCCTAATGTCGCGCCAGCATAAAACATCTCCGCAAAGATGTCGAATGGGACCGGCGTCCCGGGGTCCGCGGCGCCTACTCGGAGTAGCCGTTCACCTCGACGAGGGTGTGGACCGTGCCCTTGCCGGCCACGAACGGCAGGATCGCCAGCGTGCCGGCGCTGCTGGCGAGCGGCAGGGTGAAGCTCTCGGTGCGGGACTGATTGCGCTCGAAGCGGAAGATGCCGGCAGGCGTGGGGGTGACGGCTCCCGGATAGAACCGCAGGTTCCCTTTGCCCGACGGTTGGAACACGGTGACCTTGACCAGGATCTGCTTCGCCGTGACCGGCACGCCGCAGCGGCCGTGGACCGGGATGACCCTCAGGAGATCCGAGCTGAGGGCGGGACGGTCGGTCCGGCGACGAGTGTCGAGCAGCTTGCAGGATGGAAGGGTGACGGGGGGAGGGGAATCGAGGCCGAAGAGGAAAGCGTCAGGCAGGAGGTTGAAGTCTCCGTCCGTGAGGTCCAGAGCACTGGTGAAGGCGACTTGCCGGCCGTTGGCGCTCAAGAGAGGATCCCCGGCTCCACCCATCAGTACCATGGGCGAGGTCATCGACCGGCTGACCAGGACGATCGTGCTGGAGGTGCGGTCGAAAAGGAAGACGTCCGCATCTGCGGGGGCCCTCCGGCCTGGTGCGACGATGTACCCGGGGACCAGATCCTCGGCATCACTCGCGAACGCAATGTAGCGGCCGTCGGCGCTGATCACCGGAGGGCCTGCGAAGCCGTTGCTTTCGCTGTCGCTCCGAACACTCGACCGCGTGACGAGCTTCGTGACTTGCGAGCTCCGGTCATATAGATAGATTTGGGGATACGAGAACGCGTTGTTTAGGAAAGCCACGTACCGCCCGTCAGCGCTGATCTCGGGGAGGGTGCCTGAGGACGCGATCAACTGGTGGGTTCCAAGGATGCGGTCAAAAAGACGAACCGCCACCGCGTCGGCTTCGAAGCGGCTGAAGGCAATAAACCTGCCGTCTGCGCTCATGGACACAAACGTCTCGCCGACGCCGAGTAAGTGAGTGGGATCGCTGACGCGGCTTACCTGGACTGTGCGGCCAGACCCGTGGTCGTAAAGGAAAAGGTCTGCAGTGGGAAGGCCGCTGGGGTCGTTTTCTTCAATCTGCCCGGAGACGAGGTCGGTCGCCCAACTGCTGAAGGCGATGTACCGGCCATCGGAGCTGAGCTGGGGTACGAAGGAACCGTTGTTACCAGCTGTCGTCTGCCCGGTGGTCGACCGGCTGATAAGGGTCGTTTTGCCCGTGTCACGATCCCACAGGAAGACGTCGGAGGTCGCGAAGATCTGCTGTTCTTGCTGCCCGGGAACCAGGTCGGGTGCAAAGCTGGTGAAGGCCACCCACCGTCCATTCGGGCTGATCCGCATCGTGGGAAATTCGGGGAAGAACTCGGGTGGAGCGGTGAAGGCTGTTCGTGCTACAAGCCGGTTGGTGCCCGCGATCCGATCGAAGAAGAAGATTCTGTACTCAGGGTAGGGACCGGCCGTCACGGGCACGATGTCCGTGGCCAGGCTGGCATAAACGACGTAGCGGCCGTCCGCGCTGATCGCCGGACGGACGGAGTGCCCATTCGCGGTTCGGCTCGCCGAGCCGTTGGACCGGCTCACCAGCATCACGGCCTTGGTGGTGCGATCGTAGAGAAATAAGTCCAGCACCCCGTTCAGGTCCTCCTGGCCAGGAACCAGATAGGAGGAGAAGCTTTCGAAGGCGACCCACCGGCCGTCCGCGCTGAGAGCCCGGGCCGCGCTCCGATGGGACGGGTGGAAGGGAGAGAAGGACGGCATCTCGGGAGCGCGGCGGGTGATGGCGGAGATTGTCCCGGATGAGCTCGTATAGGCGAAGGCATCCTGGGCGCTATTGAAGTCAGCGAGACCGGCCTCGAGATCGCTCGCCTTGCTGACGAAGACGACCCGGCTTCCATTTGCACTGATCGCGGGATCGGAGGAGCGGGCATCCCCGGTAGAGGAGGAGCTGGTGATCGAGTGGCTCACCAGCTTCGTGGTCCCCGTGGTCCGGTTGAACAGGAAGATATCGGAGGAGAAATCGGTATCGGTCTGGCCCGAGACGATGTCCTTAGCGTCGCTGGCGAAAACCACGTACCGGCCGTCTGCGCTGATCGCGGGAGCGAACGCGCTCCTGGCGGTCGTCGGCGAGCCTTGCTGCCGGCTCACCAGGGTATACGCTCTGGATGTCCGGTCATAAAGAAAGCAGGCATAGCTGCCACCCTGTTGGCCCGGGACGTCATCCAAGTTGCTGATGAAAACGGTAAAGCGTCCGTCGGCGCTGATGGAAAGTTTGGAGTTGGAGGTGCTAAAGGACGAGGGTTGATTTGCGTGGTTCAACTGGGTCTTCTGACCGGTGGCCCGATCGTAGAGGTCAAGAGAGCGATCGGTAATGACAGCGATCTGACTCCCATCGGAGCTCATCACGGCTTTTGATCCCGGGCCGATCAGGGTGACGGCGCCGGAGATCCGGTCGTAGAGGAATGCCTGGTCTCCGGGGGCTTCTCCGAACCCGAGTCTCACGAAAAGGACGTACCGCCCATCCGCGCTTATGACCGGCGCGCTCCCACCGCCTCCGGTAACAGCCGATGCGCTCGTATGGCTGACCAGCCGGAACGACTTGCCGATCCGGTCGTAGAGGAAAACATTGGAGTAAAAGCTACCCTCCTGCTGGCCTGGAACGAGGTTTTCGACCGCGCTGGTGAAAGCGATGTATCGCCCATCGGCGCTGACGGCGGGCTCTACGGCAGCTTCATCGGCAGAAACGATCAACGAGACCGTTCCCGTCGCCCGATCGTAAAGGAGAAGGTCGTCATCAGAGAGAGCGGGATTGCTGTACACCTGACCCGGCGCCAGATCGCTGGCCGCACTGGTGAAGACAACGTACCGTCCATCGCCGCTGATCACCGGGGCTCGCCCGTCAGCAGCGATCCCTGAGCCGGCGTTGCCAGCCTTGACGGGGGAATCCATGGATCGGCTCACCAGCGTCGTAGTCCCGGTGGCCAGATCCCTGAGAAAAACATCCTCTGCCAGGTTCACATCCTGCTGGCCTTGGACCAGATTCGTGGCTGTGCTGATGAACACGACATAGCGGCCGTCGTTGCTGATAGACAGGCTGATGGGAGCCGAGCGATTGGGGGCTTCCGAGGCTCCGGTATCCGATAATTGACTGGGAGCAACCCGCGAGACCAGCTCCACCTGCCCGGCGGCGGCGAGCCCGGCGCCTCCGCCGATCCATAGCGCCGCCAACGCGATGAGCCGGACGAACCGGCTGCTGACGAGGATGTTCCAAACGGCGAGCAAGCTGGCCTCCTTGATGCCTAGAAGCATATGACGACGAGGAGGATTTCGTTTCGCAGCGGCTACGGCTTCCTGGCCAGGGAGACCACCCGGTTCGTCGCCGTCTTTCGGTCGTAGAGGAAGACGTCCGATAACCCATTGCCGTCCCGCTTGTCGGCGACGAGATCGCTCGCGTTGCTGGAAAACGCGATCCAGCTTCCGTCCGCGCTGAGTCTGGGACCGCCCCCGTTGCGTGCCTTCGTCGGCAGGCCGGCGGCGTGGCTCACCAGCACCGTCGCTGCCGAAACCCTGTCGTGGAGGAAGACGTCGAAGGTTCCGCCGCGGTCGTTCTGACCCGGCACCAGATCGGTGGCCACGCTCGTGAAGCTCAGGTAGCGGCCGTTGGCGGACAGCACGAGATCGCTCGTGAATGCATTCGCGGGCCTGGACGCCGATTGCGTCGAGTGGGTGATGAACGACGTCTGGCCAGAGGGCCGGTCATAGACCCAGATCTGGTAAGGGGTTCGATCGGAACGGCTGAAGAATGCGATGGTGCTGCCGTCGGCGCTGATGACGGGCGCGGTGCCACCATCGTGGCTGGTGACATTCGGCGATTCCGGAGATCGGGTGACGAGCGAGGTCGTGCCGGTGAGCCGGTCGTAGAGAAATATCTCAAAATCCCCGTTCCGGTCGGTCACGCCGGTGAGCAGGTCGGTCGCATAACTCTCGAAGGCCAGGTACCGGCCGTCCGCGCTCAGGCTCGGAGCACGGGAGAGGGCGTCGCCGGCGGTGAGGGGAGAGCCGGCCGCGTGGCTCACCAGGGTGGTCACGCCGGTGAGCCGGTCATAGAGAAAGACGTCGAGGGGTCCGTAGTTGTCGTCCTGTCCGGGAATGAGATTGGTCGACGCGCTGGAGAACGCTACGAAGCGGCCGTCGGCGCTCATCACGGCCTCGGGGTAGGGGGCTTCGGGATAAGGGATGTCGCCGGGCCGGGTGGTGGAGCCGGCCGCGTGGTTTACAAGCAGAGTCCTTCCAGAAGCCTGCTCGTACAGATATACGTCTCCGGCGCGGTAGGAGATGTAACTCCCATCGGCGCTGATGGATGGATAGCTGCCATAGTAAGGCCCTCCGTTTCCGACCCGCCGGCTCGCGAGGGTGACCTTGCCCGTCGCCCGCTCGTAGAGGAAGATCCGGGTAGTGCAGAAGGGGTAGTCCTCGTGCAAGGGAACAAGGTTTCTGGAGCAGCTTTCGAAGGCTACATAACGTCCATCTTGGCTGAGGACGGGTTCGTACGAGTCGTCATTGCCACCCTTGGTCGCCGAGCCCGCCGCATGGCTCACCAGGACCGTGGTTCCGGTGACACGGTCGTAGAGGAAGACGTCATCCGTCCCTTTGACGTCGACCTGTCCCGGCACCAGATCACGGGCATCGCTGAGGAAGACGAGATAGCGCCCATCGGCGCTCATGGAGCCGGGCCCGGCGGAATAGCTGCTTCCCTTCGCCGTGTCTGAGGGCTGCTGCGCGCGGGCCTTGGCGCCCTGCTCCTGCTCGGCCTGTCCGGCGGTGAGCCCGGCGATCCCGATCGTCAACAGTGCTGCCAAAGTGCGGAACATCGTCAACCTCCTACGGCTTCCGGGCCAGGGAGACCACCCGGTTCGTCGCCGTCTTTCTCTCGTAGAGGAAGACGTCCGGTAACCCATTGCCGTCCCGCTTGTCGGCGACGAGATCGCTCGCGGCGCTGGAGAACGCGATCCAGCTTCCGTCCGCGCTGACGTTGGGGGCATAAGCCGGCTTGTTGCCCGCCTTTGTCGCAAGATCGGCGGCGTGGCTCACCAGGACCGTCGTTGCCGAAATTTTATCGTAGAGGAAGACATCGCTGGTTTGGCCTCGGTCCTGCTGTCCGGGTACCAGATTGGTGGCCTCGCTCGTAAAGGCCAGGTAGCGGCCGTTGGCCGACAGGACAATGTCGATCGCGCGCGCATTCGCGCGCCTGGATGGGAATTCCGCGGAGCGGGTGACGAACGACTGTTGGCCGGAGAGCCGGTCGTAAACCCAGACGTGGCCGAGGACTCGACGGCTGAAGTAGGCGATGGTGCTGCCGTCGGCGCTGATGACGGGATTGGCGCCTCCTGCGCGGCTGGTGACGTTCGGCGACTCCGCGGAGCGGGTGACGAGCGACGTCGTGCCGGTGAGCCGGTCGTAGAAGAACACATCCACGCCCGAGTCGTCGGTCAGGCCGGGGATCAAGTCGGTCGCGCTACTGGCGAAGGCGAGAAACCGGCCGTCGGCGCTCAAGCACGGAGTAAAGCCGCCGGAGGAGGTGAGAGAGCCGGGCGCGTGGCTTACCAGCGAAGTCATGCCCGTGAGCCGGTCGAAGAGATAGACGTCGTTGAGCCAATCGAAGTTGCTCTGTCCGGGAATGAGGTTGTCCGCTACGCTATCGAACGCGATGAAGCGGCCGTCGGCGCTTATGGAGTAGTCGTCGGGAGGGTAGTTCCCATCGGGATTAGGGATGAAGCCGGGCCGGGTGGTGGAGCCGACCGCGTGGTTTACCAGCAGGGTGCTTCCCGAAGCCCGCTCGTACAGATAGAGGCCCAAATTCCAATTGACGTAGGCGATGTAACTTCCGTCGGCGCTGATGGCCGGCGCGAAGCCGCGGCGCGCTAGGGGGGTGACCTGGCCCGTCTGCCGCTCGTAGAGGAAGATCCTGTCGAAGCCGGCGACGAAGACGACCCATCGTCCATCCGCGCTGATCATCGCATCGTACACGTCGTCTTTGGCGCTCGCGGCCGCCGAGCCGGGCGCATGGCTCACCAGCGCCGTGGTCCCGGCGACACGATCGTAGAGGAAGGCGTCCAGCCTACCCTTGACGTCGACCTGTCCCGGCACCAAGTCGCGGGCATCGCTGAGGAAGACGAGATAGCGCCCGTCGGTGCTCATGGAGCAGGGCAAGGAAAAGCTGCCTCCATTCGCCGTGTCAGAGGGAGCCGTGGCGGCCTGCTCCTGTCCGGCCTGTCCGACGGCGAGCCCGGCGATCCCGATCATCAACAGTGCTGTCAGAGTGCGGAACATCGTCAACCTCCTACGGCTTCCGGGCCAGGGAGACCACCCGGTTCGTCGCCGTCTTTCTGTCGTAGAGGAAGACGTCCGATAACCCATTGCCGTCCCGCTTGTCGGCGACGAGATCGCTCGCGTTGCTGGAAAACGCAATCCAGCTTCCGTCCGCGCTGATGTTGGGGGCATAAGCCGGCTTGTTGCCCGCCTTCGTCGCAAGATCGGCTGCGTGGCTCACCAGGACCGTCGTTGCCGAAATTCTATCGTGGAGGAAGACATCGCTGGTTTTGCCGCGGTCCTGCTGACCCGGCACCAGATCGGTGGCCTCGCTCATGAAAGCCAGGTAGCGGCCGTTGGCGGACAACACGAGATCGCTCGTTCTCGCATTCGCGGGTTTGGACGCCGATGCCGCCGAGCGGGTGACGAACGACGTCTGGCCGGAGAGCCGGTCGTAGACCCAGATCTGGCCGGGGGTTCGATCGTAGCGGCTGAAGAATGCGATGGTGCTGCCGTCGGCGCTGATGACGGGTGCGGTGCCACCATCGTGATTGGTGACGTTCGGCGATTCCGGGGACCGGGTGACGAGCGAGGTCGTGCCGGTGAGCCGGTCGTAGAGGAATATTTCCAGATCCCGGTTCCGGTCGGTCACGCCGGTGAGCAGGTCGCTCGCGTGACTTTCGAAGGCCAGGTACCGGCCGTCGGCGCTCAGGCTCGGAGCACGGGAGACGGCGTTGCCGGCGGTGAGGGGAGAGCCGGCCGCGTGGCTCACCAGCAAGGTCGTACCGGTGAGCCGGTCGAAGAGAAAGACGTCGCTGCCCCCGGAGAAGTCGTTCTGCCCGGGAATGAGGTCGCTCGATTCGCTGTCGAACGCTATGAAGCGGCCGTCGGCGCTCATGACGTGGTGGGGGTAGCCGGCCTCGGGGTTAGGGATGTCGCCGGGCCGGGTGGTGGAGCCGGCCGCGTGGTTTACCAGCAGGGTCCTGCCAGAAGCCCGCTCGTACAGATAAACGCCCGCATCAATATGAATGCGAACACCCTGAGAATAGTGGGTATAGGAGATGTTGCCGCCGGCGCCGAGGGCTGGATCATAGCCTTCGGAAGGCTTGTCGCTTCCGATCCGCCGGCTCGCGAGGGTGACCTGACCCGTCTCCCGCTCGTAGAGAAAAATCCGATATATGGTCTGAAAGACATAGAAGGCGACCCACCGCCCATCGGCGCTGATAATGGGTTCGTACGAGCGGCCATTGGCCGTGGTCGCCGAGCCGGGCGCATGGCTCACCAGAACCGTGGTCCCGGCGACGCGGTCATGGAGGAAGATATCGGCCGTACCCTTAACGTCGACCTGTCCCGGCACCAGGTCGCGGGCATCGCTGTGGAAGACGAGATAGCGCCCATCGGCGCTCATGGAGCCGAGCACGGAAGCGCTGTATCCATTCGCCGTGTCAGAGGGCTGCTGCGCACGAGCCTTGGCGCCCCCCTCCTGCTCGGCCTGTCCGACGGCGAGTCCGGCGATCCCGATCGTCAACAGTGCTGCCAAAGTGCGGAGCATCGCCAACCTCCCTTGAAGAGCGATGCTATTATCTCATACATCTTCAGAGAGCGGACGCGCAAACATTCCTTGCGGCCGGCGGAATCCAGTCGTCCGATCTTCTGTTATCCTTGATGCTCTTACGCTCACCTTGCGCCATGCCACTCACGAACTTTCATCCCGCCGTCGCCTCCTGGTTCGAGAAGCGCTTCGGCGCCGCGACCGAGCCGCAGGCCCGCGCCTGGCCGGAGATCCGGGGGGGGCACCACACGCTCATCGCGGCCCCCACGGGCTCGGGCAAGACGCTCGCGGCCTTCCTCTCCGCCATCGACGACCTGGTGCGGCAGGCCCTCCTGGGCGGCGGCCTGCCGGATGAGACCGAGGTGGTCTACGTCTCGCCGCTCAAGGCGCTGTCGAACGACGTCGAGAAGAACCTGGAGGAGCCGCTGGCGGGGATCCGCGCCGAGCTCGCGGCCATGGGATTGCCGGACGCCGAGATCCGCACCCAGGTGCGCACGGGCGATACGCCGGCGTCGGTGCGCACGGCCATGGTCAAGCGGCCGCCTCACATCCTGGTGACGACTCCGGAGTCGCTCTTCATCCTCCTCACCAGCCGGAGCGGGCGGAGCATGTTGCGTACCGTCCGCACGGTGATCGTGGACGAGATCCACGCCGTGGCGGACGACAAGAGGGGGTCGCACCTGGCGCTGTCGTTGGAGAGGTTGGAGGCACTGACGGGTGAGGGTCTCCTCCGCATCGGCCTCTCCGCCACCCAGCGACCGATCGAGGAGGTGGCGCGCTTCCTGGTGGGGACGGGCAACGTCGAGCCGGACGGCACGCCGCGGTGCGCCATCGTGGACGCGGGGCACGGGCGCCGCATGGACTTGGGCGTCGAGGTCCCCTCGTCCTCGCCGCTCGAAGCGGTGATGCCCAACGAGGTGTGGGGCGAGATCTACGACCGGCTGGCGGAGCTGATCCGCGAGCACCGCACGACGCTTGTCTTCACCAACACGCGCCGGCTGGCGGAGCGGGTGACGCGCCATCTCGGCGAGCGGCTGGGCGAGGACCGCGTCGCCTCGCACCACGGCAGCCTGGCGAAGGAGCACCGGCTGGAGAGCGAGCGGCGGCTCAAGGCCGGCGAGCTCTCGGCCCTGGTGGCGACGGCCTCGCTGGAGCTGGGGATCGACATCGGCTCCGTGGACCTCGTCTGCCAGCTCGGCTCGACGCGCTCCATCGCCACGCTGCTGCAGCGGGTGGGCCGCTCCGGCCACCAGCTCAGCGGATTGCCCAAGGGCCGGATCTTCCCGCTCACCCGCGACGAGCTGGTGGAGTGCGCGGCGCTGATCGACGCCGTCCGGCGCGGCGAGCTGGACCGCCTGATCATCCCGGAGCGGCCTTTTGACATCCTGGCCCAGCACCTGGTGGCCGAGGTGGCCGCCGAGCCCGACGAAGGCTGGCGGGAGGACGAGATCTTCGCCCTGGCGCGCCGGGCCTGGCCGTTCCGCGGCCTGGAGCGCGAGGACTTCGACGCCGTGGTGGAGATGCTCTCGACCGGCTTCACCACCCGCCGCGGGCGCCGGGGCGCCTACCTGCACCACGACGCGGTGAACGGCCTCCTGCGGCCGCGCAAGGGCGCGCGCCTGACGGCGATGACCTCGGGCGGCGCGATCCCCGACCTCGCCGATTATCAGGTGGTGCTGCAACCGTCCGGCGCGCAGATCGGCACGGTCAACGAAGACTTCGCCGTCGAGAGCCTGGCGGGCGACATCTTCCAGCTCGGCAACGCCTCTTGGCGCATCCTCAAGGTCGAGCAGGGGCGCGTGCTGGTGGAGGACGCCAAGGGCCATCCTCCGAACATCCCCTTCTGGCTGGGCGAGGCTCCGGCGCGCACCGAGGAGCTCTCGGCCGCCGTGTCGCGCCTGCGCGAGGAGGTGGCGCGGCGGGTGGCGGAGGGCTCGCGGGCGGCGGCGGTGGAGTGGCTGGAGCAGGATCTCGGCCTGCCGCCGGCCGCCGCGTCGCAGCTCGTGGACTATCTCGCCGCCGCCTTCGCGTCGTTGGGAACGGTGCCGAGCCAGCAGACGCTGATGGCCGAGCGGTTCTTCGACGAGGCGGGGGACATGCACCTGGTGGTCCACTCGCCGTTCGGCAGCCGGCTCAACCGCGCCTGGGGGCTCGCCCTGCGCAAGCGCTTCTGCCAGACGTTCAACTTCGAGCTGCAGGCGGCGGCCACCGAGGATGCCATCGTGCTCTCGCTGGGGCCCACGCACAGCTTCCCGCTGGAGGACGCCTTCCGCTTCCTGCACTCGAACACC
The DNA here is from genome assembly GCA_044868005.1 of Thermoanaerobaculia bacterium. Classification (GTDB taxonomy): domain Bacteria; phylum Acidobacteriota; class Thermoanaerobaculia; order Multivoradales; family UBA5704; genus DATARR01. Next base: position 11,557 of record JBIOVX010000111.1, on the reverse strand, counting down.
GTGCGCGGCGTGCTCACCCAGGCCGTGCTCGATGCGCCGCTCTTCGGCGTGCGCTGGCGCTGGAACGCCGGCCGCGCGCTGGCGGTGCCGCGCCAGCGCGGAGGCCGCCGGATGCCGGCGCCGCTGCTGCGCCAGGCGTCCGAGGATCTGATCGCCGTCGTTTTCCCCGACCAGCTCGCCTGCCTGGAGAACATCGTCGGCGAGCGCGAGATCCCCGATCATCCGCTGGTCGAGCAGACCCTCCGGGACTGCCTGGAGGAGGCGATGGACATCGAGGGCCTGCAGCGCCTCCTGCGCCGCATCGAGGCCGGCGAGGTGGAGCTGACGGCGCGCGACGTCGTCGAGCCCTCGCCGCTGGCGCACGAGATCCTGAAGGCGCAGCCCTACGCCTACCTGGACGACGCGCCGCTGGAGGAGCGCCGCACCCAGGCGGTGGCCCTGCGCCGCTGGCTCGATTCGGAGACGGCGGCGGACCTGGGAGCCCTCGATGCCGGCGCCATCGTGCGCGTGCGCGAGGAGGCCTGGCCCGAGGCTGGCACCCCCGACGAGCTGCACGATGCGCTGCTCACGCTCGGCTTCGTGACGGCGGAGGAGGGGGCGCGCTCCGGCTGGGAGCCGCTGTTCGAAGCGCTTCTCACGGCCCGGCGAGCGACGGTTCTGCAACCGCGCGGCGAGGAGCCGCCTCTGTGGATTCCCGCCGAGCGGTTGCCCCAGATGCGGGCTCTCCATCCGGCCGCCGCGCTGGAGCCGGAGATCGCCGCGCCGCCGCGGCTCTCTCGGGAATGGTCCGCGGCGGAGGCCCTCGTCGAGATCGTCCGCGGCCGGCTCGATGGGATTGGTCCGGTGACGGCGGACTCGCTGGCGGCGGATCTCGGCCTGCGGCGGAGCGCCGTCGAAGCGGCTCTGGCGTCCCTCGAGACCGAGGGGTTCGTCTTCCGCGGCCGCTTCACTCCCGGCTTCGACGGCGAGGAGTGGTGCGAGCGGCGGCTGCTCGCCCGCGTCCATCGCTACACGCTCGACCGGCTGCGGCGGGAGATCGAGCCGGTGCCCCAGGCGGACTATCTGCGCTTCCTCCTCGCCTGGCAGCGGCTGGACCCCGACGAGCAGGCCGAAGGGCCGGAGAGCCTGCACGCCCTCGTCGCGCAGCTCGAAGGCTTCGAGTCGGCGGCGGCGGCCTGGGAGGGGGAGATCCTGCCGGCGCGGATGAAGGAGTACGACCCTGCGTGGCTCGACGCCCTGTGCCTGGCCGGCCGCTACGTCTGGGGGCGGGCCGCGGCGCCCGACTCCGATGGCGCCCGCAGGTCCGGGCCCGTGCGAGCGACGCCCATCGCGCTGCTCTCCCGCGGCAACCTGCCGTTGTGGCGGGAGATCGCGCCGCCGCCCGATCCCCCCGGTCTCGAGCTCTCGGCGGGCGCGCGTGATGTCTATGACCTGCTGCGGAGCCGCGGCGCCTGCTTCTTCGGCGAGATCGCGCAGGGCGCGGGCCTGCTCCACACGCAGCTCGAAGTGGCGCTGGCCGAGCTGGTGGCCTGGGGGCTGGTGACCTCCGACAGCTTCACGGGTCTGCGCGCTCTCCTGGTGCCGGCCCACAAGCGGCCGCCGGTCGATCGCGCGGCCTCGCGGCGCGGCGGCGGCTCCGTCTCGCTGTTCGGCATGGAGAACGCCGGCCGCTGGTCGCTGCTCCACTCCGGGACGCCGGAGGCGCCGGCGGGTGCGGCTTCCCGCGAGACCGTCGAGCTGGTGGCCTGGACCCTCCTGCGGCGGTACGGAGTCGTCTTCCGGCGCCTGCTGGAGCGGGAGACCCTGCTGCCGCCCTGGCGCGATCTGCTCCATGCCCTTCGGCGCCTGGAGGCGCGCGGCGAGATCCGCGGCGGCCGGTTCGTCGACGGCTTTTCCGGCGAGCAGTACGCCCTGCCCGACGCCGTCGGCCGCCTGCGGGCTCTGCGCAAGCAGCCGCGCAAGGGGACTCTCGTCTCCGTGAGCGCCGCCGATCCGCTCAACCTCGTGGGGATCGCGACGCCGGGAGACCGCCTCCCCGCCATCGCCGGCAACCGCCTGCTCTACCGCGACGGCGAGCCCATCGCCGTCCTCGAAGGCCGCGAGCCCCGCTTCCTCGTGGACCTGGACGCCGCCGCCCGCTGGCAGGCCCAGAGCGCCCTCGTGCGCCGCAGCGTGGCGCCGAAGCTGAAGGCGTATCTGGGGAAGTCGGCGTAGAACCTGGGAGCGCCGGCGTCTCGCCGGCTACATCTGCACCCCGGCGATCAGCGCCCCGAACCGCTCCGGATCGACGTTCCCCCCTGAGAGCACGATTCCAACCCGCCGTCCGGCGGCCTTAGGAACCTTGCCGTGGAGCAGCGCGGCGAAGGCGGCGGCGCCTCCCGGCTCGACGACAATCTTCATGCGCGAAGCCAGCAGCGCCATGGCGCGCCGCAGCTCCAAGTCGCTCACGGTGAGGATGCCTTCCGTCAAGGCGCGGACAATGGCGAGGGTCCGCTCGGCGGGGCGCATGGTCTGCAGGGAATCGGCGATGGTAGCGGGCAGCGGAATCTCGATGGGCCTTCCGGCTTCGAGCGACCGCTTCATGTCATCCCCGGCCTCGGGCTCGACTCCCCACAGGCGGATCTCCGGCAGAATTCCTTTCGCGGCCGTCGCCGTGCCTGAGAGGAGCCCGCCACCGCCGCAGGGGGTGACGATGATGTCGAGATCCGGTACGTCCTCCAGGAGCTCCAATCCCAGCGTCCCCTGACCGGCGATGACGGCGTCGTCATCGAACGGCGGCACGAGGGTGGCCCCTTCCTCTTCGACGATCCGCCGAGCGATCTCCTCCCGGCTCTCTCCTCCTACGCGGTCATACAGGACGACGTGAGCGCCGTAGCCGCGCGTGGCGGCCATTTTGAGCGCGGGAGCGTCCTTCGGCATCACGATCGTGGCGCGGATTCCCAGCTCCCGCGACGCGAACGCCACCGCTTGCGCATGGTTGCCCGAGGAGAAAGCCACGACGCCTTTCGCGCGTTCCTCCGGTGAAAGCAGCATCAGCCGTGAGAACGCTCCGCGCGCCTTGAAGGCTCCGACCTTCTGGAAGATCTCGCACTTGAAGAAGACCCTGGCACCCACCTGCTCGTCGATCAGTCGCGAGGTGAGGACGGGCGTGCGGTGTACGTATGGCAGGATCCGTTGACGCGCAGCTTGGACATCGCTGAAGGTGACCGACAGGATAGGAGAGGCGATCATCGGCGGAGGATCTCGACTAAGCGGTCGACGGCTTCTTGGAGCTTTTCGGCTTTGAGACTGCCGGCCTTGTACAAGACCAGCGCCCGATCGGCAGTGAAGAGCCGATTCGGCCGTACGTTACTCGGCTGCTTCAAGCCACCGGAAACGAAGTCCTCATCAAGAATCGGAATCGCATCACGGTCGTGAACTTGGCGGCTGGTAATTTGACAGAGGATCACGTCTTCGCCTTCAAGTGGACAGAGGACCAGAGCAGGACGTCGTTTGTTGGCTGTGAGGTTCGAGAAAGGAAAGGGAACTACGACGACATCTCCCTTTACAGGCTCTGCCACGCCTCATCCTCCTCCGGGCGGAGCCAGTCTTTCGCTAGGACCGCTTCGCTAGCCAGAGCTGTTTCGCGTGCGGACTCAAGGGTTTTGCTCTTCAAGAACTGGACGAAATCGAGGATCTCCGCGAGAAGGGGCTCTGGAGTTTGATCGATTTCGTTGAGCAGTTGCTCCTTGGTACTCATGGGTTGGGTCTCCACAGAACGTCCCTAGCTTATCCGAGATGACCTAGCCTTAGCGAGCGATGGCTCATCCTCTGACTTTGGCCCTCCACGCAACGCCTTCGCCTCGATGAAGATGCGTAGAGCTCTTTACCGTGGCCGAACGGATGATCGTCGTCCGCCGGCTTGCGGCTCCTCTTCATGCCCAGCAGCAGGAGGAGCTGGTTGCCGGTGTCCACCATGGAATGGATGCCTTCCGACAGCATGGCAGAGCTGCCGCTGAACCCGGCGGCGACGAACTTGGTGACGGCGATCAGCAGGTTGGCGCCCATGGCGCCATACACCGCGAGCGGTCTCTCGCCAGAGGACATCTTTTACCTGCCGCGCACCGGCAGGACCGCCTCCTCGCGGTCGCGGGTCACGCTATGGTCGGGCGCGTTCACGGCGCGGTCCAGCTCGCCGGTGATGGCGCGGTCCTGCTCGCCCGCGGGAGTGGCATCCCCCACCTCGAGACCTGCGGTGCGAGCGGTCTCCGCGATCGCTTCGCTGCGATCGGCCTGCCGCCGGGGACCGTAGAAGCGATCCTCGTCGTAGAGGTCGTGATGCGGCCTGTGGATAAAGGTTTGATCGAACCATCGCCGCAGCTCGGCCTCGTGCTCCGCGTCGAGGTGCTGGCCGTGATAGTCCGGCAGGCCCGCGGCGTCCGCGGCGCTGAGCCCTTCGACGAGGACGCGGTCATGCCTGGGGTCGAGACGCGCGAAGCCGATAGGGATGAGCACGTGGCGAGCGCCCGATCCGTGGTGGTGCTCGCGGGTCAGGCGGTTCTCTTCGTCGGAGAGAGTGGCCCGCACCAGAGTCTCGCTGACTGCGGTGCCCAGACCGCCTGCGCCGGGCGGAACGATGGGCGGTGCTGGAATCCCGACGCTGACCGTCCTCCGGGCGGCCTCCGAGTCTTCGAGCGCGTTCAGGTCGAGAGTCACCTCCAGATAGCGTGCCTTCAGGGCGCGCGTGTCCACCAGCAGATCATCGACCTCTCCGATCTTGCGGCCGTCGGCTGCGAGCACGTCCCAACCGCGCACGTCCGGATCGCTCTCGGCGATCCGATAGTTGTGCAGGGTTCTCAGGGGAGTGACGGACGATCCTGGAAGCGCTGCGTCGAGGTCGCCCGTGGGAGTGCGATCGTGTTGGAGATCAGTCATGTCGTCGTTCATGAGGTCCTCCTTGTCGTCCCGAGAGGTCTCCTGCAAAGGGCAGGCCGGCACGCGGAAATGGAAAGGCCCGGGAGAACCCGGGCCCGAGGACTTCACGATAGAGGGGAGGCGACTACAGCGCGTCGAGCGCGACGCGCCCGCCCGGCTCGGTCTGCAGCCGGCGCAGGATGCCGCTGGCGAGGCGGAGAACCTCCAGCGTCGCCTGCTCGTGCTCTGTGGCGTCCTGCAGCATGTGAAGGGCGGAGAGGGCCTCGCGCCGCACGCCCAGAGCCTGGAAGGTGCTCACGGCCTCGGCGACGAGCCGCCGCACCTCAGCCGTGCGGCCCTGGCGGAGACAGATGTTGGCGAGGTCGAGGGTGGCGAGCGCCGCGTGATAGCCGCGGCCTGCGTCCTCGAGGTCTTGCCGGATCTGCTGGAACGTCGCCTCGGCGGTCACCAGGTCGCCGAGGCCGGCGGCGATTTCGCCCTCGATACGGTGCAGCTTCACCATGTCGAGCCAGCTCGCGTGCGCGGCATAGAGCGGCCGCATCCGCTGGAGCTGGCGCCGGGCGTCTTCGTATTCACCGATTTCGACCCTGAGGCCCAGGACGTTATGCAAGGCCTGGAAGACCAGATAAGCATCCCTTGTACGGTCAATCATGGCGAGCCCGCGGACGAGGATCTGGAGTCCCTCCTCGGGCTTGCCGGCGTCGGAGGTATAGATGCCCTTCAGGATCAGCACCCGGCCAACTTCGTGCGCGTCGCTGTAGCGGCGGTGGATGGCGTAGGCGAGATCAAGCATCTGGAATAGTTCCTTGAACCGCCGCTGATAGAAGAGGAGCGAGGCGTTCAAGTCGGCGATCCGGGCGTAAAGGAGCGGATCACCGGTACCCTGAAGACGGAATTGCATCGCGCGAGCCATGGCTGTCTCCGCCTGGTCGAGCTCCTCATTGAGGCGGTAGGCGTTGGCCAGCTCCGCCCAGGCGCGGGCTTGCATATCCATGCACCGGTCGGCGCCATATACCGCGGGGTCGAGGCGGTCGGCGGCGACGCGCGCCAGTTGGGCCAGGTGCAGCATTCCGGCCGGATCGGAGAACCGCAGCGAGCGGCTCTTCGCAACCAGGGATTCGCAGAGCCCCCAGGAGATCGCTCCCTCGGGTAGGACCGGAGTCTCGGCTGGTTGCCGATCACGGAGCATCGCTTCGACCCTGCGGTCGCCCTCCGTGCGTTCGCGCGCCAGGGTCCGCTCGTGCTCCAGAGCGTTCGCGAATGCCGTGGAGATCACCTGATCGTAGGCGTCCTCCTCTGCGGCTGAGGTCTCTGCGGTGCCCGACGCGAACATGGCCACGGCGAGCGGCGACATCTCATCCCGGCAGTCATCACAACCGCCCAGCAGGTGAGCCACGGTGGCTTTCATCTCCCTGGCCGGCAGATGGTTCAGCAGGAGGCCCTCCAGAGTTTCGCGGCTTGGATGCTCGCTCATCCAGTTCTCCTTCAAACGCAATTCAGCGAAGTTGAGCCGATTCTCTCATATCAACAGTGTGGATGTCTTGCATGGGCTTCTCAATCACTCGTTGCCGTTCGGGTCGAGGCTCCAGGTAGCGCTCTCTGATGGTGGAACGTACGGTGCCTCGCTGGCGGACTTCTCGGTTGCTCCGAGCCAGCCGCTCAGGGTTTCCCACAGCGCCGCCGGCCCTGCGCTTGCCGCTGCCCACAGGCTGGCGAGCCGATCCCCGATCCCCCGATCCCGCAGATCCGCTGCGGCGGCCGGCTTCGCTCCCATGACTCCCAGAGCCGCGACGAGCGCCAGCGCGGCGATCCACCGGTGAACAGTTCTGCGATCCATCTCTCCTCCTCCTTTCACGAATCTCTGGAAAGGCTCGTGCCTGAACTGCGAAATAGAATCCTGCTTAACCTTACATAGTGTCGTCAACGGGGAAAACCGAGCCACTCCGTGAGGTTATAGCCATAAATCTTCACCCTAGAGGCTTGCGACGGCGGTCTTGCGGCGTAACTGGAGCACCTCGACGTCGGGATCGACGACTACCTTCTCCGGCCGGAAGGGGCAGGAGATCTCGACCGTCTTCTCCTCGCCAGCGCCCAGGATCACCGTCCGCCGGGCGTCCCGATAGGCTTTCTTCGCCTCCGCCTTCTTCGTGAAGCGCTCTCCCTGGATGGCCGCGATTTCGACCGGCATTCTACCACTGCCGGCGTTCTTGACGCGTACGCTCACCCGCCAGCCTTTCCCTCCCGGCTCGGCGGCCGCCCGGGCGCCGCTCAGCCGGTATTCCGGCACCACCACCCGATGGAACCACTGCTGGACGAACCGGTCGTAGGCCGCGGGGTCGGCGGCGAACGGGCGCATGGCGGCGGTGAAGTCCTGGAGCACCGGGTAGTCCGGCCCGTTTCCCCAGTCGGCGATGAACTTGCGCAGGCCGGCGAGCGCCCGCTCGCGGCCGAGCTGCTGGTACAACATCCAGAAGACCCAGCCGCCCTTGTCGTAGGTCACCGTCTTGTCGCCGTCGCGGGAGCCGTCGGTCTTGACCAGCGGCCGCTCGGCGTCGGGGCGCCGCTCGTTGCCATAACCTTCCTCGATGCGCTTGAGGAACTCCATGCGGGCTTGCGGCCCCTTGACCTGCTCGGTCAGCAACGCGGTCGAGAAATGGGCCATGCCTTCGGAGAGGAGGTCGCCGCCGGGTCCCTCGCCCGGCGTCAGCAGGTTGCCCCACCACTGGTGGGCGCTCTCATGGGCGGTCACCATGAAGGTGAGGTCGGCCTTGACCTTGTTCTTGGTGAGAAAGCCGATCCCTTCGGAGAAGGTGATGTCGGTGGGGAATCCCTGGGCGTAGCTCGCGAGCGCCGGGAATTCCGAGAGCTTCAGCTCGCGCCAGGGGAAGGGACGGAACCAGGCCGAGTAATACCGGCGGGCCGCGTCCAGAGCGCCGATCATCTCGTCGATGTTGTAGGGATGCCCGGGGTGGTAGAAGATCGCCGTCCCGTGTCCCCGGCGCACCTTCCAGCGGCCGCCGACGACGTTGAAGAAGCGCACGGGATAGTCGCTCTTCCAGACCGCGGTGCGCCGGCCGTCCTTCACCGTCTCGCTCATCCGGGTGCCGACGGAGTTGAAGGTGTAGTCCGCCGGACCGGTGACGGCGATGCGGGTAGGGAAGGCATGGCCCGCGCCGAAGGCGATGCGGGTCTTGCCGAGGTAGAAGTCGTCCGCATAGACGCGGGGCTCGTAGTCGTTCTCGTCCTTCTTGGTCCCGATCTCCGGCATGTAGCCGACGACCGGCGCGAAGCTCGGCTCGAAGCTGGTCAACACCACGCCGGAAGGCAGGATGAACTCGCGCGCGCCGCCGCCGTTCTTGGTGATTCCACGGGGAAGAAGCCCCTCGAACTGGAAGCCCACCCGGGCTTGGGCTCCCGGCGGCAACGGCGCCGCCGGCGTGAAGACGTAGAGCCCGGAGCGGTTCTCGGGCGTGCAGGCCTTGCCGTCGAGGGTCCAGCGCACTTTCTGCCAGTGCGGGCCGCCGGTGAGCGCGAACTGCCGGAGCGGCGCCTCCCGGTCGTTGACCAGTCGGTAGCCGCCGTGGACGCCGAGCCAGCGGCGCGCGGGCTCGATCCGCAGATCGAGATCGACGCCGGCGAGGGCGGGCTGCGGCGCGTCTTTCCAGGTCGCCAGGTTCTGCTTCCAATAATCCCGCCCCTTCTTTTCCAGCATTCTTCCTTGGAAGCCGTCGTTGACGGCGAGCCACAGGGCGATGCCCGCCGCGAGCGGCACCAGGGCGAAGGGCGCGAGGCGGAGCAGCCTGCCCCGCAGCGGCCCCGGCTGCAGCCGGTGGAGCGTACCGATGGCGTCCGCCTGGCGGCGGCCGAAGGCCTGGACGGCGATGGCCACGAAGAGAGCCGCGAGCCCCAGCACCAGCAAGCGGTTGAGGACGAGGGCCCGCCGGTTGATCTCGAAGAGCCCCATGTCGCTCCATTGCAGCGTGTCCCAGAGCCACCAGTTGCCCACCCAATTCATCCTGCCGGTGAACTGGAGATAGAAGGTCGCGGCGATGACGCCGAGGCCGATGCCGTATGTCGTGTAACGCTGGCCGGAGACGGCCTGCACGGCGACCACGAAGCAGGTCCAGACGATCACGGTGGGGAGGAGCAGGAGGCCCCAGACGAGCAGGTAGGGGCGGGGATCGGGAGCCACCCGGCCTTGGATGAGGATGGCGATGGCGCAGCCGAGCCAGGTGGCGGCCATCATCAGCAGGCCGGCGGCGCTGTTGCCGAGCGCCTTGCCGAAGAGCAGCGCGGCGGTGCGCGCCGGCGTCGCGTAGGAGAGCGAGGCGAGGCCGGTGGAGCGCTCCCTCTCGATCGACTCGGCGGTGTAGAACATGAGGAGCAGGCAGAGGAGCAGCGAGAGCGTGTTCATCGCCCGCACCGCGGTAAGGCCCGGGGTGATCAACATCTCGACCTGGAGGGGAGACGCCGCGGCGATGAGGTTCGAGCCCAACGTCTGCAGCAGGATGAGGGCGCCGAAGAGATAGAGCCCAGGCGAGGCGGCGAGGTTGCGCAGCTCCGTCCGCGCCACCAGCAGGGTTTCCGCGGCGAGCCCGGCGCCGCGGCGGCGCATGCGCAGATCCGCGAGCGGATGGGAGGTGGCGGTCGCCGCAGCGGTGGTTGCCGCGGCGCCGGCTTCCGCGGCAACCGTCCGCCGCCCGCCGAAGCGCCAGCGGCCCGAGCCGCCCGCATCGCCCTGGAGATTCCTCGCCAGATGCCGCTGGGCGAGCGCCACTCCCGCCACCCCGAGCCCCAGGAAGACCAGGCGCGAGAGCACGAATCCCGCGTCGAGGCCGACGCTCATGTGGTTGTAGAACTCCGCTCCGCGGTCGAGCTTGATCCACGTCTCATTGAACCAGCGGAAGCCGGCGGGATCGATCCACATGAGCAGCCGGTTGATGCGCGGGTCGAGCCAGGTGGGGGACCAGTCCCAGAGGAAGAAGTCGGCGATCAGCAGACCGATGGGAAAGAGGAACGCGGTGACCGGCCGCCGCCAGCGCTCGCCGAGAAAGAAGGCGACTCCCAGATAGAAGGTCAACGCCGGAATGCCGAAGATCGGCACCGGCCGCAGGTAGTTGGCGAGGGCGAACGGCCCGCGGATCTCCGCCGCGTCGGGATTGGGCAGCACGTGATTGAAGAAGACCGCCAGCAGGAGGTGGATCCCCAGGGCCGCGAGGAAGCCGGCGAAGACGGCGAGGAACTTGCCCCAGACGTATTCGGAGGCGCGGAGCGGCGTCGAGAGGAGCATCTCGCTCACTTTCGTCTCGTCGTCGGCGACGATCGCCGTGCCGGAGGCGATGGCGGCAAAGAAGGAATAGAGGATCGCCACCAGCAAGGCCAGCGCGAAGGTGAAACTGTACTCGGAGGTGATCCAGACCCGCTTGCCGCCGACCGAGGCGTCTCCGGACGAGATCTGCATGTGTCCTGTGGACAATCCCCAGACGCCCAGGAACAGCAGGATGATCAGGCACCAGAAGAGAGGGCGCTTGAAGGTGTGGGCGAGCTCCTGGGAAAAGACCGCGCGGGTGCGGCTGAGGCTCATGCGGCGCCCCCGAGCGCCAGCGCCGGCTCCTCCCGGGTTTCCTGCCGCTCCTGCTCGGCGTCCTGCACGCGCAGGAGATAGGCGTCCTCCAGCGTCGCCGGCACCGCCTCGAAGCCGAGGAGAGAGCTGCCGTCCGGCTGGTAGACCCGCACGCGGTTCTTGCCTTCGACGAGCACCGACTGGATGACCCGCAGCCGCCGGCGGTGGATCTCCTCCAGCTCCTCGCGGCCGATGCGTCCTTCGAAGATTTTCCCCTCGATCTCCCGGCGGGCCTCGGTGGGGGAGGTCAGGGCCACCAGCCGGCCCTTGTGGATCACCGCGAAGCGCGGGCAGAGCACGGCCACGTCCTCGACGATGTGGGTGGAGAGCAGGACGATGCGGTCGGCGGCGAGCTCGGCGAGGATGCGGTAGAAGCGCAGCCGCTCCTCGGGATCGAGGCCGGCCGTGGGCTCGTCCACGATGATCAGCCGCGGATCGCCGGCGATGGCCTGGGCGATGCCCAGCCGCTGGCGCATGCCGCCGGAGTAGGTCTTGACCTTGCGCTTGGCGGCGTAGGAGAGATTGACCCGCTCGAGCAGCTCGGCCACCAGCTTCTTGAGGCCCCCGGGCGCCTCCACTCCCTTGAGCTGCAGCAGATAGGCGAGCATCTTCTCGCCGGTCAGGTGAGGATAGAAACCGAACTCCTGCGGCAGGTAGCCCAGGCGGCGCCGGATGCGCTCCGGCTTCGAGAGCACGTCCTCGCCGTCCAGCGTGACCTGTCCGGAGGTCGCCTCGAGCAGGCCGGCCAGGATCTTCATCAGCGTCGACTTGCCGGCGCCGTTGGGGCCGAGCAGGCCGAACATCCCCGGCGGCACGTCGAGGTTGACGCCCTGCAGCGCGGTGACGGGACCGGGATATACCTTCACGAGATCACGGATGGTCAGCATGCGAAGTCTCCTTGCGCGGGGCGTTGAGCGGCCCGTCTTCGCACAAATACGTGGAAAGAGACCGGAAGGTTACCAGGAAGGTCCCGTCCCAGACGCCAAGACCTGTAGGGGCGGCCCTGCGTGGCCGCCCTGT
>JBIOVX010000110.1:0-18033 GCA_044868005.1 Thermoanaerobaculia bacterium | reverse complement strand
AACGTTGCAGGCGGGGACAAGCCCCGCCCCTACGAAAACATCTTGGCGTTCGACTGATCAGCCCGCGTACTTCGGCAGCGCCCCGGCGGCCTTGTCGGCGTAGGAGAAGAGGAAGGTGCCGCCCTTGATGGCGTTGATCACCTCCGGCGCCACGGTCTCGGAGAGCGCCGGGCAGCCCCAGCTCCGGCCGAGCCGGCCCTGGCTGCGGGCCTGCTGCGGGCTGACGTACCAGGCGCCGTGCATGACGATGTGGCGCTCCTCGGCGAGGTCGTTGAGGCCCTTGTCGAGCCCCTTGAGGATGAGCGAATAGCCGTTGCCGCCCTGGTACGTGCCGGCGGTCAGGAACAGGCCGAGGCTCGTCTGCCGGCTGTTCATCTCGTTCGAGAACTGTGTCGCGTAGTTGGCGCCGCTGCCGGAGCCGTGCGCCACCAGCTCGTGGTAGAGGACCTTGCCGCGCTCGAGATCGAGCACCCACAGGCGGGGCTCGGTCGAGGGCAGGGAATAATCGATGACGGTGAGCAGGTCCTGCCGCCCGGAGAAGCCACGGGCGTGGGCGTCGGAGACCGCCTGGAGCGCCAGGGTGAAGACATGCGGCGAGAGGCCCGGCACGCCATGAGCGAAGGCCATCCTCGGCGCGGCGGGCCGGACGGCAGACGCCGGCATGACCTCAGGTGGCGTGGCGGGAATAATTTCCGGCTGCGGAGCGGAGGCGGCTGCCTTCACCACCGGCTCGGCGTCAGCCGGGGAGGCCCCGGTAATTTTTACAAGCGGACCGACGACGGTCAGGGCCAGGAGAACGGCGGGGAGATAAAGCTTCTTGGGCGTCATGCGAAATAGATCCTCCCAGTTGTCTTACGTGCCTTCGCAGGGCGCGTCGGTTTCAACCCGTTTTTCCGATCCACCTCTACAACCCTCGTCACGCGACCAAAATTTCAGCGAATCAGATGCTGTAGTGTAGGACTTGCCGCCGCAATCGGCAACCCCCTTTTTATTCCAGATTCAGCCGGTTTATTCCCGGGCCTGGCCGGCGAGCCTCTGGAACGGCTCGCGGAGCACCTCCGGGATGCGGCAGGGGCGGCCGGTGGCGCGCTCGATCCACACGTGCTCGGTGACGCCGGTCACCAGCTTCGCCTCGCCGTGGCGCACATTGTAGGCGAAGCGCAGGCCGCGGCTCCCCAGCCGCTCGCACCAGCAGGAGATGCGCACCACGTCGCCGTAGCGTGCGGGCCGGTGATAGCGCACCTCGACGCCGGTGACCATGAGGAGGTAGCCCGTCCGCTCGATGTCGGCGTAGTGGAAGCCGGTAAGCGAGCACAGCCGGGTGCGGGCGAGCTCGAACCAGACCACGTAGTTGGCGTGGTGGACGACGCCCATCTGGTCCGTCTCGGCGTAGCGCACCTCGATGTCCATCTCGGAGCGCTGAGGCTGATGGGGATTCTCGGGCATGGAGGCGGCACTCCTCAGCCGTGGATGTGGCGGGCGACGGTCCACAGGATCTTATAGCCGGCGCGCAGGGTGCCGGAGAGGGTGCCGGTGATCTTGGAGACGCCGACGCGGTGGCGGTAGGAGACGGGCACCTCGGCGCAGCGCAGCCCCCGGCGCACGGCCTTGACCTGCATCTCGGCCGTCCAGCCGAAATCGGGGTCCGACATCTCCAGGCGCTCCAGGGACTCCCAGCGGACGGCGCGGAAGGGTCCGAGGTCGGTGAAACGGTGGCCGTAGAAGAGCCGGATGAGCAGGCAGGCCACCAGGTTGCCGGCCCGGGCCTGGGGCAGCAGGGCTCCGTGCTCGCGCCGCCCCAGGATGCGCGAGCCGATCACCAGGTCCGCTTCGCCGGCCAGGATGGGAGCGACGAGCGCGGGCAGCTCCTCGGGATGGTCCGAGTAGTCGGCGTCGATGAAGACCACGATGTCCGGCGGACCGCTGCGCCGCAGGTGGTCGAGGCCGGCGAGGCAGGCGCTGCCGTAGCCGCGGCGGGAGGCGGTCACCACCTCCGCGCCGCCTTCGCGGGCCACACGGGCGGTGGCGTCCGCCGAGCCGTTGTCGGCCACCACGACGCGGCGCACCGGCGGCCGCGGCAAATGGGCGAGCACCAGCGGCAAGGACGCCTCCTCGTTGAGCGCCGGGATGACGACGTCGATGGACGGCTGGGGCCCTTTGGACACCGGCGGATTTTATGCCATGCTCTTCCGCCCGGCCGGGAGACCGGGCTCCGTCGCGAGAGGATTCAAGCCCATGCCGCTTCACTCCTACCAGGGGCGGTGGCCGTCCCTGGGTGACCGCGTCTTTCTGGCGCCCGGCGCGCACGTGGCGGGCGATGTGACGCTCGGCGACGACGTCTCGTTCTGGTTTCATACCGTGGCCCGCGGCGACGTCAACTTCATCCGCATCGGCTCCCGCACGAACGTGCAGGACGGCACGGTGCTGCACGTCGCCCACGGGCACTCGCTGGTGATCGGCGAGGGAGTGGTCATCGGGCATCAGGCCGTGGTGCACGGCTGCACGATCGAGGACGGCGCCCTGATCGGCATCGGCTCCCGGGTGCTGGATGGAGCGGTGGTGGAGCGCGGCGCGCAGGTCGGCGCCGGCGCCGTGGTGACGCCGGGGCACCGAATCGCCGCTGGGCATCTGGCGCTGGGCATTCCGGCGCGGGTGGTGCGGCCGCTGACAGAGGAGGAAGCGCTGCGCATCGCGGACACCGTGGAGCGCTACGCGGCGTTGAAAGAGCGATATCGCGCCACGCTGGGCTCGGGTACCGAGCGCATCGGCGGGACGGAAAAGGAGACGGCATGAAGCGTCGGGGCGCGGGGACGATCACCACCGAGGATGTGGGAAGCCGGGTGAAGCTGCAGGCCTGGGTGCAGCGCCGCCGCGATCATGGCGGCCTCGTCTTCCTCGATCTGCGCGACCGCAGCGGCGTCGTGCAGGTGGTGTTGCGCCCCGACGAGCGGCCGGATGCCGCGCAGGCGCTCGCCGCCGTGCGCAACGAGTGGGTGGTCGAGGTGGAAGGCGAGGTGGTGCGGCGCGGGCCCGAGCACGTCAACCGCGACCTGCCCACCGGCGAGGTCGAGGTGGTGGCGGACCGCGCCGCCGTGCTCTCGCGTTCGGAGCCGCCGCCGTTCCCGCTCGACAGCAAGACGGACGCCGCCGAGGAGATACGGCTGCAATATCGCTACCTCGATCTGCGCCGGCCCGAGCTGCAGAAGAACTTCCTGCTGCGCGATCGGGTGACGCTCGCCGTGCGCAACTTCTTTCACGAGCGCGGCTTCGTCGACGTCGAGACGCCGGTGCTGACGAAGTCCACTCCCGAGGGAGCGCGCGACTATCTGGTGCCTTCGCGCGTGCATCGCGGCAGCTTCTATGCCCTGCCGCAGTCGCCGCAGCTCTTCAAGCAGATCCTCATGGTGGCCGGTTTCGAGCGCTACATCCAGATCGCCCGCTGCTTCCGCGACGAGGACCTGCGGGCCGACCGCCAGCCCGAGTTCACGCAGATCGACGTGGAGATGTCCTTTCCCACGGAGGAGGACGTCTTCGAGCTGGTCGAGGGCCTCTTCGCGCGCGTCTTCCCGCTCGCCGGCATTTCTCCGCCGGCCGCCTTTCCGCGTATGACCTATGCCGAGGCCATGGCGCGATACGGCAGCGACAAGCCCGACCTGCGCTTCGGCCTGCCGATCGTGGATCTCTCGGACCGGCTGGGCGAGAGCGGCTTCCGCGGCTTCAAGGAGACGGTCGCGGCGGGCGGAGTGGTGCGCGGTTTCGTCGTTCCCGGCGCCGCCGAGGCCAGCCGCAAGGAGGTGGACGGTTGGGCGGAGATCGCCCGCCGCACCGGCGCGGCCGGCGTGCTCACCTTGCGCCGCAAAGGCGGTGAGATCGCCTTCCAAGTAAAGAATGCCTTGACGGAGGCGGAGCTCCAGGGCGCCACCGAGGCGCTCGGCTTGGAGGAGGGCGGGCTGGCGTTGCTCGTCGCCGCACCCGCCCCCACGGCCGCCGTGGCCCTGGGCACCTTGCGGCTCGAGCTGGCCCGGGCCTACAACCTCATTCCCGAAGGCCAGCACGCTTTTCTCTGGGTTACCGGGTTCCCTCTTCTCGAGTGGGGCAAGGAGGAGGGCCGCTGGTTCGCCATGCATCACCCGTTTACGAGCCCGGACCCGCGGGACCTCGACAAGCTGGAGAGCGATCCCGGTGCCGTCCGTGCCCGCGCTTACGACATGGTGGTGGACGGGCTGGAGCTCGGCGGCGGCTCCATCCGCATCCACGATCCGGCGCTGCAGGGCCGCATGTTCGAGATCCTCGGCATCGCTCCCGAGGAGGCGCAGGCACGCTTCGGCTTCTTCCTGGAAGCGTTGCGCTACGGTGCGCCGCCCCACGGCGGCATCGCCTTCGGCCTCGATCGCATCGTGATGCTGATGGCCGGGGCAAGCTCGCTCCGCGACGTCATCGCCTTCCCCAAGACGGCCTCGGCGACGGACCTGATGACCGAGGCTCCTTCCGAGGTGGACGAGAAGCAGTTGCGGGAGCTGGGGATCGCGGTGGTGAAGGAGCCGGGGAGAGCGTCGTAGCCAGTGGTATCATCGGCGCATGAAGACCGGCGCTGCCCGTAAGCTCGACGAGCAGAACCCAACTCCTGAGACGTTCATCGAGGAGATCCGGCGAATCATGAACTCGGGGACCCTGCGCGGCGCGCGCGAGGTCGCCGAGCAGGGCCTCGCTCTGTTTCCTGACCATCCCGAGCTTCAGCGCCTGCATTATGCGCTGAGGCCTTTCGAGGTCCGTTCGGTCCCGGGCCCCAACTCCTTCGATCCCACTCCCAACTACGAATGGCTCAAGAAGAACTGGGAGGTTTATCGAGGGAAGTGGGTGGGCCTCGATAGAGGCCAGCTTGTGGCCGCCGCAGAGAGCTTCGAAGAGGTTCACCAAGCTCTTCAGGGCAGGGATCACAGAGGGACCCTCATCCATTTCCTTGATTAGAGACACCCTCCTTCTGACGCGTGGGCGCCTTCCGTTCGCTACGGGAGTGGCGCGCTATTTTGATACCGAGAAGCTGCAGACGATCTCGGAACCGAAAATCCTGATCCGTGTGGCGCCAGATATCAATGAGGAACCGATCTTCGCAGTCGTGGATACGGGTGCTCCCTGGTGTGTTTTCAGGCCAGCTTCGGGAATCGCTCTCTCACGGAATTTCGGCCTCATTCCAGGCCAGGTTACTTTGAGCACCCGGTTCGGCCTGCTCCAAGGAACTCTTTATCGAGGTCCGATAAGGCTTCACGCCGACGAGGGTGAGCCGCTCGATGTCGAAGCCACTGTTTTCCTGAGTCCACAATGGAGAGGTCCTAACTTCCTCGGCTACGAAGGCCTCCTCCAGCGCATCCGCTTCGCCGTCGATCCCGAGACCAACCTGTTCTACTTCGGACGGATCTGAGGTCTTGCCTTCCGGGATCATTCCGCTCCGGCTGCATCATCCTGACGGCGTCACTCCCGTCATCGTCGGGGAGGGTGCGCTGTCGTCCGTCCTGCCCGAGTTGGAGGACTGGCTCGCGGGGCGGACGGCGTTCGTCGTCACCACGCCGCGCGTGTTCGCGCTTCACGGCGAGCGGCTCGAGATCCTCTGCAAGGCTGCATCAAGGTGGGTGATCCTGGAGGTCGAGGAGGGGGAGGCGGCGAAGACCGTCGCGGCGGCGGAACGGCTGTGGAACGAGATGCTCTCCTCCGGCGGCAAGCGCGACAGCCGCCTCCTCGCCTTTGGCGGCGGCAGTGTGGGAGACCTCGGCGGTTTTGCCGCAGGCTGCTTTCTCCGCGGTATCGACTTCGTTCAGATTCCCACCACCCTGCTGGCGCAGGTGGACGCCGCGATCGGCGGCAAGACGGGCGTGGACCTGCCCGGCGGCAAGAACACCGTCGGCCTGTTCCACCATCCCTGGAAAGTCGTCTGCGACACCTCGTTCCTCTCCACGCTGCCGCGGGAGGAGCTGCGCTCGGGCCTCGTCGAGGTGATCAAGATGGCGGCGCTGCTCGATCCGGACCTCTTCGCGCGCGTCGAGCAGCAGCTCGAATCCTTGCTGGAAGGAGATCCGGCGGCGCTCGGGCCGGTGGTCGCCGCGGCGGCCGCCGCCAAGATCGCGGTGGTGGAGCGCGATCCTACCGAGCAGGGAGACCGCCGGCTGCTCAACTTCGGCCATACGCTCGGCCACGCCATCGAAGCGGCTGGCGAGTACGCCGGGCTGCGCCATGGCGAGGCGGTGGGGTACGGCCTCCTCTTCGCCCTCCGGCTGGCGCGCCGGCGGGGCCTGGCCGCCGAGGCCGCGGAACGCATCCGCGCCCTGCTCCGCCGCCTCGCCCTGCCGCCGCTTCCGGCGCTCGAGCCCAAAGATCTGATGGCCGCCATGTCCCGCGACAAGAAGGCCCGCGAGGCCGGCCTCGTCTGGGTCCTTCCCCGCGCGATGGGAGAAGGCTGGATGACCGGCGGCATCCCCGAAGACGAGGTCGCGGCCGAGCTGCGCGAGTTTCTTGCCGATCCGCTGGCGGCTTCTCTGTAGGGGCGGCCCTATGTGGCCGCCCTGGGAGGGTGGGTGATGCCCCTTCAGGGCAGGGCGGCCACATAGGGCCGCCCCTACAACAATCCTCTCGCGCGGTCTCCGATCAGGCTATAATCAAATCCCGATTCCTCTTCGCGGATCGACAATGCCTACCCGCCGAAGCCTCCTCCGCCGCCTCAAGCTGCGGACCGTTCTCGTCGTAGCGCTCCTGCTCTCGGGGATCATTCCCCTCGGCATCAGCAGCGTCCGGCTGATCGTGGAGAGCTACAAGGTGCTGCGCAACACCGAGCGCGACAACCTCACGGGCGAGGCGAAGTCGTTGTCGCAGGAGATCGATTCCCACCTCGTCGCGTCGCGCCGCCAGCTCGAGCAGCTCGGCGAGGGAATCCTCGTCGCTCCCGGCCCGCCGCAGCCGGCGGAGCGCCTGCTCGCGCCCTGGGTGGCAAAGCGGCTCGAGAGCTTCAGGCACGGTAACCCGGACGTGCTGGCCCTGCGGGTGCTCGACTTCGAAGGCGCCGGCCTGGCATCCCGCCTGAGCCCGGACGTGGAGACGGCGATGAACGCGGCCTTCGAGGCGGCGCGCAGCCGGAAGGAGCCCGCCTACCACCTCGTGGCCGCGGGAGGAGATCCGCAGGTCATCCTGGCGGTGCCCGCGCCGGCGAGTGCCGGGCAACCCGAGCTCGTCGTCGAGGCGCAGCTCCGGTTCCCCCCGTTGCAGAAGGTATCGCGGCAGGTCGCACGCCGGGGCGTCGACGTCTTCCTGATCAACAGCCAGGGAAAGGCCCTGTGGTCGACCGGCGGCGCGATGCTCGGACGGGAGGCGCTCCAATCGCTCATCCATCATCCGATGACGATGACCGCCGAGTACGAGGTGCAGACCCCCGGCGGCAAGCGCGAGGTCTTCGCGCAGGTGAGCCCCGTCCCCGAGACCAATTGGCTGCTGGTGGCGCAGAAACCGGCCTCGGAAGCCTTCGCCGACGTCAACCGCATGATCTTCAACGCCGCCCTGTCGACGGTCCTGTTGATCGTGCTGTCGCTCTTCTTCTCCTATCTCGCGGCGCGGTGGGTGAGCCAGCCCATCCAGCGGCTGGCCAAGACCACGCACGAGATCGCCGCCGGCAAGTTCGGCGGCAGCGTGGAGATGAAGGGGCTGACCTTCGAGCTGGCGGATCTGGCGGAAGACTTCAACCGCATGAGCGGCCACGTCGCCGGCTACATCCAGCAGCTCCGCCAGGCGGCGTCGGCCAACCAGGACCTGTACATCGGCTTGCTGCGCGCCCTCGTGGCGGCCGTCGACGCCAAGGACCCCTACACCCGCGGCCACTCCGAGCGGGTGGCGGCCTTCAGCCGCACCATCGGCCGCTATTTGCAGCTCCCGGAGGAAGTGCAGCACAAGATCTGGATCGGTGCGCTGCTCCACGACGTGGGCAAGATCGGCGTCGAGGACCGCATCCTGCGCAAGGACGGCGTGCTCGCTCCCGACGAGTACGAGCAGATGAAGATGCACACCGTGATCGGCGCCGAGATCATGTCGCCGATCGAGCAGTTGAAGGAGATGATCCCCGCCATCCGCTGGCATCACGAGGCGTGGAACGGCCGCGGCTACCCGGACGGGCTCAAGGGCGAGCAGATCCCGCTCTTCGCCCGCATCGTGGCGGTGGCCGACACGTTCGACGCCATCACCACCAACCGACCCTATCAGCAGGCCTACAGCCTGAAGTTCGCGGTGGAGACGATCACCCGCCTCACCGGCAGCCGTTTCGACGCCAAGGTCGTCACCGCTTTCCTCCGCGCCTTCGAAGCGGGTGAGATCCGCGCCGGCGCGTCGCGCCCATCCCGCGTCGAGAGCACCCTGGTGGAGGCGCGGGCCGCGGCCGGCCAGCGCTGAGGAGCCGCGTTTACTCGCATGGTGTACCAGTACGTCCTCGCCAATCTGCTGGCCAACAACGATCACGCCCTCGGCGCCCTCTTCCTCGACGGCACCGGCGAGACGGTGGACCTCGCCTGCGGCAGCGGCTTCAGCCCTTACGAGCTGCGCGTCGTCGGCGCCTACCTGGGGATCTACCTGCGGCAGCTCGAGAAGGTACTCGCCAACAACGACCTGGGCGAGACGCGGATGATCCACATCGAGAAGAGGGCGCTGCACATCTACGTCGTTCCTCTGCTCGACGGCTACCACCTGGCGCTCGTCCAGCGCCATCCCGCCCTCGTCGCCCACGCCCGCGAGACTCTGAGCTCCGCCGTCGAGCAGCTCAAGCACGAGCTGTTCCACGGGTGAGCGGCTATCATTGACCCGCCATGGCTGACGACGCGAAGCACCCCGACCTCCTGGAGCTGGCGCCGGAGACCCGCCTGCCCGAAGACGAGGAAGAGCAGCGCGGTTTCTGGAAGAAGCTGCAGCGCGGGCTCTTCATGACCCACACGGAGCTCATCGAGAAAGTCTCCGACGCGATGAGCGGCAAGGTGACGCTCGACGACCGCACGGTCGAGTACCTGGAGGAGATCCTCATCGGCGCCGACCTCGGGGTGGAGACGTCGCTGGAGCTGGTGGAGCGCGTGAAGAAAAACGCTCTCCAGGAGCAGACGACCAGCGCCGCCAGGCTGCGCAAGCTCCTCTCCGACGAAGTGGCGGACGTGCTCGCCGAGATGCCGCGCCCCCGGCCCTTCGGCCGCGGCCCCATGCTGACCCTCGTGGTGGGCGTCAACGGCGTCGGCAAGACCACCTCCATCGCCAAGCTGGTCCGCAGGCACCAGCAGCAGGGCGAGCGGGTGATGCTCGCCGCCGGCGACACCTTCCGCGCCGCCGCCATCGAGCAGCTCGCGCTGTGGGGCGAGCGGCTGGGCGTCGAGGTGGTGCGCCAGGCCCAGGGCGCGGATCCGGGCGCCGTGGTCTACGACGCCATTCACGCCGCCAAGGCGCGCCGGGTGGACCAGCTCATCGTCGACACCGCGGGCCGTCTCCACACCAAGGACCACCTGATGGCGGAGCTGGGCAAGGTGCGGCGGGTCATCGACCGCGAGGCCGCCGACTGGCAGAAACGCACGATCCTGGTGCTCGACGCCACCACGGGGCAGAACGCCCTGGCGCAGGCCCGCACCTTCAGCCAGGTGGTGCCCATCGACGGCGTGCTGCTGGCCAAGATCGACGGCACCGCCAAGGGCGGCATGGTGGTGGCCATCGCCCGCGAGCTGAAGCTGCCCGTACTCTATCTCGGAGTGGGAGAGAAGGCCGACGATCTGGTGGATTTCCGGCCTCGGGAGTTCGCCGCTGCCCTCGTCGGCTGACTACCTGCGGCGCGCCCTGCGGCTCGCCGCCCGCGGCCGTTACCGCACCTCGCCCAATCCCATGGTCGGCGCCCTCTTGGTGCGCGACGGCGAGGTGGTGGGGAGCGGCTGGCACCGGCAGGTCGGCGGTCCCCACGCGGAAGTCGAAGCCCTGCGCGAAGCCGGCTCCCGCGCCCGCGGCGCTACCCTCTACGTCACCCTCGAACCTTGCTCTCACTTCGGCCGCACGCCGCCGTGCGTCGATGCCGTACTGGCGGCGGGAATCGCGCGCGTCGTGGCCTGCCACCGCGATCCCAACCCGCGCGTCTCGGGGCAGGGATTCGCGAAGCTCCGTGAAGCGGGCGTCGAGGTCGAGGTGGGTACTCTGGCCGAGGAAGCGGTGCGGCTCAATTTGCGCTTTCTCGTCGCCACGATCCTCGGCCGCCCCGAGGTGACGCTCAAGTGGGCGATGAGCCTCGACGGACGGATCGCCACCGCGACCGGGCAGAGCCAGTGGATCTCCTCGCCGCCGGCGCGCCGCTGGGCGCTCGCCTTGCGCGAAGAGCACGATGCCATCCTCGTCGGCAGCGGCACCGTGCTGGCGGATGATCCCCGTCTCGACCGCCGGCTCCGCCTGGCCGCGGGACCCAACGTGCGAATCGTGTTGGATCGCCGGCTGCGGATTTCTCCTGAGGCTCGCCTATTCAGTATTGCAGGACCGGTGTTGATTTACACGGAGGCTGGCAGTAGCGAGCGAACCGAGGCGCTGACGGCGCGAGGCGCCGAGGTGATCTCTCTTCCTTCCGTGGAACCGAAGAGCGTCCTCCTCGATCTCCACAAGCGCGGCATCCAAAGCGTCCTCGTGGAAGGAGGATCCGAGGCGCTGGCGAGCTTCGTCGCCGAGGGCTGCTACGATCGCGTCATGGTAGATTGCGCGCCGCTGCTCATCGGCGGCAAGGGCGCTCCGGGACCGCTCGGCGGCGCAGGAATCGCGGCCTTGGATGCTGCGGCCCGGCTGGAAAAATTCGAGGTCGGGCGGCGGGGGAGCGACTTGGTTCTGAGTACCCATCGAAAGGGATGTTTACCGGCATTGTCATCGAGCGTGGCCTCCTGATCGCCGACCCCGCCTCCTCGGGCCAGGGCGGCGTCCGCCTGGAGATCGGCCTGAGCCCCGCGCTGGCGGAACGGCTGGCGATCGGCGACAGCTTGGCGGTCGCGGGTGTCTGCCTGACGATCACGCAAAGAGACACGGACCGGGTCGCCGTTGAGCTCTCTCCGGAGACGCTTTCCCGCACGACCCTGGGGGAACTGCGCCAGGGTGATGCGGTCAACCTCGAGCCGGCGTTGCGCATGGGCGATCCTCTCGGCGGTCACTGGGTGCAGGGCCACGTGGATGCCACCGCTCAGGTCGTGGACCGGCGAGACCTCACCGATCATCGGGAGCTCGCGTTCTCGATCCCCACGGACCTCGCGCCGCTGCTGGTGGAGAAGGGCTCGGTGACGGTGGACGGCGCGAGCCTCACCGTTTCGGCGCTCCTTGCCGACCGCTTCGAGGTGGCCCTCATCCCGCATACGCTGGACGTCACCACCCTCTCGCAGCTCGCGCCCGGAGACCGCGTCAACCTCGAGGTGGACGTGCTCGGCAAGTACGTGCACCGCATCCTCGCCTCCCGCGGGCTGGTGCAAGGCGGAGCCTCGTGAGCCCCGCCGGGGAGGCCGCCGACGCCAAGCCCGCGGCCCAGCTTCCGGAGCCGGGCCGTTTCTGGATCCGCTACGTTCCGCGCCAGTGGGACGCGCCCGAGCGCCTCTGGCTGAACCTCGCGGCCGGCAGCCTCGGGGACTGGGGGAAGGGCCGCGCCGAAGGTCTTCCCAAGCTCGCCGAGGCCCCGCTCGACGACGTCCTCTACCTGCCGCCCGTGCCGCAGCGCTCCGCCGCCGCCCGCGACGAGCTGGCCCGCGCTCGCCTGGTGAACGGCGGCCCGGTGCTGATCCAGCTCTTTCCGGGCGAGGAGACCTCGGTGCCTCCCTCCTCGGGTACGGCCTTCGTCTTCGATCTGCTCCCGGCTTTGCTGGAGCGCGATCTGGAGGCTCTGCGGCGGCTGCCCTCCGGAGCCGTGGCCGTCTGGCCGTTGCTGCCGGGGCTGACCGGCGATCCGGCGCTCTGGGACCAGAGTTGCCGCGAGCTGGCCGCGGCTGGGGTGCGTTGCGTGCAGGCGCTGGCTCCTTCGTTGTCTCCTGCGGACCGCCGGCGGCTGGCGGAGCGCCGGGGCGGCGAGGCGGCGTTCGATGCTCTGTTCCATGGACAGCCGCCCCTGGAGCGAGACTTCGCGCGCACGGCCCATCGCTATGGGCTGGGGCCGTTCCTCCCGCGTCCGCTGCCCCGGCCGCCGGCAGGTCTCACCGGCAACCGCGGGATCGGCGGCGCGCTGGCCCTCGCCGGAGAGCTCTGGCTGCGGCTCGGCCGTCCGGTGGAGCAGGGGCAGGCCTTCTACCGCTCCGCGCGCTGGATCGACCGCTCCTCGTATGATCTGCAGGCCCTGGCGCGGGAGGGGAACCTGGCGGTGCTGCCTCTCGACGCGGCGAGCCGCGAGATCGCGGCCGAATGCGCCGCGGCGGGGGAGTCCCAGACCCTCGCCAGGCTGCTCGCCGAGTACGTGGCGCCGGCGGAGAATGGTGTGGACGAATCCAGGAGGACTGCCGATGTCCAGACGATCGAGACCTGAGCTCCTGCTCTTTTTAGCGTTCCTCGCCGCCGCACCCCTGCGGGCCTGGGAGGTGAGCGGCGACGCGACGCCAGGCGATTTCGCGGCCTTCCACCGCCGCTTCAGCTCCGACGCCTACTTCTATCCCCGTCACGCCGCGGCGCCCCTCGGCCTCGTCGGTTTCGAGGTCTACGCCGATGCCACCTACGACGGCAAGTTCGACGACGAGCCGTTCGTGACCACGGCCGTCGACGGCGACTTCACCGGCGGTTTCCTCTCCGTCGCCCGCGTGGGAGCGCGCAAGGGGCTGCCCGGCGGTGTCGACATCGGTCTTTCCTATGGCCAGGCGCTCGGCGGCGACGTCAAGCTGCTCTCAGCCGAGATCTCCTACGCGCTCATCAAGGGCGGCCTCCTCTCGCCGGCCCTCTCCATCCGCGTGACGGGCACGCGTTCGAGCGGCTCGGACGTCTACGACCTCGACCAGTATGGGGCCGAGCTGCTGCTCTCCAAGGGTTTTACCGTGCTCACGCCGTACATCGGAGCGGGCGTCGTGCGGAGCAAAGGGACCCTGGATTTGACCCTCGGCTCGTCCTTCGAGGACACCGAGACGCGCGGCGTCCTCTACGGCGGCGTCACCCTCAACCTGCTGCTGCCCAAGATCACCGTCGAGATCGAGAAGGCGGAGGACGTACAGGGCGCCGTGCGCGTCGGGTTCGGGTTCTGAATGGAGATCATCGATCTGCGGTCCGATACCGTCACCAAGCCCGACGCGGAGATGCGCCGGGCGATGGCGGAGGCCGAGGTGGGAGACGACCTCTTCGGCGAGGATCCGACCGTCCGCCGGCTGGAGGAGGAGGGTGCGGCGGCGATGGGGATGGAGGCGGCACTCTTCGTCCCCTCGGGAACCATGGGCAACGAGATCGCCCTGCATCTGCTCGGCCGTCCCGGCGGCGAGGTGATCTGCGACGCCGAGAGCCACATCGTCTGGTTCGAGGTCAGCGCCATGGCGGCCCTCTCCGGACTGCTGCCGCGCACCATCCCTTCTCCTCAGGGACTGCTCGATCCAGCCGCGGTCGAGGCGGCCCTGGCGCCGGAGCAGGTCTGGCGCAACCGTACCGTCCTGATCGAGGTGGAGAACACCCACAACATGGCGGGCGGCACGGTCTATGACCGGTCCCGTCTGGAAGCGATCCTCGCCGTGGCCCGCCGCCACCGCCTGCCGGCTTATCTCGACGGCGCCCGTATCTTCAACGCCGCCGTAGCCCTGGGCGTTGACGCCGCCTCCCTCGCCACCGGCTTCGACGCGGTGATGTTCTCTCTCTCCAAGGGTCTGGGAGCGCCCATCGGCTCGCTCCTCTGCGGCGGCCGGGACTTCATCCGCGAGGCGCGCCGGGTGCGCAAGATGTTCGGCGGCGCCATGCGCCAGGTGGGCGTCGTGGCCGCGGCCGGCCTCATCGCGCTGCGCAAGGGCCCGGCCTGGCTGGCGGAAGACCACGAGAACGCCGCCCGGCTCGCTCAGGCTCTGGCGGAGCTGCCGGGGATCGAGATGGATCCGGCCTCGGTGCAGACCAACATCGTGATCTTCCGCGCGACCCGGGGAACGGCGCAATCCTTGGTGTCGCGGCTGAAGGAATCCGGCGTTCTCGCCGTCGCGATCGCGGCGGACAAGGTGCGCTTCGTCACCCACCGCGACGTCAGCCGGGCGCAGATCGATCAGGCGATCGAAGCGATCCGCGCCACCACGTCGATCTCCACCTGAGCCCCCTTCGGCAGCCCGGCGACCTGGATGGTGGTGCGCGCCGGGCGGTGATCCCCCACGGCCTTCTCGTAAAGGGCGTTGATGGAGGGGAAGTTCGCGAAGTCGGTCAGGTAGATGCCGGTCCGCACCACGTGCGAGAAGGTGCAGCCGGCGGCGGCGAGCACCGCCTGGAGGTTCGCGAGCACCTGGCGGGCCTCCGCCTCGAAGCCTCCTGCGACGAGCTCGCCGGTCGCGGGATCGATCCCCGTCTGGCCGGAGACATAGAGCCAGCCGTCCACCTCGACGGCGTGCGAGTAAGGCCCGAGAGCGCGGGGAGCTTCGTCCGAGTGGTGGAATCTCATCGTTCTCATCCCTCAGGAGGGTGACGGCACCTCGGCCGCTCCCTCGTCCAGCACGGCGATGTAGGGCAGGTTGCGGTAGCGCTCGTCGAAGTCGAGGCCGTAGCCCACCACGAAGAGCTTGTCGATCTGGAAGCCGCAGTAGTCGATCTTGACCTCGACCTCGCGCGCCGCGGCCTTGTCGAGCAGCGCGCAGAGCTTGACGCTGCGCGCGCCGCGGAAGCGCAGCAGGTCGAGGATGGTGCGTAGCGTCCAGCCGGTATCGACGATGTCCTCGATGAGCAGCACGTCCTTGCCGCGGATCGACAGGTCGATGTCCTTCTTGATACGCACCTCCCCTGGACTGGTGTCGGCGCCGTAGCTCGCGGTCTGGAAGAAGTCGATGGCGAGCGGCATCGACAGCCGCTTCAGCAGGTCCACCATGAAGAAGACCGAGCCCTTGAGCACGCCGACGCACATCAGCCGGTCGCAGCCGGCGTAGTCGCGCTCGACCTCGCGCGCCAGCTCGGCCACCCGGCGGTCCAGGTCCTCCTGGGAGATCAGGACGCGCACGCGCTGTTTTCCTTTCCCGCCGCTTGGCGTAATATCGTCACACTATCGGTAGATCCTATGACCACCGTCCAGGAGCTGAGCGTCCTCCATCGCCGCTACGCCGACACCTCCCACCGCTTCCGGGCGGGGTGGACTTTCCACCAGTTTCTGCAAAGCCTGGGTAAAACGCTGCTGCAACACGTGGAAGACCCGCATTCCACGGAGTTCCAGAGCCTCTACACCGGGCTGAAGGAGATCTCGCAGAACCTGAATGCGTCCGACACCGAGAAGGTCCGCAATCGGCTCGAAGCGATCGACCGCCGGCTCTCCGAGCTGATCACGGCGCTCGACGCCGAGGATACCAAAGTCACGCCAGACTTGCTGCGGCAGTTCTTCCGGCGGGTGAAAAATTACGACGAGAAGATCCTCAGCCAGCTCGTCAAGTTCTACCTCTACACCCAGCACGACGGCGCCTGGCCGGCGGACCGCCTGGACAAGGTCGACTTCCTCCTCGCCCGCCTCTCCGAGGAGGTGGACGACCGCACCGGCGAGCTGGTGCTGCGCAGCCATACGCGGCTGAACGAGATCTTCCAGGGCCTCTGGGGCCAGGTGGGGGTGGCGCCTCCCAGCGACCAGGTCATCGAGGAGCGCCGGGCCGACATCGACGCCCTGCGCCACGAGATGAACGGGGTGGAGAACCTCGACCGGTTGAACGACGGCGGTCTGATCCGCCGTTATCGCGTCCTCAAGCACGGCCTGGGCAACCTGTACTTCCATCCCGAGCTGCTGCTCGCCGTGCAGGAGACCAACCTGACGTTCAAGAGCCGCATCCAGAAGCTCTATCGCCAGGAAGAGCAGCGGATCGTCGCCGAGTACCAGCGCGTCTTCGATCTCGAGCGCGAGGTCTCCCTCGACACGCAGCTCGACCAGGAGCTGGCGGAGTTCCGCGAGGAGATCGAGCGCTTCGAGAAGCAGCTCCAGCGCGAGGAGTTCCGCCTCGGCGACATCGCCCTCATCCGGCAGAAGGTCAAGCAGCTCCTGCCGCGCCTGACCGCCGGCCGCTCTCCCACAGGCGAGCAGCCGGTGTCCCGCATCGGCACCGGCAGCGTCGAGCTCCCCCTGGGCAAGGCGGCGGCGTCCTCCGCTCTGCAGTCCCGCGAGGAGCTGCTGGGCGAGCACTACCGGCGGCTGGTGGACGCCCTGCGCGAAGTCAACCCTCCCGATATGCACCCGGAACGCGTGGTGCTCAGGCCCGAGATCTTCGCCCTGCGCATCGAGCCGCGCGAGGTCGAGGCCTACCGCCGGCTTACCGGCCGCCAGGATTGCGACCGCGAGCTGGAGGAGTTCCTGCTCGAGTCGGCGGCCCTGCGCATGCGGGTCAACGAGGAGGCGCAGGAGATCGCCAGCCTGCTCGACGAGACCTCGATCACCGGCGACTCCGTCGTCTTCGCGCGCGCCCGCCTCACCTGCCGCATCGCCGACGCCTTCCTCTGGCGCTTCAACCACGTCCTGCAGGAGCAGATGATGGGTGGCGGCATGGACGAATGCCGGCAGGTCCAGCTCCTGCGCATGCGCCTGATGCGCGACTACTCCGGCCTCTGGCTCCTGGCCTTCAAGCCGCTGTACAAGCGGCACCCGGTCGGAACCCTCGCTTGATCGCCGTTCGCGACGCCAGCGAGGACGCGCGGCTGCTCGGGGGCTTCCTCGGCCTCACCGATCGCATCTACCGGGGAGATCCCTTCTACATCCCCACACCCCGCCGGGAGGTGCTCGCGGCGCTGCGGCGCCCGGAATTCGCCGGCGCGCAGAAGGTCCTCGTCGCCCTCTCCGAGGATCACGTGGTGGCCCGCCTCGTCGCCAGGCTCTCTCCGGCGTTGCGCGACGAGCAGGGAGCGCCCTACGGCATGATCGGCTTCTTCGAGGCCCTCGCCTGGTACGACGAGGCGGTGCGGGATCTCTTCGCGGCGGGCATCGCCTGGTTGCGCCAGGCCGGAGCGGGGACCATCGTCGGTCCGATGGACGGCGATACCTGGCACCGCTACCGCCTGAACGTCGGTCCGTTCGACGGGCCGCCCTTCCTGCTGGAGCCTTACAACCCCCCTTACTACGAGCCGCTGTGGACGCGGAACGGCTTCGTCCCTCTCGAACGCTACGTCTCGAAGCGGGTGGATCCGGCGGTGGTGGTGGCTCACCTCGAAGAGAAGCGGCGAAAGGCCGAGGCGGCCGGCTACCGCCTGCGCCCGCTCGACCTGAAGCGCTTCCGGCACGAGCTGCGGACGATCTACGAGATCTCCCGGCGGAGCTTCAGCCGCAACTTCCTCTACACCGAGATTCCGGAGGAGGAGTTCGTCCGCATCTACGCCGGCTCGCGTGGCCTGCTCGACAAGGATCTCGTCTGGTTCGCCCGCTCGCCGGCCGGCGAGGACGTCGGCTTCCTCTTCGCGTATCCGGACCGCTTCCGCGCCGTCGCGGCCATGGGAGGAAAGCGGAACCCCCTCGCCAGGCTGCGCTTCCTCCGTCACCGCAACGAAGTGGATACCGTCGACTTCAAGACCCTCGGCGTGCTGCCCGAGCACCGGCGCTCCGGAGTCGCCGCGGCCCTCTTTCATGAAGGGCATCGCCAGGCGGTGGAGAAGGGCTACCTCTACGCCAACCACTGCCTGATCCGCGAAGGCAACCCTTCGGGAGATCTCGATGGCGGCGCGGGCCGGGTGCTGCGGCGGTATGTGTTGTATGAGTGGAGGCCCGCGGAGTGACTGGAGAGCGCCGAGAAGCTCGGGGCGTTCTGCCCTTCGAAACCTCACCCCCTGGCCCCCTCTCCCTGACGGGCGAGGGGGGACGCATACGAAGGATATTTGCCCAAACAGTAGGGGCGGGGCTTGTCCCCGCCCGCAGCGATTCAGGGC
>JBIOVX010000109.1:0-19143 GCA_044868005.1 Thermoanaerobaculia bacterium | reverse complement strand
TACCCCCATGATCGAAAGCCTCTGGAGCGACGAAGAGGCCGCGGCCTGGTCGGGCGACCTCGGGTTGCGGGTGTACACTTCGCGCCTGCTCGGGCGCGACAAGAGCCTGGTGCTGCACGGCGGCGGCAATACCTCGGTCAAGACGCGCGAGCGCAACCTCTTCGGCGAGGAGGAGGAGATCCTCTACGTCAAGGGGAGCGGCTGGGACCTCGAGTCCATCGAGGCGGCGGGATTCGCGCCCGTGCGCCTCGCGCCGGCGATGCGCCTGGCGACGCTGCCGCGCCTCTCCGATCCCGAGATGGTCAACGAGCTGCGGACGAGCATGACCCGCGCCGCGGCGCCGACGCCGTCCGTCGAGGCCATCCTGCACGCCGTGCTCCCCTTCAAATACGTGGACCACACGCACGCCGACGCCGTCGTCACCGTCACCAACACGGCGGGCGGCGAGGAGCGCGTGCGCGAGATCTACGGCGATTCCGTGGTCGTCATCCCGTACGTGATGCCGGGCTTCGATCTCGCCCGTCTCTGCGCCGAGCGCTTTCCCGCATCGGCAGGACCGCGGACGGTCGGCATGGTGCTGCTCTCGCACGGCATCTTTTCGTTCGGCGCCACGGCGCGGGAGTCGTACGAGCGGATGATCGCGCTCGTGCGCCTCGCCGAGGAGTACCTGGAGAAGCAGGGAGCCTGGTGCCTCGGCCCCTTCCCGGCGGCGCCGGAGGCGGAGGTCCCACGGCTGGAGATCGCCGGGCTGCGGCGCGCGATCGCCAAGGCGGCGGGATTTCCGATGATCCTCTCGCTCCGCCGCGACGCGCGCAGCCTCGCCTTCGTCCAGCGTGAAGATCTGGGGCGAATCTCCCAGCAGGGGCCGGCCACGCCGGACCACGTGATCCGCACCAAGCGCCTGCCGCTGGTGGGCCGCGACGTCGAAGCGTACGCCGGCGCCTACGGGGAGTTCTTCGCGGAACACGCGCCGGCCGCCGCGCAGCCGAAGACGATGGTCGATCCGGCGCCGCGCGTGGTGCTCGATCCTGAGTTGGGCCTGCTGGCCGCGGGACGCTCGGCGGCGGACGCCGCCATCGTCGCGGAGATCTACGAGCACACCCTGGACGTGATCGAGCGGGCCGAGCGCCTCGGCGGCTATCGCGCCCTCTCTGCCCGCGACCTCTTCGACATGGAGTATTGGGACCTCGAGCAGGCGAAGCTGGCCAAGGCCGGCAAGCCGCCCGTCTTCGCCGGCGAGGTGGCGCTCATCACCGGCGCCGCCTCGGGGATCGGCCGCGCCTGCGTCGATGCGTTCCTCGGCCGCGGCGCCGCCGTCGTGGGGCTGGATATCGCTCCGGAGATCGGGACGATCCTCAACCGTCCCGACTTCCTCGGTCTCGTCTGCGACGTCACGGCGGAGGAGGAGATCGAGCAGGCGGTCTCGGCCGCGGTCGCGAGGTTCGGCGGTATCGATCTGCTGATCCTGAACGCCGGCATCTTTCCTCCCACGCGGCACATCGCGGATCTCGACCTCGCCGAGTGGGACCGGGTGATGCGGGTGAACCTGGACGCGAACCTGGCGTTGCTGCGGCTCTGCCATCCGCTGCTCAAGCTCGCGCCGGCCGGCGGCCGGGTGGCGGTGATCGGCTCGAAGAACGTGCCGGCGCCGGGGCCGGGCGCCGCGGCCTACTCGGCCTCCAAGGCGGCGCTCCAGCAGCTCGCCCGCGTGGCGGCCTTGGAGTGGGGCAGGGACGGCATCCGCGTCAACGGGCTCCATCCCAACGCCGTCTTCGACACCGGCGTGTGGACCGCGGAAGTGCTCGCCTCGCGCGCCGCGGCCTACGGCCTGACGGTGGAGGAGTACCGGCGCAACAACGTGCTCGGCGCCGAGGTGACCAGCCGCGACGTCGCCGAGCTCGCCGCCGAGCTCTGCGGCCCCCGCTTCGCCAAGACGACCGGCGCGTGGATTCCGGTGGACGGGGGGAATGAGCGGGTGATTTGAATCAAGGGATCAGGAGCACCTTCCCCGTCGTCCGCCGCCCTTCCAGCGCCCGGTGGGCTTCGGCCGCCTCGGCGAGCGGCAGCTCGAGGCCGATGCTCAGCCGCAGCTTTCCTGCCGCGATCCAGCCGAGGACGTCGCCGGCCCGCTGCATCAGCTCCTCGCGCGAGGCGATGTAGGCGAAGAGGGAGGGGCGGGTGAGGTAGAGCGAGCCTTTGGTGTTGAGAACGGTGGGGTCGAGCGGCGGCACCGGGCCGGAGGCCGCGCCGAAGAGCACCATCATGCCGCGCGGCGCGAGCGAGTCGAGGCTCTTGTCGAAGGTGGCCTTGCCGACGCCATCGTAGACCACCTGCACGCCGCGGCCGCCGGTCAGGCGCTTCACCTCGGCGGCGAAGTCCTGCTCGGTGTAGAGGATGACCTCGTCCGCCCCAGCCTCGCGAGCGAGCCGCGCCTTCTCCTCGCTGGAGGTGGTGCCGAGCACGCGGGCGCCGCGCAGCTTGGCGATCTGGCAGAGGAGCTGGCCCACACCGCCCGCCGCGGCGTGGACGAGGCAGGCGTCGTCCGGCTTCAGCGGATAGGTGCTGCAGGCGAGGTAGTGCGCCGTCATGCCTTGCAGCATGGCGGCGGCTCCCTGCTTGGCGCTCAAGCTCTCCGGCAGCTTCACCAGCCGCGCCGCCGGCACGGCCGCCAGCTCGGCGTAGGCCCCCTGGGGTCCCGTGTAGGCGACGCGGTCTCCCACCGCCACCTCGCTGACGTCCGGACCCAGGGCGACCACCGTCCCCGCCGCTTCCTGGCCGGGGACGAACGGCGGCACCGGGTCCTTGTAGAGACCGGTGCGGAAGTAGACGTCGATGAAGTTCACGCCCGCCGCCTCGACGCGGACGAGCGCCTGTCCCGGCCCGGGCACCGGGTCGGGAACGTCCTCGTAGCGGAGAACCTCGGGTCCTCCCAGGCTGTGGATGCGAATGGCTTTCATGATCCCCCCTCGCGCCGCAGTGGCGACCTCAGGGTAGCGCAGAATGGCGGGAGGCGGGGGAGACGGGCTAGTCGGTGCCGGCGGTGGCGGGACGGTCCATCCGCACCCAGTGCCGGCAGAGCTCTTCGAAGCTGCGCGGATCCTGGGTGGAGAGGGCCTCCTGGCTGAAGCGTTCGATCTCGGCATGGGAGGTGCCGGCCCGGCGCAGGCCGCAGCGGATGGCGCTCACGAGGGCGAAACGGTTCCGGCTGCGGAGCTCGACGTGGATCTGGGGATATAGAGGAGCCATCTCGGACCTATCCATACCTATAACGTCTGAAGCGCCGAAAACGTTTCACCGGCGGAGACCCGCGAGGAGCCTCCCTCTGCTTAGACGATTCTAGGACGGATTCGGTTCGCCGGATGGCCTCCTCTCAGTAGCGAGCGAGAAGGCGATCAGCGTCTCCTCGTCGCCGAAGCGGGCCAGGAGGCGGTCCTCCAAGCCGTGCGGGTCCGGCTCGACGCGGCAGGCCTCGACAGTCTCCTCCGAGGCGCCCTGGAAGCAGAGGTGGCAGGGAGGCAGGACCGCCTCGCCGATGCGCACGGGCGGTCCGAAGGTGCGGCAGGTCAGAGGGCGGTGGGCGTACAGCTCGCAGCAGCCGGTTTGAGGATCGAGCACCGGGCAGGGAAGGCCGCCGTGGCGGGCGAAGAAATCATCCGCCATGTCCGCCTCCTCGGACAGGACGCCGGTCCGACGATCGCCGGGAAAAGCTTCGCGCAGGAGGGGGAGCTGGGAGGCGGCTCGATCAGCGATGGCCCGTGCGCGTTCCGGGTCTTGCTCCGCCAGCTCGGCGAGGCCGCGGCGAAGGCGGAGGGCGTCCAGCCGGTTGATCGGAAACGGTCCGTGGCAGCATTCAGTGCAGCCGGGCCGGCAGGCGAGCCAGGAGCCGCCGGGCGTCGCGGCCAGACGGGCGGCCTCGGCCAGGGTGCCATCCACCACTTGCAGCAGGCGGGAGTCGGCGTGGGGGAGAGGAGAGTGGCGTTTCATCACGACCGGTCAATTTTGAAGATACCATCTCCCGCCATGTCGGTCCGCGGCCACATCTGGACGATCGCTCCTCGCCTGCGCCACGGCGTGCGCCCGCGGCCTGCTCCGGAGGCGCGCTTGTGGGAGACGGCTGTGCTGGATCCGGTCACCGGCGAGGTGCCGGTGACGGGCCTTCTGCGAGAGGCGCCCGGGAGTGAGGATCTGCTGGTGCTCGTCCACGGCCTCGGCGGCGGCATCGGCAGCCACTACATGCTGCGTGCCGCGCGCGCTGCCGAGGCGGCGGGGATCTCCTGCCTGCGGCTGAACCTGCGCGGCTGCGACCGCCGCAGCGGCGACTTCTACCACGCGGGGCTCACCGCCGATCTCCACGCCGCGCTGGCGAGCGAGGAGCTGGCCTCCTACCGGCGCATCTACGCGCTCGGCTACTCCCTGGGAGGGCACGTGGCGCTGCGGCTGGCCACGGAGGAGGCCGACCCGCGCCTCGCCGCCGCCGCCGCCGTCTGCTCGCCGCTGGACCTCGCGCTTTCGCAGCGGGAGATCGACTTGCCGTCGCGCTGGGTCTACCGCCGCTATCTATTGGCGAGCCTCAACGATCTCTACGCCGCCGTGGCCGCCCGTCGGGCGGTGCCGCTGCCGGTGGAGGAGGCGGTCCGCCTGCGCACCCTCCGCGAGTGGGACGACCGCATCGTCGCGCCGCGCTTCGGCTTCGCCGGCGCCGACGACTACTACGCCCGCGCCAGTGTCGCGTCGCGCCTCGGGGATCTCCGCATCCCCGCCCTGCTGCTCAACTCCGAGACCGATCCGATGGTGCCCGCCCAAGCCGTCCGCGCCGCCTTGAAGGAACCCACCCCCGGCCTGGAGGTGCGCTGGCTCTCCGCCGGCGGCCACGTGGCTTTTCCGCGCGGTCTCGACGCGGGACTGGGGACCGGGACCGGCGTCGATGCCCAGGTGATCGGCTGGCTGCGGGCTGCTGGGGCATAGAAAAAGGATGCCCTCACGGCGGTCCCGTTAAAGGGCATCTTTTGAGGAGGCCGGTCCGGGGGACCAGCGGCGGGATTGGCTCACGATGAACCGGTTCTCCCGCCTGTGCTACTAGACACCTTTCGGCGTCTAGAGGTTTAGACGGATGGCTGCGGGTTTTTACTCCCCAAGATCGCTGCCAATCGCCATCTACCAGGCGAGGGGCTACTCTGGATCGGTTCCGGCCTCTTGTGGCTGTCTGGTGGCGGCTTTATGGGCTTCCAAGGTTCGATAGGCGAGATCCTTATCTCCGGATGTGAGGGCGTAACCCGAGAGTGTACCCGCCAACCTCGACGAGGTGGGTTGCTGCTCGAAGGCGCGTTGCAGGCGTTCAATGGCAGCCTGCTTGTCACCATGTGCCCACAGGTCGGCGGCTTCCATCTCGGCCCGGATGGCGAGATAGCGTGGATGAATGGGCAGGGTCACTCGAAAGTAGGTTCGCTCGTCGTCGAAATCGAAGCGAGCCTCGGGGGACCCGTTCTGGCGCATCTTGCGCTGGATTTTCGGAATCCCGGTGCCGCGTCTCTCGGCGAGCCGAAGCTCCTTCAGGAAGTCGCCGATCCTCCGGTTGCGAGCAGGTACGGGAGGAATTGATTCGCCAGGCAGAAAGTGGTTCGGCTGAATTCCTGGTACAGGCCCCGGATAGCTGATGACCTCCATCCGATCCGGGTAGAGGTAGACCTTGACGGGTTCGGGAGGCGCCTCATAGCTTCGATGGTAAAAGGCGTTGACGAGCGCCTCTTCCATGGCCTCGTAGGGATAGGGAACGATCTTCTCGGCTTCGGCCTGACCGGGTACTTTTTGGACGAAGGAGCCGCCTAGACTGTCGAGATACTCCAGGACAGACTTGATTTGATAAGGGATGGGACCCCGGAACATTTTCTCCTCGAGGAGATCGCCTTCTTCCCTGAATCTAACGACCTCCGTGTGGGCACCGCGAAAAAACCGATCGGGTTCTTCGTTGAAAAACAGCAGAGCGACGTTTCTTGGAACCTCGTGAGCGTTGACCTGAACGACGAGGTTCAGGAGGCGGTAAATCCGGCGATCCTCCAGAGGCGGCTCGTGTTTGACCAGATCGCTTCCAATGTCATGCAGAAACCGCCTGACGAGGAGCGGCGAGAGATCCTCGATCCGCGCCTCCAGGCTGCGGCGGTCATCGAAAGGTATCTTAGACGTCAGGGCGAGTAGCTGCCGGAGATCTTCTCCTTGGGCCTTGATGGTCTCGGGCCCCCTCCGAATCCAGAACTGAAGGGGACTCCCCGAAACATTGACATCCTCGGGTGCCTGATAAGGTCGTGTATCCCCGCCGGGCGCCCAGACGACGAGGAGCGGCACGCCCTCATAGTGGACGGGAAAGAGGAACGGTAGGAAATCCGGGACGATACGCTTGCAGGTCCCGCGGATCTCCTTTTGCACCCGTTCGAGATCGAGCGTCCCGAGGCCGGCTGGAGGCAAAATGGGGCGTCCCCCTTCCTCGCGTACGCCAAGAATCAGGTATCCCCCTCCGAGATTGAGCAGATCGTTGGCGAACGCACAAACGGTGCGCACGACGGCGGCCTTGATCCGATCGTCCCAACCCGCCTTGAGCTCGATCCGGTTGCTCTCAATCGATCGGGCGTGGAGCAGATCCTCAAAATTGACGGGCAATCCGTCGAAGGAGGAGCCGGTCATTTCAAGGCCTATTATGAAGGATCTCGGCCAGCCGCTCGATGCCGTCCAGCAGGCGGGGCCCAGGACGGCTGAAGCAGCCGTTGGCGTCCACGGGGTGGACTCGGCCCTCGCGCACGGCGCGCAAGGACCGCCACTCGGGCCGGTCCGCCATGGCCGCGATCTGCTCGCGGGCGCCGGTCTCGTCAAAGCCGCAGGGCATGGCCACGATCACGTCCGGATCGAGCTCCGCGAGCTGCTCCCAGGTGAGGCGGGCGGAGTGGCCGCCGGGTTGGCCGACGACGTCGGTGCCGCCGGCGATCTCGATCATCTCGGGCACCCAGTGACCGCCGGCGAACGGTGGATCGAGCCACTCCAGGGCCAGCACGCGTGGGCGGACCTTATTCGCTGCGGCGGCCCGCACCGCCTCCAATCGCCGTTCCAGCTCGGCGACCAGCGCCGCTGCCTCCTCCGCTCGGCTGGTGAGCTCGCCCACCCGCCGGATGTCCGCGAGCACGTCGCCGAGCGTCTTGGGATCGAGCGAGACCACCTCGGGGCAGCGGGGGAGGGGTCGCACGGCGCCGTCCACCTGTGCCGTCGAGACCGCGCAGACGGGGCAGAGCTGCTGGGTGACGATGACGTCCGGCGCCAGCTCGGCGATGCGCGCCTCGTCGAGGGTATAGAGGCTCTCGCCGCCGCCCACCTGAGCGGAGACGGCGGCGTCCACCTCCGCGGCGCTCATGCCGGACCGCAGGGCGCTCCCCGTGAGCACCGGCCGGCGCCGCGCCTCCGCCGGATAGTCGCACTCGTGGCTGACGCCCACCACCTGATCCCCTGCCCCGAGAGCGAAGAGGATCTCCGTGCCGTTGGGGACGAGGGAGACGATGCGCATCGCCGGCGAGTGTATCGTAGGGGCCCATGAGGACCCTGATGAGCGCTCTCCTCCTCGCCGCCGCGGTTGCGTTCGCCGCGGCGCCCCCCGGCCCCCGCGTCGTCGTCCTCGGCACGATCCAGGACGGCGGCATGCCGCAGACCGGCTGCGATTGCTCCAACTGCTCGCTTGCCCGCAAGGACTCCAAGCTCGTGCGGCACGTGGCGAGCCTCGCTATCCACGTGCCGAAGACGGGGCACGTCTACTTGGTCGATGCCACGCACGACCTGCCGGCGCAGATCGAGGAGATCCACACCTTCCGTGCTCATCCCGAGGGCAAGGTGGACCGCGCGCCGGTGGACGGCGTGCTCCTCACCCACGCCCACATCGGCCACTATCTCGGCCTTGCCCACTTCGGCTTCGAGAGCCTGAGCACGAAGGAGACCCCTGTCTGGGCCTCGCCGCGCATGGCCGAGTACCTGCGGGCGAACGGACCCTGGAGCCAGCTCGTCCGCTTGGGCAACATCGTCCTGCGCGAATTCCAGCCCGGAAAATCGTTCGAGCTGGAGGAAGGGATCACGGTCGAACCCTTCCAGGTGCCCCATCGCGACGAGTACAGCGACACCATGGCCTTCCTGATCCGCGGTCCGCGCAAGACCCTGCTCTACGTGCCGGACACGGATACCTGGAAGACCTGGACGCGTCCGTTGCCGGAGCTGCTCGCGGCGGAGAAAGTCGACATCGCGCTCCTGGACGCCACCTTCTACTCACCCGACGAGCTGCCGGACCGCGATGTCTCGAAGATCAAGCACCCGCTGGTCACGCAATCGATGGACCTGCTGGAGCCGCTGGTGAAGGCGGGGAAGGTGCGGGTGTACTTCACCCACATGAACCATTCGAACCCGGCGCTCGAGAAGGAGGGAGCCGCGCGCAAGGCAATCGAGGCGCGGGGATTCCACGTCCTCGATGAGGAAGATGGATTCGAACTGTAGGTGTGTAGGGGCGCAGCAATGCTGCGCCCCTATGAAGGTTTTACTGATACGTGACGGTCAATTGCGGGCGGTTCGCCTGTGTGGCGGTCTCGCCCGGGAAGAAGCCGATGTAGTCGAAGAGAAGGTCGTCGTCGTCGCCCAGCGTGCAGTAGGGGCGGAGCTGCGTCGTACCGGTCTTGTTGATGGCGCTCAAGCCGGCGGAATTGAGGCTGCCGGTCGAAGCCGCGCCGTTGACGGTCGGGTTCGACAGGGTCACCACGGCGTTGGCCGTTGCCGCCGCCTGCCAGTCGGAGAAGGCGAAGGCCGTCGAGCCGCCGAAGCCGCCGGTGATGATGTCGGCGACACAGGGACCATGGGTGGTAAAGGGGTTGCCGCCGGAAATGGCGCCGCGCACCAGGCTCAGGGTCGCCGAGACGATGGTGGCACCATCGGGGATCGACGAGGTATCGAACGAGACGATGTTTTTGTACTGCTCGTCCGCGTTGGTGTCTCCGACGCGGAGGGCGATCGTGGTGTTGTCCGTCGAGTTGCCGCCGCCGCCGACGTTGCCGTTCTCGCCCGACTCCCAGATGCGGCCATCCTGGGAAGCGATCGAGAAGAACGTTACCGTCGTCTGGCCGCTGGTGACGTTGAGCGTGATCTGGGCCGAGCCCGGAGCGCCGCCGCTGTCGGTCACTGAGGCGGTGATGGTGTGGGTTCCCGCCGAGAGCGCCGAGGTGCTGAAGGACGCGCCGCTGCCGATGGTGCCGTTGATGCTCGAGGTCCAGGTGAGGCTGGCGGAAATGTTGCCGTCCTCGGCGTCGGTGGCCGTACCGCTGAAGCTGATCGAACTGCCGACGGGGAACGAGCTGCCGTTGGCGGGCGCCGTGATGGTCACCACCGGCGGCGTGTTGCCCGGCCCGCCGCCGACCTGGAAGCCGGCGGCGTAGACGTCCACCGAATCCGCCGAGCCCCCGCCCTCGTTGCGATTGTCGGTGAAGATGCTGATGAGCTGACTGCCGGCCACGTCGAGGCCGTTGTAGTCACCCCACTCGAAGCTGGTGTCGATCTGCGGCGAGAGCACGCTCGTCAGGCGCACCGGCGTTGCCCAGGTGTCGCCGCCGTTGGTCGAGACGGAGTAGAAGATGTCCACGCCCACCCGGGTCGGGCTGCGGCGGGTGTCATAGAACATTACGTAGACCTTGCCGTCCGGTGCGACGCCAACCCAGGGATGGAAGCGGTCCACGGTGTTGGCGTCGGCCGTCTCGTGCGGCGTGCGCACCGACCAGGTGGCGCCGCCGTCGCGGGAGAAGGCGACGCGGATACGCCCGTGATTGTTGGCGGGCGGTGACGTCTCGGGAGCGGTGGTGTCCGTCCAAGCCGCGTAGATCGAATTGGCGAAGGCGCCGTTCGAGAGATCCGCATCGGCCGAGGCGTAGATGAAGGCGCGGCGGGTCTCCATCGCCGGGATGGCGAAGTCGTAGCCGTCCTGCGTGGTGGCCACGGTGACCACCGTGTTGAAGCTCGAGCCGCCGTTGGTCGACTTGCGCACCAGGATCGTCTTGCCGTTGGTCGCCGGCCAGAAGTAGTAGACGTTGCCGCTCTTGTCCGTCGTCAGGTCGCAGCCGATGCCGGATTGGCTGGTGCCGCTCGACATGGTCAGAGGCGCGCTCCAAGTGTTGGCGAAGTCGGTGGAGCGGGAGAACTTCAAGACGTTGTTGTCGTGCCAGCACTGGTAGATGTTGTCTTTGAAGGGGGAGGTGGCGAACTTGTCGACGTGGATGTACTGCTTGTCGCTGGTGTTCGCCGAGGTGACCTCGCGCCGGCCGTCGCCAGGAGTGATGGTCGCGAGATCGTTCCAGGTGGCGCCGCCGTCGGAGGAGCGGTAGACCCACACGTTGCACACCGCGCCGCAGCCGCCGAGGGTCGAGGTATAGGCGAACTGGCCGTTCGACGACCAGTCCACCGTGGGATCGCAGCAGGTGCCCCCCTGCGGCAGGGCGGCGGCTTGGGTCCAGGAAGAGCCGCCGTTGGTCGAGAACCACATGATCTGGCCCGAGCCGGGCCCATTGGAGCCGGCGACCACCTTGTTGGCATCGGTCGGATGGATCTTCACCGCGGACTCGGCGCCGCCGGTG
The DNA here is from genome assembly GCA_044868005.1 of Thermoanaerobaculia bacterium. Taxonomy (GTDB): domain Bacteria; phylum Acidobacteriota; class Thermoanaerobaculia; order Multivoradales; family UBA5704; genus DATARR01. Next base: position 8,512 of record JBIOVX010000109.1, on the reverse strand, counting down.
GGCGAGGTGACGCGCACGTCGGAGGTCAGCGCCTTCTCCTGCGCGAACTGCTCAGGGGTGATCCCGCGCTCCCGGACGACCACGAACCGCCCGTTCCTGATCGTCACCTTGCGGAATAGCAAGCCATCGACGAGATATCCGCCGTACTTCATCTCGAAGATCTGCAACGCGCTCCGTGGGTACTGGGGCACGCCGATTCGCGGCATTCCGGGATTGGACTTGCGCAACTCGATGCGGAAGAAGACCGGGATGGGGTCCTTCAGCTCGCGCTCGTTGGGCGCCAGGAGGGCGAGGTCCTCCTTGGTGACCTGATAGTTACGGTCATCCCAAGGACCGATCTCGACGAACGATCTGTAATCGACCCTGGGATCTACCCCTCGGCCCGGGTCGATGGGCTGCGCCGCAGCCGCCGTGGTGAACGCGGCGGCCGCCAAAGTGCCGGCCGCCAGAAGGGTCCGCCAGCGGCGGACAAGTTCGTTGGCTCTCATGACGCGTCTCCAAAGGAAAGTCTCCGCGGCTCCTTGCCACGAGACCGGAAATGTCGGCATCGTTCAATAAGAGCGGTGCGTGACGGGGGCGGGGGCGCGCCGGGAGCGTACGAGGGAAGCAAGGCAGTCCGCACGCCCGAACCCCAGCGAGTGGAAAGGTCGGCCGCAGGCCCGGGCCCGGCCTCGCTTCTAAGGAGCCCGGTCAGGGAATCCCTGGCCGACGTGGTACCATGGGAACTGGCACATGCTGAAGGCACGAAGCTGACAGGCGAGGAATTCCAGCGGCCAAGACTTCAGATCCTGACCTCTCTCGCAAGCGCGGCAGCCGCCCGGCGCCACGATTCAGTGCTTAAACCTCGGTGTCGGAGAGGAGGGGCCATGGCAGTTTTGGAGACGGTGGAGAGAGCGCCCTGTCAGGAGGACCGCACGGCGGCGCGCGCTCTCTGGACGCGCATTCAGGCGTGGCCGCGCTCCTATCAATACAAGGAGCTCCGGCAAGCTCCCGTCGACCACCGCTGGGCCCTCTGCGAGGCGCTATGCCTCGAGAGCCAGCGGCTCTGCGCCGCGGACCCGCCACAGGCCGCCGCCCTCGCCGAGCTGGCGCTCAACGTGGTGGAGAGGGTGGCCGGAGAAGCGGCGTGGCGCGCCAAGCTGCGCGGTTTTGCCTGGGCGCACGTCGGCAACGCCCGACGGGCCCAGGGCGATCTCCAGGCCGCGGAACAAGCGTTCCACAAGGCGGATCGGTTCTGGAAGGCCGGCGAGGAAGCGCAAGACGGTCTGCTCGAAGAGGGGCTCCTCTTCGCTTTCAAAGCCATGTTGCGCTGGAGCCAGCGCCGTTTCGAGGAGGCGGCGGAGCTGCTCGATCAGGCCGCGGCGGCGGCGAGCAACGTGAAGTTCCGCGTCCAGGTCATGATCAGCCGGGCGAAGCTCTGCAAGGAAACGGGAGACCTCGAGCAGGCCGTGGAGATCCTCCAGGAGGCGAGCCAAACCGACATTCCCGACGACGACGGGCGCACCGTTCTCTGCCTGCAGCACAGTCTTGCCGACGGCCTCAGCAAGCTCGGCCGCTTCCCGGAGGCGGGAGCCCTCCTGCCGGCGGTCATCGACCTGTCTCGAAAGTGCGGCGGCGAGGTGGATTTCCTGCGCCTGCTGTGGATCGAAGGGCGAGTCGCGGCCGGGCTCGGCAAGATGAGCGAGGCGGTGACGGCGCTGCGCAGGGTGCGCGGCGAGTTCGCGGCCCGTCACATGAGCTTCGACACGGCCCTGGTCTCCCTGGAGCTCGCCACCCTCTATGCCGGACAGGGACAGATGGAAGACCTCAAGACCCTGGCCCGTCATCTGGTCCCGATCCTGCGGGCGCGGAACGTCCATCCCGACATCCTGGCGGCGCTGACTCTCTTCCGCCAGTCGGCCGAGCGGGAAGAGGTCACGGCGGAGTTCGCCCACGACGTGCTGACCTACCTTCGCAAGGCCCGCTACGAGCCCGGTCTGCGTTTCGAGAGTCACGCGGGCGCCGTTCTCTGAGCGGTGCGGAGTCGCCGGGCACGCGGCGATCATAGAACGCCCCCTGTTGTAGGCTCCTCCGCGCATGGGCGCGCTGACCGAAGTCTATCGGGGATCGCTGGGGCTGCTGATCGACCTCTACGAGCTGACGATGGCCTATGGCTATTGGCAGACCGGCACGTGGAGGAACGAGGCCGTCTTCACCCTTCATTTCCGCAAGCCGCCGTTCGGCAGCGGCTTCACCCTCGCCTGCGGTCTGGCCCCGGCGATCGAATTCATCGAAGGCTTCCGCTTCAGCGAGGAGGATCTCGCCTATCTCGCCACACTGCGCGGCGACGACGGCAGTCCCCTCTTCACGGCGGAGTTCCTCGACGTGCTGCGGCGGCTGGAGCTCTCCTGCGACGTCGACGCGATTCCGGAGGGCACCGTGGTGTTCCCGCAGGAGCCGCTGGTGCGGGTGCGCGGTCCCATCCTGCAGGCGCAGCTCTTCGAGACGGCGCTGCTCAATCTGATCAATTTCCAGACGCTGATCGCCACCAAGGCCGCCCGCGTGTGCCTCGCGGCGCAGGGAGATCCGGTGATCGATTTCGGCCTGCGGCGGGCGCAGGGCATCGATGGCGGGCTCGCCGCGAGCCGCGCCGCCTATGCCGGGGGCTGCGCCGCGACGTCGAACGTCCTCGCGGGCAAGCTCTTCGGCATCCCGGTCAAAGGGACGCACGCCCATAGCTGGGTGCTGTCGTTCGATTCCGAGTTGGAGGCCTTTGAGGCCTGGGCCGCGGCCATGCCGAACAACAGCATCTTCCTGGTGGACACCTACAACAGCCTGGAAGGAGTCCGCCATGCGATCCAAGTGGGCCGGCGGCTGCGCGAGCGCGGGCACAAGATGGTGGGAGTGCGCCTGGATTCGGGAGACCTCGCCTATCTCAGCATCGAGGCCCGCAAGATCCTCGACGAGGCGGGGTTCCCCGACGCCCAGATCCTCGGCAGCAGCGAGCTCGACGAGCACATCATCGAGAGCTTGAAGCTCCAGGGAGCGAAGATCGGCGCCTGGGGAGTGGGCACGCGGCTGGTGACGGGCTACGACGATCCGGCCCTCGGCGGCGTCTACAAGCTGACCGCGGTGCGCGAGGGGCCGGAGGCGCCCTGGAAATACAAGGTCAAGCTCTCCGAGCAGGCCCTCAAGATCACCACGCCCGGCATCCAGCAGGTACGGCGCTACAGCGCGGATGGCCTCTTCCTGGCCGATATGATCTTCGACGAGGAGCTGGGCGCGCCGGCGGCGACGACGATCGTCGATGCCGCGGACATGACGCGGCGCAAGGAGATCCCGCCGGATGCCCCGTGGGAGGACCTGCTGGTGCCCGTCTTCCGCGCCGGCAAACGGGTCTACGATCCGCCGCCGCTCGACGAGGTGCGGCGGCGGGGCTTCGAGCAGCTCGACCGGCTGCATCCGGGTATCAAGCGGTTCGCCAATCCTCACCAATACCCGGTGGGTCTCGAGCCGAAGCTGTTCGATCTCAGAATAAGGCTCATCCTGGAAGCCAGACAGAGGAGACCGTCGTGACCACGCTCAGCATGCCTCCCAGGGTGCGGGAGCTCCCCGTGCCGGATTTCTACGCCGTGGACCACGCACGCCAGTGGGGCTACGCTCCGGACCAGCAGGCCCTCTTCCTGGCCGCCCAGGCCTGGCGGCGGCAGCACGCCGTCCGCCCGTCGGTGCAGGACCGCAAGCGGATCCAGCTCCTGCTCATCGATCTACAGAAAGATTTTTGCTTTCCGCAAGGATCGCTCTACGTCGGCGGCCGCAGCGGCACCGGGGCGATGGACGACAGCGATTGCATCGCGCGCTTTCTCTACCGCAACCTGGAGCTGATCACCGACATCACCTGCACGCTGGACACGCACTTTCCCTTTCAGATCTTTTCGCCCGCCTTCTGGCTGGATGAAAACGATCAGGCGCCCGCGCCCCACCAGGAAATCACGGTGGAGATGATCCGCGCCGGGCGGGTGCGGCCGAATCCGGACATCGCCTGGTGGGTCTGCGGCGGCGACACCGAGTGGCTCAAGCGGCAGGTGGAGTTCTATTGCCGGGAGCTGGAGAAGGCGGGCAAGTACAAGCTCTACCTCTGGCCGCCGCACTGCATCCTGGGAAGCGACGGCCATCCGCTGGCCGGGGTCATCCACGAGGCGCGGATGTTCCACGCCTGGGTGCGCGGCGCCAAGGGGTGGATCGAGAGCAAGGGGGACCATCCGCTGACCGAGAACTACTCGGTGCTGGCGCCGGAGGTGCTGGTCCGTTTCGACGGCCGGCCCCTGGCGCAGCGCAACTACGAGTTCCTCCAGACTCTCCTGCGCTCGGACGCGGTGATCATCGCCGGCCAGGCGGCGAGCCACTGCGTGAAGAACACGATCGACGACCTGCTGGGGGAGATCGCGGCGCAGGAGGAGGAGCTGGCCCGCAAGATCTACATCCTGCGCGACTGCATGTCCTCGGTGGCCGTGCCCGATCCGCAGCGCCCGGGCGCCTACCTCTTCGACTTCACCCCGCAGGCCGAGGAATCGCTGGACCGCTTCGCCGCCGCCGGCATGCACGTGGTGAGCGCGGCCGACCCGATCGCCGGGTGGCCGGAGATCGGGTTGTAGGGCAGGACGCTTCTACTTCGCCGGCTCAGGCGACGTGAAGACCGAGTCCGGCATCTGGTCGGAGACCGCGATGTCGGAAAGGTCCAGCTTGCGGTCGTCGCCCACCCGCGTGCGGCCCGGGGCGAGCATGATGTTGCCGTACTTCTGCCAGCCCTCCCAGCGCCAGACGGTCGGCGGGCCTTCCTTCGGCATGTCCTGGAGGATGTACGCCCAGCGGTCCATCAGTCCCGTCTCGCGATTGATGTAGGCCCAGTAGCGGTCGCCGGGGGTGAGACCGACGTGCTCGAAGGAAAGCGCCAGCTTGTCGTAGGTCTTGCCGTCGATCGTCTCCTGGCCGGCGTAGGAGAGGTTGACGCCCGGGTCCTGGAGCTTGTAGGGCATGAGCAGCCAATAGGTGTCGTTCACCCACGCGCCGTAAGCGGCCTCGAGCAGCTCCTTGGCCTTGTCGCCCTCGGCCTTCTGGCCGTTCAGGTACGCGGTGCCTTCCTTGGTATTGATGTTCTCGAGCACGACGTACTTCTGGCCTTCCTTGTTCTGTCCCTCGACCCGGTGGCGGCCGGTCCATTTGTCCCACCAGTGGGTGCGCCGGCCGGCGAAGGTGAAGTGGAGAAAGCGGGTGTTGTCCCACGCCTGTTTGCCGCCGAGGGTTTGCAGGACGCGGTCGGCGACGGCCTGAGCGGAGGGGGTTTCCTGAGCGGACGCGGGGACGGCAAGGACAGCAGGGACGGCAAGGATGGCGATCAGGAGGGGAAGGGTGGTGCGTCGGAGCATGGGGTCTCCTTTCGGGAGTCTCTGCGGCGGGGAGATGGTAATACAGGTGGCCCGGTGTCGAGGGGAGACTCTGTCTTTGCGCTCGCCGGTGTTTGGTGGGATAATCCCACCATGGCGACGTCGACAGCAGATGCCAAGCGGCGTGTGGTCCTTCCTGCGGCAAGACCCGGGGACGTCTTCGATATCCAAAGCCAGGGCGAAGGCCGCCTGCTTTTGGTACGCCTCGAACGTCCGAAGCCGGGGCCAGGGATGAGCATGGCCCGCTGCCTTGAGGCTATCGCCGCCGCTCCGCTCCGGCCGAAGATGACCTGGGACTCGCTGAAAGCCGTGACCCGGGAGCCATGATCCTCCTCGATACGAACGTCCTGATCTACGCCTCCACGGAGGGATCGCCTTTCCTCGAATGGGCTCGGCGCACGATCGCCGCCGGAGTGTCGGAAGACGGAGCGGCGGTGAATGCCGTCAGCCTCGCGGAGATCTGCGTGGGCGATGCCGAACCGGAAACCGTCAGCGATCGGGTCCGGAGCTGGGGCGTCACTCTTCTGGATGTCCCCGCTGCCGTCGCAGAACCGTGCGCGAAGGCCTATCAGGTGTACCGGGAACGCCGGCGCGCGGAAACCGGTCTTGATGCTCCCTCGATGCCGTTGCCGGATTTCTTCATCGGTGCCCATGCTCAGGTCATGGGTTGGCCGCTCGCCACAGCCGATGAGGGACGTTTCCGGACCTATTTCCCTTCAGTCACCCTCCGGACGCCCTGAGAGCATCTCAGAACGAGCGAGCTACAATCGCTCCAGCCTGCGGGCACGAGATCCGCATCGCTTCAAGCAGCCCGCCCGGGAAGGGGAGGACCTTCGATGAGCACCCACTCGACAACCCATACCAACCGCCTCGCCGGCGAGAGCAGTCCCTACCTGCTGCTGCACCAGCACAATCCCGTCGACTGGCATCCCTGGGGCGAAGAGGCCCTCGCGCTCGCCCGGCGCGAGAACAGGCCGATCTTCCTCTCCGTCGGCTACTCGACCTGCTACTGGTGCCACGTCATGGAGCGGGAGTCGTTCTCCTCGCCGGAGACGGCGGAGCTGATGAACCGCGAGTTCGTCAGCATCAAGCTGGATCGCGAGGAGCGGCCGGACCTCGACGAGATCTACATGACGGCCACCCAGATCCTCTCCGGCCAGGGCGGCTGGCCGAACTCGGTGTTCCTCACGCCGGAGCTCAAGCCCTTCTACGCCGGCACCTACTTCCCGCCGGAGGACCGCTACGGCCGTCCCGGATTCCGCCGCGTCCTGGAAGACCTCGCCGCCGCGTGGCGCGAGCGCCGGCCGGACGTCGAGGAGCAGGCGGAGGAGATGGCCCGGGCGATGCGGCGCTATCTGGAGGAGCGGGCGCAACCGTCCGCCGAGCCGCCGAGCGGTCACGTGGCCCAGCGGACCCTCGAGTCCCTCGCCCGGCGCTTCGACCGCGAATGGGGAGGCTTCGGCGGCGCTCCCAAGTTCCCCTCGCCATCGAATCTCTACTTCCTGCTCGAGCTCATTCGTGAGAAGGCCGAAGCGGGGGAGATGCTCGCCGCGACGCTGGACCAGATGGCGCGCGGCGGCATCTACGACCAGCTCGGTGGCGGCTTCCACCGCTACGCCACGGACCGCGAGTGGAAGATCCCGCACTTCGAGAAGATGCTCTACGACAACGGCCTGCTCCTGGAGCTCTACGCCCGCGAGCACGCCCGCACCGGCGATCTCCAGGCGGCGCGTATCGTGCGCGAGACGGCGGCGTGGATCGAGCGCGAGATGACCTCGCCCGAGGGCGCCTTCTGGAGCGCCATCGACGCCGAGACCCACGGCCACGAGGGGGCCTTTTACGTGTGGACGCGCGAGGAGCTGCTGGGCGCTCTCGGCGAGGAGGACTTCGCCTTCCTCGCTCCCCTCCTGGGCTTCAGCGGTCCGCCCTTCTTCGAGGGCAGCCATTACGTGCTCCATCTTCCCGAGCGTCTCGACGAGGTGGCGCGCCGGCGGCGGATGAGCCTGGAGGATCTGATGCGGGAGCTCGACGCCGGCCGCGCGAAGCTCTTCGCCGCCCGCGCCAAAAGGGAGCGGCCACTGACGGACGACAAGATCCTCGCCGACTGGAACGGCATGGTGATCGCCGGGCTCGCGGTGGCGGGGAAGCTGCTCGGCGAGCCGTCGTTCACCGTACTTGCGGCGCGTGCGGCGGACTTCATCCTCACCACGATGCGGCCCGCCGGCGGACCGCTGCTCCACGCCTGGAGACAGGGGAAAGGCCGCATCCCGGCGTATCTCGGCGACTACGCCTGGCTCGTCCGCGGCCTCCTCGCCCTTCACGAGGCGACGGGCGAGGAGCGCTGGCTGGACGCCGCCGAGGAGTTGACCGGCGAGCAGGTGCGGCGGCTGCGCGATCCCCAGGGCGGTTTCTTCGTGGCGGGAGCGAGCCCGGACGTCCTCTTCCGCAGCAAGGAGGTGTTCGACGGCGCCACACCCTCGGGCAACGCCGTGGCGGCGCTCAATCTCATCGAGCTCGCCGAGCGCAGGGGAGACCTGGGCTGGCGGGCCGAGGCGCGCATGGCCCTGTGCGCCTTCGGCCACGTCATCGAGAGCCACCCCGACGCCGTCCGCATGCTGGTGACGGCCCTCCGCCGCTATCACGAGACCGGCGGCGGTCCCGAGGAGGCCGAGGCCGAGTACGACGAGGCGCGGGCGGCCCGCGAGCGCGGCGCCGAGGCGGCCGGCGTGAGCAAGCTGGAGCACGAGGCGGAGAAGATCGTGACGCCGCACCTCACCTGGGAAGACGAAACCGCCGGCTGGCGTCCTTTCCGCCTGGTCCTCGACATCGCTCCGGGCTGGCACCTGCAGGCGAATCCCGCCACGGAGGAGTACCTCGTCGCCACGGAGGTGAAGGCGGAGAGGGACTGCCAGGTGCGTAACCTCCGCTATCCCGAAGCTGAGCTCTTCCCCTCGCGCTATTCTCAGCAGCCGATCGCCGTCTACACCGGCCGGGTGGAGATCACCGGCGAGGCTTCCGGAACGCGGCGGCTGTCGATTACGTATCAGCCTTGTGACGAGGAGCGGTGTTTGCCGCCGGTGGTGAGGGCC
>JBIOVX010000108.1:0-10539 GCA_044868005.1 Thermoanaerobaculia bacterium | reverse complement strand
GCTCTTCCGGCGTCCAGGCTAGAGCCGGCGGGACGCCGGCGCTCCCAGGAAATTAGCTGCTATTCTTTTGAGGTGCACACCGACCTCGAACGCCGCCCGTGGCGGACGGCCGATCTGGAGGAGCTTCTCATCGCCTCCAGCCGTACGTTCGCGCTGGCCATCCCGCACCTGCCGGAGCCGACGCGCCGGGAGGTGACCATCGCCTATCTGCTCTTCCGCGTCGCCGATACGTTCGAGGACGCCACGAGCTGGCCCCGCTCCGCGCGCATCGAAGCCCTGGAACGGTTCGGCCGGCTGCTGGATTCGCCGGAGCGAGACGAGATCGAAGAGGTCTCCCGCCGCTGGTCCGACGAGGTGCCGTGCGAGCAGCCCGAATACCGGCAGCTTCTCGCCGATCTGCCCTTCGTCCTCGACTCATTTCTCGGCCTCGCTCCCGCGGCGGTCGGGCTGATCCGCGAGCACACGCAGCGCACCGTCCACGGCATGGCCGGCTTCGTCGCCCGCACCACCGACGACGGCGAGCTGCGGCTGCGCGACGTGCCGGACCTTCAGGCCTACTGCTACACCGTGGCCGGCATCGTCGGCGAGCTGCTGACCGAGCTGTTCCTCCTCGGCCGGCCGCCGCTCGCCCGGGCGGCGCTGCGGCTGCGCGGCCATGCCCGCGCCTTCGGCGAAGGGCTCCAGCTCGTCAACATCCTCAAGGACTCCGCCGCCGACGCCAACCAGGGTCGGCGCTATCTGCCGGACCGCGTCGAACGCGGCGAGGTGATGGCCCTCGCGCGGCGGGACCTGCAGGCAGCGAGCGAGTACGTCCTCGTCCTGCAGCAGGCCGGCGCCGAGCGCGGGGTCGTGGCCTTCACCGCCCTGCCGGTGCGCCTCGCCCACGCCACCCTCGACCGCATCGAGGAAACCGGACCTGGCTCGAAGCTGACGCGCCGCGAAGTCTTCGCCATCCTGCAGAGCATGAACCGCGCCCTCGACCAGAACGAGCCGGCGGTCGATCTGCTGCCGGCGGCGTAGCAGTTTCGGATTTTCCCCCGCCCTTCCGCTGTTCTGCCTTTCCGAGATGAACGCCACGATGAAGCTCCCCCGCGCCCTGCTCCTACTCCCGCTGATTCTCTTGACCGCCTGCGCGGGCACGCCTCCTCCCGTATCGCGCACCGCGACGCCGGCTGCCGTTCCTGCCGTTCAGGTCACCGAGACGACCCGGGATCCGCACTCCTTCGCGCGTTCCGACGAAGTGGCGGTCGAGCACTTGGTGCTGGATCTGGCCGTAGACTTCGGCCAGCGGCGGCTCACCGGCCGCGCCAGTTTGCGCCTCGATAACAGGATGGGCGGCGACCGCGTCGTCCTCGATACGCGGGATCTGGAGATCCGCCGCGTCACCCTCGACGACGGCAAGACCGAGGCGCGGTTCAAGCTCGGCGACGAGGTGAAGATCCTCGGGCAGCCGCTGGAGATCGAGATCGCGCCAGGCACCACCTGGGTGAACGTCGAATATGCCACGAAACCCGAGGCCGACGCGCTGCAGTGGCTCACCCCGGAGCAGGCCGGCAGTCCCTCGCCGTTCCTCTACACCCAGTCGCAATCGATCCTCGCCCGCACCTGGGTCCCCTGTCAGGACACCCCCGGCGTGCGCATGACCTACGAGGCTACCATCCACGCGCCGCGCGGCCTGATGGCGGTGATGAGCGCCGAGAACCCGGCGCAGAAGAACGCCGGCGGCGTCTACCGCTTCAAGATGTCGCAGCGCATCCCGAGCTATCTGCTGGCCCTCGCCGTGGGAGACCTCGAGTTCCGGCCGCTGAGCGCGAACAGCGGCATCTATGGGCTCCCCGGCGTCGCCGAGCGCGCCGCCTGGGAGCTGGCGGACACGCCGAAGATGATCGCCGCGGCCGAGAAGCTCTACGGTCCCTACAAGTGGGGGCGGTACGACATCCTTGTCCTGCCCGCGTCGTATCCGTATGGCGGCATGGAGAACCCGCGGCTGACCTTCGCCACGCCGACCATCCTCGCCGGCGACCGCTCGCTCGTCTCGCTGGTGGCGCACGAGCTGGCCCACTCCTGGTCGGGCAACCTGGTGACCAACGCCACCTGGAACGACTTCTGGCTCAACGAGGGCTTCACCACCTACTTCGAGGGCCGCATCATGGAGGCGGTCTACGGCCGGCCCTACTTCGACATGCTGGCCGTGCTCGGCCGCCAGGACCTCGAAGACGCGTTGAAAGAGCTGGGGCCCGAGAGCCCGGATACGCGCCTCCATCTGGACCTCGCCGGCCGCGATCCGGACGAGGCCACGGGCATCGTGGCCTATGAGAAGGGAGCGCTCTTCCTGCGCCTGCTCGAGCAGACCGTGGGCCGCGCGAAGTTCGACGGCTTCCTGCGCACCTACTTCGACACCTTCGCCTTCCAGTCGATGGACACGGCCCGCTTCGTCGAGTATCTGAAGCAGCAGCTCCTGGGGAACGACGAAGCCCTGGCGCAGCAGCTCCAGATCGACGCCTGGATCTACGGTCCCGGCGTGCCCGCCAACGCGCCGCAGCCGCAGTCGGAAGCGTTCGTGCCCGTGGATCAGGCCGTGCAGGCCTTCGCCGCCGGCACCGCCGCCGCCCAGCTCTCGACCGCCGGCTGGACGACGCACCACTGGCTCCACTTCATCCGTAACCTTCCCGCGCAGCTCGACGCGCAGCGGATGGCGGACCTCGACGCCGCCTTCCACTTCAGCGACTCGGGCAACTCGGAGATCCTCGCCGCCTGGCTGCTGAAGGTGATCGACAGCCAATATCAACCGGCCTATCCCGCCCTCGAGCGGTTCCTCACCGTCGTGGGCCGCAGGAAGTTCCTCCAGCCGCTCTACACCGAGATGGCGAAGACCCCCGCGGGAGCCGAGATGGCGCTACGCATCTACGAGAGGGCGCGTCCCGGCTACCACTCCGTGTCGCAGAGCACGGTGGATCAGATTCTGGGGTGGAGAGGGTAGTCACGCTCCGTCTCCCTTTCCGTAATCAAGCCGCGCCAAGGTAGGACGCAACAGCCCCCTTGCCGTGTCCTCGGGTGGGCACCGCCCCACCGCACGGGTTGACTTCCACCTCCCTGTTGAAAACGAGACGACTACCTTCCGGGGTGTGTCGGCGGCACCTGGAGAGTCTCTACGCTCCTGCGAACTTGAGTTGATGAACGTTTGACAATCAGAAAGGAGATGGCAATGTCCAAATCGTTTTTGCTGTCCGCCGTTCTCGCGCTGTTCGTGCTGCTGTCGGGCTCCGCTTACGGAGCCGTGGCCGCGCCGGCGCCAAGGCCCATTGGCGACTCCCAAGCGCTCGACCAGTTCTTCTCACAGTCCGCCGTCAGTCTGACGCTCAATCCCACCCAGTTCCTGGCAGGGTTCGGTCAGGTCATCGTGCCCTATACCCTCTCCAATGGCCGCAAGCTGCGCGTGGAAATCCCCTGGGAGGACGAGGCCGCCCTGGAGAGCTTTCCAACCGTCGTGATCCGCCCAGCCGAGCTGGCGCCTCTGGCCGGCCGTCTCAAGCAGTTGGACGACGTGGAGGAGATCTACCGGCCGGTCGGTGCTCATGTCGCGGACCAGGGCCTGCCGACAGTCTGCGGCAACCGCAAGATCGTCGGCGAGGGCTTCGTCGAGTATGACAATGGCGATATCGTCGAAGCCGAGATCGGATTCATCTGGGAGCCCGCGGCGACGGAAGCCGCCGTAGCCGCTGCAGCAGCCAGCGACGGCTGCCCGCTCCTCGCCTCGCGCAACGACTGCAAAACGCACAAGGCCTGCTCAGTCAGCATCGGCATCCCACCTTTCACCATCACCGTCGACGGCAAGTGCTACCCGGGGCCGTGGCCTCTCGGCAAGCTCTGCCGGTGCTGGTTGCTCGCGCCTGACTAGGCGAACGGAGCCGTCTCTCGCGTGACCGGGGAGGGGTGAGATCCGATTAGCTGCCCGGACCCTCTCCCTCCCGCTCCACCATCACCACCGTCACATCGTCCGCCACCGGCCGGCCGGCGCAGTGGCGATTCACCAGCTCCATCAGCGCATCGAGCGCCTCGCTGACGGGCAGGTCGCGGCTGGCGGCGAAGGCCTCCTCCAAGCGTTCCAGCCCCAGCTCCTGATCCGCCGGATTGCGCGCCTCGAAGGCGCCGTCGGTGTAGATCAGCAGCCGGTCGCCGGGAGACAAGGCGAGCTCCCGCGCCGGCAGAGGCCTGTCGCGAAGGTAGCGGTGCAGCAGCGTGCCGGTGGCGCCGAGCCGCTCGATGCCGCCGTCCCGCAGCCAGAACAGCGGCGGATGGCCGGCGTTGAAGGAGCGCGCGCGGCCATCCGGCAGCAGCAGGCCGTAGACCAGCGTCGCGCACGTGGCGTCCTCGAAGAAGTCGATGCCGGCGAGCAGCTCGCGCGCCACGCGCTCGGGCTCGGTGCCGCGGCGGCGGGCCGCGTCGAGCGTCGAGCGCAGCATGCCGGCATACATGGCGGCGCTCACGCCGTGACCCACGACGTCGCTCACCGCGAAGGCCAGCCCTCCATCCACCGCCTGCGCCAGGTAGAAATCGCCGCCGAGCGCGTCGCAAGAGAGCAGCCTGCCCTCGATGCGCCAGCCGTCGCCCTCCACCGGATCGCCCGGCAGCAGGCTGTGCTGGAAGAGGCGCGCCTTCTCCAGGTCGGCGGCGAGCGTCTGGGCGTAGCGCTCCTTGGTCAGGCGCTCCCGCTGCAGGCGCAGGCAGCGCTCGACGAGCGCCAGCAGCACCCGCCGGTCGAACGGCTTGAAGAGGAAGTAGAACGCCCCTTCCTCCAGCGAGCGGAAGAGCTTCTCGTCCGGCTCCGAGATCGAGCCGGTGATCAGGATGACGTCCGTCTGCGGCCGGCGGGCGCGGATCGCCTGGCACAGCGAGTAGCCGTCGCCGTCCTTCAGGCGCACGTCCACCAGCGCGAGGTCGAAGACGGCCTCGTCGAGGCGCGCCAAGGCCTCGCCGACGCCGGTCACCGCTTCCACCGGATACGCCGGCGCGAGGATGCGCTCCAGCGCCCGCCGCAGGCCGGGATCGTCGTCGACGATGAGGATGCGCTGCGGCCGGTTCACGCGGCGGGCTCCTCGCCGCCCTCATCCGCCAGCCGCAGCTCGACCACCACCCGGGTGCCCTCGCCGGGAACGCTGTCGATCTCGAAGCCGCCGCCGTTCTGCCAGGCGAGCGAGCGGCAGATGGCGAGGCCGAGCCCGACGCCGCCGTGCTTGGTCGAGAAGAACGGCTCCTGCACCTGCTCCAGGAGATCGGAGCGGATGCCCGGGCCGTCGTCGGCCACGGCGAGGAAAGCGGTGCCGTTGTGCTGCCGCGTCGAGATGACGACGCGGCTCCCCTTCTCCGCCATCGCTTCCAGCGAGTTGCTGACCAGGTTGAGCACGATGTGCTGCAGGTCGTTGCGCGAGAAGCGGATGGGCGGCAGCTCCTTGAGGTCGAGCACCGTCTCGATGCCGCGGCGGGCGGCCTGGCCGTGGAAGAACGGCACTGTCTCGCGCACCACCTGGTTGACGTCCACCGTGCCGTCGCCGGCGCGCTCCGCCCGCGCCACGCGCAGCATGTTGCCGAAGATGCGCTTGCACAGCCGGGCCTTCTCGACGATCAGCTCGAGGTCGCGGCCGAGCGAATCCGTGTCGGCTTCCCCGTGCTTGAGGTCTTCAAGGATCTGCTGCGCCAGCGGCAGGATGGTACCCACGGCGTTGTTGACGTCGTGGGCCACGGCGCTCGCCAGCGTCACCAGGGTCGCCTTCATCTCGGCCTGGATGGCCTGCCGCTCGAGCGACATGTTGAGCCGGGCGTTGCGGATGGAAACCGCCGCCGCCGGCAGGAAGCGCTCCACCACCCCCACGTCCCGGCGGTCGAAGGGCCGCCGCTTCCAGGCCGCGATCCTGAGCAGCCCTAAAAATTCGCCGCCGAAGAACAGCGGCGCGCAGAGCAGGCTCGCGGGCGCCGGAATGCCGCGCTTGCGATGGTAGGCGAGCACCTCCCAGAAAGGATCGCCGCCGGAGTCGCCGGTCAGTTGGCGGATGCCGGGTTGCTCGTTGATCGCCTCCACCAGCGCCGCCGAGGCCGGGACCTCACGGCCCACGAAAGAGCTCTTGCCCTTCATCCAAACGATCTTCTCCGCCTCGACGCGGAAGACGCCGCCCGCCGGGTCGTACATCAGGAAGGACGAAGAGTGGTCATAATCGACGAGCTGGTGCAGGCCGTCGAGGATCTGATAGGCCAGGTCGCGCGGCCGCAGCTCGGAGACGATCTTGCTGCGGATGCGGTCGAGCACGCGGGCGAGCCGCTGCTCCTCGCGGCGGCCGAGCTCAGCCGCCAGCACGCCGCAGAGCTTGTCCAGCGTACGCCGGCCCGCCTGGCTGAACTCGCGCTCCCGCCGCGCCGCTCCGACGACGGCGATCTGCCGCCCGTTCACCGTCACCCGCGCCAGCACCAGGGTGCGGGAGGTGGGCCGGCGCTCGTCGCGCAGGAACGCCCCCGACCGCTCGGCGTCGTACAAGGCCGCCTCGCCGCGCAGGACGCGCACGCCGCCGTCCGCGCCCAGCAGCCACGCGCCATCCGCTCCCAGCCGGTAGAGCACCGCGTCGACGAAGTGGCCGTAGAGCTTGCGCACCGGTCCGATCCCCTGGAGATTGCTCTCCAGAACCTGGGCGAACAGCTCGGGCGGGGCTTTCCTGAGGTCGATCATGATTGCGGCGGTCCGGCTGAGAACGGAGATCCTTCAGAGCGGAGTAAAGAAGGATACCACGGGCGAGCTCCCCTCTCCAGCTCCGCTGGAGAGGGGGTGAGGGGGTGAGGCGGGTCTCAGAACGGAACCAGTCTTACACCAGCACCAGCTCCCGCTCCTGCACCAGCTCGGGGACCGCGAGCTGCTCGCGCTCCGCAAGAGGTTTGAAGGGCCGGAGCCGCTCGCCGACGTAGATCTGCCGCGGTCGGGCGATGCGCGCCTTCGCGTCGCTCCGCATCTCCCGCCACTGCGCGATCCAGCCCGGCAGGCGGCCGAGGGCGAACATCACCGTGAACATCTCGGTCGGGATGCCCATCGCCCGGTAGAGGATGCCGCTGTAGAAGTCCACGTTCGGATAGAGCTTGCGCTCGATGAAGAACTCGTCCTGGAGGGCCACCTGCTCGAGGTTCTTGGCGATCTCGAGCAGCGGGTCCGAGAGGCCCATATGCGCCAGCACGTCGTCGGCCGCCCGCTTGAGGATGCGCGCCCGCGGGTCGAAGTTCTTGTAGACGCGGTGGCCGAAGCCCATGAGGCGGAAGCCCGACGCCTTGTCCTTGGCCATCGCCACGTACTTCCTGTAGTCGCCGCCGTCGTCGCGGATCTGCTTCAGCATCTGGATCACTTCCTGGTTGGCGCCGCCGTGGAGCGGCCCCCAGAGCGCGCAGATGCCGGCGGAGACCGCGGCGAACAGGTTGGTCTGGCTGCTCCCCACCATGCGCACGGAAGAGGTCGAGCAGTTCTGCTCGTGGTCGGCGTGCAGGATGAGGAGTAGGTTCAGGGCGCGGTCGAGCACCGTCGGCACGGCGTAAGGCTCGGAAGGCACCGCGAACATCGTGTAGAGGAAGTTTTCGCTGTAGGTGAGATCGTTGCGCGGGTAGACGAACGGCTGGCCGATGGATTTCTTGTAGGAGAAGGCCGCCAGGGTGTTCGCTTTCGCCAGCAGCCGCACGATGTTGAGATCCGGGTCCTCCTCCGGCCGGCTGTAGTAGGCCGAGAGCGAGGCCACCATGGCCGAGAGCACCGCCATCGGGTGCGCCGCCGGCGGGAAGTCCTCGAACAGCTTCTTCATCGCCTCGTGGATGAGGCTGTGATAGGTGAGCCTGTGGCGGAAGTCGTCGAGCTCCCGCCGGTTTGGCAGATGGCCCCAGATGAGGAGATAGCACACCTCCTCGAAGCTCGCCCGGGAGGCGATCTCCTCGATGGGATATCCGCGGTAGCGCAGGATCCCCTTGTCTCCGTCGATGAACGTGATGGCGCTGGTGCAGGAGCCGGTGTTGGCGTAGCCGCTGTCGAGCGTGATCGCACCCGTCTGCGCCCGCAGGTTGGAGATGTCGATGCCGGTCTCACCTTCGGTGCCCACCAGCACGGGAAGCTCGTAATCCTTGCCGTCGAGACTCAATTTCGCTGTCTTCATAGGGGTCTCCTCGTTCGCTGCTCGTTCGCATAGAAGCGCGCGCAGAGCCATGATGGCTGGTGGAAGGCACGGGGACACCGTCCAGAGGGGTGGTAGGGCCATGCGCGGAAAGGCGGGCGTGCGATACTCTCCTCCCGCCATGCCGAACCCCCTCCCCGCCGCCCCCCTGCCGCCTCACCCCCCGCTCCCGCGCTACTACCGGAGCGAAGAGCAGCGGCGGCGGCGGGTGGACACCTGGTTCGACGAGGCCGCCAGCGACTATGACTGGATCAACCAGGCGATCAGCTTTGGCTCCGGCCACCGCTACCGCCGGGAGGCCCTGCTGCGCGCCGGCCTTGCGGAAGGGATGAGCCTGCTCGACGCCGGCTCCGGCACCGGCGGCGTGGCCGTCCAGGCGCAGCGCATCGTGGGCGGCCGCGGGCTCGTCGTAGCCCTCGATCCGAGCCTCGGCATGTTGCGCCAGGCCGCCGGACACGGCGTGAAGCACCGCGCGCGAGGCCTCGCGGAGTCCCTCCCCTTCCCCGGCGAAAGGTTCGACATGCTGAGCATGGGCTACGCGCTGCGGCACGTGTCGGACCTGCGGACGACCTTTCAGGAATATCTCCGCGTGCTCAAACCGGGAGGCAAGCTGCTGCTGCTGGAGATCACGCCGCCGGCCTCGCGGCTCTCCCACGCCCTCCTCAAGCTCTATATGGGCCGCCTCGTGCCGCTCGTCGCCCGCCTCGGCCACGGCGGCCGCGCCACCCGCGAGCTCATGGAGTACTACTGGGACACCATCGAGAGCTGCGTCCCGCCCGCCGTCATCCTCGAAGCCCTCGCCGATGCCGGCTTCCGGCAGACCGAGCGGCACGTCGAAATGAAGATCTTCTCCGAGTACACCGCGGTGCGCTGAGGAATGCAGACCGCCGACGTCGTGATCTGCGGAGCCGGGATCGCCGGCATCTCCGCCGCCTACGAGCTCACGGTGCGCCACGGCCTCGCGGACGTGGTGATGATCGACGACCAGCCGCCGCTCTCGGTGACCAGCGACAAGTCCACCGAGTGCTACCGCAACTGGTGGCCGGGTCCCGGCGACACCATGGTGCGCTTCATGAACCGCAGCATCGACCTGCTGCAGGAGCTGTCGGCCGAGAGCGGCAACCGCTTCGTGATGAACACCAACGGTTACGCCTACCTGACGGCCGACCCGGATCGCGCGGCGGAGATGGAGCGCGGGGCTCGCGAGGTCTCGATGCTCGGCGCCGGCGCGCTGCGCATCCATCGCGGAAGTCCGGACGATCCGCCGTACCCGGAGGAGCGCTACGACGAGCTCGATCCCGACCTGGCGGGAGCCGATCTGGTGCTCGACCGCGGCCGCATCCTGCGCCGGTTTCCCTTCCTGCCGCCGGACGTGCTCGCCATGCTGCACACCCGCCGCTGCGGCTGGCTCTCCGCGCAGCAGCTCGGCATGTACCTGCTCGAGCAGGCGCGCGAGCGCGGGCTGCGCCAGATCCGCGGCCGCATCGCGGAGGTGATCGTGCGCGCCGGCCGCGTCGAGGCCGTGCGCCTGGATTCCGGCGAGACGATCGCCACCCGCCGCTTCGTCAACGCCGCCGGACCGCTCGCTCCGGAAATGGGCCGGCTCGCCGGCGTCGAGCTGCCGCTGCTCAACGAGCTGCACGGCAAGGTCACCTTCGACGATTACCTGGGGATCCTCCCCCGCGACCTGCCGCTGATGATCTGGACGGATCCCGTGAAGCTCGTCTGGAGCGACGAGGAGCGCGAGCAGCTCGCCCAGGATCCGGAGCTCGCCTGGCTGCTGGAGACCATGCCGGCGGGAGTGCACTTCCGTCCGGAAGGTGGACACGGCAGCCGCATGCACCTGCTGCTCTGGACGTATCACCTGGAGCCCGTGGAGTCTGTGTTCCCGCCCCGCTTCGATCCGTTCTATCCGGAGGTGGTGCTGCGCGGGCTCATCCGCATGGTGCCCGCCCTAACCGAGTACCTGGGCCGCATGCGGCGTCCCTACGTGGACGGCGGTTACTACTGCAAGACGCGCGAGAACCGGCCGCTCATCGGTCCGTCGCCGGTGGAAGGCAACTACCTCCTCTGCGGCCTCTCCGGCTACGGCATCATGGCCTCGCAGGCCGCCGCCGAGCTGCTGGCGGCGCATGTTTTGGGATCTCCACTGCCGGAGTACGCGGGGGAGTTCCTGCTGAGCCGGTACGAGGACCCGGCGTATCTGGAGAAAATAAAGGAGATGACTTCGGGGCAGTTGTAGGAAGAGCCGGCGGCATGCCCTCCGAAGCCCTCACCTCCCCGACCCTCCTCTCCCAGAGGGAGAGGAGGGAGAAAACAAAGCAAGCTTTTTCTTGTTCCCCTCTCTCCCGGA
>JBIOVX010000107.1:0-20501 GCA_044868005.1 Thermoanaerobaculia bacterium | reverse complement strand
CCAATAGGAGGCCACCTTTTTCGGCCAACCCCTTCGCAGGCGTCCCCCCTCGCCCGTCAGGGAGAGGGGGACAGGGGGTGAGGCCTCGAAGGGCAGATCCAAACCATCACGATCCGATTTTCGGGGGGCTCCCCTCCCCCGACTTCTTATGCTACACTGGCATCAGGTCCGCTTCAGCTCTCACACAGGAGGAGATTCAATGCGATCAAAGGCCTGCTACGGGTTCCTCGCCGCTCTCACCCTTCTTTCCGTCTCGGCTTGGGCCGAGGTCCAGCCGCAAGGACGCCAGCTCCGCGTCAACAACCGTACCGACTTCAAGCAGCTCAACCCGGCCACGGCCTTCTCGGCGGCCGGCACCTCGATCGTGGTGTGGGAGAACGACCAGAGGGGCATCCGCGGCCAGCTCTACGCCGCCAACGGCCTGGCGACGGGCGCCGAGTCGACCCTGATCGAGAACGAGGCTCCCTCGGCGCTTCCCTTCAGCGGCTTCGTGTTCAACCGGCGGCAGCCCGCCGTGGCCTTCCTCAACAACGGCCAATTCCTGCTCGCCTTCACCGAGGAGCGGGCCTTCCTGAGGAGCGAGCCCTTCTTCGAGCAGCGCGATCTCCAGGACCAGGACGTCTACGTGCAGCGCTTCAGCGTCGGCGGCGCGGCGCTCGGCGCCAAGTCCCGCGTCAACGTCTCGACTTCCGGCTTCCAGCACGACGCCCGGCTGATCGCCCACAACGGCCGCTTCCTGGCCGTCTGGGAGGACGGCGGCACCGGCGGCATCGTCGGCCGCGCGTTGAACGCCGACGGCGCGCCGACCGGCGCCGAGATCAAGATCAGCGAGGGGAGCGGCCAGCGCCCGGCCGTCGCCGCCAACTCCAAGGGCCAGGCCCTGGTGGTCTGGGAAGGCAAGGACGCGAGCGGTGTGAGCGTCTTCGCGCGCCTGCTCGGCGCCTCCGCTCAGACGATCGGACCCGAGCTCCGCGTCAGCACCGACACGGCCCACCGGCAGAACCGGGCGGCGGTGGCGGCCGACAAGGCGGGCAACTTCTTCGTCGCCTGGCAGGGCGAGCACCCGGAGCTCTGGAGCGGCTTCTTCTATCTCTACGGCCAGGCGGTCGGCTCCGGCGGCAATCTCATCGGCCCTCAGGTGCGGCTCTACCGCGGCGGCCTCGGCGAGGGCTCGCCGCAGATCGCGCCGGCCTTGGCGGCGATGCCTTCCGGCCACTTCCTCCTCGCCTGGCTGACCTGGAAGGACGGCACCGATTTCCAGGCCGCGGGCGTGGAGCTGGACGCCCTGGGCGCGCCGGTGGGTGAGGCGTTCTGGATCACCGAGCGCCGGCCTCAGCGCAACTTCCGGAAGCTCGCGGTGGCGGCGGACGGCGCCGGCAAGCTCTTCGTTTCCTGGGAGAACAGCGAGCGGAAGCAGGGCATCGACGCCCGCCGCCTGAGCGGCCGCTGATCGACCAGAGGGTGAGGTCGCGTTAGAATCGGCCGGTGAAATCACGCTGGGTCGATCGCAGCTTCACTTTCGACCTGCCGGAGGCGCTCTTCCCCGTCGTGGTCGAGCGCCTCCGCGGCACGCCGGCCCGCATCGAGGACAAGGTCCGGCACCTCTCCCCCGCCCTTCTCACGCAACGCGACGGCGACGCCTGGTCCATCCAGGAGCATATCGGCCACCTGCTGGACCTCGACGAGCTGCACGCCGGCCGGCTCGACGATTTCCTGGCCGGCGCCGCGGTCCTGCGCGCCGCGGACATGGCCAACCGCAAGACCTGGGAAGCGCGCCACAGCGAGCGGCCGATCGAGGAGTTGCTGAGAGATTTCCGCCGCGAGCGCGAAAGCTTCGTGGCCCGTCTCGACGGCTGGGACGCGAGCCAGCTCTCCGTCACCGCCCTCCATCCGCGCCTGAACCAGCCCATGCGCGTCGTCGACATGGCCTTCTTCACCGCCGAGCACGACGACCACCACCTGGCCCGCATGACCGAGCTCGCCCGCAAGCTCTCTACTTCACCTTCACCGTCCGGGCAACGCTGATCTTGACCGCGCCCGTGCCGCCGAGCACCTGCACGGTATAGAGGCCGGCCGTCGCCGCCTTGGCGTCGAGCCCGGAGAGCGGCTGTCCGGCGAGGAGAGCGCCGCCCGAGCCCACCAGGCCGCCGGCCGGACTGAGCAGCCGCACGGTGAGCGGCTGGCTGCTCCCGTCGACGACCACCGAGATCTCCTGCGTTGCCGCATCGGCGTTCACCGTCGCCACGGCCACGGCTCCCGGCAGGCCGCTCAGCAGGGCCGGGGTGACCTGGGTCACCGAGCGGGTCAGCGGCGCGGAGGCGTCCGCCGAGGCTTGGCTGCTCGCCGGATCGATCTCGAAGGCGTCGAGATAGGCGACGCCCGAGCGGTAGGCGACGAGGATCTCGTGCGAGCCCTCGCCGAGCCCGTCGAACTTCGCCGAGGCGCCGAAGGCCGGCGCGCTCGTCGTGCCGGCGAAGGAGATGGTGCGCGCGAACCGGCCGTCGATGTACACGTCGGCGGTGCCGCCGCCGCTCGCGGTGGCGTAGAAGTAGGTCACGGCGTCGCCCGCGAAGACCAGCCGCGCCGTCGGGTTGGCGCCGGTGCCGTTGTTGCCGCCGACGCGGCGATGGTAGGTGCCGCCCGAGGCTTGCGCGTCGTCGCGGCGATGCCAGCCGCTCTTGTATTCGATCGCCGGATCGGTGTCCTCGACGCGGATCGGCTGCGCCCGCAGCGACGGGCCGGCCACCTGGCGGACGACGATGCCGTCCATGCCATCGGCGGCGGTGGCGCAGCGCTCGCAATTGTCGCCGCAGGTGTCGACGCCCGCGGCCCAGAACCCCACCGCCTTCTCCGGCACGTCCGCCGGCGGCACCACCACGTCGAGAAAGTCGTACATGCCGGCGCAACGGCCCGGGCCGCAGTTGCCGCGGTGGACCGGCTTCGCGGGATCGTTGGCGACGGTGAAGACGAACAGCGGGTCGGCGTCGAGCGCGTTGGTGGAGACGATCTCGTAGAAGTTCCACGGCCGCTGGGCGTCGGCGCGGTCGGCCACCACGGTGCCCGGGAAGTGGATCGCGATCCGCCCCTCGTCTCCGGCGTCGATGGTCGGGAAGTTGACCTCCTGCACGCCGGGCGGCGCGATCATCAGCGGCTCGCTCCAGGTGCGGCCGTGGTCGCGCGAGATGGCCAGATACGGCAGATGGTCGTTGTGGTCCCACCAGGTCATGTAGAGGTTGTCGGCGGCGTCGATCGCCGTCGTGTTCTCATGCTCGTTGTCGCCTTCGCCGACGCCTTCGATCCCGGGCAGCGGGATGTCGCGGCTGACGAACACCCGCTCCCAGGTGAGGCCGGCGTCCTCGGAGATCGCGATGCGCGGCAGCCCGCAACGGCCGGCGGGCAGGAACACGCGGCCTTCGCTGTCGGTGTGCAGGTGGGCGGTCAGGCCGCCGCAGAGGCCGGGCACGCCGTAGAAGGGGAAGGGCGCGTCGAGGTTGTCCGGCTCGAAACCCGTAAAGGCGAAGCCCGCCTTGGTGAAGGTCTGGCCGCCGTCGAGGCTGCGCAGGCAGTTGGTGGAAGCGACGGTGTTGTAACAGGTATAGAGGATCTCCGGATACAGGAGCCCCAGCGGCTCCATGCCCGCGGGCGGCGGCCCGGCGAAGATCGTCTGGTGATCGGTCACCGCAGGGGTCGTGTCGCAGACCACCGGGTTGCGGCTCCACGTCTCGCCCTCGTCGTCGGAGAAGATCAGGTACATGCAGTCGGCGTCGTAAGTATCGAGGCTGTAGACGCGGCCGGTCGCCTCCTCCACGTAGACCATGGGGTCGCCGTTGACCGGCGGCTCGCTCTGCAGCGGCTCCGGCAGCGGCGGCGAGACTCCCTCCCAGCTCCGGCCGCCATCGCGCGAGCGCATGACCACGGTGCGCGGCAGGGCGCCTCCGGGAGCGTCGAACGTCGCCGCGGCGTAGAAGCCCGTGCCCTCCTTGTTCACTCCCAGGGTGGGCTCCGCCGCCTCGCGGCCGACCGGGAAGACGGCGGCCTGCAGGGCCGGCCCGTTGAAAGGAGCGAGGGTATTGGGATTGCCGGGGAAGTCGGGCCGCGTGCCGCGTGGCACGCGCGTGCCGCGGTAGGCGCCGGAGGTGACGGTCGGCGGCGCCGCCACCGGCTCGCAGCTCACGTTGAAGAATGGATTGATGCGGAGGGGAAACGCCGAGACCGTGCCGTTGGGCGGGTCCACGGCATCCGTCGTGCCGTCGATCAGATCGACCAGCAGCTCCCCTTGAGCCGGCAGGATGATGCCGGCGGGAATGGGCGCGGTCACCGCGGTGGGATTGGTCGTCTCGCCGATCAGCATCACCGCGACGGCGCCGGCGAGCGCGCCGTTGTTGGCGATCTGCACGAAGGTGGAGGGCAGTTGCGACTTGACGAGCGCGATGCGCCCGCGCGCCGACACCGGCCACTGGGCCAGGGTCTCGCCACCGCTGACGAACACGTAGTACTGGGCCAGCGAGTCCGCGGGCGGCGCCGCCGTGCCGGCCATCGGGAACAGACCCAGGCTCTGCGGCTGGCCCGCGGCCGCCGCCAACCCCGAGGCGGGAACGACGGCGCCGGTGGCGTTCGAATCCACGGCGGACGGATCGAGCACGTCGGCCGACCACCCCTGGGCGAGAGCCGGGGCGGCCAGCACTGCACGGAAGATCAGGTTGGCGAGGAGAAGGAGGGATGGGCTGAGGACGTGGCGACGCATGGCGATCACCTCCACCCTGCAGAGTTCCATGCTCCGGCGGTGCAGATCTATCGGAGGATTCCCTCACTCGCGGGGGGAAAGTCTCCTCAGCGCTTTCTTGACATGGATCAGTAAGAGCTTTAGGATCGATCCATCAGCCATAACTTTTATGAGAGAGCGCCGCGCAGCCGGTTGACTCCGCCCATGGCCTTCCTCGCCAGAATGACGCTCTACGCGGGCGGTGCCTGGATCTTGGGGCTCGTCGCCGTCGTCGTGCTGCAGATCGTCACCGGGCGCATCTCCATCGCCGGCCTCCTCGAGAGCAAGGACGCCGACGGCCGCACGTCGTTCTCTCCCGCCCGCCTGCAGCTCCTCATCTTCACCGTCGCCGTCGCCGCGCGATATCTGTATATGGTCCTGAAGAACCCCGGTCAAGCTTCGCTTCCATCTTTGCCGATGGGCGTCGTCGCGGCGCTCGGCGGCAGCCAGATGGTCTATCTGGGCGGCAAGATCTTCAGCCGATTCATCCAACCACTGCTCAAGAATTTCGAATGAGGAGGTCCTCCCGTGGCGGACTCGAATCAGCAGACCCGATTGTTGACGTTGATCCCCTTCGCGTGCTTCATCCTGGCCGTCGCGGCCGTCGCCATCGTGTACTTCTCGGTCAAGGGCTCCCCGATGGAGCGGCTCAGCGTGATCATCGGCTACGTGGTGTTGATCCTCCTTTTCTTTCTCGGCTTCATGGTGGTCGTCAACGTCGTCATGGGAAGGATCGACCTCTCGTCGCTGCTCAGCGAATCGGGAGGCGGCGCCAGCATGTCGCGCTTCCAATTGCTCATCTTCACCTTCGTCATCGCCTTCAGCCTCTTCATGATGACCGTTTCGTCGATGAAATTTCCCGACGTGCCGGCCGAGATCCTGACGCTGCTGGGCATCAGCGCCAGCACCTACGCCGTGAGCAAGGGCATCCAGGCGAGCAGTCCGGCCATGGACAAGACCGCCGGTCCGAAGACCACCACCACGGTGCAAGAGACCGTCAAGGCGCAGACCACGACGACCGGCGAGAATCCGCCCGGCTGATAGGAGCCCGCCCATGCCCGCCACCGTCAGCCGCAGGATCGCACCGTTCGCTCCTCTCGCCATCGCGCTGCTCGCGCAGGCGGCCTTGCTGGAACCGCGGCCGGGGGTGACCGTTGCCGAGCACCCGGTCGACGAGGCCGCCGCTTGCGGGGAGGAGATCCCCACTTTTCAGGAATGCCACAGCGAGTACCCCACCGGCTGTTCACAGGCCGCACGATATGACCCCTACCTCAACCTGCTGAAGAATCAGCTCATCCCGCCGACCAGAAAACCCTTGCGCACCTTCACCGGCGACGAGTACGGCGCGCTGGAAGAGCGCCTGCCGGCGGCGTTGACCAAGGAGAACCACGAGGAGCTCAAAGACGAGCTGGCGGCGATCGGCGAAGGCCGCGTCTTCGCCTTGATCGGCTTTCTCTACGAGGCGAAGAAAGGCGGCAAGGAGAGCTCCAACTGCCAGCTCACGGACGCCGACGACATCGATTTTCACCTCGGCATCGGCTTCGATCCCGACCTGGCGGCCGCAGCGGCGGCCAAGAAGGGCCTCACCCCTGCCGAGCGCAAGAAGCTGCAGGAGGAGATCAAAGTCTCCAGCCATATCGTCGAGGTGACCCCTCATTGGCGAGCAGCCTTCAAGCCGGATTGGACGCTCGACATGTTCGAACCGGCCATCGGCCGCCAGGTGCGGGTAGTGGGCCAGCTCATGCTGGACAGCGAGCACTACAGCGCCAAGGACGATTGCGCCTTTCCCGACGCCGGCCCGAAGTGCTTCCGGGCGAGCAGTTGGGAGCTCCACCCGGTCACGCGCTTCCAGGTCTGCACCAAAGGCGACTCCTGCACGGCGACGAGCCGCGGTTGGGTCGATATCGAAAAGCTCAAGGCCGAGGAGGCGGCGGCACCGTCAGGATCACCGCAGCCGGCGGCACCGGCGACGAACGGTTAGGCAGCGCTATATCAGGTTTTCTGCACTACCGCGTGTAACGTTCAGGGCCCGTCCGTCACCTAAGGGATATGGGGTACTCCAGGCGCTTTCACCGCGCTTGCCCACCCCGGAGGTTGACATGGACCCGCAATCCGGCGGACCGCCCGGGCGGTTCGCGAACATATTTATCAATTATCGCCGCGAGGATAGCGCAGGCCACGCCGGACGGCTCTTCGACAGCCTGAGCTGCCACTTCCCCGGCCGGCTGTTCATGGACGTGGACACTCTCGCGCCCGGCGTCGATTTCGTCGACGCCATCGAGAAGGCTGTCGGTTCCTGCGAAGTGCTGCTCGTCGTCATCGGCCGCGAGTGGCTGACCATCAAGAACGCCGCCGGTATCCGGCGCATCGACGACCATACCGACTTCGTGCGCCTGGAAGTCGAGACCGCCCTGGCTCGCAACATCCGGGTCATTCCGGTGTTGGTGCAGGAAACGCCGATGCCGCGGCCCGAGGAGCTGCCGCCGACGCTCGCACGGCTGGCGCGGCGCAACGCCATCGAGCTCAGCGACGCCCGCTGGGCCTACGACGCCAACCGTCTCGCCCAGACGATCCAGGAGATCCTCGGGGAGACGGCCTTGCCGCCGCCTCCTCCTTCACCGCCGAGGCGACAGCAGCCGCCACCACCGGCGCTCGTCGAGAAGACGACCGGGCAGCGTTCCTGGGCGTTGCTGCTCGGCGTTCTGATCTCCGTGTCGGTCGTCGCTCTGGCGTCCGCCGGATGGATCTCCAGGCGGAACAACGTTCCCGCCGGCGAACTGACGGCTCAGAACGCCATCCGCTCCGCCATTCCGCCGTCGAACGAGGCGAGCGCAATGCCAACGGATGTCCCCGGAGGTGGGGCGGACGTCCAGACCGCCACGAATCCAGCCGGCCTCCAGAAGGCAGCGGTGCAGCCTCCGCCTCCGGCGCCCGTCGTGCGGCGCCAGGAGGTGCCGAAACCGGCGAGCCCGCCGGCCTCCTTCTATCCGGCCTATCCGGCGGCGAGCCCCGCCACGGCAGGACCGGAGGAAGCCTCGCCGCCGCCGCAGCAGACCGCGCCGGCTCCGGCCCCTGCTCTGGAAACGCCCGCCCTCACGGAGATTTCGACGCCGGACTCCGAGCTCCCCGTCGAGGAGCTCCGCCGGCTCGGCAGCGAGCTGGAGGCCGCCGGCGCCAGGCTCGGAGAGATCTACGGGACCTTTCTGGACCAGAAGGAGGATGCGGGGGCCGAGCTCACCGCGAGCGACGAGAAGCTCCGGGACGAGCTGGAGGCTTACGCCGAGGCGGCGGAAGACTTCCGCAAGAGGTTCAACGATGGGCTCTTCGCCCGCACCCGCAATCGCCTGCTGAAGACGGACCCGCGAACGGAGCTGGTGCGCCGGTTCAACGGCCTGGCCGCCGCCGGCGGCCGCGTCGACAGCCTGATGGCAGAGGTCCATCCCAGCGCCGAGGTGCGGCAGGAATGGCAGGAAGTGCGCCGGCGGCAGGAACGGGTGGCGCAGATTCTCCGGTGACTTGCCGGCCGGGGCCTGCCGCGAGCGGCAGGCCCTGAAGTGACTCAATACACGGCCAGCGGCGCCTTTCTTACTATGGCACCTGGATCACATAGATGCCGTTCCGGGGGACCGCGGCGTAGAGGCGCGCCGGATCGCGCGGATCCGCCGCCAGCGAGGTCACCGCCGGCAGCGGCAGGCCGTTGTTGAGGGCCTTCCAGGTGCGCCCGCCGTCCGTGCTGTGCAGGACGCCGGAGACGTTGGTGCCGACGAACAGCCCCGCCGGCGTCGCTGCCAGGGCGTTCACCTGGAACGCCCCGCCCGGCTGGGCCAGGCGCGGCAGCCGGCCCGCCCGTTTCCAGGTCACGCCGTCGTCCGTGCTGCGGTAGATATTGTCGGCCACCGCCACCAGGGCGCCCTGGGGATCGCGCGCCAACGCGGCCACGGAGCCGTAGCGCGGCCGGCTCGTGGCCGGTCCCCGCACGCGCCAGGTGAAGCCGCCGTCGGCGCTGGTGTAGACCTGAGTCTCGAAGAGGATGGCGATCGAGCCGCTCCTGCCGGAGTCCGGCAGGATCGCGGACACCCGGTTCGCCTCGCAATAGTAGTGATGGCAGCCGCCGAATCGCAGGCCGGCGCTCGAGGTCTGCCAGGTACGCCCGCCGTCGTCGCTGCGGTAGAAACCTCCATAGAAGCTGCCGGCGTAGAGCGTCCGCGGCTCGAAAGGATCGACGGCGAGGCTGGAGAAGGTGTCGATCTCGAGCTGCGGGTCCACCACGCCGCGCCAGGTATGGCCGTCGTCGAGGCTCTCCAGGACCCGCGCGTGATAGGACCACGAGTTTTCATAGCGCAGGGCCGAGGCGATCAGGCGGTGCGGGTCGCCCGGATCGGCGGCGAGGGCGAGCGGATTGGTGAGCGGCGCGCCGCGCCAGGAGCGCCCGCCGTCCTCGGTCAACACGAGCGGGATGGCGGGCGGCTCGTCGCCGTATCTCACCTGCGCCGGAGCCGCGACGACGCCGCGCACGGTCGCCAGGACGGCCGCGATCTCCGCAGCCGCGAAACCGTGGTTGGCGGTGTGCCATGGGCTATGGTCGTCGGGAGCGCGGAAGAAGCCTTCGTCGGTGGCCAGCACGAGGCCCTTTTTGCCGGGCAGGACGTAGAGGTCGCCGCAATCGGGCGCGGCGCTCGCGCGCCAGGTCTCGCCGCCGTCGTGCGATACCCGCAGCTCCGCGCCGCCGGCGGTGGCGACGGTGATGCGCACGGTGAGCGGGTCGTCCACGTCGATCGCCGGCGCGCCACAGGTGGTGTACGGCAGGTAGGCCTTCCAGGTCGCGCCGTCGTCGTCGCTGCGCACGAAGCAGGGGGCGGAATCGTCGTAGCTTCGGCCTCCCCACGCGTAGAGGGAGCGGGGAGCGCGCGTAGCGACGAGGAAGGTCGGCGGGTTCCTGTTCTCGGACAGGACGGATTGGGTCCAGGTCGCGCCGCCGTCGGAGGTCTTGAAGAAGCCGTTGTAGTAGCCCGCGGCGAACAGGGTCCGCGGCTGGTCGGGCGCGAGCGCGAACGCGTTGACGCTGGACCCGCCGTCGATGGCCCCCACGTTGATGGAATCCCAGGTCCGGCCGGCGTCCCGGCTGCGGAGGAGGGACAAGCCGCTGCGCCAGTAGACCGTGTCCGCCGCGAAGGGATCCACCTGGAGATCCTGAAAGCTGAACGAGGCGTAGCAGTCTCGGAAGACGACGCTCCAGTGGCCGCCGGAGTCGTCGCTGCGGCGGACCGAGCAGGTCCCCTCGAGCTCCCCCACCACGGCGTAGAGCCTCCCGGGCCGGCGCGGATCGGCGGCGAAGCCCTCCGGCAGCCCGTCGAGGCCGTCCTGGATGCTGCGCCACGCGCCGGTGCCGCCCCGCGACTGCCAGACGGCCGCGGCGCCCAACGCATACGCGTCGCCGGTCCCCTGATTGACGATGAGCCGCGCCAACGTGGGCGCCGCCGGCGGACCGAGCGGCGCCCAGCGGGGCTCCGCCGCCGCAAGGCCTGCCGGCGCGAGGATGGCCGCCAGCGCCACCGCACCGAGGAAGAGGCGCCCCGCGGAGCTTCTCCGCTGCAACTGAGGTCTCATAGATCCTGGAAACCAAGCCATACGATCCCTCCTTGCCTAGACCGAAATTTATACTGCAATAGCATTTTATGCCGCTCCGCTATATTTGGCAACCCCCCTCTCTTGCTCTCCCGCGTCCGGCCCACAGGCGCGCGCAAGCTTCGGAGACGCCCCGCCGTCCCGTGACCTGCATAGGATGTCGTTACGGCCCGGAGCGTCTCTACGGACCCTCCTGGGCGCGGCGAAGGCAGCGGTTCTGTGGGACGTCGGCGGCAGGGAGCGGGTATTGCAGATTATCCGGTGACGGCTCCGAGCATGGTCCCGTGCGGAGCCGCCTGCCCGGCTTTCTGCACGCGCTCGTACCAGTTGGCGAGCGAAGCGCCCTCGTCGGCCTCCAGGTCTTCGTAGGCTGCCCGGCAGAGACGGCGGAAGCCGGGATAGATGGCTTGCCGCCACGCGGCGGCCAGCTCGCCGAGCGGCGCCTGGTGGAGGTTGCCCAGCGCGTAGGCGCGCGACAGACCGTATTCCAGCGGCACCACCATCCCGTCCGCTTCGATGACGAGCGGTGAAACCAGCTCCGACAACGGCTGGTCTACCCTGCAGGTCGTCTCGCCCTCGGCGAAGAAGCACGCCGGGCTCGCCAGAACGTAACGGCGGCTGATCAGGTCCAACTGCACGTGCAGGCGCTCGCCCACAGCCTCCTGGAGTTGGGCGGCGACCAGAAAGGCGTAGGAGCACTCGATGTCGTCAGGGCGCTTGCCGGCGAGCTCCTGGCGCGCCCGGCCCGCCTCCTCCAGAGGGTGGATCTGCAGCAGCGACGCCCCCTGATCCAGGGCGAAGGCGGTCGCCCACTCCAGCTCGTGCAGGTTGTGAAGCGTCAGGGTGAAGATGAAGCCGAAAGGGATCTCCGAGCGGCGCAGTCCCTCGAGGCGCGAAGCCATCGTCGAGAAGGCGCGCGGGTCTCCCCGCATGCGGTCATGCGAGGCCGGCACACCGTCGAGGCTGATCGCCAGGAGATCGACACACCCCGCCAGCGTGGCGAGGCGCCGGTCGTCCAGCAACATGCCGTTGCTGGTGACGGTCGTAGCGAGTCCGGCCTCGCGGGCGCCTTCGAGCACCTGGCGCAGGGGCCGGTACAGCAGGGGCTCTCCGCCGGAGACGCTCGCGGTCGTGTAGCCCTCGGCAGCCGCCGCGGTCAGAGCATCGATGAGGAGCGCGGCGGGCAGCTCGCCGCGCTCCTCGGGACCCGACGAGGAGTAGCAGTGAAGGCAGCGCAGATTGCACCGCCGAGTGGGATGGATCTGCACGACCCGCGCGCGCCCCGTCGGTCCCATAGTGGCCACTTTACAGTCCGCCGCCGCCCTTGATGTCCACCCGGTACTGGTCGATCAGCGGCGGGACGCCCTCGGGGAAGACTTCCCAGCCGAAGCGCGACTTGCCCTGAACCAGACGGTCGACGAGGGCCGACAGCCGGTCGGGTGCGACCGAGAAGCTCGCCCGGAGCACCTCGAAGGCCGGCCGGCCGTACACCTCCCAATTGAGGATGCGACCCGCGACGCCTTCGACCGAGCTCACCAGGTGCTTCAGGTCCTCGGCATTGATCTCGGCCGGCCGGTTGAGCCGCTTGAACAGCTCGTCCGAGCCTCTCCTATAGTCAGCGACTTTTTCCTTTTCCATAACGGTTTTCCTTCCCAGGGGGCAGGCCCGCACGGAAGCCGGAATGGATCGGCGACCGCCCCCGCAGATCTATCAGGCGCGGCGCCCGGCGATTACGTTACGC
This sequence comes from Thermoanaerobaculia bacterium, assembly GCA_044868005.1. Lineage (GTDB taxonomy): Bacteria > Acidobacteriota > Thermoanaerobaculia > Multivoradales > UBA5704 > DATARR01. The sequence continues at coordinate 8,373 of JBIOVX010000107.1, read as the reverse complement.
TTTTTTCTATCGGTCTATGGTTGCGCGCTGACTGCCCGTGCCGCGGTGGGCCCCGGAGCGGCAAGGCCGTCGTGATCTGCGCGCACCTCCGGCGTCACATCCAATCGGTCGGATAACGCTCCCGTGGACCACATAACCGACCCCCGAATAAGCCTCCTGGAATGAGGCGAGCGAAGCCGGCCTCAGAGCATCCCCCCGCCGGGCATTCGAAGCGATCCATGCCCACCCATTGTTATCTTGAGGGTAAGCAGGTATATACTGAGGCTATGTTGGGACAGTACAAGGTGGAGCTTCTGCATCCCAAGGCGCTGCCTTGGAACTCATTGCGCCTAGGAGCGGTATTTGCAAGCGATGATGCTTTGATACGCAAAGCTGCGAGCGACCATCTCCGCCACACGGCAGAACACCTTCACTTCTTAGACGAGGTGGACCTCTCGCAAACCTTAGCCGAATGGGAATACTGGCAGGATCTATTCAAACGTAGATTTGAACCTGGTATTCGGCGGCGCATCGATATCGATAGGTTCAGACTGGTGGGCGGGCAGCTAGACCGCTATATGGATACCTATAGTCTCCTCAATGACAGCTTCTTCTCTCTAGCGGCGCTTGGGTTCTTTTCCGCGGGTCTTCTGCGTGAGCAGATAATGGAGACATTAGAGAGACAGAGTTGGGCGACCAAACACGAAATTCTAGCCCGCTGGGGTTGGATGAGTGAGTACCGAAGGCTTTTGCAAGCGGGGCGTTCACCGCTGGCCCCTTATTCCTGTGTGGTAACTCTTAAGGACCAGGACGGTAGGCAAGCGGACGAGGAGTTCTACCACCTTCTCGTTTTCCTACATTTACTTCGCGCCAACCACGGCGAGGAATGGCTATTCGCTCGGAAGAGACAAACTCCAGACTTTGTCTTGGAAAACGAACAAGGTGAGTCAGTAGGAGCGGAGATGACAGATGTTTGGGTCTCGGATGAGTGGGCTAAGGAACAAGATGCAGCGGATACTACGCTAAAGTATATCCACAAGCACCTTCAGAGCCAGTTTGTCCACATACATGTTCGGACTCCCCGCTCATGGCGCGTGCTTGCCAGCCACCTTCCTGAAGTAGGAGCGTGGATATCGTCAGAGCTTGTCCGCGTTGACACTCTCCAAGCCGAGGTGCGGCTAGAAAACAATGATCTCGACCTCGCAATTAGGCTAACGCCAGCAGAGACAACTCCCTCAAGGATCAGTTGGGGTAGCAATATCACCAGAGGGAGTACTGACATCGGTAAAAACTCGCGAGATCTACATGCATCTTTGCGAGCGGGCATGGAACGGAAGATAGTCAAGAATGGTAAGCAGCGGGAGAAACCATCTATTCAACCATGCTACCTAGTAATTCACCCACACCATATGTTGGATGCCAACCTGGAGATGGTAATACACGATTTCTTTCGAAGTCCTCCCATAGATGTGAGTAGCCACTTTGAAAGAGTCTGGCTGTGCGACGGCCAGCGACTTGTACGCTTAAATTGATCTTAATTCCGGTCTTACTCAGCGTTGGTGACGCGCGGTGGGGTCAGGGATTTGGCGGAACTCGTAGCCGTAACGCTCCTCAAGATCCGCAAGGAAGGTTTGCGGCCCGGCAAGGTGGGAACACCCTACAATAATGAGGAGTCGGTGCCCGAGTTCCGCAGCTCTCTGGAAATAGTACTCGGCTCGCGGAAGCCATAGAGCGTGGCGGTTAGCGAACATCCCCGTAGCGAGCCCGGGAAAGTCATTGAAATACCGAGAGAAGTCTAGGGCATCGAGGACGGCCTCGGGGTCTCCCGTTCTCCAGCTTTCTGCCGCGCATAGAAAGCGTTCCGGCAACTCGTTCAACCTCTGGATGGTGAGCCGTAAACTAGCGACCTGTTCGGACAGCGGCGGCTCCTGATAGAGGAGTCGGTAAAACTCCGGAAAAGTTTCGAGACCGAGAGGATCTGAAGTGCGCTCTTGCAGCACGGTATCGATACCCTGGTCAAAGTATGCTCCCGACCGCTCCAGGGACAAGCCGGCCAACCTTCCGCCTATAGCGAATGGATATTGGGTGCTCAGCTCGGGCACTTCCTGAGCGGCTAAACCGAGGTCTAGGGCAGCATCCTCAACAATCTGCCACAGCTCAGGATCGAGCGAGGGCAGCGATAAGCCTAGTGGCATGGCGGGCGGAGGCAATTTTTTCCGAAAGTCAGCCTCGAACACAACCGCGTCGGCGCCATCATGGACTTCCAGCACCCAATCGGGAATCTCTCCGTCTAAGAAGTGGATAGAGCCCAGGATCGTCACGTGGGGCGCGTCGTCGCTGCGCCAGAGCATCCTGGACCGATCTACCATGCTCCTATTCTATTCCCCTTTCTCTCCCGATGTTTGAATCAAGCGGTAGACCCTTCCACATTGTTCTGCCCAGAGTTTGAGAGCGGCTCGGACCTTTATGGGGACCAAGCCGCTCCCATTTCTAATTGGCGAAACTCGCCGTAACCTTGCATTGAATAGCTTCCGCGAGATGGCAGGGACGAATCGCGTCGCTGCCGCCAAGGTCGGCCGAGGAGAAGTGCCAGCCGAATCCCAAGTCGCTGAGCAGAGAAGAGATAGCCCAAATCATAGCCCCTTTTCAGCCTTCTGGCTCCATCTGAGAGCCGGAGAGGGCCTTGCGCCAGATGCTTTGCTTGATGCGCGAGAAAACATCATAGTTGATGTCTGGGTGAGGGACTGAACATGCCTACAAGACTTCGAACGACGGTGGTGCTCCCGGCGGAACTGCTTGAAGAGATGGATGCTCGCGTGCGGCAAGGAGAGGCTGTCAGCCGCAATGATTTTCTCGAAAAGGCCCTACGCAATCAACTCGCCGCCTCCCGCCGTGCGGCGACCGACGCGGAGTTCGCCAAGATGGCGAGCGATCAGACCTATCAGAGAGAGGCAGTGCAGGTCGCGGAGGAGTTTGCAGGGGCTGATTGGGAAGCGTTGCGCACCGAAGTTGCCCCTCTGGCTGTGTCCTAGCTCAGTGTTGGTGGTAGAGGGATGGGGCGGAGAGACCGCCCCCGTCCTCATGAGGTCAGGTTGCTCGGGCCTTGGGTCTCGCCGCCCGCCTTGACGTTCGTCTTGACTTTCATGGCTCCTCCCTTCGTTGCCGACATTCTACTCGCTCCCGGAAAGAGGCCACGGGACAACGCCCTGATCCAGGTCGGACCCGCTTATTTAAGCGCGGGGCACATCGTGGTCCATGTGGACCGCGTCATGATCCAGGTGGACCGCGTCATGGTCCGGGAACCAAGTCCTCCGATCCCCGGAGCGGGGACGTCACGGCGCTCACAGGTTTTGAAGGAATCGAGGCCAAGCCCGAGCATCTGGTGCGGGCGCGATGCGCCGCCGACCCAGCGGCCAGGCATTTCACGCCAGGGGCTGTGCGCCGGCACCCGTCGCTTTGCGCACCGGGAGCGAAACACGGTCTACACAGGCCGGAGCACATCAAGCGGAAGGCGGAGCACGGTCTCCGCGGGCCGGAGCACGCCCCACGGGAGGCGGAACACGGTGTCCGCGGGCCGGGACATGTTGTTCCGGACCCAGAACACCATGTTCCGAGCCCGGAGCGACGTGTTCTGGGCTCAGAACAACGCGCGCGCGACCCGGAGCTCCGTGTTCCGGGTCCGGAACAACGTGTTCTGGGTCCGGAGCGCCTTGTTCCGGAGCGCGATGGACGACGTTTTTTGTCGGAGGACGGCCGCCGGGCATTACAGTCTCGATCTCAACCGGCCGGCTGGCTTACTTCTTGACCTCGAACTAAGCCGACTTCCGCGTCTGCTTCTGTGAGGCATCAATCAGCAGGGCAACCGTTCCCCGGTTACGGGGGTCGGACATAATCTCCTCGAAGCGGCTCGGCCTAGGCGAGGGCTCGCCGTCCTCGAGCATGCCCTCGATGTGGAACCGAAGAGCCTCTTCGGCGAAAGCCCGAGCCTCTTCCAGGTCCTTGCCCGCCGTGATACACCCGGGAAAATCGGGGAACTCGACGCCGTAGTCGCTATCGGGATCCTTGCGCACCAAGGCGATATACGCTGTCATCGTTTCAACTCTGCCCGGCCGATTCCGGAGTGCTCGTGCCAGCCGGCGAGAAGGAGGCTGGCTTCCCGGAGGGTCTCGACGGCTTGTTCCAGCCGGTAGCGCACCAAGGAATGCAGTTGCTCGGGACTACGATTCAAACGGGGATGCCCTCTCGCTCGATGGACCGGACGATAGGCTGCGCACCGAACGGGCCCTGCTCCAGCCCGCGTCGAGTGGTCACCAGGGTCGAAATCACCCGGTCCCTTTCGAATCCGACCTCCCAGGCGACTTCGTCGATCCAACGGCGCAGGGCGGGAGTCAGCTCGGTTACGACCAAGTAGATGTCGAGGTCCGAGTCGGGCGTATCCTCGCCTCGGGCTCGCGAGCCGAAGACTCGAAAATCCTCGATGCTCAGACGGCGCGAGAGACACCTCCGCAGCTCCCGGGCAATCTCCCAGTCCTCAGCGTTCACTTATCACCCGCCAGAAAGTGGCGACCGCATCCGGCTTGCCGTCGAAGTAGTCCTCAAAGAATCCGGAGCCGTTGAGAGGAGGGGGATAGGCATAACGCTCGTTGTCTTCACCGAGCTCATTGAGCCAGTCTTCCGGCTCACGTGCATCGACAACAATGAAGACTTCTCGGGGGTAGAGGTAGGGTCTTCCCTGATCATTCAAGATCCGGAGATCATCGGCCTCGATGCCAAGAACTACGTAGGGATGCCCCAGTGTCAGGTCCGGGTGGCGTGAGTCGCTTTCGCGCAGCTCGACGAGCATCGAAGTCAGGCGTAGTCCTCTGCGATGGCGTCGTCAGCGCAAGCAGATGGAGGGAACCGGCTTCGTGAAGGTGGAGAACAGGGCCCGTATTGCTGACAACACGTCTCAATCGACGGCGCCCTTTTGCCGGAGCGCCCACGAGATATCCTCGCGTTGGAACTGCTCCTGAAGCTCGAACCGGTGGCGGCTGAGGAACTCCGCGAGCGCAAGCCGCCCGATCTCGTCCTCATTGGCGAACCAGCCGGCGTCTACGAGGTTCTTGAGCTTCTCGGCGAGCGGGTCGGGTACCTCGATCTCAAGCGTCTTCATGCTTGGGCTTATGATACCAAATGGAGCCGACGATCGGATTTGAACCGATGACCTGCTGATTACGAATCAGCTGCTCTACCGCTGAGCTACGTCGGCTTGGTTCCGGGCGGAGACAGGGCTCCGGAAAGCGGAGGCGTATTGTAGGGCATCCCGGATGGCTTGGCAACGCGGGGGCGCGCTTCCCGAGTCATCTCCAAACTGACCGGCTGTAGCCGCCTGCTATGGCGCGTAGACGCCTGCTACGGGAGCGTAGACTCCTGCTACAGCGCGTAGACACCTGCTACAGGAGCGTAGACCCCTGCTACAGCCGTGTAGACCCCTTCTACAGAGCGTAGACCACGTCTACAGCCGCGTAGACCCCGTCTACAGCCGTGTAGACCACGTCTACAGCCGTGTAGACCCCTTCTACAGAGCGTAGACCACGTCTACAGCCGCGTAGACTCCTTCTACAGCCGTGTAGACCACGTCTACAGAGCGTAGACGCCGTCTACAGGAGCGTAGACCCCTGCTACAGCGCGTAGACGCCTGCTACGGGAGCGTAGCCCCGTGCTGCGTGGGTCGGTAAGGATGAAACCTAAAGTCAGTCCCTTCTATAGTTTGCATCGGCCTGCCCGCCCGGACCGCCCGTGCTCGCACGCAACGGCCGCTTCGTTTACGCTGCCGGCAAGGATGCCGGCGCTCCCAGGCGAAGCTCCAGAACAATCCCGCGGCGCCTTCGTATCTCCAGCGGAGACTCAGGCTCCTTGGAGGTCGTGATGCCGAATTCCTTGTCCCGAGACGTCGTCTACGCGGTCCGCATGCTCGTTAAGAGCCCTGTCGTCACCGTGGCCGCGCTGATCTCCCTGGCGCTCGCGATCGGGGCCAACACCCTCATCTTCAGCGCCGTGAACTCCATCCTGCTCACGCCGCTGCCTTTTACCGATCCTGCCCGGCTCGTGTTGATCTGGGGACACGATCGTCAAGCCGGCACCTCCCGGGACCAGGTCTCTTTCACGGACGCCGAGGATCTGCGCCGCCAGAGCCGCTCGCTGGCCGGGCTCTCTGTCTTCATGGATTGGATGCCGGTGCTCACCGGAGAAGGCGAGCCGGAGCGCATTCCGGCCATGCAGGTGGGAGACGGGTATTTCGAGATCCTGCAGGCCAGGCCGTTGCTCGGCCGCGTCTTCCGCCCGGAGGAGCAGGAGGACGGCAAGGACTATGTCGTCATCCTGAGCCACGGCTTGTGGCAGAGGCGATTCGGCGGCGATCCGGCGATCGTCGGCCAAAAATTGACGCTCAACGGCCGGCCCTACACCGTGGTCGGCGTCATGGCTCCCGAGCTGCAGCCGCTTCCCTCTCCCAGTCTGATCGACCGGCCAGCGGAGCTGTACCGGCCCGTGGCGGAGCCTTACGATGACAAGCAGCGAACGTCACGCCATCTGCGCGCCATCGCGCGTCTCGCGCCCGGCGCTACGATCGAGGGCGCTCAGACGGAGCTCTCGGCCATCGCGGCACGGCTGGCGGCGGCGTTCCCGGACCAGGACTGGAAGCGGGACGTGCGCGTCGCCTCCCTGCAGGAAGACACCGTCGGTCCCGTGCGCCCTGCTCTCCTCATCCTTCTCGGCGCGGTGGCGGCGGTCCTGCTCATCGCCTGCGCCAACATCGGCAACCTCCTGCTCGCCCGGGCGATGACGCGCGAGCGCGAGGTGGCGATCCGCACCACCGTGGGGGCCAGCCGGGGCCTCATCACACGCCAGTTCCTGATCGAGAGCAGCCTGCTCTCGCTGACCGGCGGCGCGATCGGGGTGCTGCTCGCGTTCTCAGGGCGCCGCGCCGTCGAGGCCTTCGGCGCGAGCTTCCTGCCCGCCGGCCGCGGCTTGGAGCTGGATCTCCGCGTGCTCGCTTTCACGGCGGCGTTGTCCATCGCGGCGGGCCTCGTCTTCGGAGCCGCGCCGGCGTTGCGGGCCACCCGGACCAACCTGGGCCTCGCGCTCAAGGAAGGAAGCCAGGGCTCCGGCGAAGGACCCGACCGCGGCCGCCTGCGCAGCCTGCTGGTGATCGGCGAAGTCGCCATGGCATTGGTCCTGGTGGCCTGCGCCGGCCTCCTGATGCGCTCCATGGCACGTCTCTACGCCGTCGATTCCGGGTTCGAGCCCGAGAACCGCCTGACCCTGAACGTCTGGCTGCCCACGGCCCGGTATCCCACCGGCGCCGAGCAGACGGCCTTTTACGACCGCGTCCTGGAGGAGGTAAAGACCCTGCCGGGCGTCATCTCGGCGGGGATGGTCAGCACTCTGCCCCTCGGCAGCTTCGATCAGGTCGCCGTCGGGGTCGAAGGCTCGGACGTCCCAGAAGGGCAGGAGCCCTCGGTCGATCGCTACATCGTGACGCCCGGCTACACCACCGCCATGGGAATCCGCCGGGTGGCCGGCCGCGGGCTCGCGGCAATGGACCGCGAGTCCGCGCCGCCGGTCGTGGTGGTGAGCGAGACCATGGCCCGCCGGCTCTGGCCGGGCCGGAGCGCCCTCGGCGGGCGGGTGCAGCTTCCGGAATACCGCCCGCGCGCGGAGTGGCCGTGGCGAACCGTGGTGGGGATCGTCAAGGACGTGAAGCAGTACGGCCTCGACCGGGAGAGCACGCCCCAGATGTATCTGCCGCAGGCGCAGGCTCCGACCAGCTACATGACCCTGGTGGTGCAGACGGCGGGAGATCCTCTCGCTCTGGCCGCGCCGATCCGCACCGCGATCCTGAGGCTCGACCCGGACGAGGCGGTCTTCGACGTGCGCACCATGGAAGAGGTCGTCGCCGGATCCGTCGCCCTGCGGCGCTTCTCCATGCTCCTCCTCGGCTGCTTCGCCGGCCTCGCCCTAGTGCTCGCGGCGGTGGGAATCTACGGGGTCATGTCGTACTCGGTCGTCCAGCGGACTCGCGAGATGGGGGTGCGGATGGCCTTTGGCGCGCAACGCATGGACCTGCTGCTGCTGATCCTCGGCCGGGGCATGACGCTGGCGGGATTCGGCCTGGCGATCGGCCTGATGACGGCCCTGGGCGCCACCCGCCTGATGTCGTCGCTGCTTTTCCAGGTCAGCCCTCACGACCCGTCCACCCTGGCGGCCATCACGCTCCTGCTGGCGACGATGGCGCTGGCGGCCTGCTATCTCCCGGCCTCGCGGACCCTGGAGCTCGACCCTCTGGAGGCGTTGCGCCACGAGTAAAAGATCCCGCCACACAAAAGGGATGAAGTTCGTAGGGGCGGGGCTTGT
>JBIOVX010000106.1:0-12635 GCA_044868005.1 Thermoanaerobaculia bacterium | reverse complement strand
GGCCCTCCTCTCCCAGAGGGAGAGGAGGGAGGAAGACAGAAAACGCGCGTTTTTCTTTCTTTTTCTTGTTCCCCTCTCTCCCTCTGGGAGAGAGGGGCTAGGGGAGTGAGGGCTTCGGAGGGCACGCGGACGCCAAGCTCCGGTTCTTACCCCTCGCCGAGGAACTCGTCCAGGCGCGTGCGCTCGAGCGGCGTCAGGATCTCGCCCAGGAAGGCCTTGAGCGGCTCCGGCTCGCGGAACGCCCGGCGGTGGGGATGGGTCGAGTTGCGCAGGATGCGCTCGATCTGCAGCGCGAAGACGGCGCTCTCGCCGATCAGAAAGCCGGTGCGCTCCACCAGCGGCGCGATCTCGGAGAGCAGCGCGATGAGCCGCTGCGCGACCTCGACGGGGAAGATGTCGGCGTGCCGCAGGTCCACCGCTCCGACGTAGCGCTCCGGAAGCTCCCGCAGGGCGGCGTGGTGCTCCTGGCGGAACTCGGCGACCTCGTCGAGGCTCAGGGGGCTCGCCACCCTGACCTCCACCAGCCGGCCCACCACGTTCCTCATCGTGTGCATGTCCTGCGCTCCGCCGCGGCCGGCCGCTGAGTCTAGCCGTTCGCGGGCAGGAACTCGGCGACGTAATGGTTCGCGTGGTAGACCGTGATCAGTTTTTCGATGGCGAGGACGGCGGCGAACACCAGCACCGTGGCCCATGCGCCGGGCTCGCCCTGGGCCGCCATGACGACGCCGAAGATGACCAGGATCAGCAAGGTGGTCTCGGTGAGGGCGTCGAGCAGGCCGAGGATCGGATGCCCGGTATAGAAGTAGCCGCCGCCGGGAGCGATCACCGACCAGAAGAGGGCGCGGCTCCGGCTCTTGAACTCCTGGCCGCACGCCGGGCACTGCTCGCTTCGCGGCTGCAGGCGCCGCGCGCAACGCGGGCAGAGGAAGTGCCGGCCCGGCTCGGCCGACATGGCGGCGCCGCGGTCGAGCTGAGACACCAGCACGGCCAGCTTCCTGGCGGCCTCCCGGCGGGGCAGAGTGAACGCCTCCTGCCGGCCGTCGCGATAGACGGCGACGAGCTTCTTGCCCAGCACTCCCTGGACGGCGAGGCTCTGCACGTCGCCGAAGCGCACCTCCGCCACCGACCCCCGGAGACGCAGATTCGGCTTCACCGGCAGATGCAGGAGCCGGCGGTTGGTGATCACCAGGAGGCAGCGCTTGACCGTGGTGATGATCCAGCCGGTGAGGAGGAATTCCAGAGTGGAGAAGGGCGTTACCCCCTCGGCGACGTAAAGGATCTCTTCGTCCGCCTCGAGGATCGGTTGCAGCAGCGGCGTCGCGATACCGAGGAGCTTGGTCTGCGTCTTTTCGACGGATCTGCTGGGCTGCCCCTTGGAGTCCGAGAAGCAGACGGCTTGATTGACGCGAACGAGCCCCGACGGGCCTTGCAGGCTTGGTAGCATGGAATCCTCCAGGATTGAGCGGAGGGATTCTACTACGGCCTCCGGCGAAGCCTTCCGCACGTCCGGCCTGATTTCCCGGCTGCCGCGATTCTGGTATGCTATCGAGGCATCTACCATCTCCATGGGAGTATTCACCTTGAAGACCTACGCACCCTCGCTCCTCCTGGCCTTATCGCTCCTGCTGCTCGCCGGCCCGTCTCAGGCGGCCAGCACTCCGGCTGAAGACCACCATTGGTGCGGCACCACCCGCTTCGGCTATGCCGTCGAGGCAGCCCTCCACCGCGAACACCAGCAGCGCTTGCAGCGGGACCGCTCGCAAGGCAAGGCGCTGCAAAGCGCTCCCCAGGCCATGAAGGTGGGGGACGTGGCGGTGATCGTCGACGACGGCAGCATCATCATTCAGCCCAACGAGCAGGACATCTCCAACTTCGGCATCCAATACGTGCCGCAGAAGAAGGGCGGTTACGTGGCCTCGCCGTCGGACCAGGGGGTGAGCGAGGAGATCGGCGACCGCGTCGAGCTGACCGATGACGACAGCGTGGCGGTGGCGTTCCCGAAGGGCTTCAAGTTCAAATTCTTCAACAAGGCCTACACCAAGATGTTCGTCCATTCGGACGGCAATCTCACCTTCGCCGCCGCCGACGCCTCCTCGGCCGACCGGGACCTCTCGCGGCTGGTCGGCGGGCCGCCGCGCATCGCGCCGCTCTTCGCCGACCTCAATCCGGAGACCAGAACCGGCCCCGCCGGCGTCTACGTGCTGACGTCGAAGACGAAGATCACCGTCACCTGGGTGGACCAGCCGGAGTTCGGCAGCGGCAACCACAACACCTTCCAGGCCGTGCTCGAGGCCTCCGGCCGCATCACCTTCGCCTTCGGCCGGCTCGATGCCCGGGAGGCGTTGACCGGCATCTCACCCGGAAACGGCGGCCAGGTGCAGTTGGTCGACTACCGGTCTGACCTGCCCACCGGCGTCATCAAGGCCGGCATCGCCGAGCGTTTCGCGACGCAGCGGGCGGTCGACAACCTGGCGATCGTCAAGGCCTTCCTCCGCGAGTTCGCCGACGACTACGATCACCTCATCGTCTGGCTCGACTTTCCGCAGACCCTGGGCCAGGCCTTCGCTTTCGAGATCACGATCAAGAACGAGATCCGCGGCCTCGGCGTCGACATCTTCGATTTCACCCAGCAGCTCGGCAGCAAGGGACGGCTGCGCAGCTTCGTGCAGATGGGCACGCTGACGCGCTATCCGGCGGACGTCAACCAGACCTTCCTCGGCAGCAACACCACTCTCGACGTGCTGGGCCAGGAGACCGGCCACCGCTGGCTCGCCTTCCCTCGCTTCATCGACGAGAACGGCGAGCCGAACGACTCCTTGCTCGGCCGCGACCTCTCCCATTGGAGCTTCTGTCACAACAGCCTGGCTTCCGACATGGAAGGTAATGAATTCCGCGAGGACGGGGGCGACCGATTCACCTCCATCGCCGCCACCACGCGCTTCAGCCCGCTCGACCAGTACATGATGGGACTCATCCCCGCCGACGACGTGCCGCCTTTCTACTTCGTTGAGCCCTGCCTGAATCCCGGGGCGGCGCCCGAGGTCGGCGCCGGCGCTCAGGGACGGCGCGTCGACGTCACCATCGACCAGATCATCGCCGCCGAGGGGCCACGCGTGCCGGCGGCCAACAAGGCTCCCCACAGCTTCAATATGGCGTTCATCCTCGTCGCTCCCGGCGACGTCGGCCCCACCGACGAGGGGCTCGCCCACGTCGAGCGTATCCGCGCCGCCTGGGAACCGTATTTCGCGCAGGCCACCGACGGCAACGGCACGGTGAGCACCGCGCTCAAGCTGCGGCGCGGCAGCCGGTAAAAGCGACTCCCTGCGAAGGATCGTAGCGGCGGCCCTACGTGGCCGCCGCCCTCTCTCGAAAGACCTGACCCGCGGGCGCTTCGCCTGGGCCCTGGACCTCTTGGCCGACTCTCGGCACCCAAAGAAAAAGTCCCCTTCCTCAATGAGCGGGCAAGCTTATTTTTCCCAAAAGAAGCTCGCTCATTGAATGAGTCCCGGGACTTTGCCAGTGAATGGGCTCGTTTTCCGAAAAATAAGCTCACTCAGTGACTGAGTGAGCTCATCCAATGAAAGAGCGAGCTTATTTTTCCGTAGCGGAGCTTGCTCTTTGAAAGAGTCCCGCCATCTTTGCAAAGATCCGCGGACTCAGTGACTGAGTGAGCTCGTTCAGAGAAAGAGTGAGCTTGTTTTTCCGCAGCGGAGCTTACCCAATGAAAGAGTCCCGGGACTTTGCCAGAAATAAGCTCACTCAGTGACTGAGTAAGCTCACTCGCTGACTGAGCGAGCTCATCCGGAGAAAGAGCGAGCTTCTTTTCGCGTAGCGGAGCTTCCTCGCTGACTGAGTCCCGGGACTTTGGCAGAAATAAGCGGACTCACTGACTGAGCAAGCTCACTCGCTGACTGAGCGAGCTTATTTTTCCGAAAACGAGCCCACTCACTGAAAGAGTCCCGGGACTTTGCCAGAAATAAGCGGACTCGCCGGCTGAGGAAGCTCACTCGCTGACTGAGCGAGCTTGTTTTCCCCCAGAGGGGCGGACTCGCAGATGGAGCCCCGGGCCCTTGTGCCCGGGCCGAGCCGACAGCTCCCCGCGCGCGGGGACGAGCAGGCATCCTTCGGGGAGAGTCCTCGCAGGCGCCGTCCCTCCCCGGCCGGCGAGAAGACGAGAGCAGGCGCCAAGCCCGATGATCGGCCGAGGAAGCTTGCGCGAGCCCTTCTCCCTCGACTTTCGCAGCTCTTCCTACGGGCTGCCGAGCTGTTCCCCTCGCTCGTGGAGCGCCCCGCCTACGGCGGGGCCGGACAGATGCAGGGTTGGAACTTATAGCAGCAAATCGTGAAGCCATCGCAGTGGACCTGAATCTGGGGCGGCGGGCAACTCGTCGCGGAAGCGGGCGTGATGGCGCTGGTCGCCGCGGCAGCGGCCAGGGCGAGCACCAAAAGAATGAGCTTCTTGCGCATGACAGTCCCCCTTCAAGGGAAACGGGTCTTCCGGCAACCGGCCGGCCCCTGTCTTCGCCCTATCCTACTCCTGTCGCCCTCGCCCAAGTCCAGCGGGAGACAGGCTGGCGCCGCTCCTGCTCTTCCGGTTTCCTCGCTCGAAGTGAGGATTGTCAAGGATCGCAGCAGCCCTGGCCGGCTCGTGGCGCGGCCACCTTTCAGCCGACGCCAACCGCCTCGCCGGTATCCCGAGTGCGTTACTCTTTCGCGTGCGGTTGGCGCGGGTGTTGACACCCCAGAACACGGAGACTCAAATGAGAAAGCTCAAAATCATCGAACACATCTCGCTGGACGGCGTGATCCAGGTCTCCGGCGAAGACGGCGATTTCCCCTACGGCGACTGGACCGCGCCCTATCGGACCCCCGCTGGCCGGGACGCAATGATCGCCGCGCATGGCGAGAGCTTCGATCTGCTGCTTGGCCGTCGCACCTACGATAGCTGGTCGGGCTTCTGGCCAAAGGCGCCGAGCAGTCCGATGGCGGACCGCCTCAATGCGGCAACAAAATTTATCGCTACCCACCGTCCGGAAAGTCTTGAATGGGGCCCGTTCGAGGGCCTTGGACCGGACATCGTCGAGGGCATTCGCCGCATCAAGTCGCAGGACGGCCCGGACCTTATCCTCTCGGGTAGCTCCACGCTGACATCGACGCTGCTCGAACATGGGCTTGCAGATGAAGTCGTGCTGGCCGTCTATCCGGTCCTGTTGGGCACGGGGAAGCGCTTCTTTGCGGAGGGAACCCCGCCACGCTCATTCGAGCTCGTCAGCACGAAAGCAATGCCGTCCGGCATCATCCTCAGTCATTACAAGGTCGCCGGGCCTTTGAAGACCGGATAGTTCGACGACGCGACGGGCCATGGCGGAGCCAGGCTGATCAAGGATCTTGCCAGGGCAGATGCGAGGGACTAAGCTTGGACAGCAGCCCCTGGCCCTACTACGACGAGGACGCTTCCCATGGCGGCGTCGCCAAGCTGTTCAATGACATCAAGAAGTACGCGGTTTCGCGCTCAGGCGAGGATGCGATCTCTGCTCGTCCTGCCGCTGCGGCGCGAAAGGGAATCTCCAGTGAGCGAGACGGCCGACGAGAGGCTCCGACAGGCCGCAGAGCAGGGTGACCTCGAAGGTGTGGAGGCCGCCCTCGCGGCAGGGGCCGACCTCGCCTCCGCCGACAGCCCCTTCGGCAATACGGCCCTGCACCTGGCGGCGAGGCGAGGCCAATTCGAGGTCGTCGAGCTGCTGCTCGCGAAGGGCGCGGACCCGCTCGCGAACGACGCGGGGACGATGACTCCGCTGCACGTGGCCGCGCGGGACGGCAGGACGAAAGTCGTCCGGCTCCTGCTCGCGCAGGCTCGTTGCTCGAGCAGCGTTCTCCGCGACGTCTTGTTCGTCGCCTCGGGTTCGGCTCGCGGCCGACCGGAGGTCGTCGCGCTGATCGAGAGCGCCCTCGAAAACATCCACCGGCGCGAGGCGGGCATGGCCCCGCTCGGCGCCGCCGTCTCCTCGGCTCCCGGCAGCGACGCAGGCGCCGAGGAGGCCGCGACCCTCGACGAAGCGCTGATCCTTGCCGTTCAACGCGACGACCCGGCCGCCGTCCGCCGCGCGCTCGAACGCGGGGCGGCTGCCGATGCTCCCGGTCCGGGCGGAGCCACCCCGTTGATGCTCGCCTGTCACTCCGGCAACGAAGAGATCGCCCGACTGCTTCTCGAGCGCGGGGCCGACGCCGATCGCCGAGACGGGAGCGGCAACACGCCGCTGCTCATCGCCTGCGAGGCCGGCCACGGACGGCTGGCCGCAGACCTCGTCCGCGCCGGGGCCGAGGTCGAGGTCGTCAACGACGACGGGTACACGCCCCTCATGGGCGCCGCGCGCAGCGACGAGAAACCGCTGGCCGAGCTGCTGCTCGCCCGCGGCGCCGATCCCACCCACACCTACGTGGGTGGCAACACCGCCGCGGATCTCGCCAGCCGCGGGCTCTACGGAGACGCCTCGCTCGTCCAGCTCCTCAGGCAAGCCGAAGTGCTCTGGTGCCTGAAGGCACGATGGCGGTACCTCCGAAACTTCGAGCATACAAAGACGTACTGGCCGGGGAAAAAGCAGTTCATCTTCTACGACGGCGGGCGTTTCATCAACGCCTGGTGGGTCCCCTCCAAGCGGCGGCTCCGCGGGGCCCGTGGATGGTCCGAGACGGAGTTCGCGGCGCTGCTCGCCAAGGGCCACTACAGCGGAGCGGTGGTCGGGAACTTCGCGCGCGGGCCCATTGGGGAGTTCTCCGAAATCCCGGAAGCCGTCTTGAAGACGGCCCCCGCGATGGCTCAGCGATTTCAGGAGGTGGTCGACCTGCTCGCGGACGGCACCCGGGAGCTCGAGCTCGTCCGCGTCGACGATGGGTTTCTATGGTGCTGCGGGGGCAAATGGTTTCGGGGAAGGCGTGAGCTGCCCGACCGGTGGTCGCGCCCGGTCAACATGCGGCCGATCGCGGCAGACTTCGCGCTGGATCTGATCGAGGAGACGCTGAGGAGGCGGTCGGATGCGCAGCCCATTGCCGGCGAGCCGGCGCGGGTGGCGGAGGCCAACGCCGCAATCGACAAGGCCCTCGCAGCGCTCCAGCGCCTCTATGGGGGGGAGGTCTGGGACGAGAGGTTGGATTTCAGGTACGGGCTCACCGAGGAGGAACGCAAGCAGGCCGTGTGGCCCGACGCCCGCCTCCTTCGCTTCGCGCGCGCCGCGAAGATGTACCGCGGCCACAAGCGCGCCGGCGGACCCCTCGAGTCGGTGCAGCATGTCACCGAGGAGTGGGTGCTCGAGGATCTCGTCAACTGCTATGCGCGAGGAGGCGACCCCAAGTTGGTACCCGAGCTGCCAGAGCATCGGCTCCCGGTGACATGACGTGAAGCGGGCCAGCAGCAGGTTCCAGGTGATTCAAGCTCAGGGAGCGCCGGCGCCACCTCCATCGAGCACCCACAGCTCGCGGCCGTGGGGCTCGTCCCTGGCGCTGAAGAAGAGGCGCTTGCCGAGGACCATCAGGTGCTGCGGCCAGGACCATCGGCGGCCCGGGAACAGGTCGGCTTTGAGCCGGGTCCCGGCGGCGGTGCCGTCGCTGCTCCACAGCTCGACACCATGCTTCATGTCGTTGCCGGCGAAATAGAGCCTGCCCCGCCGAACCACAACATTGGAAAGCGGAGCGCCGTCGCCGGGGCCGGGTGCCAGGTCGATGACGAGGCCTGTTCCAGCCACTGTGCCGTCGCTGCTCCACAGCTCCATGCCGTGGCGGTCGTCCATTCCCGGGAAGTAGACCCGGCCGGCGAAAACGGTCAGCTTCAGCGTCTCGCTGTTGTAGTCGAGGAATGAATCGCGAGGGATCTCGGGCGGCAACCGGCGGGTCCCCTGCGCAGTTCCGTCGGAGGTCCAGAGCCACCAGCGTCCCTTCTGGTCACCGGCCCGCTGTGCCGCGAACCAGAGCCGCCCGGCGGCGGCTGTCAGGTATCTCGGGTCCTTGACGCCGAGATCGCCGAGCGAAAATTCCGTCGTCTGTCCCTCCACGCCGAGGCTCCCCAACACCGCCGGCGCGGTGCTCGATTCGGGTGTAAGGAGGAAGTAGACGCGACCGGAGAGGACGGCCAGGGAGGAAAGGTCCCGGAGCCGCGGCCCCAAAGGGCCGGTTCCGGCCCGGGTGCCATCGCTGCACAAGACCTGGGCCTCCGATTCGTCCTGCAGAGCGAAGCACATCGTGCGGCCGTCGCTGGCGATCGGGCTCGTGTAACCTGCCGGGGGCAACGCAAGCAGAGCCAAGGGCACCGTGCCCGCCGCCGTGCCGTCGCTGCTCCACAGCCCGGCGCCGGTGCCGGCGCTGCACCTGTCCGAGACGGCGAAAAATGCACGATTTTGGAAACGGATCGGCAGGCTGCCACACCAGCCCGCGGGAAGGGGAATCGGCACCGTGCCCTCCGGGGTGCCATCCGTTCCCCAGAGCAGGGTCTCGCGCCGGTTCGTGGTCTCGAAGTAAGTGATGACGAGCGCGCGGTCACCGGCGGAAACGGCGGAATTGGAATCGCCGTCCTCGAAGAGAGGTTCCACCTCCGAGCCGTCGGTGCCGAAGATCCGGGAACAACCGAGGGTCGGAGAACAAGCGCGGAAGAGCAGACGGTCTGCGGTCGTGACCGCAGGTTCAGCTTCGCTGCCTCGGTTCCCCGGCGGCAGCGCGAAGACCTCCTCGGGTCCACCGTTCTTTGTGGCCCACAGAGAGCCGGTGCCCTCCGCATCGGTGGCGGGGAAGAAGACGCGGTCTGCGGCGGCGGCCGGCGAGGACTGTTGCCCGTAATAAGAGTCGGGGTGGTCCTCGGCGAGCCTGACGGTTCCTCCCGCGGTACCGTCGCTGCTCCAGAGATACCCATCCATAGTAAAGAAGAAGAGTCCGCCGGCCTCCGAGAAGTTGTCGAGGAACCCCCCGTAGTAGTAGAGCCTCCGCGTTCCGGCCCCCGTTCCATCCGTGACCCAGAGCTCCGAGCCCCCCGCTTTGAAGAAGGCTCGCCCTCCGGAGGTTACGATCGCCGGGGTCCGCACGACGAGGGGACAGCCGCCAGGGCAGCCGCTCAGAGGCGAGGCCTGTAGCAGGTTGCCGGTCGTGGTCCACAGCCGGAGGTACCCTTGGTAAAGCGCCGGGAAGAGGATGCGACGGCCGATCTTTGCCAGCGGAGTCCCTCCTGAGTCGAAGGGATAGGGATCCGGCAGGTTTGTCGCGCGGCGGGTTCCGGCCACGGTACCGTCGGTGGACCAGAGCTCCTGGCCGTTCACCGGATCGCTGGCGACGAACCACGCCTTGCCGTCGAAACCGGCGAGCAGGCCAGAGGAGATCCCCCATTGATACGGAGACGCAAAGTGAGTGGCGGGTATCGTGCCGGCCGCCGTGCCGTCGCTCATCCATACCTGGCCGTCGAAGAAGAAGAAGAGGCGCCCGCCGGTCGCGAGCAAGTCGGATGCATACCCCTCCAGCGAACGCACGAGCTCCACGCGGCCCAGCTTCGCCGAGGCACGCCAAAGACTACGGGTCACACCGGAAAGACTCCTTTGCTCCAGGAAGAAGTAAACGTCGTCGTCCAGGGCGACCATCTCGGTAGGAGGACTCGAAAATGGGCCGCCGCCGGCCACGCGCGTACCGTCCACCGTGCCGTCCGTGCTCCACACCTCGCACCAGGAGCCAAGGCGGCAGGACGTGAAGTAGAGCAGAGTACGGGCGACGGCGAAGGCCGGACTGGAAAAGTAATCATCGTACGGAATCCGCCGCGTCAGCGGATACGTCCCGGCCACAGTGCCGTCCGTGCGCCAGACGCGGTACTCCCCCACGGCCTCGCCCACAGCGAAGAAGGCGAGGTTGCCCAGGGTCCCCCAGCTCCGCACGGAGTAGTACTCGTGGGTCAGCTCCGCCAGCAGGGTGGTTCCCTCACGGGTGCCGTCGCTGGCCCAAAGGAAGGCCGAAAAATAATCATGAGCGAAGAACACCACCTTGTCGCCCGCCGGCGACAAACCCGTGGGCTCCGGCTGGATTTGGAATGGACGCGAGAAAAGATCGGCCACCAGGCGTGGGCTCTCAGCCTTCGCCGGCTGAGCGAGGCATCCCAGCACTACAAAAGAAAGCGCGCCTGCGATCGGAAAGCGCATCGAAACCCTCCACGATTTATGGCATAATACCATTCCGCTCTGTGGAGTCAACCCGCGGAGAGAGGGGGAGAAAGACCTCGTAGCGGCGGGCCTACGTGCCCGCCGTCTGTTGGTGCGCGGAACGGAAAACGGCGGCCACGTAGGGCCGCCGCTACGGCCCTTCGGCGTTTCTGTTTCCTCTCCCTCGGGGAAAAGGGAGTGAGGTGGCTTCCGCCCGTACCCACGCACGGGCTGAATACCGGTCGTCCCACGGCCCAGGACCTTGCGCCGGGGGAGCCGCTTATCCGACTCCGCGGACGGATAAGCACCCCTTCACTCTTTGGCCCTCCATTCCGGCGCAACCCGCACATCCGGAACAACTTGAGCGCAATGCAGGAGCCTCACCCTGGAGGCTTATTTCGGTCGGATAACGCTCCGCACACCTCTTCTTCGGGAGCGCCCTTATTCGCTTGGCGCTCTTATCTACTTGATTCCATGGGATATCCGTTACGCAACAGGCGAGCCGAGCCTCATTTCAGCACCCCTTCAAGACTCTAACAATGCGAGAGGCTTATCCGTCAGCATGGTCTCCAGTTGACGAGGATTAGAAACCGGTGTAGCATACAAACTACGAAGAACAAAGAAGTTACCGGATCCTCTCGAGCCCGTGGTAGAAAAAGACGTGCCTGACGATAAGCATTCTCAAAAGGTGGGGCTGAGGACCGATAAACGGTGAACTTGGCGTTGGCCGTCAAGGAGCAATGCTTGTTTAAGCGTAGTTTAATACTTCTTTTCGTAGCTCTCTATGTCTTCGGACTTGGGAAAATGGCAGGTGCCTGTACCTGCTTTGGAGGACTGCTTTTCGACGACAACGTCAAGCAGTCAAGATTCGTGCTGCTCGGCCGTGTGAAGGCACAGGGGCGGCAGGAGCTACCTACCTCTACCCGACCAGAGATTGTCTATCTAGACGTGGAGGTTCTTGAGGTTCCCGCCGCTCATCGGCCGAGCGTTGGGCGCTTGACCGAAGACCTGCTCACCGGAGGTGGAAAGTGAGATCTAGAGTCCTTATTTTTGCGCTACTCTTCATCGTCGGAGCTCAAGTGGCTAGTGCAGCCTTGGAGCAGAACTTTCCTGACCGCAAGGCGCTAATCGTCAATTCATGCCCTCATGTGGAACTAAGTGATTTCAACTACCATAATTTCTACGCTGAGCGTGCCACCCGGTTCGCGCAGGACCTTAAGTGGAAGAACGTCGGGACGCAGCCGCTCGTTGCCTTCGAAGTTGTCATTCTCAAGTACGATCCGTTCGACAGGCGACTCATTGGAACACGCTGGATCATCACAGGTAAGAACAGTGCAGATTGGACGCCTCTACAGCCAGGCGAGAGCAATGGCGACGGCACTCGCAGCTATGGCGACGAAGAAGTCTTCACAGCTATTGCGTATGTTAGATCGGCCCGCCTCCAAGACGGAACGGTCTGGTACGTCGACCCCGCTGCATTGGCAACTGAACTCAAGAAGGCTGCTCCTAACCTCAGACAGTTCGGTAGCCTGGAACCTGATCCAGAGCCACCTAAACAGCAACAGCCATGAGATGGCGCCCAACTCCAGCGCTTGGAGCGGACCGGTCGTGATAACCGAACGTCCGAGGCTGCCGGCCGCTCGAGCGCAAAGCGTTGGGCACATCGCAGAAAGGTCTCTTATGCACCACGATCTTAATCGACTGATCGAGGGCATTGACATCGCGACCAAGTGGCGTGGTGGAGAGTTTGACGACGTCCGACGATGGTCCTACGGGGACGTCGAAAACAATGGTGTCTACTATCATCCCAATCTCACTCATTACGCGCATCAAGTGTTCGAGGAAGTTTTCTTTCGGGAGCGAGGCATCCACTACAGTGATCTTTCCGGGCGTGACCAGCGACACCACGAAGCGCGGCAGCGTCACAATCCGCCCATAGAAACGAGAATGACGTTCCCCGTTGAGTGGCTCCACCAGTGGATGCGGCTACCAATGTTTGCTAGTGACACCATCAAGACGTGGATCGACACTCTCCAGGTGGCCGAGAAGCGCGTTGGAGTCCGCGCTTGGGTCTATACTGAGAGCGACGAACTTGCCGCGGTTGTCATCTGGCTACGATGGGCCAAGGTGCTCGAGCCAAGTCCCCAGACCGTCAGTATCCCAGAGTGGTTCTTACGAAAGGGAAGTCGTTGAATTCCAAGAAGGCGGATGAGCCACGGAGACCAACAAAGAAGTGGAGAGCGGCGAGGAAAAGGAGAGGCGCCCAACACTCGCTTGGAGCGGACCGGCGGGCGATCGATTCAGCATGCAGGAGCGTCCGTGGCCGCCGGCCGCTCAAGCGACAAGCGTTGGCCGCGAACTCCGGAAATAGGTATCCTGTCGTTTTGGGAGTGCAACGGCCAGGTCGGAAAACCAAGATGAGTGCGGTCCCGATCAACGTCGACGTAGAGCGCGGCGTTCTGCCAGAAGAGCCCG
>JBIOVX010000105.1:0-5183 GCA_044868005.1 Thermoanaerobaculia bacterium | reverse complement strand
AATGACGACATGCTGTTTCCCGCTTTTCTCCCTCCTCTCCCTCCGGGAGAGGAGGGTCGGGGAGGTGAGGGCTTCGGAGGGCAGACCGCTCCGATGCTGGGTGTTTTCAGGACAGAAGGGGTTGGGGGAGTGAGGGTCCGCCTCGCCTGCCTCTTCCTCCCCCTCTTCCCCCTCGCCGCGCGGCTGCGCAGCGAGCCGGAGCTGGCGCGAGAGGCGCTGGTGACGGTGGAGGGCAACGGCAACGCCGCCCGGGTGGTGGCCGCCACCCGGCTGGCGCGGGCGGCCGGCGTGCGGGCCGGGCTCACCCTCGTCCAGGCCCGGGCGCTCTGCCCGAAGCTGGTGGCCCGCCCGCGGGACGGCGACTGCGAGCGGACGGCGCAGGAGGCGCTGCTGGAGGTGGCGGAGGGCTTCTCGCCGCGCGTGGAGGATGCTGGAGAAGGCATCGCCTACCTCGACATCGAGGGCGTCGAGCGCCACTTTCCCGGCGCTTCTCCCGAGCTCGACCTCGGGCGCTCTTTGATGCGCGCCGCCGACGCGGCCGGACTGCCGGCGCGGGTGGGCATCGCGTCGAGCAAGCTGGCCGCCCGGGTGGCCGCCGGCCTTCCCGAGCCGCCGGTCGTCGTGCCCGCGGGCGAGGAGGCCTCGTTCCTGGCTCCCCTGCCCCTCCAACGCCTCTCTCCCGAGGTGGATATCGCCGAGACCCTGGAGCGCTGGGGCGTGCGCTCGGTAGGAGACTTCGCCCGCCTGCCTCCCTCCAGGGTAGCGAGCCGCCTCGGCCGCACCGGCCGCGAGCTGCACGCCACCGCCCGCGGCATCGACCTCCGGCCGCTGACGCCGCGCGAGCCGCCTCCCGTCTTCCACGAAGGGATGAGCCTCGAGTGGCCGCTGGTCTCCCTCGAGCCCTTCCTGTTCGTCGGCCGGGCGGCGCTCGACCGCCTCTGCGAGCGTCTGGCGAGCCGCGGCTTCGCCTGCATCCGCCTGGGCTTGGAGCTGCGGCTCGAGCCGGACGGCCACCAGCCGCGGTCCATCGACCTGCCGGCGCCCACGCGCGACGCCAAGACCCTGCTCACGCTGGTGCGCCTCGACCTCGAGGCTCGCCCGCCCGGCGCGCCGGTGGCCGGCTTCACGTTCATCGCCTACCCGGACCGCCCGCGCGAGGCGCAGCTCTCGCTCTACGGGCCGGCGGCGCTCTCGCCCGACAAGCTGGCCACCACCCTGGCCCGCCTCTTCGCCCTCCTCGGTCCCGACCGCGTGGGCTCGCCGCGGCCGGTGGACGGCCACCGCCCGGAACGCTTCGCGCTGGTGGACTTCTCCCCGCCACCGCCGCCGGAGGTCCGCCGCGAGCCGCGCGCCGGCCGCGGCCTCCTCGCCGTGCGGGTGCTCCGGCCGCCGGTCGCCATCGAGGTGCTGACGGAGGAAAAGGCCGAGACTCCTGCCATCCCGGCCGAGGTCCGCACTCCGGCGACGGAGGCGGCGGCGAAGCGCCCGCGCGTCGAAGGGAAGGTGAAGGTGGCCTCCGGCCCTTGGGGACTGGAGGAGGAGTGGTGGGCCGACGAGCCCACCGGCCGGGATTACTGGGACGTGGAGCTCGCCGGCCGCGGGCTCTACCGCATCTATCGCGAGCGGGCCAGCGGCGCGTGGTACGCGGACGGCATCTACGACTGATCCGCTCTCACAAAAAAACAGTGAGGCTCTACTTACGCCGGTTCGCCGCCAGCACCCGCTTGCGCAGGCGGGAGCTGGAAGGCGTCACTTCCACGAGCTCGTCGTCGCGGATGAACTCCAGCGCCTGCTCGAGGTTCATCACCCGCGGCGGCACCAGGCGGATGGCATCGTCCGACCCGGAGGCCCGCATGTTGGTGAGCTTCTTCTCGCGGGTGATGTTGACGTCGAGGTCGTTCGGACGGGCATTCTCCCCCACCACCATGCCCTCGTAGACCTCGTCGCCCGGTGAGATGAACAGCTCGCCGCGCGGCTGCAGGCCTTCGATGGCGTAGGCGGTGGCGCGGCCGTGACGATCCGCGACGAGAGCGCCGTTGACGCGGTGGGCGATGTCTCCCTGCCAGTCGTCCCAGCCGTCGAAGAGGTGGTTCATGATGCCGGTGCCCCGGGTGTCGGTGAGGAACTCCGAGCGGAACCCGATCAGGCCGCGCGAGGGCACCCGGAACTCCATGCGCACGCGGCCGGAGCCGTGGTTGATCATTTTCATCATCCGCCCCTTGCGTACCCCCATCTGCTGGGTGACGACTCCGATGTACTCCTCCGGACAATCGATCACCAGCAGCTCCATCGGCTCGTGCAGCCGGCCTTCGACCCGGCGAGTGATCGCCTGGGGCTTGCCCACCGACATCTCGTAGCCCTCGCGGCGCATCATCTCGATGAGGATCGCGAGCTGCAGCTCGCCGCGGCCGGAGACCTGGAAAGCGTCGGCGGAATCGGTCGGCTCGACGCGGATCGAGACGTTGGTCAGCGCTTCCTTCTCCAGCCGCTCCTTGAGCTTGCGCGAGGTGACGTGCTTGCCGTCGCGGCCGCTGAAGGGAGAATCGTTGACCGACACCACCATGGCGATCGTCGGTTCGTCGATCTGGATATGCGGCAGCGCCCGCGGATCCTCCAGGTCGGAGAGCGTCTCGCCGATGCTCACCTCCGCCAGGCCGGCGATCGCCACGATGTCCCCGGGCCCGGCCTCGGCGATCTCCACCCGCCGCAGCCCCTGATAGCCGTAGAGGAGCGAGACCTTGGCCGGCTGGACGCTGCCGTCGAGCCGGCAGAGGGCCACCTCCTGCGCCTTGCGCAGCCGGCCGTTGAAGATGCGCCCGATGGCGAGCCGGCCGACGTAATCGTCGTAGTCCAGGTTGGTGAACAGAAGCTGCAGCGGCGCCGCCGGATCGAAGCGCGGCGGCGGCACCGAGCGCACGATCTCCTCGAACAGCGGCTCCAGAAGCTCGTCCGGGCCGTCCGGCGTGCGCCGGCAGCGGCCCGCCCGGGCGTTGCAGTAGAGCACGGGAAACTCGAGCTGCTCCTCGCTGGCGTCGAGGTCGATGAAGAGGTCGAAGACCTCGTTCAGCACCTCGCCGCTGCGGGCGTCGGCGCGGTCGATCTTGTTGATCACCACGATCGGCGGCAGCCCGGCCTCCAGCGCCTTGCGCAGCACGAAGCGGGTCTGCGGCAGCGGGCCCTCGCTGGCATCCACCAGCAGCAGCACGCCGTCCACCATCTTCAGCGTCCGTTCGACTTCGCCGCCGAAGTCGGCATGGCCGGGGGTGTCGACGATGTTGATGCGCACGCCGCGGTAGTTGATGGCCGTGTTCTTGGCCATGATGGTGATGCCCTTCTCGCGCTCGAGGTCGATCGAGTCCATCACCCGTTCGGCAACGTGCTCGTGCTCGTGGAAGATGCCGCTCTGCCAAAGCATGGCGTCCACCAGCGTGGTCTTGCCGTGGTCCACGTGGGCGATGATCGCGAGGTTGCGCACGTCGTCTCGGGTCTGCGGAGTCAAGCGGTCCTCATTTCCTGGGGGTGAAAAGTTTGCAACGGCCGGACGGGCCCGCCGGGGCGCGGGAGGATAACATGGAAAGCCCCGCCGTTTATGCCCGCTGGAGTACGCTTTGCACTATGAACGGCGATCGCGGCGCGAAAGACGCTCCCCAGGATCTCGCCTCCGAGCTGCGGGCGGCGATCGCCGGCGAGGTGCGCTTCGACGCCGGCAGCCGCGCCCTCTACTCCACCGACGCGTCGAACTACCGGCAGGTGCCGATCGGCGTCGTCGTTCCGCGCACGATCGAGGACGTGGTCGAGACCGTCGCGGTCTGCCGGCGCCACGGCGCGCCGGTGCTGGCGCGCGGCGGCGGCACCAGCCTCGCCGGCCAGTGCTGCAACGTGGCGGTGGTGCTGGATTTCACCAAGCACCTGCGGCGCATCGTGGAGCTGGACCCGGCAGCGCGGCGCGCGCGCGTCGAGCCAGGTCTCGTGCTCGACGACCTGCGCGACGCTTCGGAACAGCACGGCCTGACCTTCGGCCCTGATCCGGCCACCCACAACCACTGCACCTTCGGCGGCATGATCGGCAACAACTCCTGCGGTGTTCGCTCGATCATGGCGCAGTTCTACGGTCCCGGCCCGCGCATGGCCGACAACGTGAAGGAGCTCGACGTGCTGCTGTACGACGGCACACGGCTCACCGTCGGCGCGACGAGCGACCACCAGCTGCAACAGATCGTGGGCGAAGGCGGCCGCCGCGGCGAGATCTATGCGCGCCTCCGCGGCCTGCGCGACCGTCATGCCGAACTGATTCGCAACCGGTATCCGGACATCCCACGGCGCGTCTCCGGCTACAACCTGGACGACCTGCTGCCCGAGAACGGGTTCGACCTGGCCGCGGCTCTCACCGGCACGGAGGGGACCTGCGCGATTGTGCTCGAGGCGACCGTCCAGCTGCTGCACGCTCCACCGCATCGCTCGCTGCTCGTGCTCGGCTACGAGAACGAGTACGCGGCCGCCGACCACGTGCTCGAGGTGCTGGACGCGAAGCCGCTCGGCTGCGAGGGCGTCGACGCCGCCCTGCTAGAAGACATGAAGGCGGTTGGGATTCACAAGGAGCGCCTGTCGATGCTTCCCGACGGGCATGGCTTCCTGCTCGTCGAGTTCGGAGGCGATACGAAGGACGAGGCCGACGACAAGGCGCACAGGTTGATGGCCCAGCTGAAGAAGGGTCGGGGTGCGCCGATGGACATGAAGCTCTACGACGACAAGGAGCAGGAGACCCATATCTGGGGGGTGCGTGAGGCCGGCCTCGGCGCCACCGCCTTCATCCCCGGCAAGCCAGATACCTACGAGGGCTGGGAGGACGCAGCGGTTCCGCCCGACCGACTCAGCCGCTATCTGCGCGACATTCGCAAGCTGGGGGCTAAGTATGGCTACGAGAGCGCGCTCTACGGCCACTATGGCAACGGCTGCGTGCATGCTCGCTGGAACTTCGACCTAAACAGCAATCGCGGCATCCGCGCGTTCCGCTCCTTCCTCGACGAGGCCGCCGATCTGGTCGTCTCGCACGGCGGCTCGATCTCAGGTGAGCACGGCGACGGCCAGTCGAAGGCCGAGCTGCTGCCGATCATGTATGGGCCCGACATCATGGCCGCGTTCCGCGAGTTCAAGTCGATCTGGGATCCGCAGAACCGGATGAA
>JBIOVX010000104.1:0-6366 GCA_044868005.1 Thermoanaerobaculia bacterium | reverse complement strand
GCCCCCCCTCCCGACGGTCACGCGCCTTTGAAGGGAAAATATGACTCCTATACGCAGGGGGCCGGCGGAAGTTTCACCTGCGGTCCGGCCTTGCCGGCGCGTCCCGGTCTCTCCGGCGCACCTCCTCTGTGGAAGCCCTGGTCACGACAACCTTCGACCTGTAGGAGGAGCCCTGATGCAGTTGCGCCGTCTCACCGTTCCCATCCTCGCGGCCGTGGCCGTCCTCGCGATCGCGGATTCGGCGGGGGCACAGCCCTGCCTGATCTTCGTCCACGGCAAGCAGACCGACACCAACACGTTCACCAGCTACACCGCGGCCCGCAACTATTGGGTGAACGGGTCGAACGACTTCGTCCGCACCGCCACCAAGAGCTTCGCCACCTCCTATTACGTGGTGGGCTACAACGGCACCCGGCCGTATTGGGAGCCGCAGGCGGCCGGCGAGGTGGCCAACGAGATCGTCAACGCCACCAACGGCGGGGCCGACGCCGGCGGCAAACGCTGCGCGCGTACCTACGCCCAAGGAGGCACCTTCTGGGTGATCGCTCACAGCATGGGCGGCACCGTGATGGACTTCATCCTGGGCAACAATGACGCCTCCGATCCCAACTTCAACTACAACGGGCCCTACGATCAGGTGGCGCAGCGCCTCAGCATGGCGATCGCCGTAGGCGGCGCCCACCGCGGCTCGCAAGGGGCCGACGCCGTGTGCCTGCAGTCGAACCCGCTCTGCAGCTTCATCGCCATCTTCATCCAGAGCTGCGACGACGCCACCTACTGGCTGCGCAGCTCGGACGACGTCCAGGTGCGCACGTTCTCCAACGCGCCGGCGAAGACCGTCTACCTGACGGGAGGCTACGAGGCGATCTTCGGCGCCAGCGCCTGCCTGACCGGCGAGGACGACGGCGTCGTGCAGTACGCCTCGATCTTCGCCTGCAACGGCAGCGCCACGGCGAGCTACGACAACTCGAACGTCTGCGGCAACGCCAGCAAGCAGGAGGCTTCCGGCTTCCGCAACCTCGATGCCACGCACGAGAACCACAGCGACGAGCGCGATGCCAGCGACTCGGACGTGCGCAAGGCCATCCCTGGCGGCATCTGGACCTGCGGCGGCGTGCCCTGCGCGCCGAACACGACGGTGCAGAGCTCGATGACCACCGCCCGTTTCATCAGCACCCTCTACTAGGAGATCCAGCCATGTTTGATACGAAGAAGACATTGGCGATGGTCATGCTTTTGGTTCCGGCGCTCGCCTCGGCGCAGGTCGACGCGGGCAAGCTGGCGCGCGAGACGGCGAAGGAGTACCGTGAGCAGGCGCGATACCCGGAGAGCTCGCGAGCTCTGGCGAGGGGCGAGGCGGATCCGGTCCGCCAGCAGCGGACGCCGACGCGGCAGTCCCGGCGCGGCGCGGACGCGACCGATCCCGCTCTGTCCGTCTGGGCGTCGAAGGTGAGCTATGAGAAGGGGCAGGCGGTGGACCTCTTCGCCAGCCTGGAAGAGCGCGGCAAGGCGGTGCCGGCGGCGGACGCCGTCACCGGCGAGATCTCGGACGCCTCCGGCGCGGTGATCGCGCAGGTGACCTACCGCGACGACGGCGAGGGAGCCGACGTGCGTGCGGGCGACGGCGTCTACTCGGCGCGCCTGACGCTTCCCGAGGACGTGGCGCCGGCACCGGCCGCGAGCTTCATGGTGCGGGTGCAGACGCTCCTCCCCGACGGCGATCCGCTGGCGGCGGCCGGCGGCTTTCTCTACAGCGATCCGGCGGCCCGGCTGACCGGCCGCTACCGCGATTTCCTGCGCCACGGCGATCTCATCGTCGCCGCCGAGGTCGAGGTCACGGAGCGGGGCCGATTCCACCTCGCGGGTACCCTGCATTCGCCGGCCGGCGAGCCGCTCGGCTACGCGCAGGCCGCGGCCGACTTGGAGCCCGGCCGGCGCTGGATCGAGCTGTCGTTCTACGGGCTGATGTTCCACGACCGGCAGGCGGCTGGACCCTACCGGCTCGGCGCGCTGGCGCTCGCCACCACCTCCGGCATGCCGAACGCGCTCAACGATCTGGTGGAGAACGCGTACGTCACGCGTCCCTATCGGCTCCAGCAGATGCGGAACGTGTCCTACGAGCGTCCGCAGCTCCTCGAAAGCGCCAAGCAGTTGGAGATCGAGGCGGAGCGGGCTGAGCGGGAAGCACGGGGTGCAGAACGGCAGTAGCCGTACCTCCTCCCCTGAGGGATTCTCCTTATAGGAATTGAGGAATCCCCCCGATTGGCCATGGCTGGCCGTCTTGGAAGCATGGGATGCAGGGTATGCCTGCTAGCAGTTGGCAGGCCGGGTGAGAGGAGGCATTCCATGCGATCTCTGAAGCTCTCGATAATCCTGGTGCTCGGGTTCGCCTTCGCGGCACAGGCGGCGACCCCGGGCTCTGGCTCCGTGTCCACCGCTTCAAGCCCGAGCTGGCAGGGCAAGACGTTCCTGGTCTCGAATCCCAGCTCGCTCGCCACCGGCATCGTCGGTGAGGGCAACGTCGACTGCGGCGACGGCCTCACCTACGCCGCCAGCCCGGCGTGCGACAGCTTCCAGCTCACGGTGGCGCCGCCGCTCTCCGGCCTCTATCTGGTCGAGATCGGCATCCAGGCGGCGGGCGCCGCCGACGACTTCGACCTCTACGTCTACGACGCAGCCGGCAAGCTGGTGGGCATCGCGGCCACCGAGACCGGCAACGAGCGGGTGGCGCTGTCGCAGCTCCCGGCGGGCACCTACCAGGTAGTGGTGGGCGCCTGGCTGGTGGACATCGGCTCGACCTACTCGGCGAGCGCGAGGATCAACACCAACGTCACCCAGGAGGACATCGCGCGCACCTACTACGCGACCCCGGTCGGCCCCGACTTCCAGGGTGTGCCGAGCAACGTCTCGGCGGGCAACAAGGGGCAGGCGCTCAAGCTGCGCTCGACGTACGTCGGCCGCGACGCCGCCGAGCCGACGGTGGGCATCAACAAGAACGGCACCGCCTTTTTCATCGCCGGCGGCTTCGACGCCATCCCCGAGCCTTCGCCGACCTCGACGGCGCGCAGTGTGACGCTGCGCTCGCGTGACGGCGGCCTGACCTGGCAGCCCATTCAACCCAACCTGCCGGCGCTGACGACGGAGTTCCCTACCAGCCTCGATCCGTACCTCGTAATGGACGGCGAGACCGGCCGGCTGTTCTCGATCGATCTCTACGCCGCCTGCGCCTACCTGCTGTACTCGGACGACGAAGGCACCACCTGGCAGCGCAACCCCCTGATGTGCGGCGGCCAGGTCGTCAACGACCACCAGAAGATCGTCGTCGGCAACCCGCCGCCCGGCGTCACCACCGTCGGCTACCCCAATGTCGTCTACTACTGCTTCAACCGCGTCGCCGATTCCTCCTGCGCGCGCAGCGACAACGGCGGGCTGACTTTCCTGCCGACGGGCGCTCCGGCCTACCTCGGTGCCGACGGCGGGGTGTGCGGCGGTCTGCACGGCGAGCCCGCCACCGATCCCGACGGCCGCATCTTCGTGCCCAAGGGGCACTGCGGCTTCCCCTGGGTCTCGATCTCCGAGGACGGCGGCGCCTCGTGGAACCGCGTCCAGGTGAGCACCATCCCGACGGCCGACACCGAGGTCAACGCCGCGGTGGACGCCGCCGGCAATGTCTACGTGACCTGGTTCGACGACGCCAATCGCCTCTCCTACGTCGCGGTCTCGCGCGATCACGGCCGCACCTGGGGAACGCCGCTCATGGTGGCCCCGCCGGGCGTCCTGGAGACCAACTTTCCGGCCATCACCGCCGGCGACGCGGGCCGCATCGCGCTGACCTTCCCCGGCAACGCCACCCAGTCGCGCGGCGACCTGCGGCGGCCCTGGAACAGCTACGTCGCGGTCTCGACCAACGCGCTCGACGCGCGGCCGCTCTTCACCTGGACGACGGCCAACAACCCGGCGGATCCCATCCACCGCGGCAACTGCGGCCCCGGCCGCTGCGCCGGCATGTACGACTTCCTGGATATCACTTCCTCGGCGCGCGACGGATCGATCTGGGCCACGGCGGTGGACACCTGCACCGGCGGCTGCGTCTCCGGCGCCGCAGAGGCCGATGCCATGGACGGCGTGGCCATCCGCCAGACCTCCGGGCCGTCGCTGTGGGGTAAACGCAAGAAGTAGGAAGCGATCAGCTCATCTCGACCGCCGCCGCCATCTCCGCGGGAGACTCCGGCGCCATCGGCCGCGAGCCCTTGCGGCCGCCGCGGCAGACCTTCTCCGGCTCGACCTGCGTGGTGAGGAGGACCTTCGCCATGGTCACCGCCCGCGCCGCCAGCTCGCGCGCGGCGTCGTGGAGCGACTCGCTCTGCTGCACGTAGGCGACGTTGCGCTCCATGTCCTCCGCCGTCCAGCCGCGCGAGTGGGCGATGTAGGGGAACTGCGGGAAGACGCAGCCGACCTCGGCGAAGAAGCCGAGCATCTGGCCGGCCACCGCCTGCACGTTGTCCTGGCCGCCGGTGATGATGAACGCCGCCACCTTGTTGCGCAGCAACGCCCGGTTGCGCAGGGTGACCTGGTTCTGGATGCAGTTCATGCGTTCCACCATCTTGTAGTAGAGCGAGCTCGCCGAGCCCCAGCGGATCGGCGTCGAGACCAGGATCACGTCGGCCCAGTGGACGATCCCCTCATAGACCTCGGTCAGCTCGTCCGCCGGGTCCATTTGCGTGATCGAGCACGGCCAGGTGCAGGCATGGGCGCTTTTCGAGTAATAGCCCTCGCAGGGACGGAAGCGGAGCTGGCTGAGGCAGATGCAACGCGTCTCCGCGCCGAGGTCTGCCGCGGCGGCGGCGAGCGCCGTCTTGAGCAGCGCCTCCGAGGTGGAGTAGCGCGGGTAGGCCGGATCCATCACCGTGGTCGAGATGCCCAGCACGCGCACCGGGCCC
This sequence comes from Thermoanaerobaculia bacterium, assembly GCA_044868005.1. Classification (GTDB taxonomy): domain Bacteria; phylum Acidobacteriota; class Thermoanaerobaculia; order Multivoradales; family UBA5704; genus DATARR01. Next base: position 1,426 of record JBIOVX010000104.1, on the reverse strand, counting down.
TCTCCGCGGTTCACGGGCCGCGCCAGCGGATGCGGCTCGTGGGGCAGCTTGTTGCGGCGTGTCGCCGGCCGCAGGTTGAGCAGCAGGCGTCCGTCCTCTTCCCGGAGCTCGTAGCTCGGTACGCGGTCCTGCTCGAAGCCGGGCTCGCCTTCGCCGGTGAGGCAATGGAACTTCCAGTGATGCCAGGGACAGACCACGTAGTCGCCGTCCAGGGTCCCCTCGCCGAGCGGTCCGCCGACGTGGTTGCAGGCGCCGGAGATCGCGCCGAAGCGGCCGTCCTTGTAGGTCAGCGCGATCTTGGTGCGGCCGATCGCGATCTGCTGCAGCGGCTCCCTCGCCAGCTCCTCGACGGAGCCCAGGTCGTACCATTGCGTGTCGTGCATCCGCGTTCTCCTGACCTTAATTTCGTAGGGGCGGGGCTTGTCCCCGCCCAACGACATCTCCATTCTCCACAGAGGGCGGGGACAAGCCACGCCCCTACGAAAAACAACTAGACCTCTGCGCGCAACAATCTCCGGCAGGCCGCCACGGCCGACCGCAGGAAATCCTCCAACTGCCGGGCCTGGTCAGGCGCACCGGTGAAACGGCTCGCCTCCAGGACGGCGCCGGTCCAGCCTTCCGTGTGCCACCAACCGCCGCCGGCCAGCTCAGACAAGTCGCCTTTCGGTGCCGGCCAGGGTAGCACGTAGAAGTACGGCTCGCTAAAGCTGTCGTCGCCAGGGCTCAAGCCCACGCCGATGGAACGCGCCGTCTCGGCATCGGCTCCCGCGTCGAGCACGATGAGCGTCGCGATGTCGAAGTGATGGGGCCAGCAGCGCACCGGCGAGGCGCCGGGGTTCTCTTCCCGCGCCTGGCGCAGCAGCCGGTCCGCGTCTGCGAAGTACCGGCCGATCTCGGCGCAGGCCTCAACGGAGGACGCGAACGGCGCTCCCGTGCTCACCGGGTGTGGAAGTAGCTCGCCGGGACGCTCCAGCGGCGGCTCCAGAGGACGGCCGAGAAGCTCCTCGACCTGCTCGCTCATCCAGCCGTAGGCCTCCTCCAACGTGCGGCCCTCCAGGGGCAGGTCACGCAGGATTTCATCGTCGGTGCCGGCGAGCAGCAAGGCGGGAGGCGACGGCCGCAGCCCGGCGCGGAACGGCCGCTCTGCCTCCACCGGTTCCTGGATCAGCGCCCGCAGCTCTGCGGACCACTGGAAGCTCTGCTCGCCGTAGTCCGGCTGGTGAGGCAGCAGCCGCTTGCCGACCGCCGCGACGATCTGGGCCATCCAGTGGAGCTGCAGCCGGGCCGCGGTCAATTGGCGAGGATCGACGCCCCCCAGGGTTTCCCAATCGCGCATAGAAATCCTCCGGTTTCAGGAGAGGATACGTTGGAGGAGGGTTGGGGGATGTACTTGCGGAGCCATCCTGGGAGCGCCGGCGTCCTCGCC
>JBIOVX010000103.1:0-6709 GCA_044868005.1 Thermoanaerobaculia bacterium | reverse complement strand
CGAGATCCCGATGCCCATGAGCTCGCCCTTCTTGCGCTTCTCGGCCTGCTCCCGGCGCAGCCCCGCGTAATCGATCATCTCCATCGCCATCTTCAGGGCCGCCGGATAGTTGCCGCTGTCGTACTCCCAGCCGAGCGCCGAGTGGTACGGAAACTTGTCCGGCGGGATGAAGTTCTTCATCCGAAGCTCCGCCGGGTCCATCTTCAGCTCCTGCGCGAGCCGGTCGACCATGCGCTCGATGGCGTGCACGGCTTCGGTCACGCGGAACGAGCAGCGGTAGGCGACGCCTCCCGGCGGCTTGTTCGTGTAGACGCCGTCGACCTCGCAGAAGGCGTTCGGGATGTCGTAGGAGCCGGTGCAGATCGAGAAGAGTCCCGCCGGGAACTTGGACGGGTTCGCGGCGGCGTCCGCATAGCCGTGGTCGGCGACGGTCTTGATCTTGAGCGCCGTCATCGTCCCGTCCTTCGTCGCGGCCAGCTCGGCCTCCATGTGGTAGTCGCGCGCAAAGGAGTCGGCCTGCAGGTTCTCCATCCGGTCCTCGACCCATTTGACCGGCTTGCCGATCACGATCGACGCGGCCACGGCGATCACATAGCCGGGATAGACCGGCACCTTGCCGCCAAAGCCGCCGCCCAGGTCCGGAGAGACGATGCGAATCTTCTCCTCCGAGAGGCCGACGTGCCCGGCGACGAGAGCGAAGACGGTGCGGATGGCGTGCGGCGCCTGGGTCGTCATGTAAACCGTGAGATGAGTGTCCGTCTTGTTGAAGTCGGCCACGCAGCCGCAGGTCTCGATCGAGGCGACGTGGATGCGCGGAATGTAGATGTCCTGCTTGACCGTCACGTCGGCCTCGGCGAAAGCGCGTTCGGTGGCCGCGCGGTCCCCGGTCTCCCAGTGCCAGATGTGGTTGTCCGTCTTTCCTTCCTTGTCGGTGCGCAGCACGGGCGCGCCCGGCTCCAGGGCCTTCCTGGGATCGACCACCACCGGCAGCGGCTCGTACTCGACCTCCACCGCGTCGACGCCGTCGGCCGCGATGTAGCGGTCCGTGGCGATCACCGCCGCCACCTCCTGCGCCTGATACATCACCTTTTCGACCGGCAGCACCATCTGGGTGTCCGACATGAGCGTCGGCATCCAGTGCAGGTTGTAGGCCTTCAGGGTCTCGCCGGTGATCACCGCCAGCACGCCCGGGATGGCGAGGGCCTTCTCGGTGTGGATGGCGACGATCTTGGCGTGCGCATAGGGGCTGCGCACGATGTCCATGTGGAGCATCCCGGGGAGCTTGATGTCGTCGACGTAATGACCCTGGCCGCGGATGAAGCGCGGGTCTTCCTTGCGCTTCATGGAGTGGCCCATGCCGCAGACTTCCGGACTGGTTCGAAGTGTCGCCATGGTTCCTCCTCCTATTTAACGGCCGATTCCGTGGCGGACTGCAGCTTGGCGGCCGCGCACTGCACGGACTTGATGATGTTGACGTAGCCGGTGCACCGGCAGAGGTTGCCGGAGATCGCCCGGCGGATCTCCGCTTCGCTGGGATTCGGATTGCGCGCCAGCAGAGCCGCGCTGGTGAGCATCATGCCCGGCGTGCAGAAGCCGCACTGCAGGCCGTGCTCCTGCCAGAAGCCTTCCTGGATGGCGTGGAGCTTGCCGTCCTGCTCCAGGCCTTCCACCGTCGACACCGCGCGCCCATCGGCCTGCACGGCGAGCACGGTGCAGGACTTGACCGGCACGCCGTCGAGCAGCACCGTGCAGGCGCCGCAGTGCGTGGTGTCGCAACCGATGTGCGTTCCGGTCATCTTCAGGGTCTCGCGCAGGAGGTGGACGAGGAGGAGGCGCGATTCGACTTCCGCGCTGTGCTCGGTGCCGTTGACCTTGACCTTGATCGTGTGGGTCGCCATGGCTCAACTCTCCTTCGCCCGTTGGACGGCCTTGCGGATGGCGCGCGCCGTGAGGACGCGCGCCATCTCCCGCTTGTACTCGACGGCGCCGCGCCGGTCCGCGGTCGGTGACGCGGCCGCCGCGGCCCGTTGCGCCGCCTCGGCGATGACGTCGTCCGTCGGAGATTTACCCGTCAAGTAGCTTTCGGCGTCGGCGGCGCGAACGGGCGTCGGTCCGGCGTTGGTGAGGCCGATGCCCACTTTTTCTATTTCGCCGCCCGCCGCGAGCGTCACCTGCACGGCGGCGGCGGCGGTGGCGAAGTCGCCCACCTTGCGCTCGAGCTTCACATAGGCGCCGCCGCTTCTCGCGGACGGCTGCGGGATGCGAATTTCGGTCAGGATCTCCTCCGGTGCGAGGGCTGTCGAAAACAGGCCTTGGAAGAAGTCGTCGATCGGAATCGTGCGCGTGCCGCCGGGGCCGGTCGCCACCACCTCGGCGCGGTAGGCCAGCATGGTGGCCGGATGATCGTTGGCCGGATCGCCGTGCGCAAGGTTGCCGCCCACGGTCGCCAGGTTGCGCACCAAGGGATCGGCGATCACGTCCGCCGTGTCGGCCAGCAGCGGATACTTCGTGCGAATGAGATCGGAGTGCTCCAGCGCCGACTCGCGCGTGCGGCCGCCGATCTTCAGGACACCGTCCTCCTCCTTGACGTATTCGAGGCCAGGGATGCGGCCGATGTCCACCAGGTGTCCGGCGGCGCCCAGCCGCAGCTTGAGCAGCGGCAGCAGGCTCTGGCCGCCGGAGAGGACCTTGGCCTCATCCTTGTGCTGTTGGAGGAGCGCTACGGCTTCCTCCAGAGACTGTGGTGCGTGGTAATCGAAAGACGCAGGAATCATTTCGATCGCTCCTTTTTGCCCCGCGGGGGAAACCCCCTAGCAATGGAATAACCAGAACATGAACAAGCCGAGGACGACGACGGCGATCCAGAACGCCGGCCGCGCCAAGGTGCGCTTGGCCGCCCGGCCGGCCGCCGCGGCGCCGAGCGCGCCGACGTCGAGGACGTCCTCCTTCGCCGGTGCGGGCGCGGGAGGCGGCGCCGGAGCTGGAGTTGGATTCGACGTGGCGTCCTCCGGTTTCTCGGCCGCAGCGGGGCTCTGCGCAGCCTCCGGCGCGGCCGGCGTTTCGAGCTCCCGGCGCATGCAGTCGGTGAACTTCTGGAAGAGCTGATCGCTGACGTCCTGGATCATGCCGCGGCCGAACTGCGCCAGCACGCCGACGACGTTGACGTCGGAGACGACCTTGACCTCGGTTTCGCCGGGCGCGCGTTCGGCGACGTAGCTCTTCATCTTCATGTCGGCGCCGCCCTTGCCGCGCGTCTCCTGGCCGGAGGCGACGATCTCCGCCTCCCCCGCCGCCTCGTCCAGCTTGTCGAAACGCATCTTGCCGCGGTAGTTGGCGGTCACCGGCCCGACCTTGACGGCCATCGTGCCGCCGTAGCTCTTCCCGTCCTCCAGCTTGCCGGTGATGGCGGCGCCCGGCAGGCAGCGAGCCACCTTTTCCGGATCGGTCAGGAAGTCCCAGACCGTGGCGCGGGGGGCCTTGAGGACGAAGGTTTTTTCGATTTGCATGGCCATGGCGATCTCTCCCGACTCAGCCGCCCGCCCGAACCCTCACTCCCCCAACCCCCTCCTCTCCCGCCCCCTCCCTCCCTCACCGGGAGAGAGGGGGCTTGAAAACAGCGTCTTTCTGCTGTTCTCCCTCCTCTCCCGGTGAGGGGGGGAGGGAGGGGGCGGGAGAGGAGGGCCGGGGAGGTGAGGGCCCAGCAACGGCAGGATCCGCTCCAAAGACTCCAAGTTATGCGCCGGCAGGAGGCGGTCGACGTACGGCAGCGCCGCCGCCATGGCGCGGGCGGTGGGCTCGTAACGCGAGTCTCCCGCCAGCGGATTGAGCCAGAGAACCCGCCGGGCGCGGGCGCGGATGGCGCGCATCGCTCCCTGCAACGGCGCGAGGTCGCCGCGGTCGAGGCCGTCGCTGAGGATGAGCACCACCGTCCTTCCGTCCACGAGCTCGTCGAGATAGTACTCCACAAACTCGGCCAGGCACTCGCCGATCTTCGTACCTCCCGACCAGTCGGGAACGCGGGCGGCCAGCCGCTCCAGCGCCAGGTCGATCCTGCCCGGCCGCAGCCACGGCGTGAGCCGCACCAGCTCCGTGTTGAAGGCGAAGATCTCCGTGCGCGGCGCGGTGCGGCGCAGCGCCAGGACGAAGGTGAGGAGAAAGCGGGTGTGCGGGTCCATGGAGCCGCTGGTGTCGGCGAGCACCACGAGGCGCGGGACCTCGATCGGCCGGGTTCGCCGCGCCAGCGTCAGGAACTCGCCGCCTTGAGCGACCGCCCGCCGGAAGCTGCGCCGCAGGTCGGCCTCGCCGCGGCCGCGCGTCGGCACGCGCCGCCGGCTGGGCCGGGTGGCGAGACGCAAGGCGAGCCGGCTGAGCAGCTTCTCCATCGCCTGCAGGTCGGCCGCAGAGCACTCTTCGAAGGATTTCCGGCGCAGCGCCGCCTCCGGACTGTAGCCCGGCTCCTCTCCGTCGCCAAGCGTAGCCCCCGGAGACGAAGCGTCCGGCTCGCTCGCGCGGCGCGGGCCCGGCCGCGCCCGGCTCGGCTCCACGAGCCGAGGAGGCCGGGACGCATCCCGCCGCCGGATCTCCTCTTCCTGCGCGCTCCACATCGCCGCGAACAGCTCCTCGAAAACAGCGGCATCGCGCGGCCGGATCTTCAGGGCCGTCCGCAAAGCGAGGCGCACCTCCTCGCGATCGCCAAGATCGACAAAGGTGAGCGCCGCGAGTCCGTCCGCCTCGTCGCTCAGGGTCAACGCCACGCCGCGCCCGCGCAACGCCCGCGCGAAACCGGCGAGGTGAGCGACGAGATCCTGGCTCATCCCGCGACGGCCTCCGCCAGCGCGGTTTCCAGCTCGCCCGCCGCCAGCTCGCGCAGGTCGTGGTGGTCCTTGAGGATGCAGCCGAGCGTCTGCTCGACCGTTTCGAGATCGAGGTGCTCGCGGTGCAGGCGGAGGAGGGCCTGTGCCCAGTCGATCGTCTCCGCCACCCCCGGCGCCTTGGAGAGGCGCCGGCGGCGCAGCGCCTGCAGGAAGCGGCCGATCTCCTCGGCCAGCCGCGCGCTCGCACCCGGCACGCGGGCGCGCAGGATGCGCACCTCCTTCTCCAGCGTCGGGTGCTCGATGTAGAGATAGAGGCATCGCCGGCGCAGCGCGTCGCCGATCTCGCGCGTGCGGTTCGAGGTGAGCACGACGTACGGCACGTGCTCGGCGCGGATGGTGCCGAGCTCCGGGATCGTCACCTGGAAATCGGAGAGCACCTCCAGCAGGAAGGCCTCGAAGCCGTCGTCGGCGCGGTCGATCTCGTCCACCAGCAGCACGGGCGGCCCCTCGCGCCGCGTGATGGCGCGCAGCAGCGGCCGCTCGAGGAGGTACTCGCGGCCGAAGATGAGGTCTTCGATCTCATTCGCGCTCTTCCCTTCCCCCTCGGCCAGCCGCAGGCGGAGCATCTGACGCTGGTAGTTCCACTCGTAGAGCGCGGTGGCGACGTCGAGGCCCTCGTAGCACTGCAGGCGGATGAGCTCGGTCTCCAGCAGCCGCGCCAGCACCTTGGCGATCTCGGTCTTGCCCACTCCGGCATCGCCTTCGATGAGCAGCGGCCGGCGCATCTCCTTGGCGAGGAACACGGCGGTGGCGATGGCCGGATCGGCGATGTAGCCTTGCCGCTCCATCGCCGCTTCGAGCGCGGCGATCTCGTCCCTCAAGCGGCGCTCCCTGCCGCGGTATAGCGTTCCGGGTCGGCGAGGAAACGCGTGCGGCAGCCGCCGCAGCAGAAGTACCAGGTACGGCCGGCGTGCTCGGCGGTGTGGCGGGCGTTGGCGACCTCGACGGTCATGCCGCAGATGGGATCGACGGCCTGCGCCGCCGCGGGTTCTTCCGCCTTCGCCTCCACCTCGGGCGCGGCGCGCCGCCGCTCGACGATCTCGGCCAGCACGGCGAGGGCGATCTCCTCCGGCGTGTGCGCTCCTATGGCGATCCCCGCCGGGCTGCGGATGGCGTCGAGCGCATCCGCCGTCACGCCCTGCGCCAGCAGAGTTTCCCGCATCTGCCCGAAGCGCCGGGAGCTGGCGACGACGCCGAGGTAGGCGGGCGCCAGGGCCAGCGCGGCGCGGATGGCCTCCTCGTCGCGCTCGCCCATGGTGGCCACCACGGCGAAGCAGGGAGCCCGGGAGGCGGCGGCGCGCAGCTCCGCGTCGTGCGGATCGGTGACCACCTGATCCGCCTCGGGGAACATCGCCGGCTCGGCGGCGGCGTCCGCGGCGACGACGGTATAGCCCATGGCCTTGCCCAGCCTGGCGAGGGCCCGGGCGGTGGGCGAGACGCCGAAGACCGCGAGGCGCGGCGCCGGCAGGATCGGCTCGAGATAGATCTCCACGCTCCCTCCGCTGTGGCAGGTCATGGGGAAGACGTTGATTCCGGGCCGGCGCTCCGCGGCCGGATCGGGTGTCAGCACGACGAGCCGGGGCTTGCCGTCGGCGAGCGCCTGCCGCGCTTCGCGCACCACCGTCGGCTGCGTGCAACTGCCGCCGAGCCAGCCGTGGAACTCGCCCGCCGCGGTGATCACCGCCATGTCGCCCGGTTGCGACGAGCTGGCCGGCCGGCGGCTCACCACGACGGCGAGCACGAAGGGCTCCTCCCGGCGAGCGAGAGCGGCGGCGGTTTCGAGGAGGTCAGGACGCATGGTTTCCCCCGCGCTGTTTTCGTAGGGGCGGGGGGGG
>JBIOVX010000102.1:0-37331 GCA_044868005.1 Thermoanaerobaculia bacterium | reverse complement strand
AGGGTCGTAGCGGCGGGCCTACGTGCCCGTCGTCTGTCGGTGCGCGGAACGGAAAACGGCGGCCACGTAGGCCCGCCGCTACGACCCTACGCCCACCCTCCGGCGGAGCGCGATACACTCCTCACCTCCATGGACTTCACCATCCCGACAGAGATCCAGGATCTCAACGCCCTCGTCCGCCGCTTCCTTGACGAGGAGATCCTCCCCGTCGAACGGACGGTGCTGGAGCGTGGCTTCGGCGCCGCCGGAGTAGAGATCGAGCGGCTGCGCGGCCGGCTGCGCGAACAGGGCCTGCTCGCTCCTCACATGCCGAAGGAGTGGGGCGGCGGCGGATTATCGCTGCTGGAGCTGGCGCCTCTCTCCGAAGTGCTGGGCCGCAGCGTCATCGGCCACTACGTCTTCAACGTGCAGGCGCCGGACGCGGGCAACATGGAGCTGCTCCTCCATCACGGCAGCGACGAGCAGCGCGAGCGCTGGCTGCGTCCCCTGGTGGCAGGCGACATCCGGAGCTGCTTCGGCATGACCGAGCCGGAATTCGCCGGCTCGAACCCCGTCTGGCTGGGCACGACGGCACGCCGCGACGGCGACGACTACGTGCTCGACGGCCACAAGTGGTTCGCTTCCGCGGCGGACGGCGCCGTCTTCTGCATCGTCATGGCGGTGACGAACCCCGAGGCGCCGAGCCCCTACGCCCGCGCCAGCCAGATCGTAGTGCCCACGGACGCTCCCGGCTTCGAGATCGTGCAGAACCTGCCGGTGATGGGCGAGCGCGGTGAGGGCTGGATGAGCCACGCCGAGGTGCGCCTCCGCGGCGTGCGCGTGCCCGCCGCCAACCGCATCGGCGCCGAGGGCTCCGGCTTCGCGCTGGCGCAGGAGCGGCTGGGGCCAGGGCGCATCCATCACTGCATGCGCTGGCTCGGCATCTGCGAGCGGGCGTTCGACCTCATGTGCGAGCGGGCAGCCACGCGCGAGCTGGCGCCCGGCCGGCCGCTCGGCTCGCGCCAGATCGTCCAGGAGTGGATCGCCGAGAGCCGCGCCGAGATCGACGCCGCCCGCCTCCTCGTGCTGCGCACCGCCTGGCGCATCGACCGCGAAGGCGCCGCCGTGGCGCGCGACGACGTGTCGCTGATCAAGTTCCACACCGCCGGCGTCCTCCAGCGCGTTCTCGATCGCGCCATCCAGACCCACGGCGCCCTCGGCCTCACGGAGCTGACTCCCCTCGCCTTCTGGTGGCGCCACGAGCGCGGCGCGCGCATCTACGACGGCGCGGACGAGGTGCACAAGACGTCTGTGGCCAAGCGGATCCTGGCTCGCTATGGGATGAAGAAGGAAGGATGATCGACTCACCCCGCCCCGTGCGTCCCGGCGAGGAGCTGAACGCCGCCGCGCTGGCGGTGTGGCTGAGGGAGCGGCTTCCCGGCGTCGAAGGTCCCGTCGAGGTCGAGCAGTTCCCCGGCGGCCATTCGAATCTCACGTATCTCCTCCGCGCCGGCGACCGCGAGCTGGTGCTGCGCCGGCCGCCCTTCGGCTCGAAGGTGAAGACGGCGCACGACATGGGCCGCGAGTTCCGCGTCCTCTCGCGTCTCTACGCGGCCTACCCGAAGGCGCCACGCGCCCTTCTCCACTGCGACGATCCGGAGGTGATCGGCGCGCCCTTCTACATCATGGAGCGGGTGCGCGGCGTCATCCTTCGCCACCAGAGAGCCCCGGAGGGAATCGACCTGCCGCCGGAGCGCATGCGGGCGATCAGCGAGGCGGTGGTGGACGGCCTTGCCGATCTGCACGCCGTGGATTACCAGGCGGCGGGGCTCGGCGATCTCGGTCGTCCGGAGGGCTACGTCGCGCGCCAGGTGGAAGGATGGACCGCGCGCTGGCAGGGCTCGCGTACCGACGACGTGCCGGACCTCGACCGCGCCGCCGCCTGGCTCGCCGCGCACCAGCCGCGCGAGACCGGCGCGGCGCTCATCCACAACGATTTCAAGTACGACAACCTCGTGCTCCACCCGCAGGAGCTGGAGCGCATCGTGGCCGTGCTCGACTGGGAGATGGCCACCGTCGGCGATCCGCTGATGGATCTCGGCTCGAGCCTCGGCTACTGGGTGGACCCGGACGACGCTCCCGAGCGCCTGCAATTCCCCGCCGGCCCCACCGCCCTTCCCGGCAATCTCCGCCGCGCCGAGGTCGCCGAGCGCTACGCCGAGCGCAGCGGCCTGGACCTCTCCGACATCCTCTTCTATTACGTCTACGCTCTGTTCAAGATCGCCGTCATCGCGCAGCAGATCTACTACCGCTATCGCCAGGGGCTGACGCACGACGAGCGCTTCGCCGCCATGATCGGCGCCGTGCGCCTCCTCGGCCGCACAGCGGCGCAGGCGATCGAGAAGAAGCGGATCGATCGGCTGGAAGAGTAGACGAATATACTCGCGCCGCCATGCGACCGTTCCGCCACCGGCCCGGCCGGCCCGCGCCGAGGAAGGCCCCGGCGCCTCCCCCCGGACCCGGCGAGGGCTTGCGCGTCCTGTTCATCGGCAACAGCCTGACGTACGCCAACGACATGCCTTGGATCGTGCAGGCGCTGGCGAAGTCCGCCGGCCAGAACCTCGACGTCGCCGCGGAGACGCTCGGCGGCGCCAACCTCGAGGACCATTGGAATCACGGGGCGGCGCAGCGCCGCATCGCCGAGGGCGGATGGAGCGTCGTCGTGCTGCAGCAAGGCCCGTCCTCGCTGGTCGAGAACCGCGAGAACCTGCGCGAGCTCACCCGGCGATTCGCCGAGTGCATAGGACAGGTCGGCGCGCGGCCGGCACTCTATATGGTGTGGCCGGACTCCAAGCGCCTCGCCTTCTTCGATCAGGTGCGCGAAGCGTATGCCCTGGCGGCGGCCGACGTAGGAGGGATGCTCTTCCCCGCCGGCGAAGCCTGGCGCGCCGCGTGGCGCCGGGACCCCCATGCTCCGCTCTACCGGCGGGATGGCTTCCACCCGTCTCCTACCGGCTCCTACACCGCGGCGCTGTCGATCTACGGCATGCTCTACGGCCGGCCGCCTCAGGGTCTCCCGGCGCGGCTTCGCCTGCGCAAGGGGAACACGATCCAGGTCGCTCCGGCGCTCGCGGGGCTGCTCCAGGAGGCCGCCGCCGAGGCGAACGCGCGGTACGGACAACGTTGAGGACGAAAGGAGATCGGCTTTGATGCGTCAGCGGAAGATTCGCCACCTCGCCCCCGTCGCCGGCCTCTTGTTCGCCTGGCTCCTGCTTTGCGGCCAGACCGGGCCCGGCGGCGCCTCCCTCCGTGGGCCGCACCGCGTCTTGTTCCTGGGTAACAGCCTCACCTACACCAACCAGATGCCGTTGATCGTGGAAGCGCTGGCGAAGTCGCGAGGAGATGAGCTCGAGGTGTCCTCGGTCACTCTGGGCGGCGCCAATCTAGAGGATCTATGGCACGACGGAGCCGCGTTGCGCGAGATCGACCGCGGCGGCTGGACCGTCGTCGTGCTCCAGCAGGGACCGTCATCGCAGCTCGAGGGCCGCACCGTCCTGCGGGAGTGGAGCAAAAAATTTGCCCAACGCATCCGCAAGGCGGGCGCCCGGCCGGCGTTGTACATGGTCTGGCCGGAAAAGGAGCGCATCGGCGTCTTCGACCAAGTGAGCGAGTCCTACGCCCTGGCGGCGGCCGACGTCAAGGGAATGCTCTTCCCGGCCGGCGAGACCTGGCGGGCGGCCTGGCGGCGGGACCCGAACGCTCCGCTCTACAGCTCCGACGGTTTCCACCCCAGCGCGGCCGGCTCCTACGCCGCCGCGCTGTCGATCTACGGCGTGCTCTCCCGGATGACGGTGCAGGGCCTGCCGGCGCGGTTGCGGCTCCGCGACGGCTCCGTGATCGACATTCCTCCCAATCTCGCGGCTCTGTTGCAGGAAGCCGCCACGGAGGCGAACCAGAAGTTCGGCAAGCCCTAGGCCGGAGGCGCGGCCAGCGGCTCGGCTGAAGCGAGGTGATAGGTGACGGCGAGGCCGATTCCGTGCTCTCCGGGCAGGGCTCCCACGGCGGCGATCTCGATCGTGCCGAACGAGACCTCGCCCGGCAGGAGGCTCGACTGCCGGAACTTCACCGCGCCCATCCGGAGCTTCGAATCCGCTTCCAGGAGCTTCGCCTCCGCCTTGAGTCCCTGCACCTTCCGCCGATAGCGGTTCGTCACCAGAAACATCGTCTTGCCGGCTCCCCGGGAAGGAACGAATCCCGGCAGGACGGAGATCTCCAGTCCTTCCACTCCCTCGACGGAGACCTGGAACATCGCCCAGGACTCGCGGACGACTTCAGGATCGGCAACGCTCATGACCTTCTCCTTTCGGAGACCGGCCATGGCAACCGGCGTGCCATCGCGAACCGAGATAAAGGATGCTCCGGAACAGTCACGAAATAAAGGAGTTCTACCGTTGCGAGCTACGAAGACTGGAGCCGCCCTCGCGCAGTGTCAGAACTGTCAGATCTCAGTTGACACGGGCTGACACCGGCACCTTGACGGCCCTAGCGTCTCCGCAACAGGTAGTAGACGGGCAGCCCCAAAGCCACGATGCCGAAGCCGAGGGCCGCCTCTCGCGGTCTCCCCCGGCGAGCAGCGCGAGCACTAGCTCCTAAACTTGACGAAATGTAGCCAACTGGCTACACTTCCCCTCATGTTCGAGATCAGCAGGACCGATGTCTTCGCCGAGTGGCTCGATGACCTGCGCGATCTCCGGGCCAGAGCGCGTGTTCAAGCTCGAATCGAACGGCTGACGATGGGAAATCCAGGGGACGTTCGCCCGGTGGGTGAAGGGGTCTCAGAGTTGCGGATCGACTATGGCCGGGATACCGAGTGTACTTCACGAAACGCGGGCAGCAGTTGATCATTCTCCTGGCCGGTGGCGACAAAAGGACTCAGGCCGCCGACATCCAGACCGCCCTCAAACTTGCACGTAACCTTAGGAGTTCCCCATGAGCAAGACCACCATCCGCCGCTACGATGTCGCCGAACATCTCCGAACCCCTGAGGAAATGGCGGCCTACCTGGAGGCTTGTCTTGAAGAGGCCGACGGCGACGCGGCCTTCGTCGCCAAGGCGTTGGGAGACATCGCGCGGGCCAAGGGCATGGCCCAGGTGGCACGCGACGCCGGCCTCTCTCGGGAAAGCCTCTACAAAGCCCTCTCAGGCGAGCGCAGCCCGGGCTTCGACACAATCCTCAAGGTCGTCAGAGCCCTCGGATTGAGGCTGCACGCCGAGACGGCCTCCGGCTGAGGCTGTGGATCCTTACGCAGCCACCGGCAACCGAACCGTAAACACCGCCCCCCCACCCGCGCCGTTCGCAGCCTCCACGGTCCCGCCATACGCCTCGACGATCGCCTTCACAATCGCCAAGCCCAGGCCCGCGTGGTCGCGGCGGGCCAAGGGATCGTCGGGCCGGTAACTGAAGAAGCGGTCGAAGACGCGGGCGAGATGCTCGGGCGGGATCCCCGGCCCCTGATCGGCGATGGTGAGCACGGCGGCCGGCCCTTCCCGTGCCAGGCTCACCCTCACGGTGGACGCCGGAGGCGAGAAGGAGAGCGCGTTGTCGAGCACGTTGTCGCAGGCCTGCGCCAGCCGGTCCGGCGAGGCGAGCACCGTCAGCGGCTCGCCCGGCGCGTCGAGCAGGAAACGCACGCGGCCCTCCGCGACGCGGCGGCGGAAGCCTTCGACGAGATCGGCAAGCAGCTTGTCCAACATCACAGGCTCCGGTGCCTCGGCGTCGATCTGCGCGTCGATGCGGGTGATCTCGCGCACCGCCGAGAGCAGCCTCTGCAGGCGCGCCACCTCGGCCTCCACCATCAGCCGGAAGCGCTGGCGGTCCGCAGGCGACTCGCTCTCGGCCAGCATGTCGGTCGCGGTGCGGATCGAGGCCAATGGGTTCTTGAACTCGTGCGACACGTCGGCGGCGAACGACTCGATGAAACTCACGTGATCGCCCAGCCGCCGCGACTGTTCCGCGAGGGCCCGCGCCAGATCGCCGATCTCGTCCAGCCGCTTCGAGCCGGTGAACCTGCCCTTGAGGTGCCCCCGGCGGTCGAGGAGCTCGTTGGCTTCGCGCCGCAACCGCCGCAACGGCCGCGCGATGGTGCCGGCGACGAAGAGCGTGAGCACGACGGCGATCAACACCGATGCGAGGAAGGCCTTGAAGATGGCAAGCCGCACCTCGTAGAGGTCGCGCAGCAGGCGCAGCGTGGATTGCGACACCTGCACCGCTCCCACCACCTTGCCTTCGCTCGTGATCGGGATCGCGCTGTAGAGGGTGATCGAGCGCTGGCCCGGTGTCTTGCGCGTGGCGGAGCCATAACGGCCGGCGAGCGCTATGTCGACGCCGAGATCCGAGGGCGAAGGCGTTCTGCCCTCGTAATAGAGCTCCGGAGCCGGCTCGCGGCCGAGCAGCCGGTTGAACAACGCGAAGGCTCCGGCCCCCAGCCGATAAAGAAAGTTGGTGCGCGGGTCGGGTTCCGAGCCGGAGGCGACCTCGTCTGGCTCGCGCAGCGGCCCGAGCAGGCTGGAGTCGGCGATCGCCTTGCCGTGCACGTCGAAGACGCGCAGGCGCGCCGTCGTCCGCCGGCCGAGCTGCACGAGCACGCGCTCGGCCTCGGCAGCCTCCAGCTCGCCGCGGCCGGAGAGCGCCGCGGCGAGGACGCGGCCCTGCTGCACCATCGAGCGCTCCTGCGCCTGCAGCAGCTTCTCCTCATAGGTGCTGAGGTAGAGGAAGCCCGCCGCCGGCAGCACGACGAGCAGGATGTTGAAGGCGGCGAGACGGATGGAGATCGACGCCGTGGCGCGGCGCAGCCGTTCGAAAGCCGACCGCGCGGGGCGGAGGGGGTTGAGGTCTCTCACTCGGTACGGAAGCGGTAGCCGAGGCCGTACACGGTCTCGATCGGGTCGAGCTCCGGCGCCACGTCGGCGAACTTGCGCCGCAGCCGCTTGATGTGGCTGTCGATCGTCCGCTCGGCGAGGTAGGTCTCGTGCGGATAGCCCTCCTCGATCAACTGGTCGCGCGTCTTGACGTGGCCGGGATGGCGGGCGAGCGCCAGCAGGAGGCGGAACTCGCGTACGGTGAGCGGGATCGGCCGGCCGCTCCACGAGGCCTGATAGCGGGCGAGATCGAGCTGCAGCGAGCCGACCGCGAGCAGGTCCTCCGCGCGGGCGCGGTCCGGGTTCTGCAACAGCGCCAGCCGCCGCAGCAGCACCTTCACCCGCGCCACCAGCTCGCGCATGGAGAACGGCTTGACCAGGTAGTCGTCCGCTCCCAGTTCGAGACCGAGCACGCGGTCGAACTCCTCGTCCTTCGAGGTGAGGAAGAGGATCGGCAGCGTCTCGGACTCCCCGCGCAGCCGCCGGCAGAGCTCGAGGCCGTCCATGCGCGGCATCAGGATGTCGAGCACGGCGAGATCCGGCAGCCGGTCCTCGAACGCCTGCCAGGCCGAGAGGCCGTCCGGGTAGGCGTCCACCCGGTAGCCCTCGCGCCGCAGGGCGAAGCCGACGGTCTCCAGGATGTTCGGCTCGTCGTCGACGAGAGCCACGGTTGCGGATTTCACGAAAACCAATCTACTTCAGGCGCGGAAGCCTGGAAAGAGGGCGCGGCGAAATGCCCAAGTTCTGCCACATTCCGCCTTCGTCCTTCCTCGATCACGCCCCGCCGCCGGCACGCCCCGCTGTTGGGATGGCGCCCATGATAAAACTACTTTCCTTCTTCTTCCCGATCCTCGCCCTCTTCTGTTCCACCTGCGGTCTTGTCTCTCCCGCGGCCGTCTCCCAAGAGGTCACGGCGGAGGAGATCGCCGCCGCTCCCGACGCCGACGCCTCTCCCGGCGCCATCGGACTGCCGGAACCCGACGCCCTGAACGCCGACGGGGCCGGCGGACCCTGCGCTTCGACGCTGCCGGCACCCGTGCGCATGGCGGACGTCCAGCAGGGCCGGCTGCTGCTCAAGACCGATCACGCCGGCGTCTACCTGCCGGCGCCGGTGCTCGAAACCGACGTGGCCATCCACGTCGCCGGCCTGGTGGCCCGCACCACGGTCAGCCAGCGCTTCTGCAATCCCACCGAGCTCTGGGTGGAAGGGGTCTACGCCTTCCCGCTGCCCGAGAACGCCGCCGTGGATACCCTGAGCCTCGTCGTCGGCGACCGCGTGATCGAAGGCCAGATCAAGGAG
Source organism: Thermoanaerobaculia bacterium (assembly GCA_044868005.1). Taxonomy (GTDB): domain Bacteria; phylum Acidobacteriota; class Thermoanaerobaculia; order Multivoradales; family UBA5704; genus DATARR01. The sequence goes on along the minus strand of JBIOVX010000102.1, from coordinate 29,134 downwards.
CGCGAAGAGGCACAGCAGATCTACGAGCAGGCCAAGGCCGAGGGCAGGAAGGCCTCGCTCCTCGAGCAGCAGCGGCCGAACCTCTTCACCACCTCGCTCGCCAATCTCGGCCCGGGAGAGGTCGCCGAGGTGCGCATCGAGTATCAGCAGGAGCTGCGCTGGGCGGACGGCCGCTTCTCGCTGCGCTTTCCGATGGTGGACACGCCAAGGTATACGCCTGGAAGCCCTCACCTCCCCGGCCCTCCTCGCCCAGAGGGAGAGGAGGGAGAAGAGCCGGACGGCGGGCACGTAGGCCCGCCGCTACGACCTCTGCCTGAGGGCCCGCCGCGGAGCGGCGCGAAGATCAACCCCGTCCACCTCACCGTCGACCTGGAGGCCGGCTTTCCGCTCGCCAAGCTGGCGAGCGCCTCGCACGCCATCCACAGCCAGGAGATCGAGCGTGCGCATTACAAGGTGGAGCTTGCCGCCGGCGTCGTGCCGGCTGATCGCGACTTCGTCCTCGAATGGACTCCCGCCGCCGGCGCCGCACCGCAGGGTACGCTGCTGACGCAGGAGATCGGCGGCGAGACCTACGCGCTGCTCATGGTGATGCCGCCGCGGGCGGCGGCCGGCAAGCGCTTCGACCTGCCGCGCGAGACCGTCTTCATCATCGACACCTCGGGCTCGATGGGCGGCGCCTCCATCCGCGAGGCCAAGGCGGCGCTCGACCTGGCGCTCACCCGGCTCGATCCGCAGGACTCTTTCAACGTCATCGAGTTCAATTCGTACACCCGCGCGCTGTTCCCGGCGAGCCTACCGGCCACGGCGGGCAACGTCGATACGGCGCGCGAGTGGGTCGCGGCGCTGGAGTCCACCGGCGGTACCGAGATGATGGGCGCGCTGCGGGCGGCGCTCGGCGGCCAGGACGGCACGGCCGGCGTGGTGCGCCAGGTCATCTTCATGACCGATGGCGCCGTCGGCAACGAGAGCGAGCTCTTCGCCTATATCCGGACCCACCTGGGCGACAGCCGGCTGTTCACCGTCGGCATCGGCTCGGCGCCGAATTCCTACTTCATGACCAAGGCCGCCGAGTTCGGCCGCGGCACCTTCACCTACATCGGCACGCCGGAGGAAGTGGCCGGGAAGATGGGCGCGCTCTTCGCCAAGCTCGAGCGGCCGGCTCTCACCGACGTCGAGGTGGCGTGGAGCGATCCCCGGGCGGAGATCTATCCGCAGCGCATCCCCGACCTCTACATGGGAGAACCGATCGTCGCCGTCGCCAAGGTGCTCTCCGCCTTTCCCGGCGAGGTGACGCTCGCCGGCAGCGCAACCGGAGCACCGTGGAAGGTGAGCGTCAAGTCGTTGCCGACGGCGGAGCGCTCCGGCCTCGACAAGCTCTGGGCGCGCCGCAAGATCGACGACCTCGACAACCAGCTCGCCCTCGGCGGCGACGCAGTCAGGATCCGCCCGGCGATCGTCGAGCTCGGCCTCGCGCATCACCTGGTGACGCAATTCACCAGCCTGGTCGCGGTGGACACCACGCCGACGGCGCCGAAGGACGCGCAGGCGAAGACGACGCTCATCCCGGTCAACATGCCGGACGGTTGGGAGGACGGCGGCTACGGCGGTCCCGGCACGCTGCCCCAGGGCGGCACCTCGGCGCGGCTCGACGTGATGATCGGCTCGATTCTGTTCGCCTTCTCCCTGGCGTTCTTTTTCGTCGGCCGCAGGGCTCTGGAGGCGCGCACGTGAAACGGCCGTTCGCGGCGGCGCTCGTCCTCTTCGCGGCGGGCGCCGTCTTCCTGGGCAGGGGGACCTGGATCTTCGCCAAGGCGCAGGTGGCCCAGGTCCTCCTCGCCCGCGCCTGGAGCGAGACGCGCGCCGGCAGCGGCGCCGTCAAGCCCTGGCCCTGGGCGGACACCTGGCCGGTGGCGCGCCTCCGGGTGCTGCGTCTCGGCGTGGACGAGATCGTGCTCGCCGGAGGCCACGGCCAGGCGATGGCCTTCGGCCCCGGCCACCTGAGCCGCACCGCCGCGCCCGGCCAGGAAGGCAACGTCGTCCTGGCCGGCCATCGCGATACGCACTTCCGCTTCCTCCGCGATCTCCGGCCGGGGGACGAGATCCTGCTGGAGGCCGCGTACGGAGCGCCGCGCCGCTATCGCGTGACGGAGACGGCGGTGGTGGATTTCCGCGACCGGCGGCCACTCCGAGCTTTTCCGGAGCCGACTTTGACCCTGATTACCTGTTATCCGTTCGGCGCTGTCGTTCCCGGCGGACCGCTGCGGTATGTCGTGCGGGCGGCGGCGCGGGTATGACGCGAGGGGCCCGAGGAGCGTAGCGAGGCCGTGTTAGACTTAGATACCTCTAAGGGTCGTTGGACTGAGCCCGTTAAGAACAGGATCCGCCAAATGCCTCTACTACAGATCGGTCGGTACATCGTCGCCGACCCCAAAATTTGCCACGGCAGACCCACCTTCCGCTCCACACGCATTCTTGTCTCGGACGTGCTGGAGCAGATCGCCGACGGTATGGACTGGGAGACCGTGATTCAGGAATGGCACGGGAGCATCTCAAGAGAAGCGATCGCCGAAGCTGTGCAACTGGCGACTCGAGCGCTCCTTGACCACGTCGATGATTACGTGCTGCGCTCGGCCTAACGCTCACTTAAACCTGTGATCATCCTGGATGAGAACATCCCGGAGAGTCAGTGGCAACTGCTCCGTAGTTGGCAGGGCGCTCCTGATCGGCCGCGACATCGGCAAGAACGGCATCCAGGACGATCGTCTCCCTGGGTTTCTAATCAGACAGCGCCGGCCTACGTTTTTCACTCGCGACGAAGGCTTGTACAACAAGAAGCTCTGCCATGCCGGCTACTGTCTCGTCTATCTGGCTGTAAGGCCTAATGAATCAGCCTTGTTCATACGTCGCTGTTTGCGCCACTCTCATCTCAATATGCGAGCCAAAAGGCTCGGAGCCGTGATTCGAGTCTCCAGCGCGGGAGTGCAGATCTGGCGGCTTCACGAGGCGCAGGAGGCCTTGCTCTCCTGGAGCGGCTAACTCCGCGTTCCTCCGGAATCCTCCACCCTCCCCCTTGTTCCCTTCCCCGAGGCCGCGTCGCCTGATACGATCGGCTTGTGTCGAAGGACACGTCCATGACGGACCCGCGCCATTCCTCTTCCTCGACCGCCTGGAGACGGCCGCTGCCGGCTTTGCTGGCCGCTCTCGCGCTGGCGTTCGGCATGGTGGCGCCGCACGACGTGGCGGTGGAGCAGGCGGGAAAGATCTCCCGCGTGGAGATCGCCGAGTCCGCGATCCACCCCGATGCGCCGGCGCACGTCGAGGACGCGGAATACAAGGTCCACCCCGGCTGCGCGGCCTGCCTGCTGCAGCTCGGAAGCAGCACCATCCTCGTTCGCCCGCTGGCCCCGGCGCCGCCGCTGCCGCAAGGCGGCCACGCCGCGCTGCCGGCCGCGCGGATCGCCTCCGCCAAGCCTTCCCTCCCCGGCCCCGCCCGGGCCCCTCCGATCGCGTCTCCCTCCGCGTAGCCGGCCCGCCCCGCGTGGGGTGCGGACCGGCCGAGCTGGATTTCAATCCCTCCAGCGCCTTCGGCGTTGGAGACGCTCCGAGGAGAGGACACCATGCCGACCGATCCGCGGGCCCGCGATGCCCGCCGTTGGTTTTTGGGAGCCTGCGGGGCTCTCTGTCTGCTCGTCCCAACAGCCGCTCGCGCACAGGAGCCGCCCGCCGACTCCGTGGCCGCGCTGCGCCAGGAGATGGAAGCGCTGAAGCAAGCCTATGAGGCCCGCATCTCCACCCTGGAGAAGCGCCTGGCCGATCTCGAAGCAACGCAGGGACAGGCTCCTGCGCCGCCGGCGACGCCGGAGGCCCAGCCGGCCGAGCCCGCCGTCGCCGCATCGCCGATCGAGGCTCCGGCGGCGAGCGCTGGCGCACCGGCGCAGACGTCGAACTACTTCAACCCCGCCATCTCGCTGATCGGCAACTTCCTTGCCGTCGGCGGCCACAATCCCGTCGAGAACCTCCCCGCGGCCGAGCTCCGCGAGTCGGAGCTTTCCCTCCAGGCGGTCGTCGATCCTTACGCCCGCGCCGACGTCTTTCTCTCGTTCGGGGTGGAGGGCGTCGAGGTCGAGGAGGGCTTCGCCACCTTCACCGCGCTGCCCGCGGGCCTGCTGGTCAAGGCCGGCCGCATGCGCACCTCTTTCGGCAAGGTCAACTCGCTGCACCTGCACGTCCTGCCCTGGCCCGACGAGCCGCTGCCGGTGGTGAACCTGCTCGGCGGCGACGAGGGCTGGATCGGCACCGGCGTCTCGGTGGCCAAGCTCTTCCCCATCGGCAACGTCTTCACCGAGGGCACGCTGCAGGTCTTCCGCGGCGAGGCCGAGGGGCTGTTCGAGGGAGAGAAACGCAGCGATCTCTCTTACAACGGTCACTACCGCGTCTTCGCCGACCTCACCGAAGCCTCGAACCTCGACGTCGGCCTCTCCTACGGCTTCGGCCCCAACGGCACCACAGAGGATGCCGACACCCGGCTCGAAGGCCTCGACCTGACCTACCGCTGGAAGCCGCTGCAGACCGGCCTCTACCGCTCGGCGCTCTTCCGCGGCGAGGTCTACCGCAGCCGGCGCGACCAGCCAGGAGGCGACCAGAACGCGCTCGGCTGGTTCGCGGCCGGCGAATACCAGCTCGCCAGGCGCTGGTTCGTCGGCGCCCGCTACGAGTCGGCCGAGCACGCCGACGACGAGTCGCTGCGCGACACCGGCACGGCCGGCATCCTCACCTTCTGGCCGAGCGAGTTCTCGCAGCTCCGCGCCGAGCTCCGTCACCGCCATTTCAGCCTCACCGACGAGACCGCCAACGAGATCCTCCTCCAACTCCAATTCGCGATTGGCGCCCACGGCGCCCATCCGTTCTGAATACGAGGTATGCCATGAAAAGAATCCTCCCCGTCCTCTTCACCTTCGCGGCGCTCGCGAGCTTCGGCTCCGCGGCCGAAGCCAAGCTGCGCGTCGTCACCTCGCTCCAGGACTTCGCCTCGATCGCGCAGTCGATCGGCGGCGACCGGGTCGAGACCTTCTCGCTCGCCAAGGGCTACCAGGATCCGCACTTCGTCGACGCCAAGCCTTCCTTCGTGCTCCAGCTCTCGCGCGCCGACTTTCTCATCGTCGCCGGCCTGGAGCTCGAGCTCGGCTATCTGCCGCCGCTCCTCGACCAGAGCCGGAATCAGAAAATCCGCCCCGGGAATCCCGGCTACCTCGACGCTTCGGCCGGCTGCGAGATCCTGCAGCGGCCGACGGCGCAGGTCACGCGCGCCATGGGCGACGTCCATCCATACGGCAATCCGCACTACTGGACCGATCCCAACAACGGCCGGGTGATCGCGCGCGCCATCGCCGCCAGGTTGTCGCAGCTCGACGCGGCCGGCGGCGCCGTTTATCAAAAGAACCTCGCCGCCTTCGAGCAGCGCCTGACCCAGAAGGACGCGGAGTGGATGGCGAAGATGGCGCCTTACGCGGGCACCAAGGTCGTCACCTTCCACAACTCCTGGCCCAACTTCGCCAAGCACTTCAAGCTCAACGTCGTCGGCCACATCGAGCCCAAGCCCGGCATTCCGCCGTCGCCCACCCACACGCTGGAGATCATCAATCTGATCCAGGCGCAGAAGGTGCCGGTGATCCTCGTCGAGCCCTACTTCGACAAGAAGACGCCCAACTACATCGGCGGCAAAACCGGAGCGAAGGTGGTGACGCTGTATCCATCGGTCGGCGGCACGCCGGCCATCCAGGATTACTTCTCACTTTTTGATGCAGACATCGACGCCATCGTCGCGGCGGTCAAGGGAGCGAAATGAGCATCTTCGAATTGCTGTTGCCCGCCTTCGTGGCGAGCCTGATCCTCACCGGCATCCACGCCTATCTCGGCGTTCACGTGGTCGAGCGCGGAGTGATCTTCGTCGACCTCTCGCTGGCGCAGATCGCCGCCCTGGGGACGACCGTCGCCTACCTCGCCGGCTACGATCTGCACTCGTCGACGGCTTATCTCTTCTCGCTCGGCTTCACCTTCCTGGGAGCCGCCATCTTCGCCCTCTCCCGCGTCCACCGGCAGACGCGCATCCCGCAGGAGGCGGTGATCGGCATCGTCTACGCGGTGTCGGCGGCGATCGCGATCCTGGTGATGTCGAAGGCGACCCAGGAGACCGAGCACTTGAAGGAGATGCTGGTGGGCAACATCCTCTCGGTGACCTGGCCCGAGCTGGCGAAGACGGCGATCCTCTACGCGCTCGTCGGCGCCTTCCACTACGTCTTCCGTGACCGCTTCCTGCTGATTTCGATGGACGAGCCGGAGGCCGAGCGGCGAGGCTGTAACGTCCGCTTCTGGGACTTCCTGTTCTACGTCTCTTTCGGCTTCGTGGTGACCTCCTCGGTCGCCATCGCCGGCGTGCTCCTCGTCTTCTGCTTCCTCATCGTGCCCTCGGTGACGGCGATGCTCTTCGCCGCCCGCCTGGGGCCGCGTCTCGCCATCGGCTGGACGATGGGCGCGCTCGTCTCCGCCGGCGGCGTCGCCCTGTCGTTCGTGATGGACCTGCCGACGGGCGCCACCATCGTGGCCACGTTCGGCGGGGCGCTGCTGCTGCTGGCGGGAGTGCGGAAGGCTTTCTTCAAGCCGATTGCTACTTCTTCCTCAACCTCTCCACCAGCGCACGCAGCGACCTCTGCGTCTCATCGCTGAACCACAGGTTCACCAGGTCGGCCAGCTCGTCCTCGTTGCCCTCCGCGAAAAGCGAAGCGAGGCCGGAGCGGACGAGCCGGCGGGTGGCCAGCATGGCTTCCGGCGGCAGGGCGACGAGCGAGCGGCACCACTCGATGGCCCGCTCCACAACAAGCTCCGGCGGCGCCAGCTCGTCGACGAGACCGAGGCGAAGCGCTTCCGCCGGCGGGAACAGTTGGGCGCCGACACAGAGCCGCTCCGCGCGCCGGAGGCCGACGATACGCCGCACCCCGTGGTAGATCACCGGCGGCATGGGGATGCCGATCTGCACCTCGTTGAGGCCGATCTTGAAGTCGCCTTCCGCCATGATGCGCGTATCGCAGAAGATCGCCACCACGCAGCCGCCGGCCGGAGCGTGACCGGTGATGGCGGCGGCGATCGGGATGCGCGAAGCGGCGAGGGCGCGCAGCATCTCGTAGAAGCCGCGCCAGGCGGCGAGGATCGCCGGCCGGTCCAGGGTGAGAAGATGGGGCACGTCGAGGCCGGCCGAGAACATCCCGGGAGATCCCGAGAGGACCAGCGCCCGCGCTCCCTCGCCGGGCGCCGCATCGACGGCCGCGCGAAGAGCGGCGATCAGCTCGGGCGAAAGAGCGTTGGCCGGCGGATGGTCGAGGCGCAATTCACGGACGTTGCCGTGGTCGTGGATCTGGATCATGGAGAGGTCTCCTCAGGGGGGATCGTATAACGGCGGCGTCCTACGCTTCGAGACCTCGCCCTCCAGGGCGGCCACATAGGGCCGCCCCTACAGATACATCGAGGTAAATCGACCTCTTACCCCGCAACGCACCAACCCAAATCGGCCACAGAACGATCTGTAGGGGCGGCCCTATGTGGCCGCCCTGGGGGGTGAGGCTTCGGAGGGCAAACCGGCTCCTATCTCTCCGCCGGCTCCTTCGCGCCCGCCTCGCGCAGCGCCCGCGCCGCTTCCGTCTGCTCGCTCTGGATCGCCCAGGCGAGCGCCGTGCGTTGATCGTTGTCGCGGGCCTCGAGGTCGGCGCCGTGCTCGTGGAGCAGGCGGATCACTCCCGCGGCGCCGTTCTTCGCCGCCTCGATGAGCGGCGTCGAGGCACCGCGGTTGCGGGCGTTCACGTCCGCGCCGGCCGCGATCAGCCGTCTGGCCACCTCGGCATCGCGCGTCAACATGAGCGGCGTGTTGCTCTCCGCGTCGCGCGCGTCCACCTCCATGCCGCCGTCGAGCTGCGCCTGGACCGCCGCCACCTCGCCGTTACGGGCGGCCGCGAGGAACGCCGTCTCGCGCATCTCCAACTTCTCGGCCCCCGCCGAAGGCTCGCGCAGGAAGAGGATCATGAAGAGGAAGAAGTGCGACGCCAGCAGGACCATGATGCCGGCGCCGATGTTCTGCCAGACGTTGCCCTTGAGCCGCTTCTCGGCCGCTTCCGTGCCGCCGCGGATCAGCGTCAAGCCCTCACCACCCTTGCCGAGCCCGAGGACGAGGCCGCCCTTCTCCGCCGAGTACGTGCCGAGAGCACAGACCGTCTCGCCGTCCTTGACGATCTGCTCCTTCAACGTGTGCACCTGCGGGTCGAGCGCAAAATCGTCGCCGGCCATGCGCAAGTCCTTGCGGATGTAGCCGTCGTCGTCGGTGATCAGGTCCTTGACCTGAGAAAAGATCTGCAGCAGGCCGACGCGCTCGAAGGTGGTGGACTCGATGTAATTCTCCGCATTGGCGAAAGCCTCGTCGGTTTCCGGCGATTCGTCGAAGCCTTCCAGGGTGGCGAAGCCGAGGATACGCGCCGAGCCTCCCGGAGCGCTCACGGCGCACGGCGTCATGTGGAGGCCGGTGAAGTCCTTGACGTCCTGCGTCGAGCTGCCGCTGGAGCTCCGCGTCGTGCTCAGGTGGGAGATGTCCCAGGAGCAGATGACGCACGGCTGGCGGGTGAAGGGGGATTCGATCGGCGCGCCCAGGGCCGTGATGGGACCGACGGCGACCACCTGCTGGCCGTCCTCGAAGGGAGCGCCGGCGAGGGCCTGCTCCAGCCGCGCGCGGTTCTTCCGCGCCCGCCAGGCGTTCTGGAAGGCGCCGATCGAGAGCAGCAGGAAGAACCCGCCCGCGAGCGCGCCGATGCGGTCCGCCGGCGGCGTGAACCGGCCGTGGAAGGCGTAGTAGTAGAGGCCGACCAGCACCGCCAACTGCAGCAGCCACAGCAGGCAACCCTTCTTCACGGTAGTCCTCCACGGGATCGATGCGCTGAGGAGAGCGTAGCGTATCCAGGAGGCTCTTGCATGTGGATCGACATGCCCTCCGAAGCCCTCACTCCCCTAACCCCTCTCTCCCAGAGGGAGAGAGGGGAACAAGAAAAACGCGTTTTCTGTCTTCCTCCCTCCTCTCCCTCTGGGAGAGGAGGGCCGGGGTGGTGAGGGCTTCGGAGGGCAGTCCCGTCCGAAATGAATTGACTCCAACGATCACCTCCTGAAAGGCTGGGGCTACAGCCCAGGAGGTGCTTCCAATGTCCGTCGTTCCCCGCTGCCGCGTTCGCTTCGCCCTCGCGGCCCTCGCGCTCTGCCTCGCCGGCGCTCTCGCCGCCCCGCTCCAGGCCGCCACCGATCCGACCTACGCCGCCCTCCGCGGCGCCAGGCCGGACGGCCGGAAGATCCAAGTCCACAACCTCGTCCTGGAGCGCGACGCGTTCCGTTTCCAGCTCGACTCGGGAGCCCTGCACCTGCTCGCCCCGATCGACGGGCGCACCGTCGGCGCGGTCTTCGTGGGCCAGGGGAGCTACCGGCTGACCCCCACCACGCCCTACGAGCTGCGGCAGCTCGCGCTCTCCTCCGGAGCCCGCAAGGACTTCACGGCGCTGACCGATACGTTCGAGGACCTGCTCCTTCTGTTCACCGACGGCACCCTGGCCGAGTTGGAGCGCCACGGCGCGGTCGAGGCCGGCGCTCCCGATGCGCATGCCGCCGATGTCCAGGCCGCGTGGCTCAAGCGGCAACGGAAGGATTTCAGGACCAACTTCCACCTGCGGATCCTCGAAGACCTGTTGAACACCCCGGGACGGACCGACGGCGTCTTCCTGGCCTTGGTGAACGGCCGCGAGCGCCCGCCGGCGCTGGCCGCCGTGGACCCCGACGGCGCCGAGGCGCTACGGATCGCGCCGCGCCTGGGCGGCGAGGACACCCTCTTCTGGGTCGCCACCTCGGACGCGGCGGGGATCTGGTACCTCTGCGACCGCAAGGACGAGGTCGCGAGCCGCCGGCCCACGCCGCAAAAGCGGCTCGCCGACGCCCTCGACTACCGCATCGAAACCGAGGTCGAGCGCGACGCGGACGTCGCCGGTCAGGCCACGGTCCGGTTCCAGGCCCTGGTGAAGGACCTGCGCGTCCTGCCGGTCTACCTGATGCAGAAGCTCCGCATCGGCGACGCTTCCTATGCCGTCGAGACGCCGGGGGCCGAGCCTTCCTGGAAGCCGCTCGCCTGGGTCCAGGAGGACGAAAAGGAGGATGGCGACGCCGCGGTCATCTTCCCCGAGCCCCTTCCCGAGAGGGCGAACGTGCTGCTCCGGCTCGCCTACAAGGGAGACGAGGTGCTGCAGAACGTCGGCGGCAAGAGCTTCATCGTCGGCGCCCGCGAGAGCTGGTACCCCAACCTCGGCATCTTCTCCGATACGGCGAAGTTCGAGCTCGTCTACCGGATTCCCGCCGGCCTGGAGGTCGTCTCCGTGGGCCGCAAGGCGGAGGAACGGACCGAGGGCAAGCAACGGATCTCGGTGTGGCGGACCGACGGCCCCGTCCAGGTCGCCGGCTTCAACTACGGCAAGTTCGAGCGGCACGAACGGAAGGACGACGTCAGCGGCGTCCAGGTGGAGGTCTTCACCGGCACGGACCGTCCCGATCTGGGGCCCGAGGTAGGGATGGTCTCCGCCTCCCGGCTGGCCGACAGCGCCGCGGTGGACGGCGTCAACTCGGCCCGTGTGTTCACCGCCTATTTCGGGCCCCTGGCCGAGACCCACGTGGCGATCACGCAGCAGGCGCAGTGGTCGTTCGGCCAGTCCTGGCCGTCGCTGATCTTCCTGCCTTACATGGCCTTCCTGACCAGCACCCAGCGGGTTGCCCTGGGGCTGTATGGCGCGACCGATTTCGTCAATCAGGTGGGCTTTCACGAGTTCGCCCACCAGTGGTGGGGCCATCGGGTGGGAGCCGCCACCTACCGCGACCAGTGGCTGGAAGAGGGATTCTCCGAGTTCTCGGCCGCCCTCGCCTTGCAGCACACCAGCGGCTGGGACGCCTACGGCGACTTCTGGCGCAACGCGCGCCATGACATCCTCGGCAAACGTCCCGGCAACGCGATTCCCCACGACCAGGCGGGGCCGATCAGCCAGGGGTTCCGGCTCGGCACGCGGCTCTCTCCGTCGGCGCCGGGGGCCATGATCTACGCCAAGGGAGGCTACATCCTCGCAATGCTGCGCTCGCTGATGTGGGACGGCACCGCGCCGGTGCCGGACGCCCGCTTCGTCGCCATGATGAAAGACTTCACCGCCACCTATGGCGGCAAGTCGGCCACCACCGCCGATTTCCAGCGCGTGGTGGAGCGTCACATGGTGCCGGCCCTCAACGCCACCAAGGACGGCAAGATGAACTGGTTCTTCAACCAGTGGGTCTACGGCACGGACATACCCCGTTACGAGGCCTCGCTGAAAGCCGACGACGCGGGCGGCGGCGAGTATCGCATCCACGGCCAGGTCAGCCAGCAGGGAGTCCCCCAGGATTTCCGGACCATCGTCCCCATCCAGCTCGATTTCGGCAAGGGGAACGTCACCATGATCGGAATGCTCGGCCTGATGGGTGAGGCCACCGTGCCGATCGATGTGAAGCTCAAGCTCCCGAAGGCGCCGAAGCGGGTCGTGGTCAACGCCAACGGCGAGGTGCTGGCTCGGGAGTGAGCGAAGGGTTGGGGCATGGTAGCATTGGCACGGTGGCGTATAGGATTCGCTATGCCAGGTCCACGGAACAGCATTTCGAATACCTATCTCGCCTTCAGCAGAAAGCGGTGCTCGATGCTGTCGACAGCCAGCTCCAACATCAGCCAGCGACTCAGACCAGGAATCGGAAGCGCATGCGTCCGAACCCTCTGGCGACGTGGGAGCTACGCGTCGGTAATCTCCGGGTCTATTACGATGTCCTCACCGATCCGGAAGATACGGTCCTTATCGTCGCAGTGGGTATCAAGGTGCGGAGCACGCTCCGAATCGGTGGTGAAGTGGTGATCCTATGAAATCAGTAGAGATCGACGATGCCACGGCAGCCCTCAAGGACTACGCCGAGCAGCTCACGCAGGACCCGATCGTTCTGACCCGTCGAGGCAAGGCTGTAGCCGCTCTCGTACGTATCCAGGACTCCGATCTCGAATCCTTCTTGGTTAGCGAGAGCCCGGTCTTCCAACGGATCATCCGGCGGTCCCGCGCCTCGTACAAGCGCGATGGTGGGCTCACCCGAAAAGAGCTCGAGGAACGCTTGGCGAAAACTCGCAGCGGGGCCTAACTCACCGGACGTCCAGGACCGCGTCAGCCACGTCGGGATTCCTTGCGTCTTTCCGCGATCAGCTCATCGGAGAGCCTCTTTCCCTCGGGAACATAGGATCGAACCACGGCCTGAGCGCGCCGGATCGCCTCTCCTCCCAACCGAATCCGCAACAGCAAAGCATTGAGGGCCTCGCGAACGACCGGCGCCTCGGGCAGGCGGCTCGCGGCCGCGGACTCTTCCAAGACTCCGCGTAACCGCTCGACTTCCCCTTGATGGAAGGCGAAATCCACGTCGCTTAGAACGCTCTTCTCCTTCCCTTCCACCTTTCGCGCGACGAGCTCCTCGAGATAAGGAAGCCTCATCTCCGCGTTGCAGTCGAGGAGGTTGGCGTTGACCTCGCCCGTCCGCATCATGTGAATGCCGGTCAGCAGGACGCGGTAGACGTAGAGCAGGGTCTTGACCCGACGCGGCGTCTCCCTGGCGAACATCTGCCATTGGCTGAGCGCGAACCCGAGGTAGTGGCGGACACAACCCCGGGTGATGCAGCCGCGGGCGATCTCCTTCAGCTCATCGTGGTAAGGAGTCGTCAACACGACGAGCGGCGAGTAGAGCTGCTCCAGGACGTAACCGTTGTTGCGCAGCAGGAGAGAGAAGAACTTGCGGACGTCGTGCGTGACGAGGTCCACCTCGATCCCGTCCCGCTCGTGCGCGAGGGAGACCGTCTCCGCCGGCTTGCCGAGCCCCAGGCATTCTTCCAAGGGGAGAACGTGGATGCCGCGCAGGTCGAAGTCGGAGTCCGGCGAAGGGAAGCCATAGAGATGCGCCCCGCTGACCGTCGCGAAGAGCAGCGGGTAGGGGTGTTCCGCGACCTCGGCGGACAGCCGCGGATCGTTCATAGCGCGCTCCTCCGCGCCCGGATCAGGAAATCGTTGGCCCATTGATAGTCCGGCCGGTCCGACAGAGACGTGGCTTCGAACGCCTGATCGAATTCCTTGTGCAGACTGAGGCGCCAGGCGTCCACTTCGCGCCATCCCACCTCGCCTCGCTTGATGGCCAGGAGCTGCTCGCGATGCTCTTCCACGCGGACCGGAACGACGCCTTCCCGCAATGCCTTGATACCTGCCAAGAGCAGGCGGATCAGATGCATGGCGTGTTTCCATCGCGGCGCGCCGGTGGTGCGGACATCCTGCTCCAGGCGCTTGAACTGAGACATCACATAGCCGTTGTACGTCTGATAGATCAGCTTCGAGAGAAACGCGGCCCGCCCGGCGATCAGCTCGTCCGCCAGAGGAGTGCTGAGCTCGACGATCGGCGTGTACAGACATTCCAGGACGTTCGGATTGGCCTTGAGCGCCATGGTGATGAACTTGCGGATCTCCCAGTAGCACTCCTCCGTCTCCGCATTCTCGAGTTGCTCGGGAAGGTCGTAGAGCGACCAGTGCAGGTCCGCGGGAGGCAGATAGAAGCCGCGCCGATCGACGTCGGACGCCTCGTCCGCGAGCCCGTACGCCAGCGAGCCGACCACGCAGCGGTAGATGATGCGGCTGTAGAGGTCCGGATCGATCGATGAACCGACCTGTGCCAAGTCTTCGCGCTGCACGTGCTTCCGCAGGCTGAGATTCTGCCGGCGCAGGGAAACCTCTCTGCCGTCGGGAAGGAGCACGCGATAGGCATGCGTGCCGTCGATCGGCGCCTTGGCGATGGTGCCGACCGCACCGGCTGGGCAGATGAGATGGCCCTGGGAATCGCGAACCTCGACGCGGATCATCACGTGAGTCCCGATGGGCAGAATCCACTCGAAGCTCTCCGTCACGGCGCCTACCTTTCGTGAAGCCCACAGCGGATTCTATGGCTCCGACACCACGCAAGACTCGCTTCCGGTGGCCGGCTTGGTGGGGACCTAGTTGGTTGATCCGCGCGGGCCTCGCCTGGGAGCGCCGGCGTCCCCGCCGGCTGCTCCTCCGGCGTCAGGCTAGAGCCGGCGAGGACGCCGGCGCTCCCAGGAAATCCCACCCTCCTCCGCCCAACTATGCTACATTTGTAGCACTGCGCGGGCCGGCAAACCGATCCGGCCGCCTCGCGTCCAAGGTAGAGGACCACTCTACGGCCAAGGAGGCTCCGTGGAAACACTGCTGCAGGACATCCGTCTTTCGCTGCGCGATCTCGTGGCGCGCCCGGGGTTCACAGCCGTCGCCGTGCTGACGCTGGCGATCGCCATCGGGGCCAATACGGCGATGTTCAGCATCGTCAACGCGACGCTGCTGCGCCGGCTGCCGTTCGCGCAGCCGGAGCGGCTGATGGCCATCCATCTCGTGCTGCCGAAGGGCATGGCGGCGGAGCGGGGCCGGTCGGAGATGGTGTGGTCCTATCCGAAATACGAGACCTTCCGCGCGGCGCAGCGCGCGTTCGCCGATACCACCGTCTACGAGGAGAGCGAGGTGAGCCTCACCGGGCGCGAGCAGCCGGAGCGGCTCACCGGCGAGGCCGTGGGCGCGGCGTACTTCCGCACGCTCGGCGTCGTGCCGCAGCTCGGACGCGGCTTCCTTCCCGAGGAGGACACACAGCCGGGCACCCGCACGCTGGTGGTGCTCGGGCATTCGCTCTGGACACGCCAGTTCGCCGCCGATCCGCGCGTGGTGGGCACGCTGGTGAAGCTCGACGGCAAGGCCTATACGGTGGTGGGCGTGGCGCCGCCGGGGTTCAAGGGATTGACGGGGACCGCCGAGTACTGGATACCGGTGATGGCGCGTCCGGCGGATTATCTCGCGGAGGCGTTCTCGCACGAGTTCGATCTCGTCGGCCGGCTCGCGCCAGGGATCACACCGGAGCAGGCCACGAGGCAGGTCGCGGCGCTGGGGCGGCTCGTCGACGAGGCCCATCCCCATCCCGTCGAGGCGAACCACCGCTGGGGAGCCACGGCGCGGCCGCTCGAAAAGGAACGCATCGATCCGTCCATCCAGCGCGGCGTGCTCGTGCTCTTCGCCGCCGTCGGCTTCGTGCTGCTCATCGCCTGCGCCAATCTCGCGAACCTGCAGCTCGCGCGCGCCGAGTCGCGCCGCGGCGAGGTGGCGGTGCGCATGGCGGTCGGCGCGAGCCGCGGCCGGCTCGTCCGCCAGCTCTTGACGGAGAGCCTCGTGCTGGCGCTGGCGGGCGCGGTGGCTGGCGTGCTCCTCGCCTGGCTCTGCGTGCGCGCGCTTTCGGCGATCGATCCCGGAGGAGAGATGACGTTCGGCCGGCCGCTGGAGGGGCTCTCCTCGCTCGTGCTCTCTTCCATCCGCATCGACGGCACGGCCCTCGTCTTCACCCTCCTCGCCGCCACCGCGACCGCCGTGCTCTTCGGGCTCGCGCCGGCCCTGCGGGCGACGCGCGTGGAGGTGTGCGATGCGCTGCGGGGCGTGGAAGAGGCCGAGCGCGGCCGGCGAAGCTGGGCCCTCGCCGGCCGCGGCGTCCTGGTCTCGGCGCAGATCGCGCTCACCCTCATGCTGCTCATCGCGGCGGGGCTGACGATCAAGAGCCTCGCTCGCCTGCTCGGCACGGACATCGGATTCGATCCCCGCCACGTGCTCACCGTGCGGGTGAGCCTGCCGGAGGAGGCCTACCCGGGGGATGCCTCGACTCCGTTCCTCGCCGAGCTGCTCGACCGCACGCGGGCGATCCCCGGCGTGACCTCGGCGGCGATGGGCAACTGCCCGCCTCTCGCCGGCGGCTGTAACGGCACGGTGATCACCTTCCTCGACCGGCCGCCGGTGCCGGAGGGGCAGGAGCCGTCGGTCGGCGTCCATTTCATCTCGCCCGGCTACCTGCGGACCTTGCGTGTGCCCCTGTTGCGCGGGCGCGACTTCGCGCCGTCGGACCGCATGGGAGGGCCGAAAGTCGTGCTCGTCAACGAGACGGCGGCGCGGCGGTTCTGGCCCGGCGAGAACCCGATCGGCAAGCGCGTCGGCGTCTACCAGGGCGGCTTTGACGTCGGCGCCGAGGTGGTGGGGATCGTCGGCGACATGCGCTTCACCACCGCCGAAGAGCCGCCGCAGCCGGACGTGTTCATCTCCTACGGCCAGACGCGACGGCGCTCGGGGCTGGTGTACCTGCGCACCGCGGGGAAGCCGGAAGCGCTCGTGGGAGAGGTGCGGCGGGCCGTGGCCTCGCTCGACCGCTCGCTGCCCATCTACGACGTCAAGACGATGAGCGAGCGCACGGCGGCGGCCACGGCGCGCACCCGCTACAGCGCCATCCTGCTGGCCGCCTTCGCCACCATCGCGCTCATCCTCGCCGCGGTCGGGGTCTACGGCGTGACGTCTTATGATGTGACGCAGCGGACGCGGGAGATCGGCATCCGCATGGCCCTGGGCGCCGAGAAACGCGCCGTGCTGGCAATGATCTTGCGGCAAGGTCTCGCCATGACGCTGGCCGGAACCCTCTTCGGTCTCCTGGGAGCCTACGCGGCGACGCGCGGGCTGCGGGCGCTCCTCTACGGCGTAGCTCCGACGGACCCGGCCACCTTCATCGCTGTCACCGCGGTGATGGCGGCCGTGGCCACGGCGGCGTGCCTGGTGCCGGCGGGCCGCGCGATGCGGATCAATCCGCTGGTGGCGATCCGGCGTCAGTAGAAAACGGCGGAGGTGAAAGAATTTGAAGCTCGAGCGGCGTTCGTTGATCCTGATCCTCGTCCTCCTGACCGGCGCCGGCTGTGCGAAGCCGGTCCAAGTTGAAGCTCGCGCCGGTGAAGCCACCTTCGTAAACGTCGTGTGGACGGTTGCCGAGTCGGAAACCGTCGCCAAGGGGACCCTGTACGTCTTCCTCTCCGAAGGCACGCTGGTGATCGCTTCACCCCACGGCAAGCCGATGCT
The DNA here is from genome assembly GCA_044868005.1 of Thermoanaerobaculia bacterium. GTDB lineage: Bacteria > Acidobacteriota > Thermoanaerobaculia > Multivoradales > UBA5704 > DATARR01. The sequence continues at coordinate 12,044 of JBIOVX010000102.1, read as the reverse complement.
GGGCTCCTGGCGGCACGACGGAGACCGGCTGGTGATGGTCGAAGAATCGATCGCCTATCCCACCGACATCCTTCACCTCGACGAAAACGAATTCAGGATCCGCAGCAACAATCCCGGCGGTTCCGTCGAGATCAGACTGGTGCGAGCGGATGCGAGCGCGGCCTTGTAGTGGCAAGGATTCCCGCGGCATCACGCTTGACGCTAATCACGAGATCGTGGACTATCACTGAAGGAGCGGGGCGATGAGAAAGCTCAAGCCTGTGACGCCCGGCGAGCTACTGCTCGAGGAGTTTCTCATTCCGATGGGGCTCACGCAGTACCGTCTCGCCAAGGAGATTGGAGTGCCTGCCCAGCGCATCGGCGAGATCGTGGCCGGCAAGCGCGCCGTCACGGCCGATACGGACCTCCGTCTCTGTCGGTTCTTCGGCCTGTCCAACGGCTACTGGCTGCGAGCGCAGGCGGCCTACGACACGGAAGTGACTGAGGAGGTCCTCGGTGACGTGCTCAAGAAGATCAAACCTTGGACCGGCACAGCGGTGAGAAAAGAACCGCCTGCCGCGTGAGGACCGCCGTCGACCCAACCCGACTCGCAGCCCACGTCCGGACGCTGGTGGGCTTCACTCCGCGTGACGAGACGCATCCGGAGAACCTCGACCGGGCCGCGGCCTGGATCCGCCGCGAGCTGGAAGAGGCGGGCGGCCGGGTGGAGGACCAGCCGTTCAAGGCCCGAGGCGCGATCTACCGCAACGCCATCGCGCACTTCGGCTCGGAAACGCACGATAGGATCGTCGTCGGAGCGCACTACGACGCCGCCGGTCCCTACCCCGGCGCGGACGACAACGCGAGCGGCGTTGCCGGACTGCTCGAGCTGGCGCGCCTGCTCGGGGAGACTCCGCCACCGCTCCACGTCGAGCTGGTGGCGTTCACGCTGGAGGAGCCGCCCTCCTTCACCTCTCCCGCCATGGGGAGCGCCTTCCACGTCGCATCGCTCAAGGAGCGCGGCGTCCCTCTGCGCGCGATGATCGCGCTGGAGATGCTCGGATACTTCACCGATGTTCCCGGCAGCCAGCAGTACCCACTACCGATTCTCAAGCTCTTCTATCCATCACGAGGGAACTTCATCGGCGTCGTGGGCAAGCTCGGGCAGGGCGCTCTCGTGCGCCGCATCAGGAACGCCATGCGGCGGGCCACACCGCTGCCGGTCCGCTCGATCAGCGCGCCGGTCTCGTTGCCTGGCGTGGATTTCTCCGATCACCGCAGCTACTGGGACGCCGGCTACGAAGCGGTGATGATCACCGATACCGCGTTCTATAGGAACCCGAACTACCACACCGAGCACGACACGCCGGAGACGCTCGACTACGGACGCATGGCGATGGTGGTCCACGGAGTATACGGTGCTGTTCTGAGCTTGATGTGACCCCCGGCCACTTTAGCCCTAACCGATATAAAGGACCCAAGGGACGACAAGGACTGCAAGGACAGGCACCACCGTTGGGTTGAGCCTCCTGTCCTTGCTGTCCCTGTCGTCCTTGCCGTCCTTGCGATCCGGATATGCTTCCTGCCATGCACGGGCGCGTTTTCTTGCTGCTCTCTCTCGGCTGCCTCTCGCTCGCCTGCCGCGCCGAACGCGCCGCCGGCCCCCTACGCCAGGAGGCCTACGTCTGGCAACGGAGCTGGACTCCCGCCGTCCAGGAATCGATGCGGCAGGCCGGGGGGTTCGCGGGGCTGGTCGTTCTCGCCGCCGAGGTGGACCTGCAGAATGCGAGCCCTCGGGTGGCTCGGGTTCCTCTCGATCCTACGCTGAAGGCTCTCGGCAAGCCGGTCGGAGCGGCGCTGCGGGTGAGCGAATTCCCGGGCCTCTTCGCGCAGAAGCCCGGTATCGTCCAGCTCCTCGAAGCCCTCATCCGCGAGGTGGCGGCGGAGGCGCGGAGCAAGGGCATCCACCTCTCCGAGATCCAGCTCGACTACGACTGCCCGGAGTCGAAGCTCGGGGACTACCGCGACGTCCTGCCCAGCTTGCAGCGAGCCGCTTCCCCGCTCCGCTTGACGATCACCGCGCTGCCAGCCTGGGTGCAGCGGCGGCGGGCCTTCCGCACCCTGATCGAGCAGGCGGACGGCTACGTCCTTCAGCTCCATTCGCTGGTGCTGCCGAGGAGCCCCGACGAGGAGGTCACCATGATCGAGGCCGCCTCCGCCAAGGGTTGGGTGGAGGAGGCGGCGCGCTCCGGCCGTCCGTTCCGCGTGGCGCTCCCCACGCATGGCTACACGGCGGCGATCGACGACAAGGGCGAGCTCGTCGGGCTTCTCTCGGAGGGACCCCTGTTCTCCTCGTCGCCGAAGGTCAAGGTGCGCACGGTGCGCAGCGATCCGGCGGAGATGGCCGGGTTGATCCGCGGCTGGACCCAGGACCGCCCCCCGCAGCTCGCCGGCGTGATCTGGTTCCGGCTGCCGGTGGCCGGCGAGCGTCTCAACTGGTCCTGGCCCACGCTGCGGACCGTCATGACGGGCCGGGCTCCTCGGACAGAGCTCCGGACCCTCCAGCGCGAGCCCGAGCCGGGCCTGGTGCAGATCGATCTGCAGAACGCCGGCGAGGCCGCCGTCCCCTGGCCCGCGGCGGTCCGCATCCGCTGGCGCGGCAAAGCCCCCATCGCCGCGGACGGCCTGGCCGTATACAGGTTGGTGCCGGCGAAAGACGGCGAGATCCGTCTGGAGGGGTCCGGCGCCGGGCTGCTGCGGCCGGGCGAGCGCCGGCCCATCGCCTGGCTGCGCTTCGCCGCGCGAACGGAGGTCGAGGTTGAGCTGCCGTGAGAAAGTGGTGCGGGCTGGTCTGATCGCAATCCTGATCGCGTTCGGAGTCCTTCTCGGCGCCGCGGCGCTGTGGGCCTGCGGTCCCTTCTTTCCGCAGTGGCTGATCACCGACGAGGCCCGCCTCCTCGACGCGCCCACGACCTGGTTCAAGGACGCCCTGGAGTCCGTCCCCATTCGCGTTCCGCTTCCCGTCGGTGAACGATCTTGGGTCATACCGACCGAGAGGATGCCTTTCAAAGCCGTCGTGGCCGCGGAGCGGGGCCCCTATCGCCACACCGCCGACATCGACCTGTGGGACGTGGAGACCGCGACCTCGAACCGCAATCTCACCGCGCGCTACGGCGAGGTGCGCAACGCCATCCTGCAGTATCGCGAGGCGGTGGAAGCGTGGCGGCAGGAGAATGCCTGGGCGGCCAATCCTCCGCCGCCTCCCGAAGCGCCGGAGCTGGAGGTGCCGCCGGGGCTGCCCGGCGAGATGGCGGAGTATCTCTACGGCGCCATCGCGTATCACCGCGGCGCGCTCGCCCGCGCTCGCGCCGCCTGGGAGAAGCTGCTCGAACGGCCGGCCGGCGAGCGGCGCCACCGCTCCACCTGGGCCGCCTTCATGCTCGGCAAGGCAAACCGGCAGCAGGATCCCGCGGCGGCCATCCGCTGGTTCGAGAAGACCCGCGAGCTCGCGGAAGCGGGATTCCCCGATCCTTTGGGGCTCGCCGCGGAGAGCTACGGCTGGCAGGCGCGCGTGGAGCTGGACCGCAAGCGGATGGACAACGCCCTGAGGCTCTATTTCCTGCAGTGGAAGACCGGCGATCCGACCGCGCTGAGCTCGCTGCGCTTCACCGCGGCCAAGGCGCTGGACAATCCCAAGGCCCTGGAGGGGGTGGCCCTCTCGGACGAGGCGCGGCCCATCATGACGGCCTACGTGATCTCGCGCTGGGGTCAGGACGAAGGCGGCCTGCTCGATCCCGCGCCGGCCCGCAAATGGCTGGAGGCCATCCGCAAGGCCGATCCCAAAAACGTCTTCGATGCGGACCGCCTGGCCTGGATGTCCTACCGGGCGGGAGACTTCGCCGCCGCCGAGGAGTGGCTGAAGAAGGCTCCATACGACAAACCGATGACGCATTGGATTCAGGCCAAGCTCCTGATGCGGGCCGGCAAGCTGGCCGAAGCCGGGAGGCTCCTGGGGTCCGGCAGCCGTCTTCGTCTTCCCAACGATCCGGGTCCGGATCACGATGCCTGGGCGGCCTACGAGGCCGGCGTCCCGTTCGCGCTGCAACCGCGCGCGTATGGCGAGTGGGGAACGGTCCAACTTGCCTTGGGAGGCTACACCGAAGCCTTGTTCTCGCTCCTCACCGGCGGCTATTGGACGGACGCCGCCTACGTCGCCGAACGCGTGCTCACCACCGAGGAGCTGAAGAAGTACCTGGACACGGACTGGTCGGCAGCGCTCGCGGCGCACCGGCCGGTCGACTACGGCGACGGCTGGGAGCTCGTCTACGGCGGCCTCGTGTCGCCGAGCAACGAGCGGACGACGTACAAGATGCGCTATCTCCTCGGCCGGCGGCTGGTTCGCGAGGAGCGCTACGAGCCCAGAAGTTCCTGCCTACCTCGCTGGGCCTGCCGGTGCGGACGCTGGCGCGTTCGCTCGCCGCGGGCCGAGACGCGCAGCGTCCGGTCGAGGAACGGGCCCGAGCCCTCTTCCGCGCCGCTTGCATCACGCGGCACCAGGGCCTCGAGCTGTTGGGCACCGAGCTCGAGCCGGACTGGTTCATCTATGAAGGGTCTTACGAGAACGAGCCTTTCGCCAAGGAGCGGACCTCCGGCGCCTTCCAGCATCTCGGCCCCACGCCGGACGAGCGTCAGCGGGCACGCCACAGGTCGGCGGTGCCGATGAAGAGGTTCCACTATCGCTACCGCGGAGCCGATCTCACCCGCGAAGCCGCGGCGCTCCTGCCGGACGGCTCCGCCGAGAAGGCCGGCATGCTGGCGACCGCGGGCAACTGGCTCGAAGGCCGCGATCCTGAAGCGGCGCGACCGTTCTATGAAGCCCTGCTGAGCTGCTGCGGCGACACCGATCTCGGCCGCCGCGCACGGTCCATCAAGGCGATTCCGAACGTGCCGGATGCCTGTCCGACGGAGACGCGGCCTCGGGCGGAGAATGAGCGGTAAGACCCCCGATCCTAGACGGACGCCGCTTCCAGGAATTCGGAGGCTGTCACGATCCTAATGGCGTGAAATTCTCCAAGGTCCAACAAGTGTCGATCGCCTGAGATGATGACCTCGGCCTGAGCCGCTATGGCGCAGGCGAGAACCGCATCATCATCAGGATCTCGTTCAATGACGGGGATAATCTCCTGGGGGAAAACGACATGAGCCAGAGCCGAGTAGCCAAGGAATAACTCATGAGGATCGCTTCCCACAAGCTTGAGCCGTCTCGCAAACTTTTCTCGGTTCAATACCTCTTCCAGCTCAAGGAGCAGGAGGGGACTGGTGAATAGATCGATGGCGCCAAGGCGAGCGCGATCGAGAATCTGACGTGAAGGACCTGGCCAGAGAAGTCCGGATACGACTACGTTGGTGTCAACGACGGCCCGCATGTGCCGCGCGCCGCTGCGAACGGACGGCCTGGATCTCCTCCTCCACCTCAGCCTCGGTCATGGGTGGCCCGGGGAGGGCGGCTAGACGATCAGCAACTTCAAACAGGTGGTCGATTCGCTGCCTTCGGAGCGCTTCGCGCAACAACGTTTCCAGAGATTCGGGCTTCAATAGACCGCTAGCCTCCGCCTCTCGCGCAACGCTATCCGGCAAGCTCAGCCTGATCTCCAGTTGGACAGTATCGTCCTTTTCGGCCATGGTTCCAGAGTCTATACGATCCCCGTCCCTCACGGCACCCACGCGTACCCGATCTTCAGGAACAACGTGCGGTCCGCCCGCGTCAGGTCGATCCGCTGGTCGCCGAAGGAGTTGTCCGAGTAGCCCACGAAGAGCACGGTCTGCGGGTTCAGCTTGTAGGAGAAGAGGAGCTGGCTGAAGAGCGTCTCCGTGTGGTCGTCCACCTCTATGTGGTAGAGGGCCGGCGTGCGGTCGATGTCGGTGTACTGGAGGATGGCGCGCAGGAAGGTGCGGACGTTGAACTGGTAGACCGTGGTGAGCTGGCTGAGATTGGCCGTATAGAGATTGCCGCCTTTCACGTCGAGCTTCTGGTAGGTGTGCGACAGCGTGGTGCGCAGGTGGAGACCCAGGTTGTAGCGCACCGTCGGATCGATTTCGACGAGGTCCCCGGCCTGCGTGTTGACGAAGTCGATCTCGTCGGAGAAGCGCGTTTGCAGGCTCAGGTAGAGGTCGCCTGTCGGTTGCACCTCGAAAAAGGTGTTGGAGAACTTCTCGTCGAAAGTGACGCCGTTGAAGAAGCGGTCACGCACGCCGGCGTCGAGCGAGATGAACGACTGCCGCGGACCGTTGACCTCGAACCAGCCCTCCCACTCCTCCTCGAGGAGCTGCCCCGCCTGGTCTTCGCGGCGGTCCCAGTCGGCGCCGAGGTTGGCGCGCGTGTATCCCCGCCAGTCGCCCTGCCAGATACGGCCCAGCCCGGCGAGCGAAAATTTGTAATCGACGCGCGGCATGAAACCCATGTCGGCCCGGAAGTCACGGCCGACGTCCTCGTAGCGGGCGTAGCCATACCAGTCGCGCGCGTTGTAATCGTAGGAGAGCCAGTAGGCGTCATCCCGCCGCCGGCCGGACGGCTGACCGAAGCCGGCGACGATGCTGTCGGGATACTCGGTCTGGGAACGCAGGAACTGCCCGCGGAAGGCGCTGGAATCGTTCATCCGGTAGCGGCCGTCGATCCCGGCCACGTGGTTGCGGTAGCCGTCGCCTTCGCGGCCGGTGAACAGGACGCCAAGGGCCGAATTTTTTCCAAGGTCCCGCCGGTAGCGCAGCACCGCGTCGTCGGTCTCCATGTCGAGCGAAGTGGCCGACGAGCCGTTGCTCCCCGGGATGAGGAGGTTCGTCAGGTCGTCCCGCGCGGCGAAGATGCCGACCGCGTTCCTCCCCTCCTTGCCCGTCAGCTTGACGCCCCAGGCGGGATCGGCCACGTTGCGGGTGAAGACCGCCTGGAAGGGCGTGCTGAAGAAGTCGGCGCCCTCGAGGAAGAACGGCCGCTTCTCCGGGAAGAACAAGGCGAACTGGTTGTTGACGTCGAGCTGCGCGGCGTCGGCCTCCACCTGCGAGAAGTCGGGGTTGAGAGCGGCGTTCAGGGTCAGGTTGGGCGTGATCCCCCACTTGGCGGTGAGGCCGAGATCGGATTCGACGTCGCCTTCCGCGAGCGATCCTTGCGGGAAATCCTCCCGCTGGTCGGTACGGCTGGCCGTGGCGGTCGGCGTCAGCTCGATGTTCTTCCCCGGCGTCACCCCCGAAAAGCCGGTCATCTTCGATTCCTGGCAGAGATAGCAACTGATGTTGCGGTCGAGAGGATGGCTGGAGATGCGGGCCCGCTGGCTGCGCGGGTAGAAGCGCAGGGCGTCGAAGCCCCACGTCTGATCGCCTTCGGTGCGCGGGAAGCGCAGCGAGCTCCAGGGGATGGCGATCTCGACGGCGTAGCCCGTGGCGTTGATCCTGCCGGCCGAGATCCAGATGGCGTCCCAGGTCTCGTCCTCGTTGCCGCTCACGTCGTCCATGAACATGTCCATCTGCACGCCCAGGGGATTGACGAAGAACTCGAAGGCGCGCCGCTCGTCGTTGAAGGTGTCGAGCACGATGCCGACGAAATCGTCGCTGAAGGCCTTGTCGCGGTCCAGGAGATGGGCGCGGATGGCGGCAGGCTCGGGATCGTGGGCGCGGAAGCCCACGTAGAGATGGTCCTTGTCGTAGGTCAGCAGCGTCTCCGTCTGGACGTCGGGCGGCAGGTTTTCCTTCGGCCGCGTCTCGTACTTCAGCTCGACGACGGTGGCCTGCTGCCAGGCCGCGTCGTCGAGCACGCCGTCGACGACGATCGGCGAGGCCGCGCGTCCGACTTTATGCACCGGGCGCGCCGCGCGCGGCGTGGCCGCGCCACCCTCCTGAGACTGCCGCGCCGCGAGCGGTGAGGCGAGCGCGAGCAGCATGCAGACGACTGTTGTCCATCTCCCGTTCATTCCATCCCTCCTGCGTCCTGCGATCCAAAGCCGCCGTGACTACTCGGGTAGTACGGAGGTCCGGCCCGTTGGTTTCAGGCCGGTTTTATCCTCCTTAGACGCGCGAGCCGCGGAATCGGTTTGCCGGCACGAACGGGCAACTACACATGTCGGCAGAATAACCGTGGCGACAGGTGTAGTCAAGAATTCCGAACAACCCAAAGGACAGCAGGGACGGCAAGGACAACAGGGACGGCAGAGGCAGGGCACTGTTCCTGTCCCTGCTGTCCTTGCTGTCCCTGGCGTCCTTTGGAGCTAACCTCTCGGCAGGGCCGCCGTCTAAGGAGGCGAATGGAACGCACCGAAGCCATCGTGGTGGAACGCGCCCGAGAGGGAGACGCCGACGCCTTTCGCGAGCTGGTGGAGAGCTACAGCGCGAAGCTGTTCCGGCTCGCCTGGCGCATCACGGGCGACGAGCAGAGCGCCGAGGACGCGGTGCAGGAGACCTTCCTGCGCGCCTACCGGTCGCTCGACCGCTTCGACTCCCGGTCGCAGTTCGGCACCTGGCTCCACCGCATCGCGGTCAACGCGGCGCTCGACCTCGCGCGCAAGCAGCAGCGGCACCGCGCCCGCCGCGAGGACTGGCCCGAAGAGGAAGCCGGCGGCGAGCCGGTGCCCTCCCCCGCGCCGGGACCGGAGCGGATCGCCCTCAGCCTGGAAGTGGAGCGGGCCGTGCGCTCGGGGATGGCCGAGCTCTCGGCGATGGAGAGGACGGCGTTCGTCCTCCGCCACTTCGAAGGCCGGTCCATCGCCGAGATCTGCGAGCAGCTCGGGCTGGGAGCGAGCGCCGGCAAGCAGGCCATCTTCCGCGCCGTCAAGAAGCTGCGCCGCGTGCTGGAGCCCCTGGTGCAGACACAGGAAGCGAGACTATGAAGACCCTCGAAGACGACGATCTGATCCTCTATCTCTACGGCGAGTCGCAAGACCCGGAAGCCGTGCGGCGGCAGCTCGAATCCTCCGCCGAGCTGCGCGCCCGCTGCGAGACGCTGCGGCTGGTGCTGGCCACCGTGGATGCCGCCGCCGTGCCCGAGCGCGGCGAATCGTACGGCGCCGAGGTGTGGAAGCGGCTCGCGCCTCGCCTCGCCGGCGAGCGGCGGCCGATGGGCCGGCTGCTCGCCTTCCGCTCGATCCCTCTTCAGCGCTGGCGGCCGCTCGGCTGGGCGGTGGCGGCGCTGCTCCTGATCGCCGTCGGCTTCGGCCTCGGCCGCCTTTTTCCGCGGCCGGCGGCGCTGCCGCGGGAAGCGCGCGATCGCATCCTGCTCGCCTCCGTCGCGGCCCACCTCGACCGCTCCGAGAGGCTGCTGGTAGAGGTCGCCAACGCTCCCGGCGCCGCCGGCGATCTCTCGGCGGAGCGCGCCTGGGCGCGCGATCTCCTCGCCGCCAACCGTCTCTATCGCCAGTCGGTGCGCAACGCCGGCCGGCAGCGGCTGGCGGTGGTGCTCGACGAGCTCGAGCCGTTCCTGCTGGACCTCGCCCACGCTGCCGACGAGCCGCCGGCCGAGGACATCGCGGCGATGCGGGAGCGCATCGCCGAGCAAAGCTTGCTGTTCAAGGTACGGGTCGCCGGCAACCGCCTGGACCCGAAGAAACAGACTCTCTAGGAGACGACCGAAATGCGACACACCATCCTCTACCTCTGCCTGGGCGTGCTGCCCATGCTGCCCGGCTTGAGCTTCGTGCCCTGGTCGGCCCTGGCCGCTGAGGCGCCGAAGGACGAGCTCTACAACCAGGCGCGCAAGGACCTCGACGACGGACGCTTCAACGCCGCGGCCGAGAAATTCGGCCGGGTGGCCCAGCGCGGCGGCTCCGAGGCGGACGCCGCCCTCTACTGGAAGGCCTACGCCCAGAACAAAGCCGGCAAGGCGGGGGAAGCCCTCGCCACCGTGCGGCAGCTCGGCGGCGCCTACCCCAAGAGCTCCTGGATGGACGACGCGCGCGCCCTGGAGCAGGAGATCCGCGGCGAGTCCGGGAAGCCCCCGAATCCCGCCGCCGAGGAGAACGAGGAGCTGAAGCTCTACGCCCTCAACGCCCTCATGGCCTCCGACTCCAAGCGCGCCGTGCCCATGCTGCTCAAGTTCCTGGAGGGGCGCCACTCGCCGCAGCTCAAGGAGCAGGCCCTCTTCGTGCTCTCCCAGAGCGACACGGCCGAGGGGCGGAAGGTGCTGGTGGACGTGGCCCGCGGCAGCCGCTATCCCGAGCTGCAGCGCAAAGCCATCGAGTCGCTCGGCGTCTCGGGAGAACCGGCGGACGTCCAGGCGCTGGCGGAGATCTACGCCGCGACGGACAAGCCGGGGATCAAGATCGCCATCCTCGACGCCTATCTCGTCGCCGACGAAACCGCCCGCGTCTTCGCCGCCGCGCGCGAGGAGAAGGATCCCCAGGTGCGGCGCAAGGCGATCAGCCAGCTCGGCCCCATGGACGCCACGAAGGAGCTGCGCCAGCTCTACCGCAGCGAGACCGAGCCCGGCCTCAAGAGGATGATTCTCGAAGGGCTCGCGGTCGCCGACGACGCCGGAGCGCTGATCGAGATCGCCCGCGAGGAGAAGGACCCCGGGCTCCGCCGCAAGGCCATCTCGGGCCTCGGCATCAACGACTCGCCGCAGGCGGCGGCCGCGCTGAAGTCGCTCTACACCGCCAACGCCGACGCGGGGACGCGCAGGGCGGTGATCGAGGGACTGTTCATCCAGGACAACGCCAAGGCGCTGATCGAGCTGTTCCGCGCCGAGAAGGACCCGGCCATGCGGCGCGAGATCGTGCAGAAGCTCGGCATCATGGACTCCGACGAGGCCATGGAGTTCCTGGAGAAGATTTTTAGCGATTGACACGAACGAACAGGACCGGAGGTGAATGCCATGAAATTCCATACTTCGTCCCTAGCCCTGCTCCTCGGCCTCGCCGCTTCCGCCCTGGCGGCGCAGGCGCCGCAGGTCGACAACGCGAAATTCGAGACCGCTTCAGCCGCCGGCGGTCTTGAAACCGCCGTCAATCAGGCCGGCGCCCGCGGCCAGCAGCCCGTCTGGGTCGCTTGGTCGGTGCCGATGATCCCCGGCCAGCGCTCCCTTTGCTGCTTCGCCCACGACAGCCACTGGAAGAACATTACCCGCACCGCCTGCCGCCTCGAAGGCAAGGACCAGAGCTGGGGCAGCACCGACCGGGATGCGGTCGTCGGCGATCAGGACTTGTTGATGCTCGCGCGTCTACAAGGCCGGGAGATCGAGAAGCTCAGGTCCCTTTCCGCGAGCTGTCCGCTCGACGCGGGCGGCCGTCGCTTCGTCTGGCTCGGCGCGGCGAAACCGGAGGAGAGCGTCTCCCTGCTGGCGAAAGCGGCCCGCACGGGTGAGGGCCGTTCCGGAAAACCCTCCGAGGAAGCGATGATGGCCCTCTCCTATCATCGCAACGCTCGCGCCGACGACGCCCTGGAGGAGCTGGCCTCGGCTCCGCACGCGGAGAAGCTGCGCGAGAACGCGCTGTTCTGGATTGGCCAGAACCGCGGCGAGCGCGGCGCCCGGTTCCTCACCAAGGTGATGAACGGCGATCCCGACGAGGACATCCGCAAGAAAGCCATCTTCTCTCTCAGCCAGAGCGAGGTGGCGGGCGCGGCCGACTCCATCATCGAGGTGTCGCGGAAGGACCGCAGCGCCGAGGTGCGCGGCGAGGCCCTCTTCTGGCTGGCGCAGATGAACGACGCCCGGTCGGCGGACGCCATCCTGCAGGCGATCGAGCGCGATCCGAACCTGGAGGTGAAGAAGAAAGGCGTCTTCGCCCTCACCCAGCTCGACAAGGGCGGCGGCGTGCCGATCCTCATCCGGCTCGGCCGGGAGAGCAAGTACCGGGAGATCCGCAAGGAAGCGCTCTTCTGGCTCGCCCAGTCGGACGATCCCGCGGCGTTGCAGTACCTGGACAAGGTGCTGAACGATTAGGGAGCCCCCGCCCGAACCCTCACCCCAGGGCGGCCACCCCCACCCAGGGCGGCCACGCAGGGCCGCCCCTACAGATCGTCCTGTGGCCGCTGTGGGTCCGGTGCGTTATGGTACGAGGGTGAAATCACCTCCAGGCGACCTGTAG
>JBIOVX010000101.1:0-35593 GCA_044868005.1 Thermoanaerobaculia bacterium | reverse complement strand
CCCCCCCCGCCCCTACGTTTATGGCGGCGCGCCTAGCAACTCTTTCCGCCGGGCTCGACGAGCTGGGCTGCGAGGCCCTGCTCGTCCTCGCCTGGTCGGCCCAGGACACCGATCTCGCTCCTTTCCTTGCTGTTCCGGCTCATCTTGGGGAATGCCTGCTGGTCGTCCCCCGCGGAGAGGAGCCGCGCCTCGCCTATCTGACGCCCATGGAGCGGGATGAGGCGGCGGCCACCGGCCTCTCGCTCCTCACTCCTGAAGCTCTGGAGGTTCTGCGCTGGGCCGGTGAGCATCCCGAGCTGGCGCCGTTTCTGGCCCGGGTCATCGGACGCGCTCTCGACCTCTGCGGACTCAAACCCGGACGGATCGCTTTCGCCGGCCATGGTCCGGCCGGCGCCATCCAGGGTGCCTGCGCCCTCCTGATCGCCGAAGGTTGGACCTTCGTGCCGGGCAACGCCCTCGTGCTCGCCGTGCGCAAGCGCAAGCAGCCGGCGGAGGTGGACGCCATCCGCGAGACCGCCACGGCCGCCTGCGACGCCCTGCGCGCCGTGGCCCGCCTGCTGGCCGCCGCCGCTCCCGACGGCTCGAACGGCGGCGAGCTCTGGCTGGAAGGAGAGCGCCTGCGGGTCCGCCGCCTGCGCGCCGAAGTCGGCCGCCTGTTCGCCGAGCGCGGCCTGGAGCAACCACGCGGCAACATCATCGCTCCGGCGGAGGAAGGCGGCGTGCCGCACTCCGCCGGCACGCCGGACCGCGTCCTGCGCGCCGGCGAGTCGCTGGTGGTGGACGTCTTCCCCCGCGGCCGGCTGTGCGCGGACTGCACCCGCACCTTCTGCGTCCCTTTGCCGGGACAACTGCCGCCGGAGCCCCTGGCCCGGGCCCACGCCGCCGTCCTCGCCGCGGTGGAGGAGCTTCACTTGCGGGCCGCTCCGGGCGTGCGCGGCTGGGATCTCCAGGAGCTCGTCTGCGACCGCTTCGCCGCCGCGGGCTATCCCACTCCCATCACCGAGCCCGGCAACACCCGCGGCTACGTGCACAACCTCGGCCACGGCGTCGGCTTCGACCTCCACGAGCTCCCCAGCTTCAAGAAGGTCTCGGGCGCCGAAGGCGTGCTGCGCGAGGGCGACGTCTTCACCCTGGAGCCCGGCCTCTACGATCCCGCCGCCGGCTGGGGCGTGCGGCTGGAGGATCTCCTCTATCTCGGCCCCGATGGTCTGGAAACTCTGACGCCTCTCCCGTACGATCTCGATCCGAGAGCGTGGTGAGGATCGATCCCGATCCCGACGACGCCTTGAATATTGTCGAGATCGACGGACACGATCGGCTCACGGCCGTAGCGCTTCACCACAAGGACGTCCACCGCGCCTTGAGCACCACCTGGTCGGCGTCGCGCGTGAAGGTGTCGTTCGGCAGCAGCAGGCGTTTCCAGTTGCGGTTCCAGACGAGGAAGAGATCGCAGCCGGGACGCATCGTCCAGCGCAGGCGGGTGTTGAGACCCAGGTCGCGCGACTCCGAATCGTACTGGGTGAAGGCAGAGACGATGAGGTCGGGAGAGAAGGCGTAGAAGATCTTCCATTGCAGCAGCCGCTGGATGAAGTCACCCTGCGGCAGGTCGCCGAAATCGTTCTCCGCGTCGAGCTCGATGCGCAGCTTCCCAGGGCCGAAGGTCCAGTAGACGAAGGATTCCCACTGCGTCAGCCGGCCGCCGAAAAACTCTCCGAACCAGACCGTCGAGCCCACCCGCCACGGCCGTGACTGGGAGGATTGGGCCTCCACGCGGTAGCGATCGAAGCGGTACTCTCCCGGCGGAATCATCACTCCCTCGGCGACCTCGAAGGGCTCGTCCAGGCGTTCGAGCTGCGGCGCCCAGTTGGCCTCCAGGTGCTCGCCCGAGCGGGTCACGGCGTTGAAGGGCGCGGTGAAGAGGCGCCAGCTCTCCGTCGTACCATCCAGACGATCCACCCGCGAGAGGAACAGCTCGAAGAAGAATTGCCGCACCCAGGCAAAGGCGCCGTCCTCACCCGGCCGCGGTTGGAACGCGCCTCCGCCTTCAGCCTGGCGGGTGCCGGGACGCGGCAGGAAGCCGAGGGCGGGCTCCAGGGCATCGCCGAACTCCCGGTACACCAGGAACAAGTCCCAGAGATCGTTCGGGTAGTCGGCCTTGAAACCCCAGCCGTTGCGCTGCCCGGCCGCGAGGTCGCCGTCACTCCGCGCCGCCCAGGCTCCTAAGGAGAGGTTCTTGTCTCCACGGAAGCTCGAGGTCTGCCAGAGGGCGTCGGCGCCGATCAAGCTGTTGTCGCGCTCGCCGGCAGGATCGCCGCGGGTGCCGAGCACGCCGACCCGCAGATGGTCGTCCACGTCGTAGGTGGTTCGCCCGGCGAAGAGGTTCGTCGAGGCTGCCACGGGCGCCTCGCCGGTCTCGATGTCGAGGGCCGCGATCGACCAGGGACCCGCGCGGCCCAGCAGCTTGAGGCCGGCGTCGAGGGGCACCACCCGGCCGCGGACGAGCCCCACCCGCCGCGAGTAGAAAGGGATGAAATCCTCCTCGATACCGGAGCCGAACGCGAAGAGGTTCGAGCCTTCGAGGAAGAAGGGCCGTTTCTCCGGGAAGAACAGCGGAAAGCGGGTCAGGTTGATCTGCCGCGTGTCCACCTCGGTCTCGGCGAAATCCGTGTTGACCGTGAGGACGGCGCCGAGCCCCGGCGTCAGGTTGTAGGAGAGATCGAACCCGGCTTCGCCTTTCTCGCGAGCCCCCGGAACGTCCCGCCGGTCGTCGGCGCGGCCGAGGGCGTAGGGGGCGGCGGCGAGGCCGAGCCCCTGGCGCAGGGCGGCGACGCCGCTCAGCGCTCCGGCGCGCTGGAGATCCTCCAACCGCGCATCGCGGCTCGCGCCCGTCCACCGCAGCGTGAGCCGCTCGCGGGCGACGTAGCGCTCGGCGTTGAATCCCCATTGCTGGAGGCCGAGGCGAAAGCGGAGGCTGCGCGCCGAGAGGGCGATCTCGGCCGTCCAGCCTTCGCCGGTGCGGCGGACGCGGGCGTCCCAGAGGCCGTCCCAGTCGAGCGAGAAGTCCTCCTTGCCGGAAATCAAGCCGTCCTGCCGCGCGCCACCGGCATTGATGCGGAAAAGATAGCCGGTGCGTCCGTCTCCGAAGGTGTCGAGCACGAGGGCGACCGTGTCGTCTCCCTCCAGATCGGCGTCGCGCTGGAGCGTGTGAACCGCGATCTTCTCCGGCTCCGGGTCGGGACAGGCGATGCCGAAGTACAGCGTCTCGCCGTCGGAGAGGATGGAGATTCGGGTGGCGTCGAACGGCGTGGCTCGGCCGGGCTCGGGCTCTTGCTGTGTCAGATCGGAAAGGGCGCCCGCGTACTCCCATGCAGGCTCGTCGAGCGCGCCGTCGAGCACGATGGCCTCTTCGGTGAGGCCGGCGGCTACGGATGGCTCCTGCGCCGCGGCGGGCAGGGCGATGGCCAGGAGCAAGACGAAAAAGCCGGAGTGGCGCACGACCGGAATCTCCGCTTTCGCAGGGAGCAGCAAGGTTCGGCGCGGTATTCGACCATAGAACGGGCTTATAAGGAAATGGCGATGCTGCGACGTAACTTTCTTGTTTCTCTTTAAGCCTAAATAATTTATTTCTCCCCGGAGCGATTCCGGAGAGCGTCTATCAGAAAGGGATCTCCATGGCCGATAAGCTCCTCACCGAGAAGACCCATTTCACTCGTGACGTCCTGGGGCGTTACATCTGCAACACTTGGGAAGAAGCGACGGCGAGCATCAACATCGGTGTCAAGCCGGAGGAGGTCCGGCCGGATGCCCGCCCCTTCGACTTCATCATCATCGGCGGCGGCTCCTTCGGCTCGGTGCTGGCGCAGAGCCTGTTCTATCGCACCAGCGCGCAGAGGATCCTCGTCCTGGAAGCGGGGCTGCTGGTACTGCCGGAGCACGTGCAGAACCTGCCGATGGTGGGGCTCGATCCTCCAGGCGCCACGCGCATCGCCGACCTGCGAGCGAACGGCCAGGACGGCAAACCGCGCGCTGAGCTCTGGGGCCTGCCCTGGCATTCGCCGACGCCGTTCGTGGGACTCGCCTACTGCGTGGGGGGGCGGTCCATCTTTTTCGGCGGCTGGTCGCCCCAGCTCCTCGACGCGGAAACCACGTTCTGGCCCGCGGCGGTGATGGCCGACCTGAAAGGGCGTTACTTCGCCGAGGCGGCAGAGCAGATCGGCACGGACACGACGAACGATTTCATCGACGGACCGCTCCATCAGGCGTTGCGCAAGCAGCTCTTCGACGGCATTACAGGAGGTCGAGTGCCGGCGGCCATCCCTCTGCCGGAGCTGCCGCTGCACCTGCCGGACATCCCGCCGGCCAAGCGCAACCTGATGAAGCTCGAGGCACCGCTCGCGGTGCAGAGCCAGACCCGTCCGGGCTGCTTCCCATTCAACAAGTTCAGCGCCTTGCCGCTGTTGATGAAAGCCGCGCGCCTCTCCTACACGCGCTCCGGCGGCGACGACGTGAAGAAGCGCCTGATGGTAGTGGCCGACTGCCACGTGACCCGTCTGGTCACCGAGGGCGGCCGGGTGACACGCGTCGAGACGCAGCGCGGCGCGGTGCCGGTGGCGCCAGGAAGCATCGTCATCGTCGCCGCGGCGACGATCGAGAGCACCCGCCTGGCCCAGCTCTCCTTTGGCGGCATCCCGAACTACGACCTGCTGGGGAAGAACTTCCTGGCGCACCTGCGCTCGAATCTGACCATCCGGGTGCCGCGCACCTCGATCGGCGGCCTCAGCGCCGCGGTCAAGGAGCTCCAGGCTTCGGCGCTCTTCGTCAAGGGACGGCACAAGTACAGCCAGGACGGCGCGTTCGGCCATTTTCACCTGCAGATCACCGCCGCGGGTCTCGACAATCTGGCCAACGAGGACTCAGAAGCCGAGCTGTTCAAGAAGATCCCCGATGTCGACACCTTCCAGGCCTTCCGCGCCGCCAACGACGCCCAGGTGGTCCTCACCATCCGCGGCATCGGCGAGATGGAGCCGCGCAATCCCGACAGCTTCGTGCGGCTCGATCCCGAGCCCGACGAGTACGGCGTGCAGCGCGCGTACGTATCGATCACGCCGAGCGCCAAAGACCTGGAGCTCTGGGAGGCGATGGACCGTGCCTCGGACGACGCGGCCCTGGTGTTCGCCGGCGGCCAGCCGTACCAAGTGTTGAAGAAAGGCTCGCCGCCGCTTTCGGTTGCTGCCGGCGTGCGGGCCGAGACCGTGCTGCCCTTCGCTCCTCCCCGGCGCGACGTCCTGGGAACCACGCACCACGAGGCCGGACCGCTGTGGATGGGCGACGACCCCACGACCTCGGTGACCAACGCCAACGGGCGCTTCCACCATGTGGCCAACGCCTATACCCTGGGGCCGGCGCTCTTCCCGTCGATCGGCTCGCCGAACCCCATGCTGACCGGCGTAGCGCTGGCACGGCGGATGGCCGTCCAGTTTGCGAGTCCGCTGGCCCCTTACGTGCCGGAAGCGGGCTTCACGGCGCTCTTCGACGGCGTCAGCACCGCCAACTGGAAGATGGCGGGCCGCGGCTCCTTCTTCGCCGCGGACGGCATCCTCGAAGCGGTGCCGGGAGACGGCCTGGGACTCTTCTGGTGCACCACGCCGACGCCCGCGGACTTCACTCTCCGGCTGGAGTGGATGCGCACCCGCGACGACGACAACTCGGGCGTCTTCGTCCGCTTCCCCGATCCGGACAGCAAGGGCTACGAGAATACCGCCTTTGTCGGAGTCCACTTCGGCTTCGAGGTGCAGATCGACGAGAAAGGAGACGTTCCGATCCACCGCACCGGCGCGATTTACGACCAGCCGGGCCAGACCTTAACGCCGCAGCCGGCCCGGGAGCCGGGAAAGTGGAATGAATTCGAGATCCGGGTGCAGGGGCAAAAATACACGGCCTTCCTGAACGGCGCTCAGGTCACGATCTTTGACTTCGTTCCGGGATCGGACGCGGCTCATCCCGACCGCGGGCTGCCGAGCACGGCCGGAGCGCCGCGCTACATCGGTCTCCAGGCGCATACCGGGCGGGTGCTCTTCCGCAAAATTCGGATCGGTTGATGCGCGTCCTCCATCTGACCCCCGAGTTCCCGCCCGTGATCTGGGGCGGGCTGGGGACCGCGGTCGGCGGCTTGGTGACGGCCTCGGCGAAGTCCGGCGTCACGACCGGTGTGCTGCTGGTCGGCGGCGTGCTGGTGGTGGGCGACGGCGGCTATGGCGGCGGCTGGCATCCGGGCTGGCCCGCCGAGGAAGAACCGGAGCCCGGCTCTCGGATCGATCTGCGGGGGATCCGTTTCTTTCAGGTCTCGCCGCACGAGGCCGTCAGCGCCGGCCTCCGCTTCGCCCGCCGCTGGCGGCCAGACGTGATCCACCTGCACAGCGCTTGGCTGTGGCCCACGGCCGCCGCCATCCGCGAGCAGGCCGGCGTCCCGATCGTCTTCACCGTCCATTCGCTGGATCGCGCCGAGTACGAGATCGGCCAGTTCATGACGCACTGGGACTTCCAGGACGTGGTGATCCGTTCGGCGGACCGCCTGATCTCCCTCTCCCAAAGCGAAAAGGAGCTGCTGCTGAGTTACTGCCCCGAGGTCGCGAGCCGCGTCAGGATCGTCGGCAACGGCATCGACGACGTGCCGCCGCGCCCGCGCCCGCCGCGGGCCGAGCCGCCGGTCGTCCTGTACAGCGGCCGCTTCGTGGACCGCAAAGGAATCCGGGAGCTGCTGGCGGCCATCCCTACCGTGCTGGCGGCGGCGCCGGAGATCCGGTTCGTTCTGGTCGGCGGCTACGGCGGCGGCGCGGAGATCGAACGCTGCTGGATGGACGAGGTCCTCCGCCCCTGGCGCGACCGCATCCACTTCACCGGCTGGCTGACGCCAGGACGCGTCGCCGCTTGGTACCACGCCGCCGACGTCCTGCTGGTGCCGAGCTGGTACGAGCCGTTCGGCATGGTCGTCCTGGAGGGAATGCTGCACGGTCTGGCGATTGTCGCTTGCGATGTCGGTGGACCGGCGGAGATCCTCGAGCATGGCCGCACGGCCTTGCTCGTTCCACCGCGCGACGCCGGCGCTCTCGCCGCGGCCGTCCTCCGCCTCGTCGAGGAGCCGCGCCTCCGCCACAGCCTGGCCGCTGAGGCGGCGCAAGAGGTGCGGCGGACCTGGCTCTGGCCGCGGATCGTGGAAAAGATGCGGACCGTCTACACCGAAGCGCTCGACGACGGCCTTCAGCGCCGGTTCGCTCCTCCCGCGGCCGCCTGAGCGTCCAGCGCCGACCGGAGGACCTCGGCCAGCCGGGCCGCCGGGCCCACTCCCCAGTAGTGGAGGAAGACGATCCGCGGCTCCTCGCCCGTCATGTGGTTGTGGATCGCCACCACGTCGATGCCGCCCTTGCGGAGAGCCTTAAGCACTGTCTGCAGCTCGCACTCTTCCATGGCGAAGTCGCCGTCTACTACCGCTTGAGCGTCGCCGCCGGCGAAGGCAGCCCAGGTGTTGACCCCCATGGCTGCGCCGGCCGTCTCGCCGTGCATCCGCGTCGTCCTGCCGAAGGTGAAGCGGAGCACGCCGTCCTTCAGCTCTCCCTTGGCGCCGAGGAGCGCTTCGATCTTCGCGGCGTCGAGCGCGGTCTTGGCGGGATCGATCTCGGTGCGCGGCGCGGCCGGCGGCTTCTCGGCGGCGGCGCGGAAGACCTTGCCCACCGCGGTAGCGAGGTCGTGGACGGCGCCGTGCCCGCCGATATGCATGAACATCAGCTTGGGCTCGTCCCCGAAGAAGTGGTTGTGGAGAGCGGTCACCTCCAAGCCGTTGTCGAGAGCCGCCGACATCACCGGATTGACCTGCGGCTCCAGCAGCACCATGTCGCCCATGACCATGGCGCCGTCGCCCGCCTTCTGAAAGGCCGCCCAGGACGTAAGGCCCAGGCGCGGGTGAAGACGGACACCGCCTACGCGGACATCGAGATCATTGCGGGGGACGCTCACCTTGAAGACGCCGGACGCCGCGTCGAGAGAACCTTTGGCGCCCGTCAGGCGCTCGATCTCGGCAGTGTCGAGCCCAGGGGCGGGTGCATCTTGGGCCACCGCCGGGAGGGCGAGCACGAGGAGGGAGAGCAAGAAGGTCTTTCGCAAGGTCATACAGCTTCTCCTGCGGAGGGTGATGTTCCGAAGCGGATCCATTCTACTCCGCGAGAGCGCGGACCCATGTTGCTCGCGGATCACGTCAACTGCTAGCCTCGGTCGATTGAAGCCGCCACCGTAGGATGAGGAGTCCCACGTGACCGTACCGGCAGCCGAGCCCCGCCGCAGATCTTCTCATCCATGGCCGACGTCGCTGGTTGCAGCGGTCCTCGTAGCTCTGACGGCCACGGGCGCCGCACCGCCCAAGCCCGCTCCGGCGGTTCTGCCCGTCACCTTGCCCGGTGGCGAAGGCGGGATCGGCTTCGATGATTTGGTCTTCTCGCCGGGCCTCCACAGGCTCCTCGTGCCAGCCGGACGCACCGGCAACCTCGATCTCATCGACCCTGCGACCCGGCAGATCGTCCCGATCGCCGGCTTCAGCGCGCAGGGAAAGTTCATGCAAGGCCATGGCGAAGGGACCACGTCGGCGGATGCCGGGCGGGGGTTGATCTTCGCCATCGACCGCACGGCTCTGAAGCTGGTGGTGATCGATCCGGCCGCGAAGACAGTCGTCGCCAAGGCGGGCCTGGCCAGCGGCCCGGACTACGTGCGCTGGGTCGAGCCGACGGGCGAGCTCTGGGTCACTGAGCCCGACGAGGACCGGATCGAGATCTTCACCCTGTCTGCTTCCGGGCCTGCCGTCCCCACCCACAAGGAATTCCTGGCCGTCCCCGGCGGTCCGGAGTCGCTAGTCGTCGATGCGGCGCACGGCCGGGCCTTTACCCATCTCTGGAAGAGCACCACACTGGCGATCGACCTCAAGACCCGCGCGGTCGTCGGCCGCTGGCCGAACGGATGCGCCGGCTCGCGGGGCATCGCCCTGGACATCAAGCGCGGCTTCCTTTTTGCCGGCTGTGCGGAGGGCAAGGCCGTCGTCCTCGACGTGAACCGGAAGGGTGCCGTTCTGGCGGCCCTGAGCGCTGGCACCGGAGTCGACATCATCGCCTACAACCCACGCCTGAGCCATCTCTACCTGCCGGGAGGCAAGAGCGCGACGATGGCGATCCTTGGGGTCTCCAAGGCGGGAAAGCTCTCGCTCCTTGCGACCGTGAAGACAGCCCGGGGTGCCCACTGCGCCGCGGCTGATGACCTCCACCAGGTTTGGATCTGCGATCCCGACCGGGGTCGGCTCCTGCTCGTCAGAGACACCCACCCGGCATCTCAGTAGCGCGCGTTCCTGATAGGAGACCCCATGCCAGACATCCCAGCCTACGAAAAGCTCGGCGCCTTCTACCTCGGCCGCCCCTACGATCCGGACCGCGGCGAGGCGGAGCCGGCGCCGCTGCTCTACGACTCGCGGGACCTGCTGACCCACGCCGTCTGCGTGGGGATGACCGGCAGCGGCAAGACAGGGCTGCTCATCGGTCTCATCGAAGAGGCCGCGATCGATCAGATTCCGGCCTTGGTCATCGATCCCAAGGGAGACCTGTCGAACCTGCTGCTCACGTTTCCTGAGCTGAAAGCCGCCGATTTCGCGCCGTGGATCGACAACGACGCCGCCTCGCGCGCCGGCCTGACGCCCGAGGCCTTCGCCGCCAAGGAAGCCGAGACCTGGCGCGGCGGGCTCGAAAGGTGGGAGCAGAGCGGCGAGCGCATCGCCCGCTTGCGCGCCGCCGCGGACTTCGCCATCTACACGCCCGGCAGCGAGGCCGGCCTGCAGATCTCCATCCTCTCCTCGCTCGCCGCGCCGCCACCGGAGATCGTCGCCGACGGCGACCTGCTGCGGGAGCGCATCGGCACGCTCGTCTCCAGCCTCCTCGCTCTCCTCGGCGTCGATTCCGATCCCATCCAGGGCCGCGAGCACATCCTGCTCTCCACCATCTTCGACGCCGCCTGGCGCGAGGGCCGCGGCTTGGATCTCGCCGGCCTCATCCAGCAGATCCAGAAGCCGCCCATCGAGCGGGTGGGCGTCATGGACCTCGAGTCCTTCTACCCCTCCAAGGAGCGCTTCGCCCTCGCCATGGCGTTCAACAACCTGCTCGGCTCGCCCGGCTTCGCGGCGTGGCTGCGCGGCGAGCCGCTCGACGTCGACCGCCTGCTCTATACCGCGTCAGGCAGGCCGCGCGTGGCCATCTTCTCGATCGCCCACCTCTCGGACCGCGAGCGGATGTTCTTCGTTTCGCTGCTCCTCAACCAGACCCTCGGCTGGATGCGCGGCCGGCCGGGGACGACGAGCCTGCGGGCCATCCTCTGCATGGACGAGGTCTTCGGCTTCATGCCGCCGGTGGCGGAGCCGCCGTCGAAGAAGCCGCTCCTCACCCTGTTGAAGCAGGCCCGCGCCTTCGGGGTCGGGCTCGTGCTCGCCACCCAGAACCCGGTGGACGTCGACTACAAGGGACTCGCCAACGTCGGCACCTGGTTCCTCGGCCGCCTGCAGACCGAGCGCGACAAGCAGCGGCTGATGGACGGCCTCCAGGGAGCGGGCGGCGGCAAGCTCGACCCCGCGCGCCTGGAGCAGATCCTCTCCGGCCTCGCCAAGCGCGTCTTCCTGCTCCACGACGTGCACGAGGAGGAGCCGGTGCTCTTCCAGACCCGCTGGACCCTCTCCTATCTGCGGGGACCGCTCACCCGGCCCGAGATCAAGCGTCTGATGGACCCGGTCAAGCAGGCGCCGTCCTCAACGGAGACGCCGCAGCCGGCGGCTCGCGCCGCCGTCCCGGCCGCGTCTCCCCCCTCTCCCGGTGAGGGGGGAAGGGAGGGGGCGGGAGAGGGGGGCCGGGGGGGTGAGGGCGCGCCGGTGCTGCCGCCGGAGGTGCCGCAGGCCTTTCTCCCCGTGCGCTCGAAGCCGGAGGACATCGTCTACCAGCCGCACCTCTTCGCCGCGGCGGCCGTGCACTACGTGGACGCCAAGCGCGGCATCGATCACGAGGAGGATCTCTCGCTGCTGGCGCCGCTCACCGACGAGGGGGCGGACTGGTACGCCGCCGAGCCGGCGGAGCTGGCGAAGGACGATCTCGAACGGGAGCCGGTGCCGGGCGCCCGATTCGCCGCCCTGCCGGACGCCGCGGTGAAGGCGCGGAGCTACGACGCCTGGCGCAAGGCGCTGGAGGATTGCCTCTACCGCAGCCGCCGCTGCGAGCTCTTCCGCAGCGAGGAGCTGGGGGAGGTCTCGCGGCCGGGCGAGTCCGAGCGCGACTTCCGCATCCGCCTCGCCGACTCCGCGCGCGAGAAGCGCGACGAACAGGTCGAAGCGCTGCGCAAGAAGTACGGCGCCAAGACCGCGCAGCTCCAGGAGCGCATCCGGCGAGCGCGGCAGGACCGGGAACGGCAGGCCGGTCAGGCGCAGCAGCAGACCCTCTCCACCATGGTCTCCGCCGGCACCGCGGTGCTGGGGATGCTCTTCGGCCGCCGCCGGACCTTCTCGACGGCGGGCGTCGCCATGCGCGGCGTGGGCCGCACCTTCCAGGAGAAGCAGGACGTCAGCCGCGCCGAAGAGACGATCGAGACGCTCGAGAAGCAGCTCGCGGATCTCAGCGCCGCCCTGGAGCAGGAGGTGGGCAATCTCGCGCAGCGCTTCGACCCGCAAGCCGCGGCGCTCGACACGGTGAGCCTCAAGCCGCGGAAGACCGACGTCGAGGTGCGGTTCCTGACGCTGGCGTGGGGGCCGGTGCGGGGTGGGGAGCCGGCGTGGAAGTAGGACCGGTCTGCCCGTGAAGCCTCACCCCCTGTCCCCCTCTCCCGTCAGGGAGAGGGGGCCAGGGGGTGAGGCTTCGGAGGGCAGATCGGTACGGCTGGCAAGGCGCCCAGGAATCAGGGATCTCAGGGAAGCCACAAGCCTCTGCCTGCGTTATCCTTGCAGAGGCCCTTCCGCCAGCCTGTGGTACGCGAAAGGAGGCAGGGGTATGGTAGACACCGTCTTGAGCGTCCTCATCGGTCTCGGCCTCGCCGCCGCCTGCGGCTTCCGGGTCTTCGTGCCCCTGCTCATCATGAGCCTCGCCGCGCGCGCCGAGGTGGGCCATCTCGTGCTCGGCGATCATTTCGCCTGGATCGGCTCCACTCCGGCACTCATCGCCTTCTCGGTGGCCACCGTGCTGGAGATCGCCGGCTACTACATCCCCTGGGTGGACAACCTGCTCGACGCCGTGGCCACGCCCACCGCCATCGTCGCCGGCATCCTGGTGACGGCCTCGGCCATGACGGACGTCAGCCCCATGCTCAAGTGGACGCTCGCCGTACTGGCCGGCGGCGGCACGACGGCCGTCTTCCAGGGCGTCACCGCCATGGTGCGGCACATCTCCTCGTTCACCACCGGCGGCCTGGGCAACCCGGTGGTGGCCACCGCGGAGGCCGGCGGCTCGGCGCTGCTCGCGGTGCTCGCCATCACCGTGCCGGTGCTCGCCTTCCTGCTGGTGCTGACGCTCCTCTATTTCGGGGTGAAGAAGCTGCTCTTCCGCCCGCCGGCCGCGCGGGCGGCCTGAGCGGGGCCGAAGCCCAAGGAGGCCGCGATGTCACGACGAAGCGCGCTTCTCGCCTGCACGGCCGCGGCCCTGCTGGCCTGCGGCTGCGCTTCGCAGGGACCGCTCGGCTCGGACCTGGAGCGCAACCTGCGCGCGCGGGGGCTCGATCCCGCCGGCGTCATCGTGCCGTTCGAGATCACCGCGGAGATGGGGGCGTGGGCGCACGCGCGCGTGCCGGACAACACGCCCAAGGAGAACCGGCTGGACAGGTTGCTGGCGGCGATGATCGACCAGATGCAGCTCAAGTACGAGTCCGGCCGCACGGCCACGGCCCGCGAGGCCTTCGAGTCGAAGCGGGCCAACTGCCTGGCCTTTACCAGCCTGTTCGTGGGACTGGCGCGGGAGCTCGGCATTCCCGCCTTCTATCTCGACGTGGAAGACGTCGAGCGCTTCGAGAAGGACGGCGACCTGATGGTCGTCTCCGGGCACGTCAGCGCCGGCTACGACATCGGCAGCGGCAAGGTGAAGATCCTCGACTTCACGCCCGCCCAGGAGCCGGGGTACCGCCGCGTGCATCCCGTCGGGGACCTGCGCGCGGTCGCCCTCTTCTACTCCAACCGCGGCGCGGAATCGCTGCGCGCCGGCAACGCCGTCGAGGCCCTCGGCTGGCTGCGCAAGGCGGTGGAGATCGATCCCGACTTCGCCGGCGCCTGGGTGAACCTCGGCGTGGCGCTGCGGCGCCAGGGGGATGTCGCGGGCGCCGAGGCCGCCTACCGCAAGGCTCTGGAGATCGCTCCGCAGACTTCCTCCGCGTACTCGAATCTCGCCTCCATCCTGCGCATGCGCGGCCGCGACACGGAAGCCGCGGCGCTGCTGGCGCTGGCGGCGAACGCCGACAACCGGAATCCCTTCAGCTACATCGCCCTGGGAGACCTGAGCATGGCCCAGGGCCGCCTGCAGGAGGCCCAGCGCTTCTATCGTCAGGCCCTGCGGCTGCACCGCGAGGATGCCGAGATCTACGCCGCCCTCGGCCTCGTCGCCCTCGCCTCCGGCGACACCGGCCAGGCGCGCAAGTGGCTGCGCCGGGCCGAGGCCAAGGACCGCGACAACGAGCGCGTGCGCCGGCTCGGCTCCCGCCTGGACGGTCCTCCCGCTCCGCCCCCGAGCGAGGGCGGAGGATGAAGTCGCTCACCCGCTACCTCACCATGAACGTGCCGCAGCGGATGGACTTCGTCAACATCACGCCGGACGTCGAACGGGCGGTCGCCGAGAGCGGCGTACGCGAGGGTCTCTGCCTGGTCAACGCCATGCACATCACGGCGAGCGTCTTCATCAACGACGACGAGCCCGGCCTGCACGAGGACTACAAGCGCTGGCTGGAGGAGCTGGCGCCGTTCGACGCCAGCCCGCAGCGCTACCGCCACAACCGCACCGGCGAAGACAACGCCGACGCCCACCACAAGCGCCAGGTGATGGGGCGCGAGGTGGTCGTCGCCGTCACCGGCGGGCGGCTCGACTTCGGCCCCTGGGAGCAGATCTTCTACGGCGAGTTCGACGGCCGCCGCCCCAAGCGGGTGCTGATCAAGATTATTGGCGAATAGAAAAACTCTGGCCTGCGTTTTGCTTGCGATTGGCGCGCAACGCGAGGGAACCTCCATGCTCGAACATGTCTTTCCCGGAGAAAGCGAGATGGCGCGGCGCATGCGCGAGCTCGACTGGTCCAAGACGACCCTTGGGCCGGTCGAGCGCTGGCCGCAATCCCTCCGCACCTCGGTCAGCAACTGCCTCAACTGCGCGTTCCCTATCGTCATCTGGTGGGGGCCCGAGCTCGCCATCCTCTACAACGACGAGTACTGCCCGATCCTCGGACCGACAAAGCATCCGGCGGCGCTGGGGGAGCGTTGCTGCGAGGTCTGGGCGGAGATCTGGGACGTTATCGCGCCGATGTTCTCGCAAGTCATGGAGCGCGCGGAAGCAACCCGTTCGCGCGATCTCCTGCTTCACATCGCCCGGGCGGGATACCCCGAAGAGGCGTACTTCTCGTTCTCCTACAGCCCGATCTACGACGAGAGCGGCAAGGTAGGCGGCATCTTCTGCCCCTGCATCGAGACGACCGGCAAAGTCATCGGCGAGCGGCGCCTGCGCACGCTGCGGGATCTCGCGGCCGGGTGTCAAGGCGCGGAGAGGGAAGCAGCGGTCTACGACTGCGCGGCCCAGGTGCTCGCCGCCAACCCGTACGACGTGCCTTTCGCCATGATCTACCGCGTCGACAAGGACCGGTCGGCGGCGTACCTGGACGCCGCCGCCGGAATGGAGCCTGGAGTCGCCGCCGCGCCGCGGACGGTGCCGCTCACGGAGAGCGAGGCTGGAATCTGGTCGCTGGGCACCGTCGGCCGCACAGGCGAAGCCGCCCTGGTTACCGGTCTTGCGGACCAGCTCGACGCCCTGCCCACCGGAGCCTGGAAGGTCCCGGCTCACAGCGCCATGGTGCTCCCCGTGCTGCTCCCCGGCCAGGAGCAGCCGCGCGCCATCCTCGTCGCCGCCGTCAGCCCGATGCGCGCGCTCGACGAGGACTACCGCACGTTCTTCGGCCTCGTCGCCACGCAGATCGCGTCGGGTCTCGCCGACGCGCAGGCGCTGGAGGAGGAGCGCCGCCGCGCCGAGGCCCTGGCGGAGATCGACCGCGCCAAGACCGCCTTCTTCTCCAACGTCAGCCACGAGTTCCGCACGCCGCTGACGCTGATGCTCGGGCCGCTGGAAGACGCGCTGGCGAACGCCTACGGCGTCCTGCCGCCGGCGGCCGCGGCGACGTTGAGCGTCGCGCACCGCAACAGCCTGCGGCTCCTGCGGCTGGTCAACACGCTGCTGGATTTTTCCCGCATCGAAGCCGGCCGCGTCGAAGCGAGCTACGAGCCCACCGATCTCGCCGCGCTCACCGCGGAGCTCGCCAGCGTCTTTCGTTCGGCGATCGAGAAGGCCGGCCTGCGCCTGGTCGTGGATTGTCCGCCGCTTCCCGAGCCCGCGTACGTGGACCGCGACATGTGGGAGAAGGTCGTGCTCAACCTGCTCTCCAACGCTTTCAAGTTCACGTTCGAGGGCGAGATCACCGTCGCCTTGCGCCGGCGCGGCGAGCGCATCGAGCTCGCCGTCGGCGACACCGGCGTGGGCATTGCGGAAGCCGATCTGCCCAGGATGTTCCAGCGCTTCCATCGGGTGAAGAACGCCCGCTCGCGCACGCACGAGGGCACCGGCATCGGCCTGGCGCTCGTCCAGGAGCTGGCGAAGCTCCACGGCGGCGACGTCTCCGTGCAGAGCCGCGAGGGCCGCGGGTCGACGTTTACCGTCAGCATCCCGGCGGGCAAGTCGCACCTGCCGGCGGACCGCATCGGCGCCGCGCGGCAGCTTGCCTCGACCAGCCTGGGCGCCACGCCGTTCATCGAAGAGGCGCTGCGGTGGCTGCCGGTGGAGGAGCCGGAGAACGGTGCGGAGCGCGAGCTGATGAAAGAGATGGCCGACGCGCCGCCGGCGCCGGATCGCGGCCGCGGCGCCGTGCCCGCGCGCGTCCTCGTCGCGGACGACAACGCCGACATGCGCGAATACCTCTGCCGCCTGCTCGAGCGGAGCTACGAGATGGTGGCGGTGGCGGACGGGCAGGCCGCGCTGGAACGGATTCAGGCCGATCCCCCGGACCTGATCGTGGCCGACGTGATGATGCCCCGCCTGGACGGCTTCGGCCTGGTGGCGGCGGTCCGCGCCGACGAGCGGACGCGGACGCTGCCGGTGATCATGCTCTCGGCGCGGGCCGGCGAGGAGTCGCGCATCGAGGGGCTCGCCGCGGGGGCCGACGACTATCTGATCAAGCCGTTCAGCGCCCGCGAGCTGCTGGCCCGCGTCGGCTCGCAACTGGAGCTGGCGCGGCTGCGCAAGGAAACCGACCGCCGGAAGGACGAGTTCCTGGCGACGCTGGCCCACGAGCTGCGCACGCCCCTCGCCCCCATCCGCAACTCCGTCCACATCCTGCGCATGGCCGGCGGCGACCGCGGGGTGGCCGAGCGCGTGTACGAGATGATGGAGCGGCAGGTCAACCACATGGTCCGGCTGGTGGACGACCTGATGGAGGTCTCGCGCATCACCCGCGGCAAGATCGATCTGCGCAAGGAGCTGGTGGAGCTGGCCGGCGTGGTCCACAGCGCCGTCGAGACCAGCAAGCCTCTCATCGAGGCCGCCCGGCACCAGCTCGCCGTCACCCTGCCCGACGAGCCGCTGATCCTCGACGCCGACCCCGTCCGTCTCGCGCAGGTGTTGGCCAACCTGCTGAACAACGCCGCCAAGTACACTCCGGAAGGAGGGCGGATCTGGCTGACCGCCCGGCGTACGGGCTCGAACGTCGAGGTGTCCGTGCGCGACAGCGGCACGGGAATCCCGGCCGAGGTGCTCCCCAAGGTGTTCGATCTCTTCATGCAGGTGGAACGCACCTACAGCCGCGCCCAGGGAGGGCTCGGCATCGGTCTGACCCTGGTGCGCAGCCTGGTGAGCCTGCACGGGGGGAGCGTCGAGGCCCGGAGCGCCGGCCCCGGCCGGGGGAGCGAGTTCCTGGTACGGCTGCCCCTGGCGCCAGGGCGATTCGCCGCGCACGACCGTCGAGACGCCCGGCCGTCCGCCGTCGCCCCGCGCCGCATCCTGGTAGTCGATGACAACCGCGACGCCGCCGACAGCCTGGGCATGCTGCTCAAGCTCCTGGGAGCGGACGTCTGTACCGCCAACGACGGCCCGGCGGCGCTCGAAGCCTTCCGCACCTACCGGCCCTCCGTGATGCTGCTGGACATCGGCCTGCCGGAGATGGACGGCTACGAGGTGGCCCGCCGGACGCGCCAGCAGCCGGAGGGCGGCGACGTGACGCTGATCGCTCTCACCGGCTGGGGCCAGGAGGAAGACCGCCGCCGGTCCAGGGAGGCCGGCATCGACCACCATCTGGTGAAGCCGGTGGACCTCGGCGTTCTGGAAAAGTTGCTGGCGGCCCTGCCCGCGAAGGGGGAGCGCGTCCCTAGCGGGTGTTGATCAAGGCCACTGAGGAATAGAATCCTCGCCGTTTGAGCCCTCACCTCCTCTGGCGCATCTGGATCGACACCGGCGGCACCTTCACGGACTGCCTCGCGGTCGATCCGCAAGGCAACCTGCACCGCGCCAAGGTGCTCTCCACGAGCGCCGTACGAGGCCGCGTCGCGGAGCGGATCGGCGCCGATAGCCTCCGCCTCGCCGCTGGCTGGCCGGTCCCCCCGGATTTCTTCCGCGGCTTCACCTTCACCCTCCTCGACACCGGAGAGAGCGCCACCGCGACCGATTACGATCCTGATTCTGACCGTCCGTGTCTCGTCCTCGACCGTCCTCTTTCGACAACCGTCCTCGCCGGCGCCACCTTCGAGCTGCGCTCGCCCGAGGAGGCGCCCCTGCTGGCTGCGCGCCTC
The DNA here is from genome assembly GCA_044868005.1 of Thermoanaerobaculia bacterium. Taxonomy (GTDB): domain Bacteria; phylum Acidobacteriota; class Thermoanaerobaculia; order Multivoradales; family UBA5704; genus DATARR01. The sequence continues at coordinate 17,526 of JBIOVX010000101.1, read as the reverse complement.
GTCACCGGCACACCGCTCGCCGCCGAGCTGCCGGCGATCGCCATGCGGCTCGCCACCACGCGCGGCACCAACGCGCTGCTGGAGCGCAAGGGAGCCGCCACCGCGCTCTTCATCACCCGCGGCTTCGCCGACCTGCCGCGTATCGGCACCCAGCAGCGGCCGGACCTCTTCGCCCTGAATATCGTCAAGCCCGAGCCCCTCTATCGCGAGGTGGTCGAGGTGCCGGAGAGGCTGGCTGCGGACGGTTCCGTGCTGTTCCCTCTGGACGCGGCGGCGGTGCGCGGAGAAGCGCGGCGCCTGCTCGCCGAGGGGATCGAGTCCGCCGCCGTGGCGCTGCTGCACAGCTACCGCAATCCAGCCCACGAAGAGCAGGTGGGGGAGCTGCTGCGCGAGGCGGGATTCCGCTACGTCTCCCGGTCCGCCGAGCTCGCGCCGCTGATCAAGCTCCTGCCGCGGACCGAGACGGCGGTGGCGGACGCCTACCTCTCGCCGATCCTGGAGCAATACCTCTCCCGCGTCTCCGGCGCGCTCGGAGGCGGCTCGCTGCACGTCATGACCTCCGCCGGCGGCCTCGTGCGCGCCGCCTCCTTCCGCGCCAAGGACGGCCTCCTCTCCGGCCCCGCCGGCGGCGTCGTGGGCGCGGCGCTCGCCGGCCGGCGCTCCGGCTTCGCGAAGGTGATCGCCTTCGACATGGGGGGCACCAGCACCGACGTGGCGCGCTGGGACGGTGACTTCGAGTACCTCTTCGAGCACCGCGTGGGCGACGCGCACCTCGTGGCGCCCGCGCTCGCCATCGAGAGCGTGGCGGCCGGCGGCGGCTCGATCTGCGGTTTCGACGGCGTCCAGCTCAAGGTCGGTCCGGAGAGCGCCGGCGCCTGGCCCGGCCCCGCCTGCTATGGGGCCGGCGGCCCGCTGACGCTGACGGACGTCAACCTCATCCTCGGGCGGCTCGATCCCGACCGCTTCGAGATCCCCCTCGCTCCCGCCGCGGCCGGGCGCGCCCTCGCCGCCCTGCGCGAATCGATGGGGGAGCGCGATCCCGGCGCCGAGGCGGTGCTCGCCGGCCTGCTGGAGATCGCCGACGAGCGCATGGCCGAGGCGATCCGCTCCATCTCCCTGCGCCGGGGCTACGATCCCGCCGGCCACGCCCTGGTGGCCTTCGGCGGCGCCGGGGCCCAGCACGCCTGCGCTGTGGCCGAGCTGCTGGGCATCGCGAGCATCGTCGTGCCCGCGGATGCCGGCCTCCTCTCCGCCCTCGGCCTGGGCGCCGCGGTCGTCGAGCGCTTCGCCCACCGGCAGGTGCTCGAGTCGCTGGAGCAGGTCCGCTCACATCTCGCCGGCTGGCTGGACGAGCTGGGTCGAGAGGCCACGGAAGCCGTAGCCGCCGAAGGCATCGCGCCCGGCGAGATCGCCGTCCGCCGCCGGCTCCTGAACCTCCGTTTCGCCGGCCAGGAGACCTCCCTTTCCGTCGAGTACGAGGACGATGCCGCGATCGAGCCCGCCTTCGCCGCCGCCTACCGCGAGATCTACGGCTACGCCCCCGAGGGCAGGGCGATCGAGCTGGAGTCCGTGCGCGTCATCGCTTCCTCGAGCGAGTCCGCAATGGACGGAGCATCAGCTTCCCCCGCCGAGCCGTTCGAAGCCGAACCCGCCGGCCACCGCCGCTGCTGGACCGGCGGCGCTTGGCAAGACGTGCCCTTCTACGACCGCGCTCGTCTCCAACTCGGCGCCACGTTCAACGGGCCGTCTCTGGTCTTCGAGAGCCACAGCGCGACGCTGATCGCTCGGGGCTGGAATGGGCGGGTGGATGGGGCGGGGAATCTGGTGCTGGAGCGGCGCAGCCTCCCCGGCTACGCCACCTGGACCCGTGAGGAGTTGACGGAATTCAATGACGCCTTGGCGGCTCAGCGAACGATCGAGGATCCAGCCCAGGGCCCGCCGAGGATGCGGTAAATTCCCCCCGGTGGACCTCGAATTCATCGGCCAGCGGCGGGACGATCCCATTCCCGGCTACGCGCAGCGGTTGCGGCCGCTGCGCCGCATCTGCATCGGCCTGATGGGCGCGGTGGCGCTGTTCGGGATGCTGAGCTGGCTCCTCGTCCGAAAGGCAGGCGAAGCGGTGCCGGGAGCGCCGCAGGCTTTGCCGCTTTCTCTGACCCTCTTCGCCGCCATCCTGATCCTCCTCTCGTCGCGCTTCCGCTGGTCCATCCTGCGGCGGGCGTTCCCGCGCTCCGCGGCGCTGCCCATCGATCCCGAAGCCGTGCTCGCCGCCTACTCGCGGGCGACGCTGGTCAGCTTCGCAATCCTGGAGACGGCCTCCCTCGCCGGACTGCTGGTGGCCCTCACCTCCGGCTCCGCCACGTACGGCGTCGTCCTTTGCCTCTTCAGCGTCCTCGCCATGCTCACCCGCTGGCCGCGCGCGGGCGAGGTGGACCGCCTCGTCCGCGGCCGCCTGCGCTGATCATGAGAGCCCTCGCCCGTCTCGTCCTCAGGATCTGGTTCCGCGAGGTCGAGGTCTGCGGCGCCGAGCGGATCCCGCCCGATCGGCCGCTCGTCCTGGTGGCCAACCACGTCAACGGCCTCATCGATCCGCTGATGCTCATGGCGCCGCTGCCGGTGCAGCCGCGGTTCCTCGCCAAGAGCACGCTGTGGAAGATCCCGCCCCTGCGCCCCTTCCTCCGCCTCGCCGGCTCCATCCCGGTCTACCGGCCGCAGGACAAGGAAGACACCTCGCGCAACGCCGAGACCTTCGCCCGCGCCGGCGAGGTGCTGGCGGAACGTGGCGCCATCGCCCTGTTTCCGGAAGGCAAGAGCCACAGCCAGCCGGGCCTGCAGCCGCTGCGCACGGGAGCGGCGCGCATCGTCCTGGAGGCGGAGCGGAAGCACCCCGGCCTCGGCGTCCGCATCGTGCCCGTGGGCCTGCTCTTCGACGCCAAGGAGACCTTCCGCTCACGCGCCCTGGTGCAGGTGGGGGAGCCGCTCGATCCGGCGCCGGAGGTCGCGATGCAGGAGCGCGACCCGGTAGCGGCCGTGCGCGCGCTGACGGCCCGCATCGACGACGCCCTGCAGGACGTCACCCTCAACTACGAGACATGGGAGGATGCGCGCCTCATCGCGCGCGCCGCCGACCTCTACCGCCGCCGGGCGCCCGAGCTGCCGGGGCGTGGGAGGCTCTCCGAAGGGTTCGCCTACCGGCGGGCCTTCTTGGAGGGCTACGAAAGGCTGCGCGAGCGCCATCCCGAGCGAGTCGCCGCCGCGGCCGAAGCGGTGCGCGAGTACGACCGCCTCCTCCGCGCCTTCGGGCTGCGCGACGACCAGGTGGCCGCCGCCTATCCGCCCTCGCCGGTTCTCCGCTTCGTCGTCCAAACCCTGCTGCGGCTCCTCCTCCATCTGCCGGTCGCGGCCGTCGGCACCTTGCTCAACTATCCCATCTACCGGATCGTCGGACCGCTCGTGCGGCGCTTGACCCGCGATCCCGATCAGGTGGCCACCCTCAAGGTGATCGGAGCCTTGATCCTCTTCCCGCTGGCCTGGATCGCCGAAGGCTGGCTCGCCGGCCGCTATTTCGGACCTTGGATCGGCATCGCCGTAGCCTTGGCCGCCCCATTGATCGGCTACGGCGCGCTCCTCTTCCACGACCGCCGCATCGTTTTCTGGCATGAAGCCCGCGCCTACCTGATCCTCCGGACGCGCAAGCGCCTCGCCGCCGAGCTCAAGGAGCGGCGCGAGGCGGTGCTCCGGCAGGTCGAGGAGCTGGAAGAGATGAGCCGTACCTTGGTATGAACGTCTCATACCGAGGTATGAGCTTTCCCTACCATTATATAGAAGCTCCATACCTCGGTATCTAACCTTCATACCGAGGTATGGTTATCTTATACCTTAGTATAAACCATCACATTCAGGTATTGTTCATCCATACTCAGGTATGCTAGTCTCACACCGAAGTATGGAAGTATCATACCTCGGTATAAATGGTCCATACCGAGGAACGGGCTGCGGCGCCGAGAGGGGGAACGATGCCGATCACAATGGCTCACGCCGACATCTTTCTGGAGTGGCACGAGATTCTGATGGCTTTCGACGATTACGCCGAGGACCTGGCTTCGGCCGAGCCGCTGCGGGCGGCGCTGGCGGAGTCCCTCGCACGGGCGACGGAGCTGAAAGCCCGTCAGGAGCATTACGCCGCTCTCAAGCAGCAGGCCACCAAGGAGCTCAATGAAGAGATCGACGTCGGCCGCGAGAGGGCCCGGCGTGTGCGCAGCATCGTCAAGGGTGTGATGGGCACCGAGAGTGAGCACCTGGTGCAGTTCAAAGTGGCGCCCCGGCGGCCGCACGGCCCGCGCAAGAAGTCGAAGCCAGGGGAACGCGCGGCTGAAGAGGCCGCACCGGCGCCGGGGGAGAGTTCCGAGGAATAGGCCCGCTGGAACGAGGCCTTCCTCAAGAGGTGAAGTCGTACTGGTCGAGGATCTTCTGGAAGTGCGTAGCCAGCGAGTTGAGCTTCGGCTGTTCCAGATCTCCCTGATCCCAGATCCTCGCGATCTCCTCGAGCTCCCGGCGGACCTCAGGACTCCGCTTGATCTCCTCGTTCCTCAAGACGTAGGCAAGAAACCGCCGGTTCTTCGAGTCCTGGAAGAAGGCACGATCGCGCGTCAACGCCGCTACCCGTCCAGCCTCCGTCCACTTGCCGAAATCGAGATACTCGCGGGCGAGATTGGAGCTCTCGGGATCGCCCAATCTCCTCTCGGTCGCCTCGGCCGTGGCGGCAACGCGGCGGAGCGAGGTGGCGTCATTCATCTGGTTGGCCTGGGCCAAGATCCGATCGCTTTCGTCCTTCATGAAATCGACCTTGTCCAGAATTGCTCCGATGGAGCGCCAGGTCTCTGAGGCGTTGCTGACGTCTCCAGCCTGGGCACTCAGGCGGGAATCGACCAGAAGGGCTCCAACCTGGAAGGACTGACGGTCGAGATTCGTCTCGCCCTCGCCTTCACCTCGAAACCGGTTATGGTCCCAGATCACCTCTCCGACGGGACGTCCATGGACGGGTGGAGCCAGATCGGCTACGGCCAGATTCGGAGCTGGACCTAGGAGAGCGTTCTGGAAGGCGTACCACCCTCCGAGGGTCATCAGGAGCAAGGCTGCTGCGGCAGCCAGCCACGCTGGGCGCAGCCACTGTCGCTCCTCGGATTCCAGTTGAAACTGCAGAGTCTCTGCATAGACGGCGTAGCACTCCTCGCAGTCAGCGAGGTGCTCCGTAATGCGCTGGCTCTCCGCCTTCCCGAGGTTGCCGTCGATATAAGCCGCCAGCTCCTCGTCGCTGGGCCAATGACCGGCGGGAGGTGCTGAGGACTCTTTCCTGGATGCAAATTCCTGCATTTTCGTTAAACCGCCCGATCTCCGCCACTTAGTTAGACGGACATCGATAGAAGATTACCCCGGTTTCTCATCGTCGTCATCGTCGTGCCAAGAGCTCTTGGTGCCGAAGATGTCATCGAGATCCTGCCGCCGGATTCCCTGACGCTCGAGAAACTTCCTCAGCCTCAGCTTGATCTTCTCGATCCTCCGGTAGAGGCGTTTCTGGTCCAGCCCGCGTTTTCGGGCTATATCGGCGACCTTGATCCCCTGCAGCCACAGCATGATCAGGACGCGGTCCTCCTTGGGAAGCTCCTCGAGACCGCGGTAGAGCTCCGCGTAGATCCTACGGCTCTTTACCGCCTTCTCCTTCTCCTCGAGCCGCTCGTCCGGCCGTAGCTGCCGGGATGCTTCGCCCTGCAATACCTCCTCGCCGACGAAGCGCCGGACGATCCTCGGAGGGAGGCTGGCCCGCAGATTCCACAGCCTGTCCTCGGGAAGATCCACCCCCTTGTCGCGCAGGATGTGGACAGCCTCGGTGAAGGTGAGCTCATCCCGGACGAGTAGCGTCTCGAGCTGCTCGGCCACCTCGCCCAGCCGCGCAGCCTCGGCGGAAGTGCGCCACTTCCCCCACAGATGATCCCGGAAGTCGTAGAGCAGGTGCTTGACGGTGACGGTGAGAAAAGTCGCTATCTGGCTCTCTCCCTTGAACTTCCGGAGCCGGCCATAGTTGTCCTCGATGAGCTTCTCCATGACGTAGCTCTCGAAATCCTCCGCATGCTCCGGCTTGAAGCGGGTCCGCCGGCAGGTATGGGCAATGACGGCCTTGATGAGGGCCAGGTGCCCGAGGAAGAGCTGCTCGGGGGTGAGGCCGCTCGGGGGGGTGGGGAGGGTGGCCATTGGTGTCTATACGAGCAATCCAATCCTGAGATTCGCTGATAGCCGAGATTCTATAGGAATGTCGAACGCATGTGCCTGACAGGTGGTGGAGAACTTGGGACTAACGTCCGTCCAGAGTTATGATGTAGAAGCTCTTGTCTCCGATAGCTTCGGGCTCATAGAAGCATGCCAATGCCTGTCTCAATCAGAGGAGTTCTGACCTTTGCACTTCTTACCGGACCGCTGGGCAGAATAGTACCTCAGCTGCAAGCCCCGCCGAGAGGGTGAGATGGCCGTGAGTCAAGGCTGGAGAGTGAGGTCAAAGTGCTGAAGCAGCGCCTTCTATCTCTTTCGCTGATAAGTGCGGCTCCGGTGATATGGCTGCTTTGGTGCTCAGAAGATAACGGTCTACCATTGCTAGAGAGATCACAGCGAGCGGAAGGCATCGACCGTAGGTTTCACCATCAAGGCAAGCTCACAGAAGATGCTTATCATGCCTTGGAAGCATACTCTTCCCTTGGTGAGATCGCAAAGAGAATTAGGACGTTGAAAAGTCATCAGCAGCTTCGCTCCGCCAATTTCTTGCTTGAGCTAGCCGTCTTAAATCTTGCTATTGGGAGAACTACAGAAACCATCTCGCTGCTCGAGAACGCAAGAAGAATCAGGCCTGGAGACTTAGAAATCTCAACCAATCTTTCAGCTGCATACCTAACACGAGGACTAAGTGATAGCTCGCCAGACCTACGAGATATTGCTCTGGCCCTCTCAATCGTTGATAGTACCATTGGAAGTAGTTCTGACAGTTGTGCGCTTCTCTATAACAAGGCACTGGCACTGGAGCGGTTAGCCCTTTTCTCATCGGCAAAAGCGGCATGGAGAAGATATTTACGGATGGACTTGTGTTCCAACTGGCGTGTGGAGGCGAGGACACATTTGAAGGTTCTTGAGAAATTAGATGAGAGGGAGGCTTGGAGCGTGAGCTTGGCTTTACTGCAGAAGGCAACTACGAGGCAGGACTATACCAAAATTCGAGAAGTCGTACGGCGTTTCCCAAATCAAACCCGGAGGTATGCGGAGGAGAACTGCCTTGGGCGTTGGGCTCGGCTCACCTTAGATGGGAGAGAGGATGAGGCCTCATTCATTCTTTCCGAGATTCGAGATATTGGGCGGGCTCTGTTGGAGATTGCGGGAGATCACATGGTCTTGGATAGCCTAAATGCGATTACGCGTAATGCCTCTACGGATAGCAAAAGGAACTCGCTTCTGGAGGAAGGCCATCGAGCTTTTCAGAATGGCCTTGATCTATATCTCCAGGATCAAGTCGAGAACTCTGGCTACGACTTCGAGATTGCAGAACGGTCATTACGAGGCGGCGGAAGCCCGTTCTATCGTTGGGCATCTTTATATTTAGCTATTGTTGCTTATAACCATTCGGACTTCGAAGGAGCACGTGCGAAGCTCCTTGCTTTAAAGAGCGACCCACTTTTGAGACAATATCCAACCTTGGCTGCACGGATTCAATGGATCATGGGGATGTGCCAGTTATCCGCAGGTAATCCAGCCGCCTCGATCAGTTCCTATCTTGAAGCTCTTGAACTCTTTCGCGTGGTAGACGCCCAAGATGATGTTGGAGTGATTCACCATCTATTGGCAGAAAACTTCAAATACCTAGGCAATGATGCGAAGGCGTGGGAGCACAGATACCAAGCGCTGTCGGCCATCCCCAAGATCCTTGAAGCTAGGCGTCTTTATGCGATTTTCGATGAGACCGCGAATGCCATGATGAAGCAGGGCGTCCCGAGAGTGGCGCTCTATTTTCGGGACATGGTTGTGAAGATAGCGCTAGAGCATCCGGAACCCCGTGGAATAGCCTTTGCCCTAATAAGGCGCGCTGAGACATACCTTCGGCTTAACGAGAAAGAAAGGGCTCTTACGGATTTGGAGACGGCGAGGCAATTAGGTGATGACATAAGGGAAGAGAGTGCTAGGCAATATGTACGTGCGAGGTTGGACATATTAAATGGAGAGGTGGGTCTTGAACAAAACCGGCCGGAGGCTCTGGCATCAGTGAGTCGGGCAATTGAGTACTATCGCGAGACGGGCAATACATTTCCTCTTACAAGCCTGTACCGCATTAGGGCATCCATATTCAGGAGTCTCAATAAACCCCAAGAGCAGAAGCAAGATTTGCTGGGTGCTATCCGAGAGTTCGAGCGGGAGAGGAGTTATCTCTCCAATGAAGATCAAATCACCTATTTCATGCAAGCGAGGGAGGCATTTGACTCCCTGGTAACTCTGGAGGTAGAACAGGGTCAAAGTAAAAATGCCTTCCTGCATACCGAACAGGCCAGAGCGAGGGTTTTACTTGACAAATTGCTGCCGAATAGCCTCACTGTAGCCAAAATTGCGAAATCTCAAGCCTCACTTGCATCACTGGAAGAATTGACAGCGGGCCTTCCGATAGGAGTTAAGCTCTTGGAGTATGTTGTGCTCAAAGATCGTATCCTAATCTGGTTGATTGGCTATAGGGATAGTCATCTCATTGCTCTGCCAGTTGGTGAGGTTGAACTCGGCACTCTTGTTACGGACCTTGGGGTGATCTCCGGAAAGTCAGGCGCTAGCTATCACGCGAAACTGAGAAAACTATACGATTTGCTAATACTTCCGGTTAAGGCGCACATTCGTGAGGGTGATCTGCTAGTCTTCGTTCCGGATAAGATTCTCTACGCAGTTCCATTCGCTGCATTAACTGATCCTACGGGCCGGTTCCTAATTAGAGAATTCCCGATCGTTACTTCTCCCAGTGCTTCGGTCTACATGCAGGTCATAAGGGGAATGCGCAGTGTCGAGCGGCACGGTAGCCCAAAGGTGTTGCTTGTCGCAAATCCGACTTCGGCCACACAAAGGCTAGAAGGGTTTCCTGTGTTGGATGGGGCGGAGAGTGAGGCTCGGAAGATAGCTGGTCTCTATCCACATTCTAGCGTAAGCCTTCTGAGGCGAGAGGAAGCTTCTAGAGAGAGTTTTCTGCGTGCTGCAGGTGAAGTCGACATAATTCATTTCGGAGGCCACTCAGTGGCGGATGTCAATTTCCCTGCACTTTCAAGGCTGGTATTGGCGTCGCGCCAGGGAGAGGATGGTGCTCTGTATGCATTTGAAATAGGAGGTTTGAGTTTAAGGAAGACGGCTTTGGTGGTTCTCGCGGCATGTCAAACAGGATCAGGTGCTATCAATAACTCCGAGGGTCTGATGAGCGTGGGGCGCGCATTTATGAGCGCTGGAGTCCCGGCTGTGGTCACAAGCCTTTGGTCTGTTAATGAGCGATGGTCAGCACCGTTCTTTTGGGAATTCCACCGGCATGTAAGAAACGGTAAGAATCCGGCAGAGGCTCTGCGGTTGGCGCAGTTGAGAGCTATTGAGGGATGTAGTGAGCCGGGAGGGTGTGTAGGGAGGTGGGCTGGATTCCAGATGATGGGTGGGTGGTATGGAGCAGGAAGGAAACCTGGAGTAGAGCTACTAACTAACAGTCGCTGAGGAGGAATACGAAATGCCTACTTTATTTCTTCGACTAACGGGCTTATGCGCCTTTGTCCCGAATTTAACCGCTGATCAAATGCGGGTTATTCTTGTGGATGCGTCTGTGCCACACGGGCGCCATGGCAAAGCCCACAGTCCTAGGCTTATCTTTCGACAGTCAGCTTGGACACCTGTACCTGGCCTTAACCCAGAACTGTTTACGGATCCCTGCAAGGAGCCAATGGCCATGTTGGACCTCTCGGATCAGGAGGTTTTCATCGATGGGGCAGGTGGGCACGCTTTAGCAATAGAAGGCTGGGGATCTGCAGTGGGAGAATGCCCCAAGCCAGACGGTTCTGACCGCTTCGCATTTTCCTGGGTGGGGCCGATGCAACCTATCAATGAGGATAGTGGATTGCCGAATTTGGACTGGGGGAGTATTAAGGATCATTTTTTGGATTCTAGCAATGTTCCTTCAGAGGTGGCAGCACGTGTTAGCCTAACCGAAGGTCACGTGACAAATCACGAGTTTTCAAGGGATGATTTAAGGCGAATTGTGAAATGGATGTTTAAGAATGCTACCGGGCAAGCGCATATAAAGCAAGCTCTTTCTGAAGAAGTGCAACTTTCCTATGGCTTGAACGCGGCTGCTACTTTTGTGGAATTAGGGTTCATTACCGGAATTCATAGTTCAACTCCTAGCGCTAGTGGACCGAAGCTACGTTTAAATGTGTCAAACGGGAGGGCTGATGCCTGGGTAGCTAATATGCCACTGGATGAAATTCGGAACCGTTGTTACCACTCAACTCCTATCCCGAAGCCCCATCCAACGGGAGTCCGTGATCCAGATCACCATTTCGTTCATTTTTACGATCTAGTCAAAGGTGGGCCGAAGAATAGGGTGCCGCATCCGGCAGGAAGATGCAATGAACCCATTCTGCCGCCAAGCGTAGACAACCCTAAATGCCCACCGGTACAACTCAACCCGGCTTCTGGTGCCTGATCGGAAATTGAGAGATGTCTAGAAGAGATTATTCCGACGGATTGGAAGGATCGAGTTCATTCCAGCCTTTTGATGGCCTAGGTCCGAATCTCGTTTTAATCAAGCTGCAGGACGGGCTTAGGGGCACCAATAAAGCCGGAGCTTGCTTGAGAAGTGCGGCACATTGTGGAGCGATGGAAATCCGAGTCTCGCCATCGCTTGATAGAGATATTCGAAGGCGGATTCAGGCACTCGTCAAGCGTGCGTGTCTCTTTAGTCCTGCCTACAAACCACCAGATTTCCGGTTGTTCTTCAGTGTGGAGTGGATAGGGAGCGAGCGAGATATTCTTGAGTATCTCGTCTCATTACCAGAGGTAGAATTGGCGCAGATGGTCGGAGAGAGCAGAAGGCCAAAGATGGTTCCTACCTGTGGAGATCCGTGTACTACCGGCCAAGGCTATTTAAGGGCGGCGCCGGAGGGCATTGGTGCTGAGGATATTTGGATGATAAGTGGTGGAGAAGGACAAAATGTTAGGTTCGTAGACATAGAAGAAGCATGGTCCTTTGAGCACGAGGAAATTGCGGACCTCCGAGTACAGCTCATTTCCGGTGTAAATGGATATGGCGATCAAGGCCACGGAACAGCTGTTTTGGGAATAGTTGCAGCTCGCAGGAACGGATTCGGTATAGTGGGAGCGGTTCCCTGTCTAGATTTCGTTGGTGTCTCCTCCGTATGGGAGACGAGCCAGAGCATCAACGTTCCCCTAGCTGTCGTGGCGGCCTTGGAAGTGCTCAGGCCGGGTGATGTCCTTTTAATCGAGTTGGAGACGGGCCGGGATGATAGTTGGTACCCCATCGAGAGAGACGGTTTGATATTCGAGCTAATTCGCTTAGGTAGCGCCTTAGGCATTATCGTCGTAGAGCCTGCTGGGAACGGTGTCGGGATTCTGAGCGACATCTGCGAGCCTCGCATGACGCCCGGCCGCTGCCGATGCACGTGTGACTCTGGAGCTATTATTGTGGGAGCATGTTCTTCCAAAGTGAATGGTGCCAGTCATGAGCTTTTAACGATTTCCAACTATGGTCAGCGTGTGGATTGTTATGCTTGGGGAGAATCTGTATATACTGCCAGAGTTCCGGCATTATTTTCTTCCGAGGACAGACGAGTCGGGCCATTAGCAGACGACTGCCTTGAAGGCTACGGGACTTTTTCGGCGACCTCCGCTGCAGGCGCCATTGTCGCCGGGGCTGTCGCCTGCATACAAGGGGTGGTGCGGGCGAGGTTTGGCTGTCCCTTAAGTCCCGGTGCCATACGTAATTTGCTGCGCGATGTCAAGATTAATACCCCCGTTACCCGGAAAGGTGTCCTCGTGGGCGTGATGCCAGATTTGTGCCAGATCGTAGCAAGCGTGCTGAAAGAGCGGCGTGGAGATAACCTGTGTTTGTAGGTGAGACCCCATACCGGAACTGTCACTATATTCTGCTGATCTAAATGACTCTCGACAGGCGATATTTGAAACAAATACCTAAGGAGGGCAAGAAAAATGGCAATCAACCTTCGCATTCTCTTTACCGGTTTGTGTGGTTTTGTACCGAAACAGGAAATTGAGTCTCATCGTAGACAGAACAAGATGGCGGTTATTATGCCATTCGCGGCTCATCACAGGACCGCAGTGGTCATCCATAAAGATTTTATTGAGACGAGTTCGAGGCCTCCATTGGCAGTGGGGGACCTCCGGCTCTTCTTTCTGGATGGGGAGGAAGTCTCCATTTATCCGCCTGGGGGACCCGACGACGTATCGATCGACTGGAGAGATGGAGAACTGAATCCTTGTCCAGCCCAGGGGGATGTTTACGATTTCCGATATGTCGCGCGATTGGAAAAGGTCAAGATGGAAGCTGGTAGGATGAGAGATCTTTTTGCCATCGGGAATGGAGGATCGGCGGTGGCTGGACGAGTGATTTTGGAAGCGGGATTGATTCAGACTGAATCGGTTGGTACGTTTCGCGAATCGGTGATTAAATGGAAGATGGAGCCAAAGGCGTCTAGTGATCCTCGATACGATCAGGCGTTGGCGGAAGCTGTACAGGTCATTCGTAACGTTTCCAGCGGCCCAATATCACTGCTTAGTCGCATGCTGGGTAAGAAAGACAAGTCTGAGCTTGTAAAACTGAAGCCCATTGGAGATAAAGTCGAGGTATTCTTCAAGAATTTACCACCTGACCAACTTGCCAATCCCGGAGGTGGAGATATTTTGAGAAGACCAGATAATCATTTCTTTCACTACTATTATTTATCAGGGTCCAGCCACGCTCGAATTCCAACTCCCTTTTCTTGTAAAGACAGCGAGGCCCTTGAAAGTGTCGATAATCCAAAGTGTCCTCCGGCACAATTTGTGGCGAATGCCGAAATCTGAGTCACGATCCCCAGCAACCCCAGGGAAGCGGGGACAACGCCGCCACCGCCCGAAAGCGTTGTTTCGCCGTTCCTGTGGTAGTGGAGGATGTCGTGGGCTGGCTGGAACGTCATCTATGAGAAGGCCCATTGTCAAGGCCGTCCTGGCCCGGTGGATTATCGATAGTAGTCCTCTCATTTTTCTCGCCAAGCTGGGCCGGTTGGACCTCCTTCGTAATGGAGCCGATGATCCGCCGCTGCTCCGACCCGTCGGCGTTCACCCGGTAGATCTCGAATGCGCCGTCGCGGGTACTCTGGAATAGAAGACTGCCGTCGGGGAGCTAGGAGGGGGTCTCGTCGAGGTGGGGGCGGTCGTGGCGGGTGAGGATCTTCACCTCTCCTGAGGCGACGTCGATGAGGCGGATGTGCGCGTCTTTCCAATCGGGACCTTTATAGACCTGATAGGCCATCTTTCGGCCGTCGGGGGACCAGCGGGGGATCTGGAGCACTCCGGGAACCGTGGTGAACCAGGCGGCGGTTCGCTCCCGTGAGCTCGGCGACGTAGATCATGGTCTTGGCGGTGGCGAGATCCTTCAGGTTTGCGGGAGGCTGGCTGAAGAGGAGGTGCCGGCCGTCGGGTGACCAGGCGGGCTCCCAGGACTTGTCCAGGCTGTGGGGAAGGCCTTCAGGTTCGAGCCGTCCGCGTCCATGATGTAGACGCCGTCTACGCCGTGCTCGTCCTCCTTGGTGAAGGCGATCCTCTTGCTGTTGCTCGAGTCGCGGCGTCCGTCAGCTTCTCTTTGCGAAGGGGAAATTTCATCAAGGGTCCGTCTACTTCAGTAGCGCATGAGAGAGTGCGTCTTTCTTGCGCTGAATGACGCGCCAGATCGGCTGGCGCCAGAAAACTGTACACCAATCGTTTTAAGGTGGCTTAGCTACCTGCAAGGAGGTACATCATGGCGGATCTTGACTATGCTCTACGGCAATTCGATGAGGAAGTAGAAAAGGCCCTTGTAAGCGGGCGGGCCGAGGGGCTTCGCAAGATCGATGCCGAGGGTGTGTTCTGCAAAGTCTGGCCCAAACCCCTTAAGGACATTCTCGAAGCGATCGCAAAGGCGGTCGGAGGGGCCGGAGCCATCCTCATCGAATTGGCTATCAGAGCACTCCAGAAGTACTACGACAAGCACTGCCCCAAAAAGAGCTAGCTTCGGCTAGGAGGCGCGGATTGAGTCTTCCGCGCCTCCTTTGAATGCCGACAGTAAGGTGGCCGTATAACTCGCCATCGATGTCGTTTTGGGTAGTCAATTCTAAAGAAAGGAGAACGCAATGCCTGTTATCTTTCGTCAATTTGAATTCCAGAATCGGAACGGTATCGAAGTCATGCTGACTTTGGAAGGGCCGATCGGAACACAGCTAGTCAATACGCGCGTGGCCCCGAATGGAACGTTTACTGCTAGTCCTAACGTGAATGATGTACAGACCGCGAAGATCACCGTTACCGCAGATGGACACGGGCACTATCCCGATGTAGAAACCATCAACCTCAGCGGTACTCCCTACGCCACGTATATCGAAACATTACTGGCGCGATCGTCTATCGGCTCCATCCATGGTACTGTATCCGTGCAGTTCTGATTGAGAGGCCTGTCGCTCTTATCTCAGCGCCAGCCCTGGCCGTTCGAACGGATGGCTGGCTAGGCGCGGGTACGCCTTCGCAAAGGCGCGGCATTCCCCCTACGGAGATGTTTCCGCCGGCTCTACGGGAACGGTGGCGTGCCTGGGGCGCTCCTGGTCAGTCTGCAGCGTGCGAGACCCGCCGCTGGTCCGAACCATCGCCGTTCATGTGGTAGATCTCGAACGCCCCATCCCGGGTACTCTGGAAGAGCAAGCTGCCATCAGGCAGCCAGGAGGGGGTTTCGTCGAGGTAGGGGCGGTCGTGCCGGGTGAGGGTCTTCACCTCTCCGGAGGCGACGTCGATGAGGAGGATGTGCGCGTCTTTCCAATCGGGGCCTTTATAGACTTGGTACGCGACCTTTCGGCCGTCGGGGGACCAACGCGGGATCTGGAGCACTCCGGGAACCGTGACGAGCAGGCGGCGGTTGGTTCCCGAGAGCTCGGCTACGTAGATCGTGGTCTTGGCGGTGGCGAGATCCCTCGGATTGTCGGGCGGCTGGCTGAAGAGGAGGTGGCGGCCGTCGGGGGACCAGGCGGGCTCCCAGGACTGGGTCAGGCCGGTGGGGAAGACCTTCAGGTTCGAGCCGTCCGCATCCATGATGTAGACGCCATCCACACCTTTCTCGTCCTCCTGGGTGAAAGCGATCTTCTTGCCGTCGCTGGAGACTCGGGGCCAGCGCGCGTCCTTACCGCGGGCGAGGGTCCGCCGGTCCGTGCCGTCGGCGCGGATGCGGGTGATCTCGCCGAGGTCGGAGCCCTCGGCGTAGGAGGCGAAGACCAGCCACTGGCCGTCCGGGCCCCAGTCCGCTCCGAGGTCTGTGCGCGGGGAGTCGGTGAGGCGGCGCACGTCGCTGCCGTCGGCCTTCATGGTGTAGATCTGCGCGTGGCCGTCGCGCTCCGACCAGAAGGCGATGCGCTGGCCGTCGCGCGTCGCCACCGGCATCGAGGCGTGGCGCGCCGGCGGCTGCGGCGCAGGTTGTTGCGCCACGGAGGCCGGTGCGGCGAGGAGAAGCACCGCCGCGGCGGCGAGGTACAGGCGTTGTTTCATGTTCGGCTCCTATCGCGGAGCAGCCTACCTTACGCGGCGGGAAGCGCGAGGTTGGCTCAGCGGAGGGTGGGGTGGGTGCAGGGAAGGGGTAGTTTTCTGCAGGCAGGGCCGCAGCCGCTCCGTAAAAAGGACGACAGGGACGACAAGGACCAGCAAGGACAAGAAGGCTTCAATGGCACTGTCCTTGTGGTCCTTGGAGTCCTTTTGGTCCTTTTACTGTGCCGCAAGCGGCATGAGATCTCCCGGAGGGTGGATAGAATCAGCCTGTGATCCCCACCCCCTTCCTCCAACTCGCCGTCGCCCTTGGGCTGGGGCTCCTCGTCGGTCTTCAGCGGGAGCGGGCGGAGCCGGCGGTGGCGGGGATCCGGACGTTCGCTCTCATCACGCTCTTCGGCGCCGTGGCGGCGCGGCTGGGGATGGTGTTCGGGGGATGGATCGTCGTCGCGGGGTTGGTGGTCGTGGCGGCGTTCGTCGTCACCGGGAACCTGATGCGGGCGGAGAAGGACCCGGGGACGACGACGGAGTTCACCGCCGTCCTCATGT
The DNA here is from genome assembly GCA_044868005.1 of Thermoanaerobaculia bacterium. Taxonomy (GTDB): domain Bacteria; phylum Acidobacteriota; class Thermoanaerobaculia; order Multivoradales; family UBA5704; genus DATARR01. Next base: position 1,143 of record JBIOVX010000101.1, on the reverse strand, counting down.
ATGGCATCGGCGCTTGGGTGGTCGTTGGATCGATGACGGTGGCGGTGGTGCTGACGGGCGTCGTCGCGTTGCTACTCCATCTTCGCGAGCCCCTCCACGAGCTCGCCGGGCGGATCAGCGAGAAGGACATCCGAGGCATCATGCAACTCGTCCTCATCGCGCTGGTCATCCTGCCGCTGCTGCCGGACGAGACGTTCGGTCCCTACGGCGTGCTCAATCCCTTCCAGATCTGGTGGATGGTGGTCCTCATCGTCGGCCTCTCGCTGCTCGGCTACGTGGCCTACAAGCTGTTCGGCGCGCGGGCGGGGGCGGCGCTCGCCGGCGTGCTCGGCGGCTTGGTGTCGAGCACGGCCACCACGGTGAGCTACGCCCGGCGGTCGAAGGAAGAGCCGGAGAGCTCCCGCCTCGCGGCCCTGGTGGTGATGATCGCTTCGGCGGTGGTGTTCGCCCGCGTGCTCTTCGAGATCGCGGTGGTGGCCTGGGGCAGCTTCGCGGAGCTCGCGCCGCCCATCGCGGCCATGCTGGGACTGGCGGCGGCGCTCTCGGCCGCGGTGTGGATCGTGGACCGCAAGAAGGAAGCCGAGCCGCCGGAGCACGAGAATCCGGCGGAGCTCAAGGCGGCGATCCTCTTCGGGATCATCTATGCGGTCGTGATCCTCGCCGTGGCCTGGGCCAAGGAGCGCTTCGGCACGGCCGGTCTCTATGCCGTGGCCGGCCTCTCCGGCCTCACGGACGTCGACGCCCTCACCCTCTCGACGGCCCGGCTGGTGGACTCCGGCCGTCTCGATCCGGCGAACGGCTGGCGGGCCATCCTCCTCGCCGCGTTGTCGAACTTGGTGTTCAAGGCCGGGATCGTGGCCGTCCTCGGCAGCCGCCGGATGCTGGCGCGGGTGGCGGTGCTGTTCGGGGCGGCGGTGGCGGGGGGTGCGGTGGTGTTCTGGATGTGGCCGTGAGGGTGTGCAGGGGGTTCGACTCAGATTCAGCGGTCTGCCCTTCGAGGCCTCACCCCCTAGCCCCCTCTCCCTGACGGGCGAGGGGGGACGCATACGAAAGATCTTGCCGAAGCCGAGCTCGCCTATTGGCAAAGCCCGCTGTGCCTCGTCCCCCCTCGCCCGTCAGGGAGAGGGGGCTAGGGGGTGAGGC
>JBIOVX010000100.1:0-4278 GCA_044868005.1 Thermoanaerobaculia bacterium | reverse complement strand
TCTCTTTCTTTAAAGCCCCCTCTCTCCCGGTGTGGGTGGGAGGGAGGGGTCGGGAGAGAGGGGGTTGGGGGAGTGAGGGCCTACCCCGCCCCGAGCGCCTCCTCCAGACGATCGCGCAGGCCGCGGGAGAGCGGCAGCCGCTTGCCGCTCCGCAGCAACACCACGAAGTCGCCGTGGGGGCTCGGCACCAGCTCGCGCACCGCTTCGAGGTTGACGATGGCCGAACGGTGGATGCGCAGGAACCGGTCGCGCGGCAGCTTGGACTCCACCCTCGACATCGTCTCGCGCAGCAGGTGGCACTCCCCGCCGGCGTTCAGGCGGACGTAGTTGCCGGCCGCCTCGATCCACTCGATCTCCCCGGCGGTGAGGAAGACGACGTGTCCATTATTGCGGACGGCCAGCCGCCAGAGCGACCTGCGCTCCGGCTGCGGCAAGGCGACGAGCCGCCGCTCGCTGAAGTCGTCGCCGAAGTTGGTGCTTCTCAGATTCAGGCCCATTGTCGCGATGTCCTCGCGCCCCACCTTGGTCATCAGATCAAAAGAAAAGCCGCAGGGGGAAACCCCGCCGCCGGTAAAAGCAAGTCCTGTGCCGCCCGCCGCAAGAGGGCGACGTCCCCGCTGCGGCCCTGGAAAACCGGATTTCTGGTCCGGCGATTCGAAAGTTTGAATAAAAAGAGCCGCCGCGAGGGGTGTGCCCGCGGCGGCTGGAGAGAGAGGAAGGGTTGCTGCTTACCGGAAGCTGAGCCGGGCGCCCAGACGGTAGACGCGCGGGCTCAGGATCTCGAGCACATGGTCCGAGTTGTTGCGGGCCAGCACGCCCTGGCGCTGCAGGACGTACGACTCGTTGAAGGCGTTGAACACGTCGACTCCCAGCGTCAGGCCGAAGTCGCTGAAGGTGAGCTCCTTCTCGGCCCGCAGGTCGACGACGTGGATGTCGGGATAGCGGAAGGCGTTGGGATCGGCGTTGACCGGCACGTCGCGGCCGAGGCCGGCGCCGTCGCTGATCGTCGCGCGCACGACGCGATCGACGTAACGGATCGGGTAACCCTGCCGGCCGGTCAGGTTGGCGGAGACGTTGAAGCCCCAGGGCCGGTCGGGCACGATCTGATACATGCCGTTCACGCTGTAGGACCACTTGCTGCTGATGTAGACGTTGCCCTTCGAGCCCGAGGCGTTGCCCGAGCCCTGCAGCACGTCCGTGCCGTCGACGATGCCGCCGGCGATGGTGTCGGTGGGGTCCTCGTTCTCGCTGTCAGGAATGTTCCACGTCCAATCCTGCCAGGAGGCGTTGCCGCGCATCATCCAGCGGTTCGAGAGCCGCTTGTGGAAGGTGAGGGAAAGTCCCTTGAACTCCTGCTCGTTGTCGCCGTTCTCGAGCAGGAAGCCGTTGCGGGTGGTGACCCCCGGGCGCAGCTCCCAGTAATGGGTGGTATACGTCCTGCCGTCGGGAGCGGTCTGGGTCCGCGTGTGCTCCTCGTAATCGCCGCGCTGGTGCACCCTGCCGACGCTGTCGAGGTTGGCGAGAGAGAACGGATCGTCGCTGTCGAAGACCAGCCGCTCGAACTCCAGGATGTCGGTGAACTTGCGGTAGGTGAGGTTGAGCCCCACCACGAAATCCGGCCGCAGGCCGTGCTCGACGCCGAGCAGCAGTTCGTCGGTGAGCGGCGCCTTGAGATCGGAATCGACGGCGTTGGACTGCAGCGGCTGCAGCGTGATCGGGTTGATGTTGCCGCTCGGCGAGCCGAGCTCCCGCCCGATCTCGCTCCGCTCCAGGGTGGGGCCGCCGTTGTTGTTGGTGGCGAAGTAGCGATAGCTCTGCACGAGCAGTGGGTTGAGCTGGCCGGCCGTCGCGGTGCCGAGCTGGTCGGCGAACCGCGAATAGCTGGCCCGCAGCAACGTCTTGCGCTCCGTGCCGAGGGCGTAGGTGATGCCCAGACGCGGCGTGATCGAATTCCAGGTGAAGCCGGCGTCGCCGCCCGCATAGGTGGCGGCGGGCAACAGCTCCGGGGCCACCGGGTTGGCGCGCACGGTGGCGGCCAGGTTCTCGCCGCCCTGGCGGTCGAACCGCACTCCGAGGTTGGCGGTGAAATTGCCCTTCGACAGGGTGTCCTGCGCGAAGAGGTTGGTGTACTCGGTCTTGATCCTGGGATGTGCCTCGCGGGCGAGCACCAGCAGGCCGCCGCAGCACTCGAAGCCGCCTCCCGGCAGGCGCGACAGCGAGGTTTGCTCCGCCGTGCGGTAGCCGGCGCCGTACTTCAGCTCATGGGCGAGGTTCCCCGTGTTGAAGAAGCTGGAAGCGTCGATCTTGGCCTGCTCCTGCGGGCGGTTGATCTCGATCTGGAAGAAGCTGTTGTGCCACTGCAGGCTGGAGTCGCGGAACGGCAACTGCTCGCCCCCTTCGGGCTGGAGCTGGAAGCCGCCGTTGACCACCGAGTACATGCCGGTGATGAAGAAGTTGTTGCCGAAGATCTGGGTGTCTTCCACTTTATAGGCCGTCGGATCGGGGCCGAACTTGGACTGGTCCCAAGTGGTCTCCTGCGGACGGAGGGGACCGGCGTTGCGGCCGATCTTCACCTTGTCGCTCTGCCACGCGAAAGCGGTGGCCGAGTTGCTGGCGGTGAGCTGGCCGTCGAGCTTGACGTTCCAATCCTCCAGGGTGGTCTTGTCGTCAAAGTCGTTGATCGTCTTGAGGTGGATCTTCGGCTTGGCGTAAGACCCCCAGACCCAGAGCCGGTCCTTGACCAGCGGACCGCCGATCTCGATTCCGGAGTCCTCGATCTTGGCGATGCGGTTGCCCTGCTTGAAGCTCGTCTGGGCGTGGTCGTTGTTCCACGCTCCGGCCTGGCCGAGATCGGCCTCGTCGAACTCGAGGTCGGCCTGGGTGCTGTCGTCCGCGACGTAGTAGCGCAGCGAGCCGCGCCACTCGTTGGTGCCCCGCTTGGTGACCATGTTGAGCACCACGCCGCCGGTGGAGAGCGAGGCGTCGGTGCCGCCGGTCGTCACCTGCATCTCCTCGAAGGCGTCGAAATCGTAATAGCCCGGCGAGGAGCCGACGGCGGACATGTCGGTGATGACCATGCCGTCGAGCGACCAGACGGCCTGGCAGCCGCAGGAGCCGGGGCCGACGTACAGCGCTTGCTGGCCGCTCTCGTTGCCGCCGACGTTGATGCGGTCGGTGAGCACGCCCGGCGTCGATTGCAGGACGGCCCAGGGATCGCGCGCCGTGGGAATGCGCTCGAGGTCGGCGCGGGTCACCGTCTGGCCCGGACCGTTGCGCCGCACGTCGAGCAGCGGCGCCTGTTCGGCGACGATGTTGATGATGTCCGAGATCTGCAGCCGGAGCTCGACCTCGGTGTTGCGGCCGACGTTGACCTCGATGTTCTCCTGCCGGGTGGGCGCGAAGCCTTCGAGCTGGGTTTCGACCGCATAGGTGCCGGGCGGCAGGCCGAGAAAGCGGAACTTGCCGTTGGCATCGGTTACCTGAGTGAGAGAGGCGCCGGGGCCGCTGAGGACCACGGTGACGCCCGGCATCGGCTGGCCGTCGGGGCCGGCCGCGGTGCCGCGAAGATTGCCGCTCTGGACCTGGGCCCCTGCCGGCAGGGCGAGGGCGAGGAGCAGAAGGGCGAGGGGAATCGCGCGCTTCACAAGCGAATGCTGGCTCATTCGGTTCAATCTCCTGTTTCAGTTAGAGACGTTAGTCTCGTTGGTGAACGCGGATACACCTCCACTGCAGGGGCCACAGGGCCCCGCCTTCTTGCCACCTCCTTTCGAGGTGAATCTTTCCGCGGCGTTTGGAAAGAGCAACGCGCGTGCCGGCCTCGCGGTTTCGATCGAAGCTCGGCGGATAAATCCTTGAGCGCGTTGAGAAAATTCGTTTCATCGCGGCGCGCGGCGAGAGCCCGCGCGGCGATTTGCGGTTCATCCGATCCAAGGCGCTGGATTGTCAAGTTGCGAGGGGAGTACGGCGCTTTATCGTTGTTCCCGGAAAAGCGGCGATTCATCCCTGGCGCGAGGCGATTGATCCCATCCTCCGGTGAACCGGAAATCTGATGCGTGCCGTTCGAAAAGTTGGAGGCGGAGAAAAAGGTTTCCAACCGTCCGCGTTGGAGGTCGCGGTGTCCTCTGTTTTCTCGCGGTTTCGAGAGGCTTCGACCTCGGGGGAGGACGGGTCCCAGTCTCCGATGCCACCGTTGCCGACAGATTCCAAAGTCCTCGCGCCGCCGGCCCTCACCTCCCCTACCCCTCCTCTCCCCAAGGGAGAGGAGGGAATAAAAAAGAA
>JBIOVX010000099.1:0-5470 GCA_044868005.1 Thermoanaerobaculia bacterium | reverse complement strand
GATGACGGAGCGGCGCCGCGAGATGACGGCGGGATTTCTGAGATGTCGGAGTGTGGCCGTCGTCTGAGGGCGCGATTTCTGAGCTTGCGGCGCGCCGCCGTCATCTGGGGAAGCCGTATCTGGGATGACGGAGCGGCGCCGCGAGATGACGGCGGGATTTCTGAGGTGTCGGAGCGTGGCCGTCATTTGAAGTCGCGGCTTCTTATCCTGCGGCGCGCCACCGTCATCTGACGGCGTGCCTTCTTATCCTGCGGCACGCCGCCGTCAAATCGCGGCACGCCGCCGTCATCTCAGATGCGGCTCCGTCATCCTGCGGAATGCCGCCGCGAGCCGGTTTCGGGCTCCGGCGGCTGGACCTCGGCGAGCCTGTTTGGGGCCGCCCGTTCACGAGCCGCGGTGCGAGACCGCTCGGTGTTGGCCCGGCTTTTGAATCCTCCCGAACGAGCCAGCGGACCGGCCGCGGCGCCAGTCTGGCCTATCCCGAAAACACGGAGGAACACGTCATGTCGTCCTCATTCAGCGTATACCTGATCGGCTACATCATCCTCGTCATCGGTCTCGCCCTGGGGGCCCACCTGGCGGGCATGCCCACGCATTGGATCGCCGTGGGTGTCATCTGCCTCATCGGCATCGGCATCCTGAGCGCCGTCAAGAAGACCCAGGCCAAGGCGAATCCGGATTCGACCGGCACCGGCGGACCGCCGCGCGTATAGGCGCATCCCTCCTGGTGTCGCGGGCCGCAGAGTTATGTAAAGATCGCGGCGCCTTGACGCGCGCCTCCCGGATCACCGCCCTCTTCAGCTCAGCCTTCGGCTTCGACCGTCTGGCCTATTGGTCGATCGACCATCCAAGGCGCACCCTCGCCGCCTTCGCGGCCCTCGTCGTGCTGGCGGCGCCCGGGCTCCTGAGGCTGCAGCTCCGCACAGACGGCCACGCTCTGGTGCCTCCGGATGATCCGGCGGTGCGTTTCGATGCCGAGGTGCGCCGGCATTTCGGGCTGCGGGACCCGATCGTCGTGGTCCTCGAGACACCGCGCCGGGACGGCATCTTCAACTTCGAGACGCTCCGCCGCCTGCGCGACCTGACGGCGGCGCTGGAGAAGGTCGAGGGCGTTCCCCCCGGCGGCGTCACCAGCCTGGCCACGGAGAAGCGCGACCGTGTCTATCCTGGCACTCTCGATTTCCGCCCGTTTCTCGACGTGGTGCCGCGGACGCCGTCCGAGATGGATCTCTTCCGCGAAGACCTGGAGGCGATCGAGATCCTGCACGGGACGCTGGTGTCGAAGGACCGCAGCGCGGTCGCCGTCCTGGTCGGCGCTCCCAACGTCCTCGACCGGCCCGAGGACGTGAACGCGGCCGCGGCGGACCGGGTCGCTCTCTGCCGCCGCATCACCGAGGCCAGCCGGCGGTTCGCGTCGCCCGGCAACCGCATCCTGGTGGTAGGCGCGCCGGTGGCCGAGTCGCTGCTGGGCACCCACATCCTCGAAGATCTGGCCGTTCTCCTGCCGCTCTCGATCGCCATCATCGGCTTCGTCCTCTGGCTGGGCTGCCGGCGGATCGCCGGGGTGCTCCTGGGGATGGTGCAGCTCGCGGCGGCCCAGACCTTCACCTTCGGCGTCATGGGGTGGCTGGGCGTGCCGGCCTACCTCACCACGGCGGTGCTGCCGGTCATCCTGACCACTCTGGCGCTGGCCGACGAGATCCATCTCTTCTGGCGTTACCAGCAGATCCTGGAGGCGGAGCACGGCGGCGGCTCGGACCACCGCGCCGCGGTGCGTCTGCTGCTTTCTCAGATGGCTCGGCCCGTCGTGCTGGCGACGGTGACGACGATCATCGGCTTTCTCTCGTTCCTCTCCTCGCCTCTCGTCGCCGTGCGCAGCTTTGGCGCCTTCGCCGCCTTAGGACTGCTGTTCTGCCTGTTCTGGTCGCTGATGGTGGGGCCGGCGTCCCTCGCTCTGCTGCCGCCCCGTTTCCTGCGGCGGCCGGTGAGCCGCGGCGTCGCATCCTCCGACCGCTTCCGCCGCTTCTTCGCGCCCCTCTATCGTTCGCCGCGGCGTACGCTCGCCGCCCTGGCGCTGGGTACGCTCCTGGTGAGCCTCGGCGCTCTCCGCCTGCGGGTGCAGGACTCGTGGCTCGGCGGCTTCGCGCCCGGCAGCCCGTTCCGCACCGCCACGGAGAGAGTCAATCGGCTCTTCAACGGCACGCACCTGCTGCTCGTCCACCTCGACCTCTCGGATTGGCGGGGAACGATCGGCGAGATCGACGAAGGCGAGCCGGGGCCGCTCCTCGATCCGCGGACGCTGCGGGCCGTCGGCGAGCTCGAGGCCTTCCTACGCCGCCAGCCGCGGGTCGGCGGAGTCCTCGGTCCCTACGCGCAATTGACCACCGTCTCCTTTCTGCGCTACGCCCGCAACCCCGAGCGCATGCGCATCCCGGACCGGCCGGACGCGGTGGCGACGCTGATCCACTGGTTCGACGAGGTGCGCGGAGAGACGCGGCGCCGCGAGGTGATCGACGACGCCCGCCGGCGCGGCGTGATCACCCTTTTTCTCAAGGACCCCGACTACCGCCAGGTGGCGGCCTTGATGGCAACGGTCCGGCGCTACGCGCGCGAGCGGCTGGAGCCTCTGGGAGTCCGCGTCGGCTTCGCCGGCGACGTGGCGGTGAGCCAGGCGATGATCCCCGCCATCGTCCGCACCCAGATCTTTTCCCTGCCGCTCGCGCAGCTCGGCGCCTGGCTCGTGGTGACCCTGCTCTACCGCTCGTGGAAGGTGGGGCTCCTCATCGCCCTTCCCTCGTCCGTGGCCGTGGCCTGGATGCTCGGCGCCATGGGCTGGACGGGCATTCCGCTCGGCGTCGCCACGTCGATGTTCTGTTCCATCACCCTGGGAGTCGGCATCGACTACGGCATCCACTTCTACGAAGTCTTCCAGCGGTTGGGAGGCGGCCGGAACGCCGCGCTCGCAGCCGTCGCCGAGGCGGGACCGGCCATCGCCGCCGACGCGGCCGCCATCGCCTGCGGCTTCGGCATCCTCGGCTTCTCCCAGGTGCCCTCCAACGCCCGCCTCGGCTTCCTGGTGGCCGGCGCCCTCGCGGTGGCCTGCGCCCTCACGTTGGTCGGTCTCGGCGCTCTCCTTCACCGCTCGGCGCCGGAGGAACAAGCTCCCGCATGACGAGACGAGAGAAGGCGCGGCGCATCGCCGGGATCCTCGACGAGCTGTATCCCGCGGTCGACGTTCCTTTGAAGCATGAGGATCCGTTCACTCTCCTCGTCGCCGTGGTCCTCTCCGCGCAGACCACGGACAAGCTGGTCAACACGGTGACGCCCGCTCTCTTCGCCCGCGCCGCGACGCCGGAGCGGATGGCCGCGCTGCCGGTCGAGGAGATTCAGTCGCTGATCCGCCGCATCGGCCTGACGCAGGGAAAGGCGAAAAACATCAAGCGGCTGTCGGAGCTGCTGGTGGAGCGGCACGGCAGCCGGGTACCGCGGACGTTGGAGGAGCTGGAGGCCCTTCCCGGCGTCGGCCACAAGACCGCCTCCGTGGTGCTGAACCAGGCGTTCGGTCTGCCGGCCTTTCCGGTCGATACGCACATCCACCGCCTCGCCGCCCGCTGGGGCCTGTCGAGCGGCAGGAACGTCGAGACCACCGAGCGCGATCTGAAGCAGGTTTTTCCTGAGGAGACCTGGGGCAAGGTCCACCTGCAGATCATCTACTTCGGGCGTGAGTATTGTCCGGCGTTGTATCACGACCTCGAGGCGTGTCCGATCTGCTCGTGGGCGGCCTCGAAGAAGAGGAAAGAGGAGGAGCGGCGGCGGAATCTGGCGGTGCGGCGGCGGGGCGCTCCTTCATAGCCGCTTCACATCCCAACCCTTTGGGGCGGTGCGCCCGCAACCCTTTGGCGCGTGGCGCGCGATGCGATCTCGTGGCCAGAATGCCTGCGGCCTTCGAAAGGAACCCACATGGAACGAGATCGCGGGACGCGCACGCCGGGAGCTACGAAGTCGATTCGCACCAAGGGACCGGTGCGCCTGCGTCGGCGGCCGAAGAAACTCTTCGCGCCGGCCGTCTTGCCAGCCGAGCCGCCATGGAGCGACCGCTTCGCGCTGCGCACGCAGGGCATGACCAGCTCCGCCATCCGCGAGCTGCTCAAGGTCACCGCCGATCCGGAGATCATCTCCTTCGGCGGCGGGCTGCCCGCTCCCGAGGTGTTCCCGCTCGCCGAGCTCGAGGCCGCCGCCGATCGGGTGATCGAGCAGCACGGCCGCACCGCCCTCCAGTACGGGCCGACTGAAGGCTATCTGCCTTTGCGCGAGATGCTCGTGCGGCACATGGCGCGCTACGGCATCCAGGTGACGCCCGACAACGTCCTCATCACCTCGGGAGCCCAGCAGGCCCTGGACCTCGTCGGCAAGCTCTTTCTGAATGCGGGAGACCGCGTGCTCACGGAGCAGCCCACCTACCTCGGCGCTCTCCAGGCCTTCACCTCCTATCAGGCGCGGTATATGACGGTGCCGATCGACGATGACGGCATGAGGGTGGACCTTCTGGAGGATGCGCTGCGCGCCGGGCCGAAGTTCCTCTACGTCCTGCCCAATTTCCAGAACCCGGGGGGCGTCACCCTCAGCCTCGCGCGCCGGCGGCGGCTGGTCGAGCTGGCGGGCCATTACGGCGTTCCCATCGTGGAGGACGATCCTTACGGCCAGCTCCGCTACGAGGGCGCGCACCTGCCGCCGCTGGTGAAGCTCGACGCCGAGGTCCATGGCTGCAGCAACGGCGAGCGTCCCTTCCGCGGCGGCGTGCTCTATCTCGGGACTCTCTCCAAGACCCTGGCGCCGGGATTGCGCATCGGCTGGGTGGTGGCCCCCGAGGAGATCATGTCGCGCCTCGTCCAGATGAAGCAGGGCGCGGACCTCCACACCAGCACCTTCAACCAGATGGTGGCCCACGAGGCGGCCCGCGGCGGCTTCCTCGACCGTCACGTGCGGCGCATCCGCGAGGTCTACGGCGAGCGCCGGGACGCGATGCTAGCCGCCCTCGATCGCCACTTCCCGCCCGGGGTCGAGTGGACCCATCCGCACGGCGGGCTCTTCCTCTGGGTCACCTTACCCGCAGGGCTCAACTCGGCCGAGCTGTTCCAGGAAGCCCTGAAGGAGAAGGTCGCCTTCATCTCCGGCAACGCCTTCCACCCTTGCGGTGGGGGAGAGAGGACGATGCGGCTCAACTTCTCTTACTGCACGCCGGAGGTGATCGAGGAGGGGATCTGCCGGTTGGGGGCCGTAATTAGCCGGCAGATGGCACCCTGAGTCGGTGGCTCCGAGAGACGCTACTCGCCGAGTGGGAACTATTGATCCGGCCAAGAAATGTTGAAACTCATGCGGCGTAGCGCACGGGTTGGTGCTGGAAGTAGTTCTTGATTCGTTGGGGTGACTTGGAGAGCTTGCGGAGATGAGCGACCGTGGCCTTCTTCAG
>JBIOVX010000098.1:0-3694 GCA_044868005.1 Thermoanaerobaculia bacterium | reverse complement strand
CGTCCCCCCTCGCCCGTCAGGGAGAGGGGGACAGGGGGTGAGGCTTCGCAGGGCAGACCCCTCCTTGATCGCGAACGGCCGGATCGGCGTCTTCTATGGGTGACTCTTGATAAACGCCGAATACGCCTCGTACGCCGGCTTGGCACTGCCGTCCGCGCGCAGGATTCCCCAGGTCAGGCCGTCCGGCGCCGGCGCGTCCAGGAGCTCATAGAAGAAGACCTTCTGGATCCAATCCCGTCCCGCGCGATCGGTGAACCAGTCGCCCAGGAGGCCGTTGTAGTACTGCGCCTGGCGGCTCTCGGAGACCCGGGCGGACTCCCAGCCGGTCTCGGTCAGCCAGAAGGGCTTCCTGCCGAGCCAGCCAGTGTCGCGCAGCACCTCCTTGACGGAAGGCGCGACGGCGTCCCAGAACGACGGCTTGTTGCCGAACAGCGTGCTCGCCTCCAGCCGCGCCGTGACGTCGCGGTTGCCGTCCGTGTCGTAGAGGTGGTGGGTGAAGAAGTCGAGCCGGTCGCCCGCCTCGAGGAGCGTCCGGCGCAGCCAGTCGTACCAGTCGGCGTCGCCCGCGGTCAGATGGGCCAGATCCGGCCCTCCCACCCGCGCGTCCGGGTTGCCGGAGTGGATGGCGTCGGCGCCGACCTTGAGGATGACGTCGATGTACTGCTGGCGGCTGCCCGACCAGAAACGCGGCAGGTTGGGCTCGTTCCACAACCCCCAGTAGAGGATCTTGCCCCGGTAGCGCTTGGCGGCGCGGAAGCAGATCCGCCGCCAGTCCTCCGGGTTGCGCGGCACGCCGGTGATCGCCGGGCCGTCCGTGGCCCAGCCCGGCGTGTAGGCGAGGGAGGCGAAGACCTGCAGGCCGCGGGCCTTGGCGGCGGAGGCGATGGCGTCGTAGATCCGCCAGTCGTACTTGCCGCGCGCGGGCTCCACCACGGCCCAGATGAAGTCGATGCGCACCCAGCCGATGCCGGCGGCGCTCGCCCGGTCGAGCTGCTCCGCGAGCGCGTCTCCCTGCGGAGCGTGGACGTTGATGCCGAAGGCGGAAGGAGAGGCGCTCCAGGCCGCGGGGGCGGCGAGCAGGAAGAGCAGCAGGACGAAGAGTTTCAAGCGCAGCATGGGTAAGCCCCAGTTGGAATAGAGCATCATCTATACTAGCTTGAGTCAGACGAGAAGTGCAGGCTGGATCCGCCTTCGACCGGTCCCGGGAGGGGATCGACGGAATGCAGTTCCGCGAGCTCGCCGAGCGCTATCAGCTCCAGAAGATCCTGAGATCGACCCGCTCCGGGTCCGTCCAGCAGGCGACCGACCTCGCCTCGGGACGGCCGGTGGCGGTCAAGCTCGTCAGGATCGGGTCTTCACCGGGGCTCGCCGCGGCGCCGGAATTCGAGCGGCTGGCCGCCGCGCTGGCCGAGCTCCGGCACCCCAACCTTCCCGCCGTGCTCGACTCCGGATTCACTGCCGACGGCGGCGCCTTCCTCGTCTTCGAGCTGCTGGCGGGAAAGGGCTTCGACACGCTCGCCGGCGGCCCGCCGGTCCACCTCCTCTCCCTGGTCGGCCAGGCCCTGGAGGGATTGGAAGCCCTGGCCGGCCGCGGTCTCGCCCATCACAACGTCTCTCCGGACAACCTCTTCGTCGTGCCGGACGCCGGCGGCGAGCGGGTGGTCCTGCTGGGGCTCGCCACCGCCATTTTCCGGCCGAGGGAGCCGGAGGCCGCCGGAGGGGAGAACGGGCGCTTTCTGGCGCCCGAGCTCGCCGGCGGAGGCTCCGCCGATGGGCACGCCGACCTCTACTCGCTCGCCCTCACGGCCTGCCACGCCCTGGGAGCCAACGTGGCCTTCACGGAGCCGCCGGTGGTCCAGTTGCCGCTCGCGGTGAGCTTCGCCCTGGAGAACGACGAAGCCCTGCGGCAGGCGCTGGAGCACGCGCTGCGCTCCAACCCCGGCCAGCGGCCGAGGCCGCGGGACTTTCGCGAGGCCCTGCGGCTGGCCATCGGCGAGGCCGCCGAAATGCCGTTGATTCCAGACGCCTGGATTCCCGCGCCGGCGCCGGCGGAGCCCCCTCCCTCCCCTGGAGCGTCCGAGATCTCGCTCCCCGAGCTGCCGCCTTGGTCAGAGGCCGAGGCGGAGGAGGATCCGAGCGAGGTGCTCACGAAGGTGAACGACGAGATCCTCAACGCTCTCCTCGCCGTGCCGCCCCCGCCACCGCGGCTCCCGGCGTCCGACGAGCCTGGGGAAGGCAGGCCGGCGGAAGCCGCCTCCGCGGCTGCGCCTGCCCGCCGGGTGCCCTCCCCAGCCCGCGCCGTTCCGTTCTTCCGCCGTCCGATCGTGTTGGGCGCGGCGGCCGCCGTCGTGCTCTTCGGCCTGGCCGCGGTGTGGCTGCTGCGGCGTCCGCAGCCCCCGCCGGCTCCGCCGGCGCCCCCCCCGCCCGTGCTGCCGCACGTCCCCACCCAGCCGCCGCTCGCGCGTCTCGAAGAGGCGAAGCTCTATCTCGGCGCCGGCGAGTACCTGCACGCGCGCCGGGTGCTGCGGTCGATCCCCTTCGGCGAGCAGGGTCTCCTCTCGCCGCGGCAATGCCGGGAGCTCGCCGCCATCGAGGAGACCCTCGCCCTCCTGGCCCTGGAACGGCTGCCGGAGGACCTCGCGAGCGGCCTGGCGACGGGGAATCTGGAAGTCCTCGAGGCCGCCGTCGAGGGCGGCAGCGGGCAGGAGGCGGCCCTGGCTCCCGGGATCCGCGCCGACTTCGACCGCGCCCGCGGCATCCTCGAAGCCTACGGCCAGGCGCGCACGGCCGCCGCCCGCGGCGACCACGCGCGGGTGCTCGAAGCCTTCGCCGCCCTGGCGGCGCTGCTGCCCGGGGCGAGCGATCCCGAGAACCTGCGCGGCAAGGCGGCCGAGGCCCTCGAGACGCAGGCGGAAGCGCTGGTCCGCAACGCCAAGTATCCAGGAGCCCTGGCCAGGCTGGCCCCTCTCCAGCGCACGTGGCCCGACCGTCCCGGCCTCGCGGAGCGGATCGCCCAATACGAGACCTACCAGCGCGACGAGAAAACCCAGGAAGCCCTCCTCGCCTTCCTGCCGAGCCTCGAGCGCCGGAGGAAGCCGTGGGACGGCCTGGAGGCGATCCAGGAGGTGGAACCGACGCCGCACCTGGCGCCGCGCTTCGCCGCCGCCCGCACGCGGCTCGCGGCCCTCCTCGCGCAGCTCGACAAGCAGCCGCCGCAGGTCGCTTTGCGCGACGGCTACTTTCTCGAATACGCCCGCGGCACGGTGGCGGAGCTGAGCTTCCGCACCACGGACGACTATCAGGTGAAAGACGTCAAGCTGATGGCCCGCCCGGAAGGAGGCAAGTTCCGCGATCTGCCCCTGGAGACCACCCGCACCGGCTACTCCACGGTGAAGATCGACCCCGGCTTCCACCGCAACGGCACCGTGGAGCTCTACCTCGTGGCGACCGACCTCTCCGGCCACACGAGCTATTACGGCAATCCGAATAAACCCCTGCAGCTCAAGCGGAAGCAGGGGTTCGAGCGGCTGATTCGGTAGGCGCCTCTCTCCAGAGCACCTGTGAACTTTTCGGCGGTCTGCCCTCCGAAGCCCTCACTCCCCTGACCCCTCTCTCCCGGGGGGAGAGAGGGGAAATAACGGCAAAAAGAAGGCCGCTACGACCCTCCGGCATTTCTGTCTTTCTCCCTCCTCTC
>JBIOVX010000097.1:0-115826 GCA_044868005.1 Thermoanaerobaculia bacterium | reverse complement strand
CCATGACTTCCATTCTGACTCCCCTCTCCGCCCTTCCCTAATTTCTTCTCTCCTCGTGTCTCACCTGACATTGGCAGAAAGGGCATTCCCCCTCACGAGCGGAGAGTTTCCCCCGGCGAGGGGAGCTTCCCCCCTCCATGGGGAGACATTCCCCTTTGGAACTGGAACATTCCCCCCACGAGGGGGGACATTCCCCCCGCAGGGGGAATGTTCCAATTCGGAGGGGGAACGTTTCCCCCCGCAGGGGGAATGTCCCAATTCGCGGGGGGAGAACTCCCCCCAGCAGGGGAATGTCCCAAACCTCAGGGGGAATGTCTCCCCCCGCGGGGGGAATGTCCCAAACTTCGGGGGGAATGTCTCCCCCTTCGGGGGCTATGTCTCCCCTTCGGGGGGAACGTTCCAATTCTCGCAAGGAACATTTCCCCCGCCGGAGATAATGTTCCAATTCTCGCAAGGAACATTCTCCCCGCCGGGGGCGGCGTCGCGGAGGCGCGGGGGAACATTCCAGAGCTCCGGGGGAACATTCCGGACCTCGGGGGCGAGGGTTCCCCCGCTTGGGGGGACATTCCCCCCACTCGGACGGAACATTCCCCCCTGCAGTACGGGTCGTCCCCCCGTGGGAATCTCAGCCCTGAACCTCTCACGGGCGCCGCCCCCCCGTTCGGCCGCAATCCCGCTATGATCCGGTAGGCAAGGAGGGAGAGCCCATGCTCTATGACCTCTCGCCCACCATCCGGCCGGAGATCCCCGTCTGGCCGGGCGATACTCCGTTTCAGTCCCGCCTGACGTGGTCGCTCGCGGAGGGAGCCAGCGTCAATCTCTCCTCGATCACCACGACGCCCCACCTGGGCTCCCACGCCGACGCCCCCTTCCACACCGAGCCGCGGGGGGAGGGGATGGCCGACATGCCCCTCGACCGCTACCTGGGCCCCTGCCGGGTGGTGCGGGTGCCGCCGCAGCCGCTCATCGAGCCGCGGCACGTGGAGGGCATCGATCTCGCCAATCCCGCCCGGCTGCTGTTCAAGAGCGAGAGCGTGCGCGACCGGCGGACCTTTCCCGAGCGATTCTCCGCCATCTCGCCGGAGCTGGCGGCTCTGCTGGCCGAGAAGGGCGTGCTCCTGGTGGGAACCGACGCCCCTTCCGTGGACCCGTTCGACAGCAAGACGCTCGACGCCCATCACGCGCTCTTCCGTGGCGGCATCGCCATCCTGGAAGGGCTGGTGCTCGACGGCGTCCCGGAGGGGGTCTACGAGCTGATCGCCCTGCCGCTGCGCCTGGCGGGGCTCGACGCCTCGCCGGTGCGCGCGGTGCTGCGGACGTTGGAATGAGGGGATGGGCTGGAGTTCAGACTGCCCGTGGATATCGGAGGAAACTCCAACCCAACTGAACCCCGCGTAGCGGATAGAATACCCGGCGGATGCGATCCGCTCCCCGCCCGCGGGAGCCTTGGAGAGGAGAGCCCCCGTGAACAGCAAGGAATTCGTCGCGCGGCTGGTCGAGGAGATGGACCAGCTCTTCGCGCGGCTGGGAGAGATCGAGACGCTGGAATCCGAAGCCGACGGCAAGGTGGACGTGGTGACCCTGCTGCGCCTGGCCCTGAAGAGCGAGCTGGAGGCGAGCGAGCTCGCCGGGTTCTGGATGCCCACCACCCCGGAGGTGGACGCCAAGATGACCCTCGCCCTGCAGTGCGGCGACGAGATGAAGCACTACGGCATGATCAGCCAGCGCCTCGCCGAGCTGGGCGAGAACCTGACGGACTTCGACCCGCTGGCGGAAGGCCACAGCCCTCTCTACCAGTACCTGCGCGGCCTGCGCACGACGGTCGAGCGCATCGCCGGAGGGCCGTTCGCCAGCGAGGCCATCGCCCAGGTGCGCAACGCCCAGTTCGTGAGCTTCTGCCGCCAGGTGGGCGACGAGGAGACGGCGCGGCTCTACGCCGAGACGATCCAGCCCGAGGAGGCCCATCACCACCACCTCGGCCGCGAGGTGCTGGAGAAGTACGCCACGACCCCGGAGCTGCAGGACCTCGCCGCCTCCGCCGTGCGCAACACGCTGGCGATCGCCGATGAGCTGCGCAACCTGGCCGCCAAGACGACCGGCGTCCACAACATTCCCGTTTCCTGAGCGAGGGCCCATGGGAGAAATCTCGACGATCGCCGTGCTCGGCGCCGGCACGATGGGGCGCGGCATCGCCCACGTCGCCGCCCTCGCCGGCTACGAGACCCGCCTGTACGACACGGACGGCGCCGCCCTGGAGAAGGCCGGCGCGTCCATCCATCGCAACCTCGCCAAGGGTGTCGAGCTGAAGAAGGTGGACGCCGGGGCGGCGGAGCGGGCGAAGGCCCTGCTCGGCCTCCACAACAACCTGCCGGACGCCGTCGGCGGCGCTTCGCTGGTGATCGAGGCGGTGCCCGAGGACATGGCGCTCAAGATCGAGACCTTCCGCGCCGTGGCCCTGCACGCGCCGCAGGAGGCGGCCTTCGCCTCCAACACCTCGGCCCTCTCGATCACCGAGATGGCCGCCGCCTCGGGCCGGCCGGAGCGCTTCGCCGGCATGCACTTCTTCAATCCCGTGCACCTGATGCGGCTCATCGAGCTGGTGCGCGGCCTGCAGACCTCGCAAGAGACGCTGGACGCCCTGACCCGCGTCGGCGAGCGGATGGGCAAGGAGATCGTCCTCGTCAACGAGGCTCCCGGCTTCGTCACCTCGCGCATCAACGCGCTCATCGGCAACGAGGCCTTCCGCATGCTCCAGGAGGGGGTGGCGAGCGCCGAGGACATCGACAAGGCCTTGAAGCTGGGCCTGAACCACCCGATGGGACCGTTCGAGATGGCCGACCTGGTGGGGCTCGACGTGCGCCTCGCGATCCTCGAGTTCCTCCACCGCACCCTCGGCGAGGCCTACCGGCCCAACCAGATCCTCGTCCAGCACGTGCGCGCCGGACGGCTCGGCCGCAAGGTGGGCCGCGGCGTCTACACCTACGACGAGCAGGGGAACCGCATCCGATGAGCGACCTCGCGGGCCGCGTCGCCCTGGTGACCGGCGCGAGCAGCGGGCTCGGCTTCGCGGCGGCGCAAGCGCTGGCCCGGCGGGGAGCCCGCCTCGCCATCGCCAGCCGCGGCGGCGACAAGCTGGAGGCCGCCCGCGAGCGGCTCGCCGGCGAGGGGGCCGAGGCGATCGCCATCGTCGCCGACGTGCGGGAGGCCGAGTCCCTCGCTCACCTGGTCGAAGAGACCGGCCGCCGGCTCGGACCCGTGGACGTGCTGGTGGCCAACGGCGGAGGTCCGCCGGCGAAGCCGGCCGCCGAGGTGACCGAGGAAGATTGGCAGACCGCCATTCCGCTCACGCTGCTCTTCGTGCCCCGGCTCTGCCGGCTCGTCCTGCCCGGCATGCGCGAGCGCCGCTGGGGGCGGATCGTGGCCATCAATTCGATCTCGTCGCGCCAGCCCATCCCCGGGCTCGCCCTCTCCAACGCGCTACGCCCGGCGGTGCTCGGGTATCTGAAGACCCTCTCCCAGGAGGTGGCGGCGGAGGGCGTCACCGTCAACGCCGTGCTCCCTGGCCACACCCGCACGGCGCGGCAGGAAGAGCTCGCGGCGAGCGCCGCCGCCCGCACGGGGAAACCGTGGGAGGAGATCGTCGCCGGCTGGATCGGCAACACGCCGATCGGCCGCATGGCCGAGCCGCAGGAGGTGGGCGAGGTGGTGGCCTTCCTCTGCTCGCCGGCCGCCTCCTACGTCACCGGCCAGGCGATCGCGGTCGATGGGGGGTACTGGCGGGGGTTGTAGATTCCCCGCCCGATCACGCGCCTGAATCAGGCCCCACAAAATCCCATGTTTCGACGCTCCACGTCCCCCCCTCGATGGCGACGGCGCCGATGTAGGCCTCCGCCGGACGGAGATGGTGGAGCCACCAGCGCGCGGCCCGGCCGGCGTCGCCTTCCAGGGTGAGCATGCGCGGCGGCTCGCCGAGCGCGAGCGTCACGTCGAAGGAGTCGAGCGGCGCCGCGAGCCCCTCCCCGACCGCCTTGAGGTAGGCTTCCTTACGGGTCCAGCAGTTGAAGAAGGCCTCCTGCTTGGCGGGGAAAGGAATGTCCCGGAGCACCCGCCGCTCGCTCGCCGAGAAGAATCGCTCGGCGATCTGCTCGCAATCGTCCATCGGCCGCAGATACTCGATGTCCACTCCGATCTCGGGGCCGCGCACGAAGCCGACCAGGGCCAGCTCGTCGGAGTTGGAGAGGTTGAACTGCAGGCCGGCCGCATCGAGCGGCGGCGCCAGGAAGGGCTTGCCGCGCGGCCCGTAGGAGAACTGGACGTCCCGCGGACGGATGCCCAGATACGCGGCGAGCAGCGCGCGCAGAGCGCCCCGGCCCACCACGTACTGCCGCCGGTGCTTCTCGAAGCGAAAGCGGTTCGCCCGCTGCCACTCGTCGGCGGCCAGGAATCGGCCCAGTTGCTCGACGCGCTCGGCGGGCGGGTCGAGCCGGATGGACCACACCTGGATCGTGCCCGGCTGCACCTCCAGGCCGGAAGCCGGAGAGCGCGACGGGAAACCGGTCACCGGGTCACCGGGAGGGCGCGATCTCCGCCAGGTCGCGCGCGACGGCCTCGAGGATGAGGTCCCTGGAGCCGTGGATGAAGAAGTGGTCGCCGGGCAGCATACGCATCCGGAAGCGCCCCCGCGTCTGTTCCCGCCAGGCCTCGACGTCCTCGCGGGTCACTTCCTGGTCGCCGAAGCCGCCGAAGGCGGAGATGCCGAAGTCGAAGGGCTCTCCCTCGGTGTAAGCATACGTCTCGTTGACGGAGAAGTCGGCGCGCAGCAGGGGGATCAGCAGGCGCATGAGCTCCTCGTGCTGGAGCACCTCCTCCGGCGTGCCGTTGAGCTCCCGCAGCTTGACGAGGAACTCCGGCTCCGGCAGGTCGTAGATCGGCTCTTCGCGCGGCGGCAGATGAGGCGGCCGGCGTCCGGAGACGAAGAGGTGCAGCGGCAGGGCCTGCCCGCGCCGGCGGAGCTCCCGGGCCAGCTCGAAGCCGATCAGACCGCCCATGCTGTGGCCGAAGAAGACGAACGGCAGATCCATATAGGGCCGCAGCGCGTCGGCGACCACCGGCACCATCTCCTCGCAGTGGCGGAACGGCTGGTCGCGCATGCGGCTCTCGCGGCCGGGGAGCTGCACCGGGCAGACCTCGACGTCGGAAGGCAGCGAGGCCCCCCAGCCGCGGTAGATCGAGGCGCCGCCCCCCGCGTAGGGGAAGCCGAACATGCGGAGCCGCGCGCGGGGGTTCACCTCGCGGTAAGCCAGCCACCGCTCCGTTGGATTGCCGCCAGGTCTCACGTGAGGATCGGCTGGACTAATTGCTGCTTTCCTGACCCGCCTGCTGCCTCTCGCGCTCCATCTCTTCCATCTTCTTGCGCAGCGAGAGAGGGCGCATGTCGGTCCAGACTTCCTTGATGTAGTCGAGGCACTCCTGCTTGAGGCCGGACTTGCCGACGTCGTTCCAGCCCAGGGGAATCTCGCGATGGGCCGGCCAGATCGAATACTGCTCTTCGTGATTGACGACGACCTTGTAGATCGTGGTGTCTTCCTTTTCTTCCCAGCTCATGGGCTCTTCTCCTTCGTAGGTTGCCCCGTTCCTTCCTTTAGGTGCCGGGAACGCCGAATGCGGGACAGGTGGAGCTTACCACTTCGCCCGCGCCCGGCCGAGCGCCGCCACCAGGGCGTCCACGTCCTCGGGGCCGGTGCGGTAGTTGGTGATGCAGGCGCGCAACGCCGGACCGACCTCGCCGAGCACGGCGGTGCTGATCCACGCCTCGCCCGAGGCCACCACGTCCGCGGCGACCGCTTCGAGGAAAGCCGCCGAGCGGCCGGCGGCGCCGCCGTCCACGAAGCAGACCACCGGCAGCGGGGTCTCGTTGACCACCTCCCAGCCCTCTTCGCCGAGCCGCTCGCGGAGCCGGTCGCCCATCGCCGTCTGGTGGCGGATCGCTTCCTCGTAGCCCTCCCAGCCGGCGGCGGCCAGGGAGAGGAAGACCTTGAGGCCGATGAACCGCCGCGACCACTGCATCGAATGGGCGTAAGGGTCCGCCACCGGCAGGGCGGCCCCCTCGCGCGGCATGTACCCGGCCGCCACCCGGAAGGTGCGCTCCAGGATGCCGGCATGGCGCGTGATGTACATGCCGGCCCCCATCGGCACCGAGAGCCACTTGTGGGCGTCGAAGGTGACGGAGCTGGCGCGGGCGATCCCCGCGAGCACCGGCCGCAGCTCCGGCACCAGGGCCGCCGCGCCGCCCCAGGCCGCGTCCGCGTGCAGCCAGAGCCCTCCCTCCTCGTCCGCCACCTGCGCCAGCTCGGCGAGGGGATCGACCACGCCGGCGCTGGTCGAGCCCGCCGTGGCCACCACCAGAAAGGGCGAGAGCCCCGCCTCGCGGTCCTCACGGATGCGCGCCGCGAGCTCCTCGGGAATCATGCGCAGCCGCGAGTCCACCTTCACCTCGCGGACCGCCTCGGTGCCGAGGCCGGCGAGGCGGGCGGCCTTGAGGAAGGAGTGGTGGGCCTCCGGCGAGACGTAGAGCACCGGCCGGCTGCGCAATGCCAGCAGCCCCCGGCGGCCGATCTCCGGGAAGGCCCGGGTGAGCGCCGTCGAGAGCGCGGTATGGTTCGCCTCCGCGCCGCCGGAGGTGAAAGTGCCTTCGAGGCGGGCGGGATCGAAGCCGAAGCGTCCCCCGAGGGCCCGGATCAGGTGCTGCTCGATCTCCGCCGCCAGCGGGCTGTGGCTCCAGGCGGCGAGCTGCGGATTGAAGGCGGCGACGAGCGCGTCGGCGGCGATGCCCATGGTGGCCGGCGCGGGATTGAAGAGCCCGAAGTAGCGCGGGTGCGGCGTATGGACCTGCCAGCGCCGCAGGCCCTCCGCGGCGAAGTCCAAGGCCTCCAGGGGCGGCACCGGGCGCGCGAAGTCGAAGGGCGCGAGCGCCTCGCGGATGGCCGCCAGATCGAGATCCGGCGCCACCCGCGCGTCGCGAATGCCGTTCGTGTAGTCCTCGATGATCGCGACCAGCCGGCGCCACAGCTCGCCGCGGGTCGCTTCGTCCAGCATCAACATCCCCGTCTCCTCGCTACCGGCCGCGCCAGATCCGCCAGCGGTCCACCACCTGCTCGCCGCGGATCACCGCGTACTCGTCGAAATGCGCCGCCGTCAGGCAGGAATGGTTCGGCAGGATGCGCACCCGCGAGCCCACCGGCCGCGGCACGCTGAGGATGCCGTGCTCCTGCGAGAGCGACAGCAGCCGCGCCTCGGCGTCGAGGAGCCCCGCCTCGTAGTCCGCGAAGACCTCCCCCATGGAGGGCCGCTCCGGAAGGTCCGGACCGCGGTCCTTGGAGAGCGCCAGGGCGCCGGCGTCCAGGATCGAACGGCCGTCGCCCGGCCGGCAGGAGACGACGCTCGCGAGGACGGTGACCGCGCAGTCGCGCACGCCGCACGAGCCGAGCGCTACCTGGGTGAAGTCGTGGAAGCAGTAGTTGCCCGGCCGCACCTCGGTGACGCCGTCCAGCCGCTCGATCACGGAGAGGGCGGGCGTCGAGCCCACGCTCACCGCCGGCACGGCGATCCCCTCCTCCCGCAGCCGTTCCGCGAAGCCGGCCATGACGCTGCGCTCCTCCTCGGCGGCGGCGGCGACCTCCTTCCGAGTCGGTCCGTTATACGCGTGGCCGGAGTGGCTGAGGATCCCGTCGAAGGTCAGGACGGCCGACTCCGCCAGCCGCCGGGCGAGCTCTACGGCCTGCGGCGAGGCGGGATCCACCCCGGCCCGGTGATACCCGCAGTCCACCTTGAGCCAGACGTGTAGCGGCCGGCCGAGCCGCTCCAAGGCTTCCACGGCTTCCGGCGAGTCCACCACCAGCCGCAGCGTGACCCGCTCCGCCAGCTCGCGCACCTCGTCGAGCCGCGTCAGGATGACCGGGAAGGCCCAGGTCAGG
The DNA here is from genome assembly GCA_044868005.1 of Thermoanaerobaculia bacterium. Lineage (GTDB taxonomy): Bacteria > Acidobacteriota > Thermoanaerobaculia > Multivoradales > UBA5704 > DATARR01. The sequence continues at coordinate 107,853 of JBIOVX010000097.1, read as the reverse complement.
TCGGAATAGCCGTGATCGGCGAAAACCCGCGCCTCGTACGGGGTGGACACCGTGATGCCGGTGATCCCCAGATCCCGCTGCATGCCGGCGACCTCGAGAGACTTGTGGGTCTTGATGTGCGGCCGCATCGCCACACCCAGGGAGGCGGCCCGCTCGGACATGCGGCGCAGGTTCCGCTCCAGGACGTCGAGGTCCAGCAGCAGCGCGGGAGTCGGGAGATCGTGGATCGTGTTCATCGGGATCGGCCTCGCCGGAGCGCACGATCATAGAGCAGGACGGCCTGCAGAGTCCGCTACAATGCCGCCATGCCGCCGCGCCTGCCTCCCTGCCCGAGGACCCCGAACTGCGTCTCTACGGAGGCGCCGCCCGGACGGCACCGGATGGAGCCCATCCCCTACAACGGCACGCCCGAGCAGGTCCGGGAGAGGCTGGTCGAAGTCCTGCGCAACTACCCACGGACCGAGATCGTCCAACAGGAGCCCGACTATCTCAAAGCCGTCTGCCGCTCGCGCCTCTTCCGTTTCCCGGACGACGTCGAGTTCGTCTTCGACGACGCGGCCCGGCAGATCCATTTCCGCTCCGCCTCCCGCATCGGCTACGGCGACCGCGGAGTCAACCGCAAGCGGATGAAGGAGATTCGCGCGGCGTTGCTGGCATTTCCTTGAACCCCGACCTCCTCTACGCCCCCCACGGCGAGCCCGGGCACTTCTTCAATCCCTGGGGACGCTTTCCCAACCGGCTCACCGACGTGCTGCGGTGGAAGCTCGGCGGCGGCGGCGTCCCCTATGACAAGAGCGCTCCGCTGCAGGTGCCGGTGGTGGCTAACGACGGCGCCTATCTGAAGGACCGGAGCCAGCCCGACTCGGTCACCTGGGTCGGGCACTCGACGTTCGCCATCCACGACGGCGGTGACGTGCTCCTCACCGATCCTCACTGGGGGCCGCGGGCGCTGCTTCCCCGCCGCTTGACGCCGCCGGGGATCCCTCTCGAAGCCATACCTCCGGAGGCCTTCGCGGTCGTCTCCCACAACCACTACGACCACCTGGACTCCTGGACGGCCCGGCGCCTGCCGGAGACCGTCCACTGGTTCGTCCCCCTGGGCCTCGGGGACTGGTTCCGGCGCCGAGGGCACCCGCGGGCCGTGGAGCTGGACTGGTGGCAGAGCGCCCGCCATGGGCGGTGGACCCTCACCTGCCTGCCCGCCCAGCACTGGTCGAACCGGATCGGAACGAAGCGGAACGCCACCCTCTGGTGCTCCTGGCTGCTCGACTCCGGCCACAGGCGGTACTACTTCGCCGGGGACTCCGGCTACTTCCACGGCTTCGCCGAGATCGGCCGGCGGTTCGCCCCCATCGACGTCGCCCTGCTGCCGATCGGCGCCTACGAGCCCCGCTGGTTCATGCGCTACCAGCACGTCAATCCGGAGGAGGCCTGGCAGGCGTTCCTGGACCTCGGCGCCCGGACGATGATCCCCATGCACTGGGGGTGCTTCGACCTGACCGACGAGCCGGTCGATCTCGCCCCCAAGGTGCTCGCGGAGACCCTGGAACGGGAGGGTGGGGACCGGCAGCGGGTCCGCACGCTGGCCGTGGGCGAACGCTGGGAAACGGGCTGAAATCCTTATTTCTTGCGGCTCAGCGGCGCGACCCCTGTGGTACAGTTCGCGCTTACCCCGTCGCAGGACCGGGTATTTAAGCTGTCGCTGGAGATTTGAGCGCGATGAGAACGTCGGCGCAGGTGCTCCCCCGGGATTCCCGTCCATCGACACCGAGACAGAGCCGGCCGGAACGTCCCCGGACGGCCGATCCGCGGCGGCCGGTGCAGCTCGAGCTGTTCAAGACCCGGCCCGCCCAGCCCATCCCCTCCCTGCCGGGGTTCCAACCGGCCGATCCGGGAGCCCTGCGGTTCCATCTGCTCCGCCGCCTGAACCGCCTGACCGGCGGCCGCCTGCGCTCGCTGGAGCTGACGGACAACCGCCGCACCATCCTGAGCGTCCGCTCCGGCCGGATGGGGAACCGGGCCCCTCTCGAGCTGCGCATCCACCACTCGTTCACCCATGCGCCGGAAGAAGTGCTGCAGGCGGTGGCGGCGTTCGTCGAGAGCCGGCGGGGCAGCGACCGCGCCCGTGAGGCGCTGCTCGTCATCCGCGAGCACTTCTCCGCCCACCGGCCCACGGCCCGGTCCCGCCGGCTGGTCCTGCGGCCGCAGGGGGAGGTCTACGACCTGCGCGAGATCTACGCCGACCTGAACGAACGCTTCTTCGACAAGCGTTTGAAGGTGGGCATCAGTTGGGGCAAGGATAACGTCGCCTCCCGCTCCTGCCGGCATTCCCGGACGTCCGTCCTGCAGCTCGGCAGCTACTCCTACGAGGACCGGCTGATCCGCGTTCATCGCCTGCTGGACAATCCCGCCGTGCCGCGGCACGTGGTCGAGGCCGTGGTCTACCACGAGATGCTCCACGCCGACATGCCCCCTGAGGTGCGCGGCGGCCGCCGGCTCTTCCACACGCCCGAGTTCCGCCGCCGCGAGCGCCTCTACCGCAGCCTCTGGCGGGCCGAGCGCTGGATCAACGAGAGCCTGCCGGCGCTGCTGCGCGCGCGGCGGCCGGCGAAGCAGCCACGGAAGGCCGCCCGGCGGTAGACGGACCGTCCTGCCCGCGAGACCTCACCCCCTGGCCCCCTCTCCAGCAAGCTGGAGAGGGGGAAGGACACCGGAGAGCCGGCCTTGCCTTTAACTCCTTTTTCTGCAACAATTCCATAGCAATTGCGATGAACAAAACCGCCTGACCTCGGAGTACCGTAAGCCGACGTGCCGATCCTGAAGCGAGAAGTCGATTTCTTCCCCTCGCACCTGTTCGAGCTGTCCCGGATCGAGCACCCCTGGTGGGTGGCCTACGTGCGCAGCCGGCAGGAGAAGGGGCTGGCGCGCCACCTCGCCGGGCATGAGGTGGGGTTTTACCTGCCACAGGCCGAGAAGCGGACGCGGCGCGCCGGGCGGACGTTCGTCTCCAGCCTGCCGCTCTTCCCGGGCTACCTCTTCTTCCGCGGCACCGCCGAGGCACGGCGGACCGCCCTGCGCAGCGATCTCATCGTCCAGGTCCTCGCCGTGCCCGACCAGGAGCGGCTGCAGGACGAGCTCGCGAGCCTCTGGCTTCTGCAGCAGGCGGGAGCGCCGCTCGTCCCCCATCCCTACATCGGGGCCGGGGATGAGGTCGAGATCGTGGACGGCCCGTTCCGGGGATGGACCGGGACGGTGCTGCGCGAGAAGGGCCTGTTGCGGCTGATCGTCTCCGTCACCTTCCTCCGGCAATCCGTCGCGGCCGAGCTGGACCGCGAGCTCGTGGCACCCCTGCGGGCTTTCCGGTCGGCGCGGGCGGCGGCGGGGTAGGGCGGAGGAAAAGCTCCGGGCGCGCTCGCCGCGCCCTGCCCCTCGGTGTCGTCGTGGATGTACACCGAAGGGGGCGGAGCCTGCCCGGGACCTACCATGAGCTCTCGCCGCGATCTCGTCTTCGTCTCCGCCGGTCTGGGGCTGGACGGCGGCGGCCGTGCCGCGGCCGGCCGTCTCCTGGCCGGCGCCTGTGCCGCGTTCGCCGGCGAGCGGGGGATCGGCTTCCGCGTCCTCTCTCTCGACGGCGACGGGACTCCCGGCGTCGAAGCCCCCTCTCGCGGCTTCGGCGGCGACCAGCGGGCCCTCGGATGGGCGGTCTGGAAGACCCAGATGGTGGACCGCGGGACGGCCTGCGTCTTCGATCTCCTGGGGCCGGCGCGGGTGCAGTCCTTCGTCCCCGCTCCACTCCGGGCGCCGTATCTCCTCCCGCTTTATGGAATCGAGGTCTGGCGGCCGCTCGACTGGGACCGCCGCCGGGCTCTGGCCCGGGCGACGGCGAGGTTCGCCATCTCGGCCCACACGCTGGAGCACGCGCGGCCGTTCTGCCCGGACCTCGGCGGCACCGCCGTCGTTCCCCTGGCCTTGGAGGAGCGGCAGCCCGCGGGAGAGGCGGACGCCGCGCTGCTCGACCGGCTCGGACGCGGCTTCCTCCTCCTCGCCGGACGCATGGCCTCCGGCGAGCGCTACAAGGGGCACGACCAGCTCCTGGAGGCGCTGCCCGGTCTCCTCGCCGCGCATCCCGGAGCCCGGCTGGTGATCGCCGGAGACGGCGACGACCGCGCGCGCCTGGAGGCGAAGGCGGCGGCCCTCGGGCTCGGCGATGCCGCCGCCTTCACCGGCTTCGTCAGCGAGGCGACGCTCGCCGAGCTCTACCGGCGGTGCGCCGCCTTCGTCATGCCTAGCCGGGGCGAAGGCTTCGGCCTCGTCTACCTGGAGGCGATGCGGGCTGCCAGGCCCGTCCTCGCCGCCCGGGGAAGCGCCGCGGAAGAGATCGTGCGCGAAGGCGAGACCGGCCTGCTCGTCGATCCGGACGATCGGTCGGAGCTGACGGATGCCCTCTCCCTCTTGCTTTCAGATTCCGAACGAGCCCGGTGTATGGGCGAAGCGGGACATGCGCGGTGGCGCGCGGAGTTTGGGATTGAGCGGTTCAGGGAGAGATTGGAACCCTTATTGGAAAAATTGACGGTATGCCCTCCGAAGCCCTCACTCCCCTAGCCCCTCTCTCCCGGGGGGAGAGAGGGGAACAAAACCGAGAAAAGAAACCCCTTACCGTAGTTTCTCAATCTTTCTCCCTCCTCTCCCTCTGGGAGAGGAGGGCCGGGGAGGTGAGGGCTTCGGAGGGCATACCCCCGAATAATCCACAGATCCTCGGGGAGAGAAGGGCCAGAGAGGTGCGGGGACCCCATGTGCGGCATTAACGGCATCGTCCGCCTCTCCGACGCGGCCCCGCCGATGGACCGGGACGAGCTGTTGCGGACCCGCGACGCCATGACGTCCCGGGGACCGGACGGAGCCGGGCTGTGGATCTCGGACGACGGCCGCGCCGCCCTCGCCAGCCGGCGCCTGGCCATCCTCGACCTCTCCGCGGCGGGCTCTCAGCCCATGGCCTCCGAGGATGGACGCTTCCGGATCGTCCAGAACGGCGAGATCTACAACTTCATGGAGCTGCGGCGGGAGTTGGAAGCGCAGGGTGTGCGTTTCCGCTCGCGCAGCGACACCGAGGTGCTGCTCGCCCTCTACGCCCGCGAGGGGACGGCCATGCTCTCCCGTCTGCGGGGCATGTACGGCCTGGCGATCTGGGACGACCGCGAGAAGACCCTCCTCCTCGCCCGCGACCCGCTGGGCATCAAGCCGCTCTACTACTCGACGGCGGGCGGCTGTCTCCGCTTCGCTTCGCAGGTCAAGGCTCTGGAGCAAGGAGGCGCGGTCTCTCGCGAGATCGATGCGGCCGGGCTCGCCGGGTTCCTCCTCTGGGGATCGGTCCCCGAACCGTTCACCATCCGCCGGGAGATCCGCGCCCTGCCCGCCGGCCGCCATCTGCTCGTCCGCGAGGGGAACCTCGGCCAGCCGCAGCCCCACGGCCCCGAGCAGGTCGAGCCGCTGGAGCCCGCGGCCGCGGTGGAGGACTCGGTGCGGGCGCACCTGGTGTCGGACGTGCCGGTGGCCGTCTTCCTCTCGGCGGGCCTCGACTCCAGCCTGATCGCGGCCTTGGCCCGCCGGCACCTTCCCGAACCGCCGGCCACCTTCACCCTGCGCTTCGAAGGCCTCCAGGATACGGCTTTCGACGAGGCGCCGCTCGCCGCCGAGGTGGCGAAGCGGCTGGGAACCCGGCACGTCGAGCGCCACGTGAGCCGGGCGGAGCTGGCGGATCTCTGGCAAGGCGCGCTCGCCGCCATGGATCAGCCGAGCATCGACGGTTTCAATACCTGGGCGGTGAGCCGGGCGGCGCACGAGGCGGGCCTCAAGGTGGTGCTCTCGGGGCTCGGCGGCGACGAAGTCTTCGGCAGCTATCCTTCCTTCGCCGACGTGCCGCGCCTGGCGCGGACGGCGCGGCGAGCGGGCCGCATCCCCGGGCTCGCGGCCCTCTGGCCCGCGGTCGTCCGGCGGACCTTCCCCGGCCGGCCGAAGCTCGCGGGTCTCCTCCGCCATGGCCGGACGCTCCCCGGCGCTTACTTCCTGCGCCGCGGGCTCTTCCTGCCGGAGGAGCTGCCGGGTCTCCTCGGCCGGGATCTGGCCATGGAAGGATTGCAGGGCTACGACCCCATCGCGGACGCGGCGCGCGCCCTCGCCGCCGGCAATGGTCACCGGCCCGATGCCTGGCTCGCCGTGCACGAGATGGAGACCGCCCGCTACATGCGCAACCAGCTCCTGCGCGACTCGGACTGGGCCTCCATGGCGTGGTCCGTCGAGCTGCGGGTGCCCCTGGTGGACGCCTGGCTGGGAAAGCGGCTCGCCGCCGCCAGCTTCGAGCCCGCGCGGAGCCAGGGCAAGGTGGCTCTGGTTCGCCAGGCGGCACCGGAGCTGCCGGCAGCCTTGTGGACGCGGCCGAAATCGGGGTTCTACATCCCGGTCGCCGAGTGGATGCAGCCGGAGCTGGCGGCGCAGCGGCCGGGAAAACGGTCGCGGCGGCTGGCGCGGATGGTTCTCGAGGAATTTGGGGTGAGCCTGGGATGACCGTTCCTCCCGCCCGAGCCCTCACCCCCGGCCCCTCTCCCGCCCCCTCCCTCCCCACCTCACCGGGAGAGGGGAGAAAGGCACTCCTCCGTCACCGCCTCACCGCCTGGGCCAAGATCCTCTCCGCCTACTTCTCCACCCAGACCGTCGTCCAGCTCACCGGCATCGCGGCGGGGTTGCTGTTCGTCAACTTCATGCCGGTGCGGGAGTTCGCGCTCTACACGTTGGCCTTCTCGGTGATCACGTTCTTCAACTTCATCACCGACCTCGGCAGCTCGACCTCTCTCGTCTACTTCTTCCATCGCACGGCGAAGGAGGGAGAGGACTTTCAGCCGTACTTCCGGGCTGTGCTTTCGCTACGCCGGGCCGTCTTTCTCCTGGGAGCCGCCGGCGTGCTCGTCCTGTTTCCGCGCATCGCCGCGGCGAAAGGCTACGGCCTTGCCGAGGCGCTGCTCGTGACCGGCGGGATCGTCCTCTGCGTCTGGTTTCAGATCGCATCCTCATTGCGCATCCTGGCGCTGCGTCTGGCGGATCGCTACGGCGCCTCCTATCGGGCCGAGCTGGCCGGAGGATTTACACGCCTGGGCATCGCGGCACTCCTCGTTGTCTCGGTGCTGAAGTCCTGGCTGGGCGTCCTCGCCTCGGCTGCCGGCTCCGCGGTCGTGACCCTTCTCGCGCGTCCCGTCACCGTGCCCGCGTCCGCGCCGATCGATCTCCGGCCGTATCAGCGCAGGGTCCTCCGTTATCTGCTGCCGACACTGCCGAGCGCGCTCTACTTCGCAATCCAAGGACCGCTCACGGTCTGGCTCGCCGCCACCTTCGGCGTCACGCGTAACATCGCCGAGGTAGGGGCCCTCGGCCGTCTCGGGCTCATCGTGGGGATCTTCTCCAGCCTCACCGGCGTGGTCTTCCTGCCGCGGCTGGCGAGGATCACGGACGATCGCCTGTATCGCCGCCGCGTGGTGCAGTTCGGCGTCTCGCTCGCATCCGTCGCCCTGGCGATGCTCGCCGCCGCCGCGATCGCTCCGGACCTGTTCCTTTTGCTGCTGGGGAAGAATTACGCCGGCCTGCATCGCGAGCTGTTGCTGGTGGTGGCCGGGGCGGGCGTCTCTCTCATCGACGGCTATCTCGTGAGCGTCAACCTCGCCCGCGCGTGGACCCGCTGGCAGGGGCTGGCGGTGGCGAGCCTCGTGGCCGTCCAAGCCGTGCTGGTCGCCCTTCTCCCGCTCTCGGCCACGGCGGGCGTGCTGACCTTCAATCTGCTGAGCGGCGTCGCGGCGTTCGGCGGCCAACTCGCGATCGTGACGCTCGGATTCACCCGGCCGCGGTGGGTGCAGTGGAAATGAAGGTCGTCCACGTCACGCCGACCTATTTTTCTCCTGAATCCGTCCTGGGCGGCGGCGAGCGATTCGCCGAGGAGCTGGCGCGCACGATGGCAAAGCGGGCTGAGGTCAAGCTCGTCAGCTTCGGCCCACGAGCGCTACGGGATTCTCCGCAGCCCGGGTATGAGCGGGTGATTCTGAAGAGCCGGACCCGCGACCGCATGACGCCCTTCGCCGCCGGCCTGTTCCGTGAGCTGCGCGGTGCGGACGTGATCCACTGCCACCAGTTCTTCGTCCTGCCGACGTTTCTCGCCGCCGTCTTCGGCCGGCTTCAGGGAAGCCGGGTTTTTGTCTCGGATCTGGGCGGGGGCGGCTGGACCCCGGGGTATCAGATCGACGTGACGCGCTGGATCCAGGCCCATCTGCCCATCTCGGCGTACGCAGCGCGGGGACTCCGTGGGCGCAACCGGCGCCACAGCGTCATCTACGGTGGCGTGGATCCGCAACGCCACCGTATGCGGCCGGAGCTCTCTCACGACGGCACGCTCGTCTTTCTTGGCCGGATCCTGCCGCACAAGGGTTTGCACCATCTGATCGAGGGGCTGCCGCCAGAGGTTCAGCTCCACGTGATAGGACCCGCGACGGACGCCGTCTATCTCGAGCATCTGCAGTCGCTCGGTAAGGGAAAGGACGTCCAGTTCCACGGCGCCCTTTCCGACGAGCAGATCATCGACCGGCTGGGCCGGGCCATGGTTCTCGTCCATCCCACGCCGGTGGATGAGAACGGCTCGGCTCGAACTCACGAGCTGTTCGGGCTCGCGCTGGTGGAGGCCATGGCGCGAGGGTGTCCAGTCATCGCGTCGGATGCGGCTTCGCTGCCGGAGATCGTGAAACACGAGGACAACGGCCTGCTGGTGCCGGCCAACCGGCCGGAGGCGATCCGCGAGGCGATCCTTCGGCTGCGCCGAGACATGGACCTGTGGAGCCGGCTGGCCCTGGGCGCCCGGCGGACCGTCGAGCAGCGGTTCACCTGGGACCAGGTGGTGGACCGATGCCTGGCTGCCTACGCGCTCAGCAATGGGGATCGGCGGTGAGAGTCCTCCAGATCGTCCCTGCTCGCTCGATCGATGGGGTGGGAGGCTATGCCGAGCGCCTCGGGGAGGCGTTCGCCGCGCGAGGAGTCGCGGTGGACCTGCTGGCCGCCCACCGCGCAGAGGCGGGGAGCGAGGTTCTGCCGGCGCGCACGGCGGCGGCCCTGGATGCCGCCCTGGAACGGTGGTGGGCCGCTGGGAAGGAGCCTGACACGGTGCTCCTCCACTACGCCGGCTACGGCTATCAGGAGCGCGGCTGCCCCGTCTGGCTGGCTTCGGGAATCACTCGCTGGCTCGCCCGCGGGGAGGGGCGCCGCGTCTCGACTTTCTTCCATGAGGTCAAGGCCTCCGGACCTCCGTGGCGAAGCAGCTTCTGGCTCTCACCCTTGCAACGGCGGCTCGCCGCGGCGCTGGCCCGCGCGAGCCGCGGAATCGCCACGAGCCTCCCCATCTACCGCGACGTCCTCCACCGCTGGGTACCGCGAAAGCACATCGCGGTGCTGCCCGTCTTCTCCACGGTGGGTGAGCCGGCGGAGGTGCCGCCGCTCTCCTCTCGTCCGCAGCGGATCGCCGTCTTCGGCGGCGCGGGCCTGCGCCGGCGGGCCTTTCGCGAACACATGGCGGACCTCGCGGCGGCCTGCCGAGCGGTCGGCGCCGAGGAAGTGCTGGACATCGGTCCGCCGATAGAAGACTTGCCCGCAGAGGTTGCCGGCCGGCCCGTGCGGCGACTGGGGACGCTCTCGGCCCACGACGTGGAGGGCCAGCTCCTGAGCTGCAAGGCTGGATTCCTCGCCTATCCGCCGGCCTTTCTTCCCAAGTCGACGATCTTTGCCGCCTATTGCGCCAACGGAGTGGCGCCGGTCTGCGCCGTTTCGCGCCGCAACGGCAGCGCCTTCCATACCTCGGTAGAACACTACCTCTCGCCTCGATCCTCGCACGCTGTTGGAGAGGCGGAGCTTCAGGCGGTGGCCAACCGGGCTCGCGCGTGGTACCTCGAACACAGCCTCGAGCGCCAGATCGATTCGTTCTTCAACCTGGTTTTTGGCGGTGAGGCGTCGCAGTGAGGATCCTGCTCTATTGCCCGGTGTTCTACCCGAGCGTCGGAGGCCTCGAGATCAACGTCGCCCGGCTGGCCGAAGGCCTGCACAACGCCGGCCACGAAGTCACGTTGGTCGCGAAGACCGCGCAGCACGGCCCCGAGCCCTTCCCGTTCCGAGTGGTCAGAAACCCTGGACCTTGGGAGCTCCTGAGGCTCGTGCGGGACTGTGACGTCCTCTTTCAGGCGAATGTCAGCCTGCGCGGCCTCTGGCCTCTGCTCTTCGTGCGCCGTCCTTGGGTGGTTTCTCATCACGGCTGGTACAGCCGGCCGGACCGCAGCCTGGCGATCCAGGACCGCCTCAAGCGCTTCCTCTTGCGCTGGGGGAGGTCGATCGCGGTTTCTCAAGCCGTGGCCGACGACCTCGAGACTCCTTCGACGGTCATCGCCAACGCCTATCGAGACGATCTCTTCCGCGCCTTGCCCGACGTGCCGCGCACGGGAGAGCTGCTGTTCGTCGGGCGCCTCGTCTCGGATAAAGGAGTGGACATCCTGCTCGAGGCGCTCGGGCTGCTCGCCAGGCGGGGAGCACGGCCGGAGCTCGCGGTGGTGGGAGACGGCCCCGAGCGGCCGGCCCTCGAAGAGCAGGCCCGGCGGCTGGGGATTGGAGAGCAGGTGCGCTTCCTGGGCATCCATCAAGGAGAAGAGGTGGTGCGCCAGCTCAATGCGCACCGAATTCTGGTCGTCCCTTCGCGCTACGACGAGCCGTTCGGCATCGTGGCCCTGGAGGGGATCGCCTGCGGATGCCTCGTGATCGGCTCACGGGGAGGCGGTCTCAAGGAGGCGATCGGACCCTGCGGACTGACCTTCGACAACGGCGATGCCGCCGGCCTCGCCGACCTTCTTGAGGCCGCCTTGGCCGACCCCGCCCGTTTCCTTCCCACAGCTCAAGCGGTCGCCAAGCACCTCAGCCTGCATAAGAGCGACTGCGTGGTGGCGCGCTACCTCGAAGTGCTCGCGGCGGCGGTTTCAGGCCGGCGGCCGGCGGCGTTCCCAAGCCAGCGGGAGACGAACGCGTGAACACTCGTCTGCTCATCGTTCTGCTCGGTGGCGTCGCGCTCGTCTGGTCGACGCAGAAGTGGCGGCTCGCCGTGCAAGTCGGAATGCTGCTGGTGATTTTCGAGGGAGCGATCCGGAAGTGGCTCCTTCCGGGATCCCAGGACTTGATCTACTTCGCCAAGGACGTCTTCTTCCTCGGCTCCTACGTCGGGTTCTTCAAGTCTCGCGAGCGTTTGCGCCTCCGCTACCCGCATGCTCCGGGGCTCTATACGGTGCTCGTGCTGGGAGCCGTATGGGGTGTCTTCGAGGTATTCAACCCGCGGCTGCCCAACTTCCTGTTGGGACTCCTGGGATTCAAGGCCTACTTCCTTTACGTGCCGCTGCTCTTCGTCGTGCCGGCCGTCTTTCGCAACGATCAGGCCCTCGCCCGCTTCCTCAAGCGCTACGTGCTCCTTGCGATTCCGGTGAGCCTCCTTACGGTGGTGCAGTTCTTCAGTCCGCAAGGAAGCGTCCTCAACACGTACGCACAGCCCACTGAGGTGGGATCGATCTCCACGTTTGGCTCCTCACAGTTCGTACGGGCCACCGGCACCTTTTCCTATATTTCGGGCTTCACCTCTTACCTGCTCGCCAGCACGATCCTCATCCTGATGATCCTAACCACCACCGGTTGGCGCTCTCGGGGCAATCTCCTCGTCTACGCCGCTCTGGGAATGACCGTCCTCAGCATGCTGATGAGCGGCTCACGGGGCCCTATCTTCATGCTCGCCCTGCTTTTTCCTCTGTACTGGTGGCTCGCCGTAGCGCGGGAAAAGCAAGCCGGCAAGACCTTCGTGCGGCTGCTTTTTGGCATTGGCCTCCTGGTGGCGGGGTTGACCTCGGCGGGCGAAGAGGCATTCACCGCCTTCAGCCAGCGGGCCTCAGGATCGCACGACTTCATGGGACGGCTGGTCTCTCCCTTCAAGTCGCCGTTCCAGGTGCTCCCTTACACTGGTGTTTTGGGTTATGGCATCGGGTCAACTCATCAAGCAGCCTCGGCAGTAACCAAGGGTATCGTCCCTTACAGTTGGCTGGAAGGGGTTGCGACCGAGTCGGAGAGCGGCCGGGTGATGATGGAACTCGGCCTCTTGGGGTTCGTTTTGGTCTACTCCGCGCGCCTTGGTCTCGCACTCTTCGCCTTTCGCCAGGCCCTGCGGCTACGCACAGGCTTCCACCGTGCCGTGGCCATCTCGGCCCTGCTGTTCTTCCTCGTCCAGATCCCCGGCGGCGTGGTCTTCGAAGTCACGGCAGGGGTCTATTACTGGTTCCTGGCCGGCTTGGTGTTCCTCGTCGTGCGGCTCGACCGCGAAGCTGCGCTCGCCCCGGTGGTCACGCGAAAACCCGTCGGGGTCGCTCCCCGGATGGCGGCGCCTGTTGTCGCGCCGGTTGTATCGGGAAGAACAGAATGAAGGTGGTGGTAACCCATCCCGGGCGGCAGCACTCTCACCAGGCTGCCCTGGCTCTCGAAGGAGCCGGCATGCTCGCCGGGTATTGGGCGGGAGTGCCCGCCCTCGAGCGTCATGGGCGGCACGTGCCGGAGCGGCTTTGGCGACGTCTCGTGCGCTACGCTCCCCTGCCCTTGCCGGAAGCCCGCGTGCGCTGGTTCCCCTGGATACCAGCCCTGCGCCGGCTGGGGGATCTGGCGCTGACGACCCGCCTTGCCGCCTGGACGGATTTCCTCGCCTGCCGGCTCTTCGATCGCGGTGTCGCGGCCCGGCTGCGGATGGGCAACGCCGACGCGGTGATCGCCTGTGAGATCTCGGCTCTCGCGACCTTTCGCAAAGCACGACGGCTGGGGATGATCACGATCCTCGACGCGGCGGCCACGCACCATCAGACGCAGGACCGCTTCCACGGCTTTGTCGAGTCTCCTCGCCTCCATCGCCGGATCATCGCGATCAAAGACGCCGAGATCGCATTGGCGGACCACGTGCTCACGGTCTCCGAGCTCGCCCGGCAAAGCTACCTCGAAGCCGGCGTGCCGGCCGAGCGGGTCCATTGCGTGCCTCTCGGGGTAGACATCGATCTCTTTGCGTCCTCCACACGAGACACGCCGGGCGGAGCGGGAACGACATTCGTCTTCGTGGGAGCGGCGAGCCGCGTCAAAGGGTTCAACCTGCTGCTCGAAGCGTTCGCCCGGGTTCGCGCGGCCGAGCCCTCGGCGCACCTCCTGGTGATCCGGCCATCGGGAGACGCCGCTTTCGCGGGTGTTCCCTCTGGGGTGACGGTGTCAGGACCGCTCCCTCAGGCGGAGCTCGCGGCGCGCTTCCGCACGGCGGACTGCCTGGTGCTCCCGTCGCGCAATGAGTCTTTCGGCATGGTGGTACCCGAGGCTCTGGCCGCCGGGCTGCCGGTCCTGGTCTCGGACCGGGTGGGAGCCAAGGATCTGGTCGCCGAGGGAAGAACGGGCTGGATCGTCCCGGCGGACGTCTCCGCTCTGGCGGATCGCATGACGTGGTGCGCCGGCCATCCCGAGGCCGTGCGCGCCATGAGGCCGGAGTGCCGCCAGGCCGCCGAGAACGCCACCTGGCAGAGGTATGAGCGTCGGCTGACGGAGGTGGTAAGGACAATCATCGAGACCTCCCCTCAGGGCGGGTCGAGCCGCCAACCCGCCGCCGCCCAGACCCGCCCCTACCCGAAGCACCAGGAACAAAGTTGAGGATCCTCCACGTCATCCCCACCTATCTGCCCGCCTGGCGTCACGGCGGGCCGGTGCTCGCCGTCCATGGTCTGTGCAAGGCGCTGGCGGCGCGCGGGCACGAGGTGACGGTCTTCACGACGAACGTCCACGGCGAAGGTACCCTGGACGTCTCTCTGGACGAGCCGGTGCGGATCGACGGCGTCGAGGTGCGGTACTTCGCGGTGCGGCCGCCGCGGCGCCTCTACTTCGCGCCGAGCCTCAAAAAGGCGGTGCGGGAGGGCATCGCCGGCTTCGACGTGGTCCATCTCCATTCGATCTTCCTCTGGCCGACCACGGCCGCGGCGCGCGCCGCCGAACGGGCCGGGGTTCCCTACGTGCTCTCGCCGCGCGGCATGCTGGTGCCGGAGATGATGCGCGCCCGGGGCCGCTGGCGAAAGAGCGTTTGGATGCTCCTCGCCGAGCGCCGGACGATCGAGCAGGCGGCGGCCCTGCACGCCACGAGCTCGCTCGAAGCCGAGGCGGCGGCTCGCTTGGATCTATCCTTGCCGTCTGTCTTCGCGATCCCGAATGGGATCGATCCCGCTCCCTGGACAGGCAACGGCTCCGCTCCATCGCCCGCGGTTCAGGAGCTGGCAGGACGCGGACCTTTCCTGCTCTTCCTCGGCCGTCTCTCCTGGAAGAAGGGACTGGACCGGCTGATTCCGGCCATGGCCGCGGTTCCCGGCACGAACCTCGCCGTGGCCGGTAACGACGAGGAGGGGCTCCGGCCCGAGTTGGAGCGGCTCGCCGGGCAGGCCGGCGTCGCGGATCGGGTCTCCTTCCTCGGCCCCGTCCATGGCGCGGACAAGGCTGCGCTCCTTCGCGGGACCGCGGCGCTCGTCCTGCCTTCGTACTCGGAGAACTTCGGGAATGTAGTCCTCGAGGCCTGGGCGGCGGGGCGGCCCGTCGCGGTCACTCCGGAGGTCGGTCTTGCGGACGCCGTCCGGGAGACGGGAGGAGGGATCGTCGCCGAAGAAGATCTCGGGGAAGCCCTGCGGGAGATGCTGGCCGACACGTACCGGCTCGACGAGATGGGCCGGCGCGGCGCCGCTGCGGTCCGGGAACGCTTCGGGTGGGCGGCGGTGGCGAAGGAGATGGAGGAGGTCTATCATCACCTCATGACGGGAGGTTGCGCTTCAGCAGGCGGCCGTGCTCTGATGTCGCATCTTCCCGGGAAAGGGCGGCACGCATGAGCGCGATTCCTTTCCAGCGCGAGATCGTCTACCCGGAATCCGACGGCGAGCCCATGGCGGAAACCGAGGACCACCTCGACGAGACGATCTACCTCATCGAGGCCCTGCGTGAGCGTTTCCGCGATACGCCCGACGTCTACGCCTGGGGGGATCTGTTCCTCTACTTCAAGGAAGGGGATCCGCGCTCCGTCGTCTCCCCCGACGTCTTCGTGATCAAGGGTGTCTCGAAGCGGAGACGCCGGATCTACAAATTCTGGGAGGAACAAGGCCGCGGCCCCTGCCTGGTCGTCGAGGTCACGTCCGACAGCACCCGGGACGAGGACCTGGGACGAAAGAAGAACCTCTACGAGCGGCTCGGCGTCGAGGAGTACGTCCTCTACGATCCGTTGGGCGACTATCTCGATCCGCGCATCCAGGGGTTTCACCTGATCAGCGGCCGATATCAGAAGATTCCCCTGCAAGCGGACGGCTCGCTGATCAGCCGCACGGCTGGGGTGACGTTCCGGATGGAGGGCTCGCAGATCCGGCTTGTCGACACCGCCTCGGGACAATCTTTGCCTCGATACGAGGAAGCCCGGGCCCGAAATCTCGCTCTGGAAGAGGAGAATGCTCGTCTCCGCGCCGAATTGGAGCGAGCTCGCAAGACCGACTGACTTCCATCTCTTTTTTGAAGATCACCCTCCTCGTCGAGCGTCCGACCCAGTTCGACGCGCCGTTTTTCCGTTTCGCTGCACGGGACTCCGAGCACGAATTACGGGTTTTCTTTACCAGCTCGGGGATCGCCGATCCGGTCTTCGATCCCGAGTTGGGAATGATCGTCTCTTGGGGGATCAACCTGGAGAATGGCTACTTCCACGAAATCTGCCCGGTTCAGGACCGGACGCCCTGGCTGGCGAAACGGCTTCAGCCCGAGACATGCGATCTGGTCATCACGAACGGCTACAAGCAGCGAGCGCATCGCGAAGCCGTGCGGATTGCGAAAAAGGCAGGAATCGCAACGGCCCTGCGCATGGATTCCATCCGGAGTGGCTCGGCCGCCCGCATCCTCGCCAAGCGACTCTTCTTCGCCAGCTATTTGAAGAGAAAGTACGACCTTTTCCTCGGCGCGGGCAGCCTCACGCTTGACTATCTGCGGGATTTCGGAGTGCCTCATTGGAGGATGGGATTGTTCCCTTACGCGATAGACGCGGAAGCCTTCCAGTCCAGGTCCGCGCTGTCGCCGGAGGAACGGACAGCGGTCCGGGAGCAGCTAGGCGTGCCGGCGGACGCCCGGGTCGTCCTGAGCGTCGCCAAGTTCAACGACCGGGAGGCGCCATGGGACCTCCTCAGGGCCGCCACTCGACGCGATTGCGAGGACATCTGGCTCGTGCTCGCCGGAGCCGGTCCCGACTGGAAGAGGCTGGAGGAGTTCACAAGAGACCAGGGTCTCACGCGGGTCTGCTTCCCCGGCTACATCCCCTATCCCAGGCTGCCGGCCCTCTATGCGGCTTCGGATCTTTTTGTCCATCCCGTCCGCGAAGAGGTCTGGGGAGTATCGGTCCAGGAGGCCCTCGCCTGCGGCTTGCCTGTCGTCGCTTCCTCCCGGGTCGGAGCGGGGAAAGACCTGATCGAGCCTGGCGGCAACGGCTTCGTCTATAAGCTCGGCGACGACAGAGAGCTCGCCCACCGAATCGACGATGCCCTCGCCCTGTCGCGGGAACGGGTCCGCGAGCGCAGCCGTGAGATCCTCTCCCGCTGGAACTACGCCGCGAGTTGGCGCCACCTCTTGGAGGAGGCCTCACGCGTAGTGAAGAGATCGTGATCCCGCTCTCCGTCCTGGTCACCACCCGCAACGAGGAAGCCAACGTCGAGCGCTGCCTGCGGAGCGTCCACGGCTTCGCGGACCAGATCTTCGTCCTCGACTCCGAGAGCACGGACCGCACGGTGGAGATCTCCCGTCGCTACGCCGACGTTCACAACCTTGCGTACGACCACAGCCGGATCATCCCGTGGATATTTCAATGGGGGCTCGACAACCTTCCCCTGCGCAACGACTGGGTGCTGATCCTGGAAGCCGATCAGGCTTTGACGCCGGCGCTGCGGGAGGAGATCGCGGCGCTTCTTGCCCGGTCCGACGTGCAGCAAGACGGCTTCTATATCCGCCGCCGCCAGATCTTCCGCGGCAAGCCCATCCGTTTCGGAGGCTACGGCAGCAAGGTCCTGCTCAAGCTGTTCCGCCGCAGCCGCTCCGCGCTGGACCCCGTCGAGCAGGACACGCGAGTCTACGTCCGCGGGGCGGTGGGACGGCTGCGCGCGCCTTTAGAGGAGTGGAACGCCAAGGAGGACTCGATCCAGTTCTACCTCCAGAAGCACCTCCGGTACGCCGAGGCCTTCGCGACGGAAGAGCTGCAGCGCCGCCAAGGCAACCTGCCGTGGAAGACGGCGCCGCGCCTCTTCGGGACGCCCGACGAAAGGATTCTCTGGCTCAAGGACCGCTACTACAGGATGCCGCTGCTCATCCGTCCAGCGCTCTATTTTTTCTACCGATATTTCGTCCTGCTGGGGATCCTCGACGGCAGGAACGGTTTCATCTTCCATTTCCTCCAGGCGTTCTGGTTTCGGCTGGTCGTCGATGTCCGCTTGGAGGAGCTGATGCTGGAATCTTCGCCCGCGGCGGCTTCGCCCGTGGAACAAGGCAACATACAGAAAGACAGCTCCGGGATCTCGGCTTGATCGCCGCCGTCCGTGCCGTCGCCAGCTCGCTGCGCACCCGCCCTCTGTTGGGTCGCTGGGCTCTGCGTATGATCCCCGACGTGCCATGGACGGCGCGCATCGACGGGATCGGCTCCTTCCGCCTGCGCCTGCGGCGCAACCGCTCCCTCTGGTTGCGGACACCGGCGGAGAGCGAGGAGTTCCCCTTCACGATGCTGCGCCACCTGGTCCATCCGGGCGATGTGGTCTATGACTGCGGCGCCAATCTGGGCCTCTACTGCCGCTATCTCATCGGCGTTCTGGGCGCCGGCCGAGTGGTCGCTTTCGAGCCTTCGCCGGACAATCGCGCCCTGCTGGCGGAGAACCTCGCCCTGGGTGGCATCACGGACCGGGTCACGGTCATGCCCATGGCGCTGGGGGATGAGGACGGCATGGCCGAATTCCAGGTGGACGACATGCAGTCCGCATCGGGAACGCTGAGCAAAGTCACCGGTGGAGAGCCTTGCGTCGGCCGCCGGAATCTGGGTCTGGGCCCTCTCACCGAGCAAGTCCTCTGCCGCCGGCTCGACACCGTGGTGGCCGAGGAGGGATTGCCGTTGCCCGACGTGATCAAGCTCGACGTCGAGGGCGCTGAGGGTCTTCTGTTGCGCGGCGCCGCCGGTTTGCTGCGAGAGCGTGGACCCCGCCTTCTCGTCGAGCTCCACGGCCCCGAGATGGCTCGGGATGTCGTGGGTCTGCTCGACGGGCTGGGCTACGCCTGCGCGGCGAAGGTGGCTCCTCACATTCACACAAGCGGCTATGGCCGGGTCGCTCCCTCGATGCTTCACCAGGTCTCCGGGCTCTACGACATCCATTTCCTCGTCGCCTCCCGCGATCCTGCCGACCTTCCGGCCGCCTGGAAGGAGGAGCGTTGAGCGCACCCGGCGTGTTCCTGGCCAAGGCTGGACGGGTGCTGCGCCGCAAAGCCGAGGCGCTGGTCGGCCGCCTCTACCCGCTGGACGAGACCCTGGAAGCCATGGCGCTGCGCCCTTATGAGCTCCACTTGGAGCTGACGAACCTGTGCAACGCCAACTGCCTCTTCTGCCCCTATCAGTTCCAGGAGCGGGAGGTGCAGTTCATGCCCGAGGAGGTCTTCCGCAAGGCGGTGGACGACTTCGCCGCCGGCGGCGGCGGCAGCGTGGGATTGACGCCCATCGTGGGCGACGCCCTCATTCATCCCGACTTCGTCGCGCGCGTGCGCTATCTGCGGTCCCTGCCGGCCATCGACCGCATCTGGGTGACGACCAACGCCATCCTCCTGGACAAGCACGGCATCGAGGAGGTGCTGACCTCGGGCCTGACCTCCATTACCATCAGCACGTCGGGTTTCGACGAGGAGTCCTACCGCCGCATCTACCGCTCCAGCGCCTACGAGCGCTTCCGGCGCAATGTTCATGCATTGGTCGAGGCGAATCAGTCTCTTCCCGAGCCGCTGACCGTAACGATCGGTTTGCGGACGGACCGCCCTCTCGACGCAGTCATGAAGGATGCCGATTTCCAGCCCATCCTTGCCTACGAGCCCGATATCGACTTCACCTGGTCTTTCACCTCCGCGGGAGGCCGCGTCACCCGGGAGGTCCTGCCCGCGGGCATGCGCCTGCGCGTCGTCGCCTCCCGCCCGGAAACCTGCGTACAGCTTTACAACGGCCCCATCATCCTGCCGGACGGCACGGTGATGGCCTGCAGTTGCGTCGCCGCCATGGATGCCGTAACCGACCTTGGCATCGGCAACGTGATGTCCGGGAACCTCCTGGAGATCTGGCGGAGCGACGGCATGCGCAGGTTGCGCGCGAGCTTCGGCACGACGGAGCTGAACCGCACCTGCGCCGGCTGCGACATGTACCGGGATCTGGAGCTGTACCGCACCTCCGAAGGGCGCGAGCGAGCCCGCATCAACCGCGCTCGGGATGCGGGGGAAATCGTACGGCGAGAGAAGCCGCGAGGGGCGTTCAGCGGTGGCTGAGGCGGGAGGCAGTTTCCCCCTCGTGGGGGGCGGCTTCCCCCTCAGGGGGGCGAGCTTCCCCCTCAGGGGGGCGAGTCTCCCCCTCGTGGGGGCGAGTTTCCCCCTCAGGGGGGCGAGTCTCCCCCTCAGGGGGGCGAGTCTCCCCCTCGTGGGGGCGAGCTTCCCCCTTGTGGGGGCGAGCTTCCCCCTCAGGGGGGCGAGCTTCCCCCTCAGGGGGGCGAGCTTCCCCCTCGTGGGGGGCGGTTTTCCCCCTCGTGGGGGAGAACATCCCCCTCAAGGGGGAAGAACGCCCCCCTCAGGGGGGAAAACCGCCCCCGCGAGGGGGAACTTGTCCTCCCCTGGGGGGAGCACGCGCCCGAGGCGCCGCGCTTGAACAGGATCCTCGGCCTCAGCGTCTACCACGCCGACGCCTCGGCCGCCGCGGTGGTGGACGGCCGGTTCGTCGCCGGAGTCGAGGAGGAGCGCTTCCGGCGGATCAAGCACTGGGCCGGCTTCCCCGAGCAGGCCATCCGGTTCTGCCTGGAGGAGTTGAACGGCGGCGATCTCGGGGGCGTCACCGCCCTCGCCGTGGCCCGCCAGCCCCGCGCCTACCTGGCCCGTAAAGCCGCCCTCGCCCTCACCCATCCCCGCAGCCTCCGCCGCGCCCTCGGCCGCGCCCGCAACCTCCGGCAGGTCGCCTCTCTCGAAGAGCGCATCGCCACGAAGTTCGGCGGTCCGGTTCCCCGCCTCCATCCTGTCGAGCATCACCTCGCCCATGTAGCTTCCGCCTTCTACTGCTCGCCCTTCGAGGAGGCGATGTGCCTGACGGTCGACGGCTTCGGCGACTTCGTCTCCACCATGATGGCCGTGGGCCGCGGCAGCTCGCTGCAGGTGCTCGACCGCGTCCACTTCCCCCACTCCCTCGGCCTCTTCTATACGGCGGTCACCCAGTTCCTCGGCTTCCCGGGTTTCGGGGACGAATACAAGGTGATGGGTCTCGCGGCGTACGGGGAGCCCTCGTTCGCGGACCGGCTCGGCAGGATCGTGCCGCCGCGGCCGGACGGCACCTTTGCGCTGGACCTCCGCTACTTCCGCCATCTCTCCGAGGGCGTGGACATGACCTGGGAGGACGGCGCGCCGGAGCTGGGCACCATCTACACCCCGGCCCTGGAAGAGCTGCTGGGACCCGCCCGCCGGCCCGGCGAGGAGCTGACCCAGCGTCACAAGGATCTCGCCGCCTCCCTGCAGGCGGTCTATGAAGAGCGTTTCTTCTCCCTGGTGAATGCCCTGCAACGCCGCACCGGCCTCAAACGGCTGGCCCTCGCGGGCGGCTGCGCCATGAACTCGCTCGCCAACGGCAAGCTCTTCGAGCATACGAGCGTCGAGGACGTCTTCATCCAGGCCGCGGCCGGCGACGCCGGCACCTCCCTGGGGGCGGCTCTGTACGTCCATCATGCGGTGCTCGGGGCGGCGCGCAACGGCTTCGTCATGGAGCACTCCTACTGGGGTCCCGCCTATGACGAGGAGGAGATCCGCCGAGCGATCGGGGAGGCCCTGCCGGGCTCCGCGGGCCGGGACGGCTCCTGGAGCGAGATCCAAATCGAGACGATCTCCGACGAGAACCGGCTGGCCAAGGAGACCGCCGAGGCGATCGCCCGCGGCGAGGTGGTGGGCTGGTACCAGGGACGCTCGGAGTGGGGGCCCCGCGCCCTGGGCAACCGCTCGATCCTCGCCGATCCGCGCCGGGCGGACATGAAGGACATCCTGAACTCGAAGATCAAGCGCCGAGAGTCCTTCCGGCCGTTCGCGCCCTCGGTGCTGGAGGAGAGGACCGGCGAGTGGTTCACCATCGACTATCCCGATCCCTTCATGATCAAGGTGTATCCGATTCTCCCGGAGAAACGGCCGCTCGTTCCGGCAGTGACCCACGCGGACGGCACGGGCCGGCTGCAGACGGTATCCAGACGATCGAATCTCCGCTATTGGAAACTGATTGCCGCCTTCGAGCGCCTGACCGGCGTGCCCATGGTGCTCAACACCTCGTTCAACGAGAACGAGCCCATCGTCAACACGCCGGCCGAGGCGCTCGATTGTTTTCTGCGCACCCGCATGGATCGGCTGGTGCTGGGCGACGTGGTCATCGAGCGGAGCGACTGATGGAGAAGGCAGGCATTGATCGTGGTATGAGGAGATTTCCGGCGCTGCCTCTTCGCCTCCGCCTAGCTCAGGTGCGCGCTTTTCTCTGGCGATTCCGGAGCCTGGCGTTGGCCCACGCCCTGTTCGATGGCACGCGCGGCCCTCGGGTCCTGCGGCGGGGGCTCTTCGGCTTTGAGCTTGCCGTGGATGTGGCGCGTGGCAACCCGCAACGGCTTCTCATCCTCGAAGGAGAACGGTTCGTTCCGGAGCGCCAGCTCGTCAAGCGCCTCCTCCGGCCTGGCATGCATGCCGTCGATGTCGGCGCCAACATCGGCTACTACCTGCTGCTCTTGGCGCGGGCTGTCGGGCCCGGCGGCAGGGTCTCCTGCTTCGAGCCCGATCCGGACAACCTGATCGAGCTGGAGCGCAACGTCCGGCTCAACGGGCTGAACGGCGCCCGGGTCTACCCGGCCGCGGTCGGTGCCGAGGATACGACCGTGGAGCTGCGTGGCGGGATCAACAGCGTCATCGCCGCCGGCGGCGAGATCCGCGTTTCCCTCGTTTGTCTCGATTCGGTGGTGACGCGACCGGTGGACTTCCTGAAAATCGACGTCGAGGGCTACGAGGGTCATGTGCTGGCCGGAGCCCGGCAGGTTTTGACTGAGGATCGGCCCAACCTTTTTCTGGAGCTTCATCCAAGCCTCCTCGCTTCGCCGCACACCGTCGATGAGGTTCTGCGCGAGCTGGGACGACTGTACGAGCGGATCGAGCTCCACGAGGTCGCGCCGGAGGAAAGCCTCTGGGACAAGCTCCGCGCGCGCTATCTGACCCGTAGGGTACATCGCGTTGCCGATCCGGAGGCGCTGCTCGCGACCTGCCGTGCGGGAGGGCGGCAAGAACCATTCTGGGTAGTTTGCCACCGGCCGTGAAGCTCCGCTCCCTGCTCGGAGTCACCCACCGCGGCATCCATGAGGCGGCGGCTGTGTCACTCGAGGGGCTGGTGCGCTGCGCTGCCTTGCTTGCGCCCGCGGTCGACTCCCTGCCGGCCGAGTCCCGCTCGATCCTTGTCCTGCGCAATAACGACGTTGGCGATCTGCTGGTCGTGACCCCCTTGTTCGACGCTCTGAGGCGCCGGTATCCGGATGCCTATATCGCGGCCGGCGTCGGGAACTGGAATCTGGACGTCTTGCGCGGCAATCCCCACATCACGGAGGTCCTGCCGGTGAATGCGCCATGGTTCAACAAGTACCAGCGGCGACAGAACCCGGCGCGGCGCTTCAGCTATCTCGTGGCCTCACCCGAGATCTCTTCCCTCAGACGGCGGCGCTTCGAGGTCGGCATCGATGTACTCGGCAGTGCCTGGGGATCCCTTCTGTTGATGCGCGCGGCAATCCCGTGCCGTCTGGGCGTCCACGGCTATGCCGGCGGCCACTCCGGCAACCTGGCGGCGGTGCCCTTCGATCCAGCCCTCCACGTTGGCCGAGCGGCGCTGCGCTTCGCGGAGTTGCTCGGCGCGACCGAGCTTCCCGATTGCCGTCCGCAGATCTTCCTCAATGCCGGCGAGATCGAGGAAGCCGAGCGTTGTTGGACCGCGGTTGAGGGTGGCAGCCAACGTCGGCGTCTGATCATCGGCCCCGGCGGCGGGCTCGCCGTCAAGCGCTGGCCCGAGCAGAGCTTCGTGGAATTGGCGGCACGGCTGCCGGAGATCAGACCTGACGTTTCGATTCTGGTCCTGGGAGGGCCAGGTGAAGAGGAGCTCGTGGCGCGCGTGGCAGCAGCGCCGCAAGCCTGGAGCCTGCCCGCAACTCCGGACCTGCGCCAGACGTTCGCTTTGACCGCGGCCGCCGATCTCGTGATCTGCAACTCCAGCATGCTCATGCACGTCGCGGCGGCCTTCGGGAAGCCCACCCTGGTTTTGCTCGGAGAGTCGTTCGGTTCGGCGAGCCTGCACCAGGCGCAGTGGGGGTATCCGGGAACCTGCCACAGCCTCGGCAGAGAGCCCGGCGTACGCGCTCACCTCTACGCGCCAGACGAAGTCCTCGCGATGGCCGCCAACGAGCTGCAATGACGCCAGCCGGTAGACCTCTGGTGGTCCTCACCCCGGTCAAGAACGAAGCCTGGATTCTGGACCGCTTTCTCGCTGTCACCAGCCGCGTCGCCGATCTCATCGTGGTAGCCGACCAAGGGTCGACCGACGACAGCCGTGACATCTGCCGCACCTTCCCGAAGGTGCACCTCCTCGACAACCCCTCGCCGGAGTACGACGAGGCTCAGCGTCAGACCCTTCTGCTGCGCACTGCCCGCGAGCTCGTGCTGGGTGAGAAAATCCTCCTCGCCCTCGACGCCGACGAGCTCATCGCCGCCGATGCCTTCGGTTCACCGGGCTGGCAGGCGATGCTTCAGGCCGCGCCGGGCACGGTGCTCTGCTTTGAGAAGCCCGACCTGTGGCGGGGAACCGAGCTGTGCCTTCGCTACGACAGGCCATGGCCCGTGGGCTATGTGGATGACGGAGCTGAGCATAATGCGCGGCGGCTGCACAGCATCCGGATACCCATGCCGGGAGGAGCGCCGCAGCTCCATGTTCAGGATGTCAAGATCCTCCACTACGCCCTAGCTCGCCTCGACCATCAGGCGTCCAAGGCCCGCTTCTACACCGTCCAGGAGAACCTCCACGGCACGAGCCCGCTGGTTCGCCGGCGAGCCCTCTATTCCCGGCATCGCGACTGGAGCTTGTCCGGCCGTCTCGAGCCGGCACCGCGAGAGTGGTTCACCGGTTGGGAAGAGGACGGGATCAACGTCCATGATATCCCGCATGAGGATTTTTACTGGCAGGACTTCGAGGTGCTGCGCTTGTTCGGCCGCCATGGAGTGAGGCGATTCTGGCTGGAGGACATCTGGGGCTTCGACTGGGAAGCCTGCCGGCGCCGCGCCTTGGCACGCGAGCTGCCCGGGATCCCCCAGACGACGGTCTCCACACCGCCCTTGCCAGTGCACCTCGCGGGTTTTCTCCTCGACCGGCTCTACAAGTTGTGGAGGCTGGCGCGGACGTGAAGCCGCCCCTGATGCGATTCCTGCTGGTGACCAACACCGCCTGGAGCCGCGATCTCGGCGCCGCGAGGGTCTACGTCGAGCTGGCGGAGGAGTTGCTGAGCCTGGGGCATTCCGTCGAGAAGTTCAGTTGGGAGGACGCCTTCCCGAGCCGGTCCGGCGCGACGGATGCCCCCCCTCGCGGCCGGTTCTCCCGGCTCGCGAGCGCGGTCGCCAACAGCCGGAGCTCTGCCCGCCGCATCCGCGCTTTTGTGCGCGCCAACGCCGGCCGCTTCGATGTCATCGATGCGAGTCACACCGAGCTGCCGTTCTCCAAGGTCGAGCTCGGCTTCAATGGTCTGTTAGTCGCCCGCTCTGTCGCCCTGACACCTGCCTATCGGCGTTTCGAGCTGGAGGCGGCACGGCGGTGGCCGGAGCCCTGGTCGCCCAGGGACTTCGTTCATGGCGCTCTCTTCTATCCGCGGCGTAGACGGCACCTGAGGAGCTGGCAGCGAGCGGTTCGGTACGCAGATCTGGTCAACGTTTCGAACGAAGACGACCGCCGCGAGCTGGCCGTGGGGAGCGGCCTGGGTGGGAAGGTCGTCTGCTTCCCATTCGGCCTCTCCACGGCACGGGCTGAGGCCTTTTTCGCTCATCGTGCGCCAGTTGCGGAGAGGCTCGCCGCTCGCACGGTGGTCTTCATCGGCACCTGGAACTCTCGCAAAGGATCCAAGGACTGGCCTTTTATCGTGCGTCGTGTCCGCGGGCAGCTCCCGGACACGAGATTCCTCTTCCTAGGCACGGACATGAAGCCGGATGCCGTGCTGCGCGATTTCCCGCCGAACGATCGCACAGCCATCGAAGTCGTCAGCCGCTTCGAGAGCGCCGAGCTGCCGCGCCTGCTCTCCAGCACGACGGTGGGCGCTTTCCCAGGATACATGGAAGGCTTCGGATTCTCGGTGCTCGAGAAGCTTGCCGCGGGCCTTCCCGTTGTGGCCTACGACGCTCCCGGGCCGCGAGAAATGTTGCGGCACCAGAGTCTCCCCACCACCGTGCCGGTGGGCGATGCGGAAGGCTTCGCCAGACTCTTGGCGGATCTCCTCACCCTCGACGCCGAACGGTACGGCCGCCACTCCGAAGATTCCATAGCCGTCGCCGCTCGCTTCCGCTGGCGGGAGATCGCTCAGCAGACGGCCGAGACTTACTACGCACGCTGGCGGACCCTCAGGCCGTGACTCGAACTCCGCCGGAGGTCCCCGTACGAATAGGGGTCGTGATTACAAATTGCGACACCTGGGGGCTCACCCTGCGCTGTCTCGACCGGCTAGCTCCTTTCCGTGCCGCGCTCTCCGATGTCGTCGTGGTGGACGACGCCTCGGTTTATCCGGATCCGGACAGGCTGCCGCATGGCGTACGGCTGCTGCGCAATCCTGGGCGGCTGGGGTATGGTCGCTCGCTCGATCGAGGGATCCGCGGCCTGGACGCGGATGTGGCCGTCATCTTTGACTCCGACGCATACCCCACGAGCGACTTTGCGGCAGAGATCCACTCCCTCTTCGGCGCCGATCCCCGCCTCGCGATCGCCGGGTTCCGGACCGTCGACGAAAAGGGACGGCCAACCGGCTCACACGAGATGGAGCCCGGCGTCGCCTGCCTCGTCCTAGGCCAACGCTTGCACGCCCTGTGGTCGCGCCTCGTCCGCCGCAGGCAGGGAGCCTTCCATATCTTCAGTTGCGCCATGGCTCTCAGGAAGACTGCCTTCGAGGCGCTCGGCGGGCTAGATCTGAGCTTCGACTTTCTTGATCTCGACACCGACCTGTCGATGCGTGCTCGGCGCGCCGGGTGGACCGTCATTCACGCTCCCGCGCTGGCCGCCTTCCACGTGGGATCGGGGTCGCCCCAGAAGACCAGCGAAAGGGTGCTGCGCTTTTACAGGAACCGCTGGCGCCTGCTCCGCAAGTTCGGCAAGATCCGCCATCCTCGGCTCGTACGCGCCTTGATCCTGGCTCGCCTTAGCGCGGAACTGTTGGCCCTTCGCGTTCTGGGTCCGCTGGTCGTCCGCGAGCCCGAGACCTTGGCTGACAAGCTCGCCGGCCGCCGGAGGGTCTTGGAGTACGTGAGGCAAGCCTGCCGTTGACCACTTTGCAAAGCGGTGTTTTCACCCCTACACTTAGCCGTCTATCCCCAAAGAGCCGGAGCGGTGCGGCCTTCCCGCATGGAGAGGTAAAGCATGGATTGGAAACAGAAGCAGATCCTGGTCACGGGAGGAGCCTCGTTCATCAGCTCCCACCTCATCGACCACCTGGTGGAGAAGGGGGCGCGCTCGGTCCGCGTCGTCGACGACCTGTCGAGCGGCCGGCTGGCGAACATCCAAGGCCACATCGACGGCGGCGTTGTCGAGTTTCACCAGGCCGACCTGCTGGATCCCGGCGTCCCCCAGCGCATGGCCGAGGGAATGGACGTCGTCTTCCATCTCGCGGCCATCCACGGCGGGCGCGGTTTTGTGGACCTCCATCAGGCCGCCTGCGCCCAGAACCTCGCGATGGATGGCATGCTGGTCAAGGCGGCTTATGAGGCGGGCGTCGAGAAATTCGTCTTCGCCTCGTCCGGCTGCGTCTATCCCAATCACCTCCAGGGCGATGTCAACGAGGAGCTCTATCTCTCCGAGGAGATGGTGGGGCCGCCTTACGACGCGGACAACATGTACGGCTGGGCCAAGCTGATGACGGAGCTCACCCTCAAGGCCTATGCCCAGGACCGTGGGTTCAAGTCCGCCTCCTGCCGCTTCTTCACCGTCTACGGCGAGCGCGGGGTGGAGAATCACGCCGTCATCGCCATGATCGCCCGGGCCTTCGTCCGCCAGGATCCCTTCGAGGTCTGGGGGGACGGCACGCAGATCCGCAACTGGACCTACGTGGGCGACATCGTGCGCGGCATGGCGCTCGCCGCCGAGAAGATCGACGACGGCACCGCCGTGAACCTCGGCACCGAGGAACGCACGCGCGTCATCGACGCCGTCCGCGAGGTGCTGCGCTACACCGGCCACCAGGCCGAGATCAAGCTGCTCCCTCACATGCCCACGGGGCCGCTGAACCGCGTCGCCAGCAACCGGCTGGCGCGCGAGATCCTCGGCTGGGAGCCAAGGATGAAGTTCATGGATGGGCTCCACCGGACGATCGAGTGGTACTTCGGCTCACGCCAGCGCGAAACGGTGAGCGGATATCTCGAGGAAATGCTCACCGAGCGTTAGTAGGAGCGCATGGAAAGCAGCAAAGTCCACTTCAAGGGCTTGAACAGTCTGCGGTTCTTCGCCGCCCTGTTCGTGGTCATCGGTCACATTCCGTTGAACCAGGCGAGCGTGGGGCTCCCTCATCCTTCCTACGGAGCGCTGTTCTTTCGCGGCGCCGTCGCCGTCTCTTTCTTCTTTGCCCTGAGCGGATTTCTCATCACCTATCTCCTGCTCGAGGAACGGCGGCGCACGGGCGGAATCGACGTGCGGAATTTCTATCTGCGCCGAGTCTGCCGGATCTGGCCGCTCTATTTCGCCGTCGTCTTCTTCGGTCTCTTTTTCTACAACCTTCTGCTGCCCGCCGCGGGCGTGCCCTACCCGGTGAAGTACAGCGTTCCCTTCGCCGTCCTGCTCTACACCTTTTTCCTCCCCAACCTGATGAACAGCCTCTACACGGTGGGAGGAATTCTCAATCCCTTGTGGTCGATCGGAGTCGAGGAACAGTTCTATCTCGCCTGGGCTCCGGCCATGAGGTGGGTCCGCGAGAAGGTGCCAGCTCTCTGCTGGACGGTCTTCGCCGCCTCGGCCCTCCTCTCTTGCCTGAGCTACTTCGACGTATTCGGCACGACCACATGGAAGAACTTCGTAGGCCAGCTCGAGTTCCACTTCATGGCGGCGGGGGGGCTGTGCGCCTGGTGGCTCCGCCGTCACAAGGAGAGGTTCCTGGCGTTGCCGATCTTCCGCAGCCGCGCTCTGCAGCTCGTTCTCCTCCTTCTCGTGGCCGACTATTTCTTGTTCAACTACCTGTTCGGCCTGGCCCATGTGAGCGGGCTTGCCGAAGAGGCAGCCCAGGTCTTCCTCTTCTGCTGGCTGATCGTGAACGTCGCCGCCAATCCCCGCAATGTCATCCCGGTAGAAAACCGGCTCTTCGATTACCTGGGGACGATCTCCTACGGCGTCTACATGCTTCACATGCTCGCCATCTACATGACCTCAGGTTTCTTCCGGAAATTCACCTCTTTAAGCGGCCACTTGTGGCTCTACTGCGCGGCCTACTATGCCGTGGCCCTGGGGTTGACAGTGTTGCTGGCGCACCTCTCTTACCGCTATTTCGAATCGCCCTTCCTGCGGCTCAAGGAGCGGCGGTTCTCGCTGCCGATGGTGAGCCCGGTCAAGGAAGAGCTGCCCGGCGGAGTGTTGGATCCAATGGCCGGATGAGCACCCTGGGAAAGGCCAAACGGCTTGCCGCAGAGCTGTATTCCGTCTCCCGATTCTGCTGTCGACCCAGCGAGCCGCCAAGCACCCATGCACAAGCTGGTCTACCTCTGTGACTGGCTGCCGCCCGACTTCGGCGCCGTCGGCCAGTACAGCCTCCTCTTCTCCCGCGAGCGCGCGGCGGCGGGAGAAGACGTCGTCCTGGCAGGTCTTTCCTCATCGGCGGATTCGGTCGAGGAGGAACAGCCACGCCTGCGGATTGTTCGTGTCCGCGCCCGCGTCTACGACCGCGCGGATTTTCGCCGGCGGGCTCTCTGGACTGCCCGCACCAATCTGACCCTGCTCTGGCGGTTGCGGCGGGAGCTGTGGCAGGCCGACGAGATCCTCTTCACCGGCAGTCCGCCGTTCCTGATCCACCTGCTGGCGCCGCTGAACCTGCTGCTGCGCAAGCGGCTGACCTACCGCATCACCGATTTCCATCCCGAGTGCCTGATGGCCGAGATGGAGAAAGTGCCTTTGGCGCTGCGGTTCTTCCACCGCTGGACGGTGGCGCTGCGGCGCCGGGTGCACCGCTTCGAGGTGCTGGGAGAGGATCAGCGGGAGAGGCTGCTGGAGATCGGCATCCCGGGCGAGCGGATCGTCCTCAAGCGCGATCCGTCGCCGGTCGAGATCCCGCCGGGCACGCCGCCTCTCGAGCCGCCGGAGGAGCTGCGCGGCCGCGCGATCCTCCTCTACTCCGGCAATTTCGGCGTCGCGCACGACCACGCGACCTTCATCGAGGGCTATCGCCGGCACCATCGCGAGGGCTCGGGGCGGGTGGCGCTGTGGCTGAACGCCACGGGTGCGAAGGCGGACCGCGTCGAGGAGATGCTGCGGCAGGAGAACCTCCCCGTCTACCGCAGCCGTCCCCTGCCTCTCGAGCTGCTGCCGCGGCTGCTCGCCACCCCGGACGCCCACCTCATCACCCTGCGCGACGGCTTCGTGGGCTACGTCCTTCCTTCCAAGGTCTACGGCTGCGTGCAGTCCGGCCGCACGGTGCTCTATATCGGCAGCCCCCGTTCGGACGTCCATCTCCTCTGCTCGCAGGGCCTGCCGCCCGGCCGCTACCGGCGCGTGGACATCGGGGACGCCGCGGGCGTTGCCTGCATCCTTGAAGAAATCGCGGCAGGCGTCTTAGACAATCTGGAATCCTGGTGTAAGATAGCCCCATAACTAGCGATCATCAGTAGCTTTTCGGGCGGTTCGGGACGGCCGCCGATCACTCGGGAGGGAGTTTTCATCGTGGAGCACATCCTGCTGTACGCCGTGGGCGCCGCGGTGGTCGCCGGTCTCGCGACGAACCTCATGGTGGCGCCGGTTACGCGCCTGGCCGTCGCTCTCCGCGCCCTCGATCACCCCGGGGAACGCAAGATCCAGTCAACCGCCGTGCCGCGCCTGGGCGGCGTGGCGATCGTCATGGGCCTGGTCCTGGGAGCGGGCGGCGCGGCCGTCTCGCTGTGGGGCCGCATCGGCACCGCCATCGGCCGTGACGAGCTGCTGGCTCTGGCATTCGGGATCGGCGTCGTCTTCCTCGTCGGCGTCATCGACGATCTGGTGGGAGTCTCCGCGAGCCGGAAGCTCTTTTTCCAGTTCGTCGCCGCCTGGCCGCTGGTGCACCTCGGCTGGTCCTTCGAGGTGCTGCGTCTGCCTCTGATCGGGCAGATCGACCTCGGCGTCTTCGCCGCACCGGTGTCGCTGCTGTGGATCGTCGGCGTCACCAATGCCATCAACCTGCTCGACGGCCTCGACGGCCTGGCGGGCGGCGTGGTGACGATCATCTCGGTGAGCTTCCTGGGCCTCGCCATCATGCAGGGCAACGCCGGCACGGTGCTGCTGATGGCCGCCCTCGCCGGCGCCTGCTGCGGGTTCCTGCGTCACAACTGGGAGCCGGCGCGCATCTTCATGGGCGACTCCGGCGCCTTGACGCTGGGCTTCCTGCTCGCCACGATCTCCGTCCACAACTCGCTCAAGGCGCGCGCGGCGGTGGCGATCCTGGTGCCGATCCTGGCCCTCGGCGTACCGGTCATGGACACTCTGATGGTGATGGCCGTGCGCTTCCTCGACCGGCCCAAGAGCGCTCCGGCGGATCGCTTCCTGCGCATGTTCCACGCCGACCGCCAGCACCTCCACCACCTGCTCGCCCACTTCGGCGGCAAGCGCTCGCGTATCGTCGCGGCGATCTACGCCGTCGTCCTCTCCTTCTGCGTCCTCGCCCTGGTGGTCGCCGTCACCGGCCAGACCGCCCTCGGCATGGGGCTGGTGGCTCTCGAGTTCCTGGTGATCCTCGCCATGCGCCGCATGGGCCTGACCATGGAGGCCCGCCGCCTGGCGCGCCTGCAGCGCGAGGAGATCAAGGCCGAGGTCCTCGGTTACCCGGAGCCCCAGACGGCGGCCGTGCGGCGAATTGCGCGGTAAGAACCGTCCTGCCCGGCGAAGCCCTCACCACCCCGGCCCTCCTCTCCCAGAGGGAGAGGAGGGAGAACAACGAAAAAACAAACATCTTTTTCTTGTTCCCCTCTCTCCCTCTGGGAGAGAGGGGTTAGGGGAGTGAGGGCTTCGAAGGGCAACAATATACTTGACTCACCCCGCCGCTTGTTCTAGGCTCCCGGGCGGATCGCTCGGGCTGGCCTCGCCTGCTAGCGAGGAGGCGGTAATCTATGTCTCCTCGCTAGCCTCGACTCTCTTTGGCCCGAGCCAGAGAGGTCTATGGTCCATGCTCTCAGCATACTTTGACGAAAGCGGAACGCATCGCTCTTCAAAGGTCTGCGTAGTGGCCGGACTGGTTGCATCTCCGAAGCGATGGCAGAAGGTGGCCTCTGCGTGGCAGAAAACTCTTGACCTGTTCCAACTCCCCGACTTCCACATGAATGATTGCGCCCATCGGACGGGCCATTTTCGCGGATGGGAAACAGAGAAAAGAGATTTGCTCCTACGGAGGCTTGTCTCGCTAGTGAAGACAGTCTCCTACCGGGTTTGGGCCGCAGTCCTTATGGATGACTACCGAGCGCGCTTTGCGGGAGACAAGGATCAGAAGGGTCCTTATCGCTTTGCGGCTATTGGCTGCGCATCACAGCTTGCGGTGATAGCTAGAAGAATGGCCGGGCCTGCCCGGATTCCTTGCGTGTTCGAGGCAGGAGGGAAGGGGAGCGCGCGCGCATTCATGATGTTCAGGGAGCTTATGAGGGCGGGAAGGAGTGACTACTATCGAATGGGCGGTCTAACCGTTGCTCCCCGAACCGAGATGCTTCCTCTTCAGGCGGCCGACTTGCATGCCTACGAGGTACATAAATATCTTTCAGATCAACTGAAGGGATGGGATCGGGTAAGAGGCAGTTTCAGGGAATTGCTGTCAATCACGGAAGTCCGCGGCCATGTGCTCAATGGGGATGATTTAGAAATATTGATTCAAAACCTGTGGAACGAGGAGCGGGACGAAGACAAGCCGTTACCGATCCGCGACTTCCCCTTGAACCAAAGGGAGCGGGTGAGGCTGATTCCACCGCCCCCTCTAGGGCTGAATTGGTGAGCCTCATTGTGCTGGCATGTTTGAGAGGGAGCGGCCGGACATGGCCGACCGCTCCCGGCGGCTTAGTTGACCGCCCACACCTTGACGGCTCCCTGGTGCCGGGCAACGTCCGTGCTGGTGAGCACCGCGAGCGCCTTGAGGGCGGCGATCATGGGCCGGAGGTTTTCCTCCAGCATGAAGTACAGCCCGCCCTCAAGCTCCATCACGAAATCCGGCGGGACGTGCGCGCACAGCATGTCTTCGGACGCCTCTGGCGCAAGGCCAAGGATTGCATCCAAGGCGTCCTCCACCTCTTGCAGCGTGCCGACCAGCGGCCAGAGCATCCGCTGTGCACGCGCCGCGTACTCATCGCGTGTCATAGAATCCTCCTTGTTGTTGCAGTGCTCGGGCTACCAGGGCGAAGCGAAGCCAACGCGGTCCCTGGTAGCCCGTCCCTTTCCCTGCCAGTTGGGTCCCTGCTCCTATTCGCCTCTCCTCGTCGCCACCTCCTCTCCAGTTTTGAGGGGGACCACGATATACATAGATACGTACCTACGTCAAGCAGTCCTATGTATGGTGCTGACATGGCTACCAAGAAGAGGAAGGTGCCGACTACTGGACCCCGGGGAGGGGAAACGACCGTCTCTAAGTCGGGGATGGTGCGTAAGACGCTATGGCTGCACGGGGACGAGGCAGAAGCCCTGCGGGAGCGAGCCTACCGGGAGCGGCGGGCGGAATCCGAGATCGTCCGCACAGCTCTCCGGGACTACCTCGGGATCGAAGACTAGGTGCGGCGGTGCAATCCCTGGTGAATCAGCTTTCAGGATGGGGGCTTGGCATGGATACGACGGCAACGAAGGAGAGTCAGGACAAGATCCGGCGATGGCTTGAGGAAGAAGGATTCGCACTCGAAGCTATCCAGCGCAAGGGTTATAGGTGGATCTACGCGGCCAGCAGTAAAGGCGGAGAGATCGCCGTCTCTCAAGATCAAAAATCCGAGGACCGCATAGACATTTACGCCACGATGGGCTTGCCAGAGGAGTACATGCTGCTTCCGCCGGAGGTCCGGGAGATGACTATCGTAAACATCGGCGTTACGTTCGCAATGATGAATCTCCAGTACGACGGATTGGGGCGCAATCAGAGAAAAACAACGATCATAAGCGCGATCTTTTACGACGGGCTCACCAAGAACGCTTTTATGCGGGAAGTAATGAGAGTCACGCAGGGCATGAAATTGATGGAATACGCCATTCGGCGCGCCGTGGCTTCACACGGCACTGCCCCAAGCTGATCCCTAGCGTTTTTTCTGGCGCCGAGACTCGCGATATGACCGCTCCCGCTCTTCAATTTCCCGTTTCGGAACGGAGAGAACCTTACGGGCGAATGCCTCGAATCGCTCGAAAGGTGTCTGTAGGGACGGCGGGTCAGGGCTTGCCCTTCCCGCCTTTTCGGGGTCCGCGTGGCTGTCTTTTCTCACGTCGTAGCCACCGCCTCTCCAATCAAGTCCTTGTACATGAGCCGCTTGCCGATGATACCAGCGGCGGCAGAGAGGAAGCGCAGCCCGTCGCTCAGCTTCCGGGTATTGAACCGGAAGGATTCCTCGTCCAGGTAGCGAAACAGGTGGAACGGCTCGACGCTGACGTGAGTCCCCTTGATAGCCCGCTTGAACAGACTCCAGAAATTTTCCAGCCCGTTGGTGTGAACCTTACCCTTCGCGTAGCACTCGGCGTGGTCAATCACCGCATGGATGTAGGCGTCGGAAAGATCCTGATAGGACGGCAGAGCATCGGTGAAGACTTCGGAGCCGGGCGCGACGTTCTTCCGCACCTCAGGACCGAGAGTCTTCCGCTTGACGTTGGGTACGACCTTAGTCCGCACCTTGCTATGGCCGTTCGGCCCGTGGCGCTCAAGCAACCCCATGACGGCGGCCTTCCCCACGGGTCCACGGTTGCCGCCGGTAGTGCGCGCCTTGCGTTCCTTGTGCATGAACCGGGCAGCGCCGCCGATGAAAGTCTCGTCTACTTCCACCTCGCCGGACATCGGCTCAAAGGTGCCTTCCTGGACGGCAAGCCGGATTCTGTGGTTCATGAACCATGCGGATTTCTGAGTCACGCCCAACGCCCGCGCCATCTCATAGGACGAGATCCCGTTCTTACAGTTGACCACCATCCACAGGGCCGGAAGCCACTTGTCCAGCCCGAGGGGAGAGTCCTCAAAGATCGTCCCGACCTTGACGCTGAATTGCTTCTTGCAGCCCCGGCACTTCCACAGGCGGCGGGTCTGAAGGAAGAGCGGATTCCCTGCCTCACAACGGGGGCAGGTGACGCCGTTCGGCCAGCGCAGGCTAGCGACGAAAGCAAGGCAAACGTCCGGGTCAGAGAAGTAGCGGACGGCGCCGGTAAGAGTCTCGGGAAGAGCGGTCTCGGTGTCCATACGCAGGACTGTATCAGAGACTCGCGGGTGAGTCCAGTATATTGTTGCCCTTCGAAGGGCATACCGCCGCCAAAACAAAACGGCCGGCCCGCTCGCGCGGACCGGCCGTATCTATATCAAGCCGGCGGTTCGATCACCACCGGCGGAATCCGGCTTAGTACATGCCGCCCATGCCGCCGCCCGGCATGCCGCCCGGGCCGCCCTTGCCCTCGTCCTTCTCCTTGATCTCGGAGACCAGGGCCTCGGTGGTGAGCATCAGGCCGGCGATGGACGCGGCGTTGAGCAGCGCCGTCTTGGCGACCTTGGCCGGGTCGATGACGCCGGCCGCCACCAGGTCCTCGAAGGCGCCGGTGGCCGCGTTGTAGCCGCTGTTGCCGTTGGTCGACAGGAGCTGCTTGACGACGACGGAGCCCTCCTCGCCGGCGTTGGCCGCGATCTGGCGGGCCGGCTCCTCGAGCGCCCGGCGGACGATGTTGACGCCCACGCGGACGTCGCCGTCGGCCTGGACGCCGTCGACGGCCTTGATGGCGCGCAGCAGCGCCACGCCGCCGCCCGGCACGATGCCCTCCTCGACGGCCGCCTTGGTGGCGTGCATGGCGTCCTCGACGCGAGCCTTCTTCTCCTTCATCTCGGTCTCGGTCGCCGCCCCAACCTTGATCACGGCGACGCCGCCGACGAGCTTGGCGAGACGCTCCTGGAGCTTCTCGCGGTCGTAGTCGGAGGTGGTCTCCTCGATCTGGTTGCGGATCTGCTTGACGCGGCCGGCGATGGTCTCACGCCGCTTGGCGTCGTCGGAGTCGGTGACGATGGTGGTCTCGTCCTTGGTGAGGACGACCTTCTTGGCCTCGCCCAGGTCCTCCCAGCGAACGTTCTCCAGCTTGATGCCGAGGTCATCGGTGATCACCCGGCCGCCGGTGAGGGTCGCGATGTCCTCCAGCATGGCCTTGCGGCGGTCGCCGAAGCCCGGCGCCTTGGCCGCGGCCACGTGCAGCGTGCCGCGCAGCTTGTTGACCACCAGGGTGGCCAGCGCCTCGCCCTCGACGTCCTCGGCGATGATGAGCAGCGGCCGGCTCTGCTTGGCGACCTGCTCGAGGATCGGCAGCAGGTCCTTCATCGAGCTGATCTTCTTCTCGTGGAGCAGGATCTTGGCGTTCTCCAGCACCGTTTCCATGCGCTCGGCGTCGGTGACGAAGTACGGCGACAGGTAGCCGCGATCGAACTGCATGCCCTCGACCACCTCGAGGGTGGTCTCCAGGCCCCGCGCCTCCTCGACCGTGATCACGCCGTCCTTGCCGACCTTCTCCATCGCCTCGGAGATGATGCGGCCGATCTCCTCGTCGTTGTTGGCGGAGATGGTGCCGACGTGGGCGATGTCCTTGCCCTCGACCGGCTTGGCGAGCTTGTCGATGGAAGCGATGGCGGCCTTGACCGCCAGCTCGATGCCGCGCTTGATCTCCATCGGGTTGGCGCCGGCGGTGACGTTCTTCGAGCCCTCGCGGTAGATCGCCTGGGCGAGGACGGTCGCGGTGGTGGTGCCGTCGCCGGCCACGTCCGAGGTCTTCGAGGCGACCTCGCGCACCATCTGCGCGCCCATGTTCTCGACCGGATCGGAGAGCTCGATCTCCTTGGCGACGGTGACGCCGTCCTTGGTGATGGTGGGCGAGCCGAACTTCTTCTCGATGACGACGTTGCGGCCCTTGGGGCCGAGGGTCACCTTGACCGCGTCGGCGAGCTTGTTGACGCCCCGCAGGATCGCGGCCCGCGCGTCCCCGGAGTAAGTGATCTGCTTAGCCATAATCTTCTCTGCCTCCTGATTCCTATCGAATTCCCAGCGGATGCCGGTCTTTGATCTGTGGAAATGCCCTTACTGCTTGCCGTTGGAGCTGATGACGGCCAGGATCTCATCCTCGCGCAGGATGACGTAATCGGTGCCGTCGAGCTTGATCTCGCTGCCGGAGTACTTGCCCATGAGGATGCGGTCGCCCTCTTTGACGTCCATGGGCGAGCGCTTGCCCTCGTCGTTCAGCTTGCCCGGACCGACGGCGAACACCTCGGCCTCCTGCGGCTTCTCCTTGGCGGTGTCCGGAATGATGATTCCACCCCGAACCTGCTCCTCCTGCTCCAGACGCTTCACCAGGACCCGATCGTGCAACGGACGGATATTCACGGCTGCTACCTCCTTGAATTTCAGGGGTTTCCGCCGCCAGCCATGCTGTTAGCACTCCTCGCCGGCGACTGCTAACAGTGTAGGGGGTGCTGAAGAGCGTGTCAAGGGGGGAAAGGACAAATCCGCGTTCTCTGGGGAAAAGGAAGGGCCTGTAGGGGCGGCCCTATGTGGCCGTCCTTCTTTCCGAGGCCGCCCACCCCTCCAGGGCGGCCACATAGGGCCGCCCCTACAAAAGCGCCTTCGGGGAAGCCTCCGCACCGGCTGTGCTAAAATCGACCGGCATTGAGCGAAGACCCTCCGAGTCCCCACGCCGCTCCGTCCCCTTCCGGCCAACAGCAGCCCCGATCCCAAGGCGCCCGCCGCGGTGCGCCCTTTAGGAGCCGGCCGTGAGCTTCTTTCTGCTGGCCGCGACTCCCGGTCCGAGCCTTTCCATCCCTCCGGGGTGGGGGCTGGTCCTCGGCCTCCTGCTGGTGGCGATCAACGGTTTCTTCGTCGCCGCCGAGTTCGCCCTCGTCAAGGTGCGGCCGACGCAGCTCGAGCCTGCCGCCGCGGAGGGGAACCGCCGGGCGCGCATGGCGCGGCACATGATCCGCCATCTCGACGCCTACCTCTCCGCCAGCCAGCTCGGCATCACCCTGGCGAGCCTGGCCCTCGGCTGGATCGGCGAGCCGGCTTTCGCCTGGATCGTCCGCCCCCTGGTCGAGCTCGTGGCGGGGGGCGACAACGAGGCGATCGTCCACTCGGTGACCGTGACGGTGGCGTTCCTCGCCATCACCACCCTGCACATCGTGCTGGGCGAGCAGGCTCCCAAGACGGTGGCCATCCGCAAGGCCGAGGGCACGAGCCTGCTCATCGCCTTCCCCCTGTACGCCTTCTACAAGGTGACGTACCCGGCGATCTGGCTGCTGAACCGCGCCTCCAACGCGCTCGTCAAGATTTTCGGCATCGCCCCGGCCGGCGAGGACGAGATGGCGCACGACGAGGGGGAGCTGCGGCTCATGCTCGCCTCCTCCAGCGCCAGCCAGCTCCCGCCCGAGCAACGCGAGCTGCTCGACAACGTCTTCGAGCTGTCGCACCGCATGGCGCGCCAGATCATGCTGCCGCGCCAGGACGTGGTCTACCTCTCCACCACGCGGCCGCTGCAGGAGAACCTCCGGCTCGCCCGCCGCAGCGGCCATACCCGCTTTCCCCTCTGCGAGGGCGATCTCGACCACGTCATCGGCCTCGTCCACATCAAGGACCTCTTCCGCCGCGAGCGGCCGCCGACCTCGCTCACCGAGGTGGCGCGCCCCATCGCCTTCGTGCCCGAGACCCTGCAGCTCGACCGCCTGCTGCGGCGGATGCGCGCCGAGCGCTTCCACTTCGCCGCCGTCATCGACGAGTACGGCGGCGTCTCCGGCGTCGTCACCCTGGAGCACGTGATCGAGGAGATCGTCGGCTCGATCCAGGACGAGTTCGACGTCGAGAAGCCGGAGCTGCAGCAGCGGGGCGCGGGCGTCTACGAGGTCTCCGGCGGCATGCTGGTCGAGGACCTCGAAGCGGCTCTGGGGGTGGAGCTCTCCGAGCGCGACGAGGACACCATCGGCGGCGTCGTGCTCTCGGAGCTGGGGCGCAACCCGGCCGAAGGCGACCGCGTCGAGCTCGGTCCGGTGACGATCGAGGTGCTGGCGGTGCAGCACAACCGGATCAACACCGTCCGCGTCACCGTGCACCAGCCGGAGACGGTGCCGACAGAAGAGGGGTAGGGCCCCCGGCACGCTGGCGCTGCGTGAAGAGAGAGAACACGAAGGCGATCCACTCGACCGCACTCACCTTCGGCACCTTGCCATTGCCTGCGGCGCGAGCCGCGACCAGTCATCCTCCGAGCGCGATGGTGATCCCCACGAGGATGGACCCGAGAAGAACCATGGCGCTTCCCGCCCGCACGGGGTGGCGTCCGGTGAGGCGCCCGAAGGCGTAGCCCGCCACGAACAGCAGAACGACGGCGATGGCGTTGGAGACGCGCAGCGCGGGGACGGGGTTCCGCATGACGATGAACGGGATCGTCACCGGGAACGTGGAGAGGAACACCCAGAGGAAGACGGCCACGGCGCCCCGCCCGTCGTCCTTGCTCAACCCCGTACGCGCGGGCGGTTCGGGGAGCTGCTTCAGGCGCACGCGCATCGACTCGAGCTCCGCCGGCTCCAGCACGGACGCGACCGCCGGCGGCAACGCGTCCGCGATGAGCCGCTGCCCGCGCCCGGGGTCGGTGGCCTCGCGCACCGCACGGAAGGTCAGGAGGCCACGGTTCTTCTCGGCCAGGCAGCTCATCAGATAGAAGACCGCGTCGATGATGCCCCAAGCCAGGTTGCAGCCCAGGGCCCCCACGAGCATGGTCCGGATGTCCTCGCGGCCCGCCTCGTAAACGCTCAGCGAGCCCGTGAAGGTGAGGACCATGATGAGGCCGAAGAGCACCTCGGCCACGCGGTCGATCGGGTCGAGTGCGCGCCTCATGACACCAGGGGCGGCAACAGGTAGAGGGTCATCGCGAAGACCATGTACACCATCAGCAGCAGCACCCCCACGAACCACGCGGAGCGCCCGCTATTGGTCACCAGCGTCGCGGTGAGCGTCGCGATCAGCATCATGGAGACGGCGCCCGGCCAGAACTCCAGGCTCATCGGAGTCGGGCCCACGACGTAGCTCAGGAGCACCAGCACCGGGGCGACGAAGAGGGCGATCTGGGACGCGCTGCCGAGGGCTACCCCCACGCTCAGGTCCAGCCGGTTCTTGCGCGCGCCGGAGAACGCCGTGGCCATCTCGGCGGCGCCGCCCACCAGCGCCACCACGATGAACCCCACGAAGGCGGGGCTCATCCCGAACGACACTGCCGCCTTCTGAACGGACTCGACGAACACCTCGCTGACCAGCGCCACCAGCACCGTCACCCCGGCCAGCGTCACGAGGGCAAGGCCCATTGGCCACGGCGCCTCGCCCTCCTCGGCGTGCCCCGCGCTGGCGAAGAGCTCGGAGTGTGTCTTGAGCGAGAAGAGCATGCCCAGCCCGTAGGCGGCGATGAGCAGCACGGCGAGGCCCAGGCTCAGCGCCTGCGTGACCGCCCCCGGTGCCCGGTCGACGTTGGCAATCGCCGAGGGAACGAGGAGGGAGATCACGGCCAGGAACAGCAGGGCCGCCTGGAAGCGGGCGCCGACCCGGTTGTATTCCTGCACGCGGTGCTTCAGGCCTCCGAGCAGGAACGACGCGCCGAGCATGAACAGCGTGTTGGTGACGATGGCGCCGGCGATGGACGCCTTGACCAGCATGTATTGCCCGGCGCGGAGCGCGGTGAGCGCGATGACCAGCTCGGTCAGGTTGCCGAGCGTCGCGTTCAGCAGGCCTCCGACCGCGTCGCCGGTCTTCGCGGCCACGGACTCGGTGGCATGGCTCAGCAGCCCCGCGAGCGGCACGATGGACAGGACCGACAGCAGGAAGAGCAGCGTATGCGCGTCGGGAGCAAGCGTCTCCGCGGCGAAGACCACCGGCACGAAGACCAGCAGCCACAGCAGCGGGTTGTGGCGGATCTCCTTCAGCAACGGGCTCAGCATTGGCAGGTCACTCCGCGGGCGAGACGGTGAAGACAAGCGATTAAGTGCCATCCGAGTGGCGCACGTGCGTCAGCGAGTCACTGAAGCCACGACGCCGCGGCCGACTGCTGGCGGACCTGCCAGACGTAGACCGGAATCCCCAGCATCAGGAGCACGAACCCGTACAGCACGGCCTCAGCTCCGCAGCCGTAGAGCGTGAAGAGAGAGAACACGAAGGCGATCCACTCGACCGCGCTCACCTTCGGCACCTTGCCATTGCCTGCGGCGTGAGCCGTGACCAGTCCCACCGACAACGCGCAGAACGCGTACGGCACCACCGCGGCCATCGTCGCGAGGTTGACGACGAGACTGTAGAACGCCGCGAAGCCGGCGGAACCCGCCGCCTCAACGAGGATCAATGCCGTCGCCAGAGTCGCGGAGAAGATGATGCCGAACGCCGGCACACCACGCGAGGACACGCGACCGAAGAGCGCAGGGAAGAGGCGATCCTTTGCGGCCGCCATCGGTACCTGGCCCATGAGCAGCGTCCACCCGGTCAGCGCACCGAGCGACGAGATCATGACCGCGGCGCCCACGATGCCCGCGGCCCAGCCGCCCCACATGATCCGCGCGGCATCGGCAAACGGCGCGGCAGACTTCACCAACTCCTCACGCGGCACCACGCCGAGAACGACGGTCGTGCCCAGGACGTAGAGCAGCGCGGCGATCGAGACGCCGAGAATCGTCGAGCGAGAGATCGTGCGGGCAGGATCCTTCACGTCGCCGGCTGGCACCGTCGCCGACTCGAGACCGAGATACGCGAACATCGTGAGCGGTGCGAGCGTGGCGGCGGACGCGAGGAGTGAATGACCGCTCGGGTTGAGCTCGGACAGATTCCCGGGCTTGATGAAGAAGAGTCCGAGGAGGGAAATCGCGCCGAAGGGCACGAGCTTCGAGTAGGTCGTGACCTCCGCCACGATGCCCGCCGCCTTGACGCCCCGAAGATTCGTGAACACGATGAGCCACATCACACCGATCGTGATGATGACGGCCAGCGGCCGATTGCCTTGAAACGCCGGGACGAACTTGAAGAGCGATCCGGTGAACGCCACCGCGATTGCCGGCAGCGATGCCCAGATCGAGATCCAGTACCCCCAGGCCACGAGGAAGCCTGCGAAGTCGCCGTATCCGATCCGCGAGTAGGCGTATGGGCCGCCGGTTGCCGGCGAGATGCGCGAGAGGCGCGCGAACGTCAGCCCCAGGCAGACCGCTCCCGCGCCCATGACGACCCACGACAGGATGGCGAGGATTCCGTACGGCGCCATCGCTGACGGGGAGAGATAGAAGCCCGATCCCACCATGTTCCCGACGACGATGGCGGTGCAGGCTCCGATTCCGAGGCTCTTGGCCAGCGCGGGCACGGCCGGCGAGCCGGCGCTCGACACGTGCTGGGTGTCAGTGGGCGAAGACAACCCCAGACTCCTTTGGGCTCACGGTCGTTCCCATGGTACCTGCGATGATTCCACTCGAGTCCGCCAACGCGCCGATGGCTGCCTTTCTTCTCCGTGCGTAGAGGCGCCGCGCCATCACTATGCCGTACCCTTCTTGAGGCACTGCACCAGGTAGACGCCGTCCCGGTTCTCGACCCCGTGGGTGTCGTGGCCGAAGCCGGGGAAGCGGTGATCCCAGTCGCACAGCGCCCGCAGGTAGCTCAGGTAGGGCCCGTCCGCGGCGCCGGTCGCCTCCCCCGGCATCAGCATCGGGATCCCGGGCGGGTACGGCACGACGCTGGTGGCGAGCACACGGTTCGCGAGCTTCTCGAGCGGCACGTGCTCGATCTCGTCGCGCACCAGCCGCTGGTAGGCCTCGTTCGGCGTCATCACCAGCTCCGGGAGGGTGGAGAACGCCTCCGCCAGCCAGTGCGTCTGCCGCGAGGCGCCGAGCTGCTCGAACATCCGGTCGGCGAGGTCGCGCAGCCCCAGGCCCGCGTAGACCTCGGGTGAGGCGGCCGGCAGGTCGGGCAGCACCTCCGTCAGGAGGGCGTTGCGGTCGTAGTCGCGCCTGAATTCGAGGAGGGCGTTGAGGAGCGTCCCCCACTTCCCCTTGGTGATGCCGATCGAGAAGAGGAAGAGGATCGTGAAGTCCGTCGTCTTCTCGACCTCGACGCCGCGGTGGTGGAGATAGGCCGTGACCAGCGTCGCGGGGATGCCCCTCTCGGCGAGCCCCCCCTCGTCGCGGACGCCGGGCGTCACCACC
Source organism: Thermoanaerobaculia bacterium (assembly GCA_044868005.1). Classification (GTDB taxonomy): domain Bacteria; phylum Acidobacteriota; class Thermoanaerobaculia; order Multivoradales; family UBA5704; genus DATARR01. The sequence goes on along the minus strand of JBIOVX010000097.1, from coordinate 64,627 downwards.
GACACCTTGATCGGGTCGAGCATGCAGTAGCCGTCCTCGAGGTCGCCGAACCCATGCCAGGTCTCCCCCGGGTGCAGCACCCAGCACTCCGGGTCGGTGGCGAGCTGCTCGGGCGAGGCGTCTTCGAAGCGCACCCTGCGGCCCGTCTTCCGGTCCGTGACCTCGTCGGCGTTCCAGGTGCGGAAGAACCAGCCGCCCTGATCGGTGAGCTCGCGATGCACGCGCCCCATGGTCTGGCGGAACGACACCGCCTCGTCGATCGACTCGCGGGTCAGCGCCGGCCCGCCCGGGCCGTCCATCATCGCCGCCGTGATGTCGTTGGAGACGATGATGGGATAGAGCGGCGACGTCGAGGCGTGCATCATGTACGACTCGTTGAAGCGCGCATGCGGGATGGGGCTGCGGCCGTCGCGGATGTGGAGCAGGGACGCCTGCGAGAGCGCGGCGAGCAGCTTGTGCGTCGAGTGGGTGGCGAAGACCGTCGGCCCCTTGTGGCCGGCGGGATCGCCGCGCATCCCGTGGCGGTCCCGGTAGAGGGGGTTGAAGCGCGCGTAGGCGTACCACGCCTCGTCGAAGTGGATGCGGTCCACCGTCGGGTCGAGCAGCTCCTCGACGCGGCGCGCGTGGTAGCAGAGGCCGTCGTAGGTGGAGTTGGTGATGATGGAGTGCACCGGCCGGGTGTCGATCCCCTTCTTCACCAGGGGGTTGGCGGCGATCGCGGCGCGGAGGGCCTCGGGGGTGAGGCGTTCGGGCGGGATCGGGCCGATGATGCCGTAGCGGTTGCGCAGCGGCACGAGGTAGGCCGGGATGCCGCCGGTCATCACCAGGCTGTGCTCGATCGACTTGTGACAGTTGCGGTCGCACAGCGCGATCTGGTCGCGCGTGACGGCGGCCATGAAGATCACCCGGTTCGACATCGAGGTGCCGTTCGTGACGCAGTAGGTCCGGTGCGCGCCGAAGACGCGGGCCGCGTACTTCTCGTGCGCCCCGATCGGCCCCGTATGGTCGAGGAGCGAGCCGAGGGCCCCGACGCTGATCGACAGGTCGGAGCGCAGCAGGTTCTCCCCGAAGTAGTCGAAGAAGATCCGGCCGATGGCGGACTTGAGGAAGGCCGTGCCGCCCGTGTGCCCGGGGGTGTGCCAGGAGTACTCGTACTCCTGGCTGAACTTCATCAGCGCCGCCGCGAGCGGCGGCATCATCACCTCGAGGTAGCGGCGGATCGCCGCCACCACCCGGCCGCCGACGAAGGCCGCGGTGTCCTCGAGGGTCCAGACGAACTCGTCGACCTTCTCCATCACGGGGATTGGGATCGAGGAGGCCTGGCCCCGCTCCGCCATCAGGAAGATCGGCACCTTGTCGTTGCGCGAACGGACGAGATCGATGAGGCCTATGGCCCGGCTGTGGTCTTCGTCGCCGGCCAGCGTCCAATCGATGAGGATCGTGTGGATCGCCGAGTCGGAGACGATGGCCGAGTGTCCGTCCTCGGCCGAGGTGGCCTGGGCGACCTCGATGCCGCGATCCTGGAGCTCCTGGAACAGGGCCCCGGCGGCGCGGCCCTCGGCGGTCGCGGTCCCGAGCTCGTCGTCGATCATCAGGGCCCGCAGGCTGATTCGCTTCGTGCTGCGCGTGATCATCGTGGCCTCATTCGGGAAGCGTGTTCATGCGGAAGAACGAGAGGGCGTCGGAGTCGGACCCGCCACACCACGTCGCGTAGAGATGCTGGATCTCGCCCGAGCGGTAGAGGCGGCTGAGGGTGCGGTCGACGAGCAGGCGGAGGTCTTCGTCGCCGCGCGGCAGGGCCAGCGCCACCGGCTCCACAGTGAAGAGCCGGTCGAGCAGGACGAGGTCGGCCTGGGCCGGGTTCATCTCCCTCGCGTTCAGCAGCAGGATGCGATCGCCGAAGAGGACGTCGGACTTGCCTGCGAGCACCCGGCGTACCCCCGCCTCGTAGCTGTCGACGGCGGTGGTTTCCGCGATCACCTGCAGCTCCTTCTTCTTCTTCTCGAGCCAGCTCTGGGTCGTGGTGCCGCGGACCACGGCGAAAGTCCTGGCCTGCAGCACCTCCGTGGGCGAGCCCCGCCAAGCCGGCCGGACCGGCTGCGCGCGCCCCTCCAGCGCCTCCCGCAGCCGAGCGGGAGCGTCGGCGCGGATCAACGCGCCGATGCCACCGGGGAAGATCGGGAGGGAGAACGAGACCTGGGTCCGGCGGGCGAGCGTCACCGTCGTCGCCCCGCAGAGCACGTCGATCTGGCCCGCCTTGAGGCTGTCGAAGCGGCTCTCGACGGTCACCGGCACCCACTCCACGGTGAGGCCGGGGAGGCCGAGCTCTCTCTTCGCGGCCTCGGCGATGTCCCTGCAGAGCTCGACGGAGTAGCCGGCGGGCTTCCCCGACGGATCGCGGAACGACAGCGGCACCGCGTCGGGACGGTAGCCGAAGCGCAGCTTTCCACTCTGTTTGATCTGGTCGAGGGTGGCGCCGGCCGCCGGCGCGGCGAACGCCAGCGCCCCGATCGCCAGCAGCACGGCGGCGGCGGCCGCCTTCGAGAGCGGCAGCCCGACGTCCTTGCCGGCGGTCCCCGCCTGCGGCGTGAAGCGGTGCGCGATCGAGCCCCAGATCACGTAGGCGATGCCCATCACGATCATGCCGCCGAAGACGGCGTCCTTCCCGGAGGCGTAGAGGGCGTAGATGCTGTAAGCGAGCGCCACGAACGTGACCGCCAGGTTGCGCTGGTACTTCGACTTCTCGACCCCGGCGAGCCGCATGATGAGCGGCAGGGCCGAGAGGGAGATGATGTAGGGCACCACGTTGGTGACGACGGCGAGGTTGACCAGCGCTCCGAACTGCTCGCTCAGAGACGGCGACATGGTCGACAGCGCCATCCCCGACTGCACCACGCCCATGACGATCATGCCGGCGACCGGCGCGCCCATGCGGTTCTCCTTGCCGAACAAGCCGGGGAACATGCGCTCGTCGGCGGCGGACTTGGCGGTTTGCGCCAGCGTGAACTGCCAGCCGAGCAGCGAGCCGAGGCAGGCCATCACCGCGAGACCCATGATGATCGAGCCGACGATGGGGTTGAACATCTTGGCGTAGGCGAGGCCGAACGGGCCGGTCGAGCTCGCCAGCTCGGCATTCGGCACGATCCCCTGGATGACGGTGGTCGACAATATGTAGATCACCGCGGCGCCGAGGGTGCCGAACATGCACGCGAGCGGCACGTCCCGCTTCGGGTTCTCGACCGCGGCGGAGTTCTGCGCCGCCGATTCCATGCCGAGGAAGGCCCAGAGGGTGAGCGCGATGCTCGAGCCCATGCCCTGCAACCAGGACATCCCTTGCGGGTTCCAGGCGGCGGCGAACGTGTCGGCCTTGAACCAGAACCAGCCGATGAGACAGAGCATCCCCACCGGGATGAGCACCCCCCACACCGTCACCGACCCGATCTTGCCGGTGACGCCCGCCCCGCCGAAATTGGCGAACGTGGTCAACCAGAGCAGGCCGATCACCCCCACCGTGGTGGCCACCGGCGTCGAGGACAGCCAGGGCACGAACGTCGCCAGATAGCCGACGGCGGAGATCGCGATGGCGACGTTGCCGATCGCCAGCGACAGGAAGTAGAGGAAGAAGACCTGGAAGTAACCGGGCTTCTTGTAGGCGTCCTCGGCGTAGGCGGCCATGCCTCCGGGGCGCTGGTTGAACAGCCCGGCCTGGGCGAAGCCGTAGGCGATTGCCATCGAGCCCACCGCAGTGACCACCCACGACAGCAGGGAGATGGCGCCGACCCGGGCCATGTTGGTCGGCAGCATGATGATGCCGGAGCCCATCATGTTCACCGCCACGATGAACGTGAGCTGCGTCAGACTCATCTTTTTCTTTGGTTCCATGACCTTACCCTTTCTTCGGGTTGGCGCGGGTCACTGGCGGACCACGTAGGTGTGGAAGCGGATCCGGCCGTCGACGCGTTCCTGGAAAACGCCCTGGACCTCGTAGTTGAAGCCCGGGAAGCGGTCCTCCCGCAGCCGCTCCTCGTCCCAGGCGTCCCAGTCGACCGCTCCGATCATGCCGAACGGGTTGCGCGCCGTGGGCAGGAAGATCGGGATCGCTCCCGCCTGCACGAGCGCGCCCTGGTGCAGCGACTTGTGGTTGTTGCGGTCGAACAGCACCAGGTCGCCGCGGTGCAGCACGGCCCCGGTCACCACTTTGTTGGACGTGCTCGTGCCGTTGAGCACGAAGTAGGTGCGGTCGGCGCCGAACACCTCGGCGGCGTGACGCTGGGAGCGTAAGGCGGCGCCTTCGTGGATCAGGAGGTCGCCGAGGTCGACGTCGGCGTTGCACAGGTCGTTGCGGAAGATCTGCTCGCCGAAGTGCTTGAAGAAGAGCTGGCCGGCGGGCGACTTGCGGTAGAACTGCCCCCCCTGGTGACCGGGGCAGTCGAAGGCCACGTTGGCCTCCGCGTCGTAGGCGACGAGGCCCCCGAAGAAGGGAGGTAGCAGGCTCAGCCCGTAGCCGACGACGCTCGCCACGATCTGCTTGGCGTAGTAGGCGGGCGTCTGCTGTCCGAGGTAGACGTAGCCGGTCACCTCGCCGGTCAGACCGCTGACGGCCATGTCCTCGAGCCGGCGCGCGTCGCCCACCGCCCAGAGAGGCGTCTGGAACCCGGTCTCGCGCACGGCGCGCGCCAGGGCGCGGCCGCGCTCGAGGCGGTCCCCGTCGGTCCGCGCCACGTAGGCGCCGACCGCCGCGTCCTCGGCGACGTCGCGCTCGTAACGGTCGCTCACCTCGACCTCGTACCCGGCGGCGGAGATCTCGGCGAGCAGCTCCCGGGTGTAAGGATCCTCAGCGTCGACGAGGGCAACGATCTTCAACAGCCGATGGAACGGGATCGGCAGCGTCGGCGACTTGACCGAGAACTCGATCATCATCGCGCGTCACTCCTCAGACGGCGGCCGCGGCGAGCATGGATGCGCGGGGCGCCGCGACCGACTGCGTCGTCAGGCAGTACACGTGATAGGCGCCGTCGCGCTCCTCGGTACCCTCGACCTCCTTGGCGAAGCCGGGGAAGCGGTGGCCGTACTCCTGCAGGGCGCGCAGATAGCTCAGCCAGGGACCGTCGGCGGCGCCGAGGCTCTCTCCGGGCATGACGATCGGGATGCCCGGCGGGTAGGGGATGACCCCGACCGCGACAATCCGGTCGGCCATCTCCGCCAGCGGAACCTTCTCGGCCTCCCCGGACATGAGGAGCCGGAAGGCCTCCCGGGGCGTCATCTCCGGCGCCGGCAGCGTCGCGTACGCCCGGGCCTGCCAGTGCCCCTGGCGGCTCGCCCGCATGTGGGCCCAGATCTCGTCGCCGAGGTCCTTGAGCCCCATCCCGGCGTAGCGCTCGGGGGCGGCCGCGGCGACGGCGGGCACCACCTCCTCGAGCGGCGCGTTGCGGTCGTAGTCCGCCTTGAAGTCGAGCAGCGTGTTGATCAGGGTGCCCCACTTCCCCTTGGTGATGCCGAGCGAGAAGAGGAAGAGCACCATGTGGTCCGTGGTGCGCGAGGGCACGATGCCGTGCCGGCCCAGGTACGCGGTCACGACGTCGGCCGGGATGCCGTGGGGCTCGAGCTCGCCGTCGGCCCCCATGCCCGGGCAGACGATCCCGAACTTGATCGGGTCGAGCAGACACCAGCCCTCGGGGAGGTGGTCGAAGCCGTGCCAGGACTCTCCCGGGTGCAGCACCCAGCAACCGGGGTCGGTCGCGAGCTGCTCCGGCGAGGCCTCGTGGAACGGCACCCGGCGCCCGTTCGCGGAGTCCACGATCTCCTCCGCGTTCCAGGGGGCGAAGAACCATTCGCCGCGGGCGGCGAGCTCGTGCCGCACGCGGGCGACGGCCAAGCGGCAGGCGACCGCCTCGTCGATCACCTCCTGGGTCAGCGCCTCGCCGGCGGGGCCGTCCATCATCGCCGCCGCCACCTCGTTCGAGGCGATGAGCGCATAGAGCGGCGAGGTGCTCGCCTGCGAGCAGTAGGCCTCGTTGAAGCGGCCGTGGTCGATGGCGCCGCGGCCGTTGCGGACGTGGATGTACGACGTCTGCGACAGCGCCGCGAGCAGCTTGTGCGTGGAGTGGGTGGCGAAGACCGTCGGGCCGCCGGCCGGATGGTCGCCCGGAGCGCCGCGCATGGCGAAGCGATCGCGGTACATCGGGTTGAACCGCGCGTAGCCGTACCACGCCTCGTCGAAGTGGATGCGGTCGACGCTCGCGGCCAGGCGCTCCTGGACGCCCGCGGCGTCGTAGCACATGCCATCGTAGGTGCAGTTGGTGACCACCGCGTAGACCGGCCGCGCCGCGGCGGCGCGCGCGGTGAGCGGGTTGCCGGCGATCGACCGCTCGATCGCGGCCGGCTCGAGCTCGGCCGGCGGGATCGGCCCGATGATGCCGAAGCGATTGCGCGTGGGCCGCAGGAAGACCGGAATGCCGCCGGTGATCACCAGGCCCTGCTCGATCGACTTGTGGCAGTTGCGGTCGCAGAGGGCGATCTCGGAGTCGCCGACGCAGGCCGTCATGATCGCCCGGTTCGACGCCGAGGTGCCGTTGAGGACGGAGTAGGAGCGCTGGGCGCCGAACACGCGGGCGATGTACCGCTCGCTGGCGCCGATCGGGCCGCTGTGGCCGAGGAGGGACCCGAGCGCGGCGCGCTCGATGCCCATGTCGGAGCGGAAGAGGTTCTCGCCATAGTAGTCGAAGAAGACGCGGCCGATCGGCGACTTGAGGAAGGCCACGCCTCCCTGGTGCCCGGGCGCCGCCCAGGAGTACTCGCGCTCCCGGTCGTAGCGGGCGAGGGCGGCGGTGAACGGGGGCAGCAGCCCGTCGACGTAGCGGTCCACGGCGGCGGTCACCCGGCCCGCGACGAAGGCCGCCGTGTCGGCGAGCGTCCACACGAATTCGTCGGCGAGAGCCGCCACCTCGACCGTGATCGTGCCCGCCACCTTCCGGTCGGCCAGCAGGAAGATCGGGATGCGGGCGTCGCGGCGGCGCAGCGCCCGCAGCAGCGCCGTCGCCTGGGCGTGGGACCGCCCGTCGTCGCTGCCCAGGGTCCAGTTGAGGAGAACGGCGTGGAGCGACGCGTCGGAGGCCGCGCTCGCGAGGCCATCCTCGAAGGAGAGGGCTTCGATCACCTCCACCCCGCGAGCGGAGAGCTCCGCGGCCAGGGCCCGCACGGCCCGGCCGCCGGCGCTCGCCGGGGACGCCAGCTCGTCGTCGATCAGAAGGGCGCGGCGCGTCAGGGGCTTGGTCGTACGTCCCAGCATGGGGGCTCTCCGTGCCGGTGGTCCGGCGGATCAGTAGGAGTAGGCGAGATAGAGCATCCCGTAGGTGAAGTCGTCCGTGCGGCCGAACGCCTGCTCCACGGCCTGCCGCGGGTTACCGTAGGCGGCGACGATGCTGAGAATGAAGTTGTCGTTGAGCTTCCAGTCGCAGTAGGCGTCGATCTCGACCATCACGTCCTGGGCAGTGACTCCGGGGCCGAGGGCCTCCGGGTGGTCGAGCTCGAAGAGGAATCCGATCAACCCGGCGCCGACCTTGTCGTTCGGGGTCACGTGCACGCGCACCATGTTGCTGAGCAGGTTGGAGTTCGCCAGGAAGTACTCGCCGCCGATCTCGCCCTGCCACCAGGTGCCCCAGTCGTAGAAGCCGGGGAACAGGGGGTCGAACGACTCGCTCTCCGCAGTCGCCGGATCGTCGCCCTCGAAGAAGGCGTAGCGGTAGGTGAGCTTCGGCTTCCAGGCGACGCCGGAGAGCTGGTAGGCCACCTGGGCCGTCCACGCCTCGGAGCGCAGCAGGTCGCCGTTGTCCTCGAGGGCGTACTCGAGCTCGAACGACAGGTCCGAGAGCCCGGGGAACGGAGCCGTGAAGGCGCGGGCGTCGATCACCTCGAGCCCGTCGCGCAACGGCTTCTTCGCGGGGTTCGCGCTGACGTCGAGGTAGGTCACGCCCAGGGTCGTGGCCTCGCCGAGCGCGAGCTCGTAGTTGGCGCCCCAGAGATCGACGCCGGTTTCGCTCTCCGGCACCTCGTCGCGGTCGAGATAGAACGCCTCGAAGGTGTTGGGGCCGGGCTTGAGACGCACCACCCCGGCGAGCTCCCAGGCCTTGCGGGCGTTGCTCCAGAAGCCCCCGCGGCTGCCCCCCTCCCCGGCGCCGTCCCACAGCAGCATGCCGTGGCCGATCCGGTATTGCGCGCGCCCGCCGTAGAGCTCGAGCAGGTCCTTCGACGTGCCCAGCGAGGTGCCCGAGCGCCACCCGAGGTGGAGGTCCTCGACCTGGAACGACGAGGCCTCCTCGCCGACGACCTCCGAGGGCGGCACGCCGAACGTGCGCTCGCCGACCGCGCTGAGCTTGCCGTAGAGCTCGCTGTCGCCGAGGTCGTAGGTCATCGAGAGGGCGGGCTTCACGAAACTCTCCGACCAGTTGTCGCTGAGGTCACCCGACGGGTCCGGGCGGACGTTGGCGTAGAGGGAGTTGGCGAAGCCGAAAGTGCCGACGCCGGCGTCGAAGTTGAACGTCCAGGCGAAGGGCTTCGGCAGCCCCGTGGAGCGCTCCTCCGGCTCGGCCGCGGCGGCGGGCGCCGGCTCCGGCGCGGTCGGGGGCGGCGGCTCCTGGGCGGCGAGGTGGACGGCGCCGAGCGCAGCGATCGCGACGGCGCCGAGCGTGATGGCTAGAGGATCGCCGAGGAAAGCGCAGCGGCGGAGGCCGAACATCTTCGCGGCGGGCTTCATGCGCAAAGAGTCACATGCGGCGGCGGAAGCCAACCATTGGACCTTGGTCGTAGGCCCGCGATGAGTCGACAGCTTGCTTTGGATGAATGCCCTGACCTCTCCCTACTCACCTCACCGGGAAGGAGGGAGAGAGGAGGCCGGGCTTCAATCTTGGGTGGGGTCGGGAGAGAGGGGCAGCCACACCGTGAAGCGCGCGCCGCGGCCCCGCCCGCCCGACTCCGCCAGCACCCGGCCCCCGTGCAGCTCCACGAGCTGGCGCACCAGCGCCAGGCCGATTCCCAATCCGCCGTGCCGGAGGTTGGCGGGAGAGTGCGCCTGGCGGAACATGTCGAAGACGTGTGGGAGCAGCTCGGGCTCCAGGCCCTGGCCGGTGTCTTCCACGGTCAACCGCGCCTCGTCATCCACGCGCTGCAGCCGGACGGTCACCCGCCCGCCTTCCGGGGTGAACTTGCCGGCGTTCTGCATCAGGTTCCAGAGGATCTGCTGCAGGCGCACGGGATCGGCCTCGACGGCCAGCGGCTCCTCCGTCTTCTCGAGCCGCAGCTCGATCCGCTTGAGGTCCGTCTCGGCGCGCACCGCTTCGGCCACCTCGGCGAGAAGCGGCGCGAGCTGCACGGGCTGCCGCTGGATCGCCAGCTTGCCCGTCTGCAGACGCGACAGGTCGAGCAGGTCCGCGACCAGCCGCTCCTGGGTATGGACGTTGCGCCGGATGGTCTCCGCCGCCTTGCGCACCAGCGGCAGCCGCTGGGCCTCGGCATCGCCGGCGAGGATCTCGGCGTAATTGAGGATGACGCCGAGCGGGTGGCGCAGCTCGTGCGACAGCGTGGCCAGGAACTCGTCCTTCAGCCGGTTGGCCCGCGACAGCTCCTCGACCAGGGCCGCCGTGTCGAGCGCCGAGGCCACCTGGTTGGCGATCACCTCGGCCGTACGGACGATCGACTCGTCGGCGCTGCGGTCCTCCTCCCGCCAGGTGAGGACGACCACCCCGAGCAGGCGGCCGCGGGCGCGCAGCGGCACGGCGAGCAGCGAGCGAATGCCGGTGCGGTGCCACAGGAAAGAGAGCTCGGTCCACGTGTCGTCCGCTTGCGTATCGGGCAGCGCCACCGGCAGCATCGTGCGCGCCGCCACCGCCACCGGATGGTCGGACGAGAGCTCGATCCGCAGCAGCAGCTCCTGCATCCGCCGGTCGACGTCGTTGCGCGGGATGCGGCGCACGCCGTACATCCCCTGCGCGAGCAACGCGGGAGACCCGGCCGGCGCTGCGTCCAGCAGCCAGTAGACGCCCCGCGGCGCGCCGGTGACGTGGCAGAGGATCTCGATCAGCCGGTCGGAGCTCGGCGCCTCGCCCTCCAGGCCGAGCAGGCCGGCGCTGGCCTCCTGCAGGCGGACCAGCGCCTCATTGCGGCGCTCGGACTCCAGCAGCGCCAGCCGTTCCGACATCTCGATCTTCGGGTATGCCCGTGATACGGGACTCTCCATGCTCCCTGCTGCTCCGCCCTCGCCGTCTTGGATATCTGCCCCTGTAGTTTACCCTTTCCTGAAGGTTTTGCACATATGAAGATTTTGCACATCCGCGACAGCGCCTTCCTTGACCCCTTCCGACCGATCCCATAGGCTCGCTTGTCCACCGAGGGTGGAGTCGGGGGGGCCTCTAGGAAGATGGAATCCATCCAGACCATCGGCGTCGTCGGCGCGGGTACGATGGGCCACGGTATCGCCCAGGTCTCGGCGCAGAGCGGCTACGACGTGGTGCTCGTGGACGTGGTGCCCGAGGCGCTGGCACGCGGCCGGGAGCAGGTCGGAAAGGGGCTCGAGCGCCTGGTGAGCAAGGGAAAGCTCGCCGCCGAGGACCGTGACCGCGCCCTCGCCCGCCTCACGACCGGCGGCGCACTCTCCGCCCTCGCGCATGCCGACCTCGTGGTCGAAGCCGTGGTGGAGAGGCTGGAGGTCAAAGAGAAGGTGCTCGCCGAGCTGGACCGCGTCTGTCCGCCGCGGACCCTCCTCGCCTCCAACACCAGCTCGATCTCCATCACCAGGCTGGCCGGCGCCACCTCGCGGCCCGACAAGGTGATCGGCATGCACTTCATGAATCCGGTGCCGGTGATGCAGCTCGTCGAGGTGATCCGCGGCCTCGCCACCAGCCAGGAGACCTACGACGCCGTCGAGGCGGCCTCCCGGCGCATGGGCAAGACGCCGGTCGAGGTGCACGACGCGCCGGGCTTCGTCTCCAACCGGGTGCTCATGCCGATGATCAACGAGGCGATCTTCTGCCTCTACGAGGGGGTCGGGAAGGCGGAGGCCATCGACGAGGTTATGAAGCTGGGAATGAATCACCCCATGGGGCCGCTGGCGCTCGCCGACCTCATCGGCCTCGACGTCTGCCTCGACATCCTGCGGGTGCTGTTCCAGGGCTTCGGAGATCCCAAGTACCGGCCCTGCCCGCTGCTGGTGAAGATGGTGGACGCGGGGAGGCTGGGGCGGAAGACGGGCAAAGGGTTCTATAATTACGAATGACGGATGGCAATCAGAGAATTATAAATGAGAAAGATTGCCCCATGCGTCATTCTGAATTCGAAAGGAGCTTCTGGCGAGCAGGCTGGCGGATGACCCCCTTCGTCATTCTTGATTCGCCATTGTGAATTCCCATGTATTGCCAAGTCTGCGGCGCCCCCAACCGGGATGACCACGAGTTCTGCGTCCGCTGCCACCAGAAGCTGCTGGTGCTCTCCGGCTCGCTGCGCGAAGAGGAGGAGTCGTACGAGGAGGCCTCGGAGGAGAGCTTCTCCTTCGACGAGCACCTGCTGGAGCGCATCTCCATCCTGGAGGAGGCGGTCAAGCGCACCGCCGAGACCGTCCGCCAGCTCCTCGGCGCCCTGCACAAGCAGGAGAAGAACATCCTCATCAATCAGACCGGCGTCTCCGCCCTGCGCGAGCTGCTGGAGCAGAAGAAATACATCGGCTGGGAGGAGTGGAGCGAGCTGTGGGAGTCCAAGATGGACTACCAGCTCCTCGCCCTGGAGAAGCGCGAGCGGTTCCTGGCCACCAAGGAGCGCATCGCCGGGCTCTATCACGGCGACAAGCGGAAGCTCTTCCTGCAGCACCTGGAGGACGCCGAGTACGCCCTCTTCGCCTTCGACGTCGAGCGCGCGGTGGTCGCCCTAGAGACCGCCTACAAGCTCGACCGCGGCAACTACGAGCTCGCCTATTTCCTCGGCGAGACCCACTTCAACGAGGCCAACAGCGAGCAGGCGCTGACGTACTTCTCGCGCGTGCTGGAGGTCAAGCCGGACCACTACGAGGGGCTCGTTTACAGCGGCGTCATCCACTACGAGCGCGGCGATCACACGCGGGCCGAGGAGTTCCTGAAGCGGGCGGTGGCCATCTATCCCGAGAGCTTCCTGCCGCACTTCAGCCTCGGCGCCGTGTACGCCGGCAAAGGAAATCTCGCCAAGGCCGTGCTCTTCCTGGAGCGGGCGGTGCAGGTGGATGCCGTGCCCCAGGCGCTCTTCCTGCTCGGCAGTTGCTATTACGAGATGGGCAAGCTCTCCTCGGCCGTGCACTTCCTGCAGGAGGCCGTGCGGCACGATCCGGCGTTCGAGGAGGCCCACCACCTGCTGGGCCTCGCCTACCTCGACCGCCACTGGACGCGCAAGGCGCTCGATTCCTTCCGCCAGGCCCAGCGGCTCAACCCGAAGAAGCTGCAGTACCAGGACCTCGTGCGCTATCTCTCCGGCCACGCCGGCACGCCGCTGCCGGAGGTGGACGGCGAGGCCGCGTCCTGGTTCCGCAAGGGCGAGGAATTCCGCACCCGCGACAACCTGAAGCAGGCCCACTCCTGCTACCGGCGCGCCCTGTCGCTCGATCCGGAGAACCCCACGCTGCTGATGTCCTACGCCCTCCTCTGCCTGAACATGAACCGCAACCAGGAGATCGAGGCGGTGACGCGCAAGGTGCTGGACTTGAACCCCGGGGAGATGCTCAAGGCCACCGCCTACGCCGCTTTGATCGAGGCGATGCGCAGCCAGGGCAAGTTCCGCGAGGGCAACAACATCGGCGAACGGCTGCTCGACGAGGGCAGCTCCAACTTCACCAAGTCCATCGCCTACTACGAGATGGCCTACAACCTGGCGGAGATGGAGGAAGACCTCGACGAAGCCCTCGATTACGCCCGGCGTTCGGTGGAGCTGGCTCCCGACGAGATCAAGCAGTTCCCGCTCGCCGCCCTCGGCTGGGTGCACTACAAGCGGAAGGAGTTCGACCGCGCGATCGACTTCCTTTCCAAGTCGAGCGAGCTGGGGCCCTCCTCCACGACGCTCACCCACCTGGGGATGGCCCTCCTGGCCTTCGGCGAGGAGGATCGCGCGCGCACCGTGCTCGCGCATGCCCGCAACCTCGGCGAGCGGGGCGAGGCCCTGCAAGAGAAGATGATGGAGTGCATGAAGGACTCGGCGCGCCTCATCGAGCGGGCGCGCCGGGGGCAGCGGAAGTAGGGGCGGCCGCGGCAGGGCGCCCACACAGGGACGCCCCTACAGGATTCCTAGTAGTAGCTGCGCAGACGCACCGCCGAGATCCGTTCCTTGTAAGGCACCCGCCACTTGAAGGGCTTGTTCTCGATGGTTCCGGAGACCATCACCACCGGCGGCTTCTCCTGGACGACCTCGCTGCCGGTGATCGTGTAGCTCGTGATCTTGCGGTGGTTCATGTGATAGGTGTCGCGAAAGGCGGCGAACCCGTCGTAGGCGCCCTCGAACTCGCCCTGGTCCGTGATCGCGTCGACCGCGCGGTCCCATTGGCAGATGGCGGCCTGGAGGGCGAAGCCGTTGCCGTCGCCTTCCGTCTTCAACCCCTCGAGGATCTGCTTGACCCGCTTTTCGGCCGCCCGGGTGGGACCGCCGTCGATCAGCCTGTCGAGAGAGAGCTGCGAATCGCTCTCCATCAAGGTCTTGCCCCCCCAGTAGAGGCCGCCGGCTATCAGCACGAAAATGATCAGTCCGCGCATTCAATTCCTCCTTGGTCTGGTGAGTGAACCTCGCCCTTTCCCTAGGGTGGCGCGGACCGCCAAAGTCTTTCGCCTCGGAGCATTCGCGCCGCAGCGAAAATGTAGAAAAGGCGAGCTCTGGTTCTGTTGACCGGGATTGTACAATGTCCGCCCCTCGGGACCGCAAGCCCGGGGCCGATCGGAGGATTCGATGCGTTGGAGCCGCTTTTACCTGTATACCACCCGCGAGGTGCCGAACGACGCCGAGGTGATCAGCCACGTGCTCATGGTGCGTACCGGCATGATCAAGAAGGTCGCCGCCGGCATCTACACCTATCTGCCGTTCGGCTGGCGGAGCCTGCAGAAGCTGATGGCCATCGTGCGCCGCGAGATGAACGCCGCCGGCGCCGTCGAGCTGTCGATGCCCGCCATCCAGCCCGGAGAGCTGTGGATGGAGTCCAACCGCTGGGTGAAGTACGGCAAGGAGCTGCTGCGCATCAAGGACCGCCACGAGCGCGATTTCGTCTTCGGCCCCACGCACGAGGAGGTCATCACCGACGCGGTGCGCCGCGACGTGAAGAGCTACCGGCAACTGCCGTTCAACCTTTACCAGATCCAGACCAAGTTCCGCGACGAGATCCGGCCGCGCTTCGGTCTCATGCGCGGCCGCGAGTTCCTGATGAAGGATGCCTACTCCTTCGGCGCCACGCCCGAGAGCCTCGACCAGGACTACGAGGCCATGCGCGCCGCCTACTGCCGGATCTTCGAGGCCTGCCACCTCGACTACACCATGGTCGAGGCCGACGTCGGCACCATCGGCGGCTCGGCCTCCCACGAGTTCATGGTGGTGGCGGAGACGGGGGAGAGCGCCGTCGTGCGCTGCCCCTCCTGCGGCTACGCGGCCAACGTCGAGCGGGCCGAGACGCGGCGCGGCGAGGAGACCGGCCAGGCCTTCGCGCCGCAGGCCATGGAGGAGGTGGCGACGCCGGGCATGCACACCATCGAGGAGGTCTCCCGCTTCCTCAAGGTGTCGCCCAAGCGCCTGGTGAAGACGCTGCTCTACGAGACCGAGAAAGGCCTCGTGGCCGCCCTCATCCGCGGCGACCGCGAGATCAACGAGGTCAAGCTGGCCAACCACTTCGACGTCCAGCACCTGACGCTGGCGAGCGAGGAGAAGGTGCGCGCGGCGACCGGCGCGCCGGTGGGCTTCGCCGGTCCGGTAGGCCTCGCGGGGATCCCCATCGTCGCCGACGAGTCCGTGCGCGGCCTCACCAACGTCGTCACCGGCGCCAACAAGGCGGACGCGCACTACGTCAACGTCAACTGGGGGCGCGACGTCGACCTGGCCGACTGGAAGGACCTCATCCTGGTAACCGGCGGCGATCCCTGCCCGCGCTGCGACGGCACGCTCGAGCTGTTCCGCGGCATCGAGGTGGGCCACATCTTCAAGCTCGGCACCAAGTACTCGCAGGCCATGGGCTGCAACTTCACCGACGAGGAAGGCAACGACAAGCCGATGATCATGGGTTGCTACGGCCTCGGCATCGGCCGCACGGTGGCCGCCGCCATCGAGCAGAACCACGACAAGGACGGCATCATCTGGCCGCGCCCGCTGGCGCCGTTCGAGGTGCTGCTGACCGCCGTCAATCCCGAGGACGCCGAGGTGCGCCGCGCCGCCGAGGAGCTGTACGGCCAGCTTCTCGAAAAGGGGGCCGAGGTGCTCTTCGACGACCGCGACGAGCGTCCCGGCGTCAAGTTCAAGGACGCGGATCTGATCGGCATTCCCGTGCGCCTCACCGTCGGCGCCAAGTCGCTCGCCGGCGGCAAGGTGGAAGTTTCCCTGCGCCGCGACCGCGAGAAGCATCTCGTGCCTCCGGCCGAAGCGGCGGCGAAGGTGCTTGAGCTGCTGGGGACGTAGAGGAAGCGAGGACCGGACGGCGTCCCATCGAAGCTTATGGCGTCACACAGAAGCTTCGGCAGCTCACAGAAGCTTCGGCGTGGCGTAGAAGCTTCGGCGCGCCTCCGGACAAGGATTTTGACGCCTTCTTGCCGGCTCCCTATACTCGGAGGCATGGCGGAGCCCGCAAGAAAGACACCCGCGAGAGCGCGCGGGCTGACCGCGAGGCGATGGAGCTTCGCCAGCGGGCCATGGCGCTGTACGCCAAGTCGCGGCAGGGGTAGGGGACGCCGCAGAAAGTGAAATTGGCTAGGACGGGACTGCTCTGCCCGAGCCCTTCTGCCATCTCCACCGTCCGGCATCGGTAATTACCGCGGTGGTATAATTCGTCGGTGCGGTTCGAGTGGGATGAGGATAAGGCTGCCGCCAATCTCGTCAAACACGGGGTCTCGTTTAACGAGGCAACGACAGCCTTCGCCGATACGCTCGGCTGGACCTATCCCGACCCGGATCATTCGATAGGGGAGCAGCGTCTGATTACGGTTGGCTTGTCGGAAGGCCAGCGGATCCTCGTTATCGCTCATACAGAAGAGGAAGAGTCTGACACGATTCGGATCATTAACGCGCGGCCGGCCACTCGGAAGGAGCAGAGGTTCTATGAAGAGAGATAGCGAGACTGACGAGCTACGGCCGGAGTATGACTTCTCGCAGATGAAGGGAGGAGTCCGCGGTAAGTACGCAGAGGCCTATCGCCGAGGAACCAACCTTGTTCGGCTCGATCCGGATGTCGCCAGGACGTTCACCACAGATGAATCTGTCAACGAGGCTCTCCGGGCTGTATTGAGGGCTGCGGCGGCGATTCCCTCCTCGGGCAGATAGGTGACTTGCTGACACAGCAGCCATGACAGAGACGGGCTCAGATAACCCACCCTAGAATCGGTGCGATGGCCACGAAACCGGAATCCGCGATCCTCCAGACTGAAGTACCGATCAGGCTTCTCGCCGAGCTACAGTCGCTTGTCGACGCCGGCTGGTTCCGTAGCGTGGACGAAGTCGTGCTCGACGCTCTGCGGCGATTCCTGGACTCGCATCGCGAGGACTTGATGCGGGGTCTCATCCGGGAGGACGTGGAATGGGGTTTCCGTGGGGTGGACTGAGTCGAGGCTGATGGCTCAAGACCCAATCATCGAAGAGATTCGCGCGATTCGAGATGAATTCGCGAAGGAGCACGGCTACGACGTCAAGGCTATTGTGGCGGCTCTGCAGCGGGAGGAAGCTGAGAGCGGTCGACAGGTCATATCACTGCCCCCGAAGCGACTCTTGGAGAAGCGCTCGTCCCGGCCCGAAGGGGCACAGGCATAGAGCCTGGCGCTTTAGCGCCAGGTAGGCGAGCCCCAATCTCCCACAGCCCCGAGGGGCATAGGCAGCTTCTCCAGTTACCTCTCTGGAAGGCGAAACAGCTATTCAAGGAGGAAACGCCTCGCCGACAGGGCTGAAGGCGACGTTGCTGCTGCCTCCGCCCCTACCTTCAGGGCTGCGGGATTAGGGGACGGCGCTTTCCTGGCACTGAAGTGCCAGGCTCTATGCCTGTGCCTCCTTCGGGGCGGGCTAATTTCCGCGGTGTCACGGCGTCCGCAGCACCCTCAGCACCTCTTCGGCGTCTACGAGACGGCCTTCCTCGAGACCTTCCTGCGAAGCAGCCAGTGCTCGATGGAGGAAGGCCCGGTCTTCCGGATCGAGCCAGTCACCCGGATCGAGGAGGAGAGCGACCTCAGTTCCTTCAGGGAGCTCCGCACGTCTATCACGAACCGGCCGTTTTGAACGCGGGCTTTGAGAGTCATGCTTTCGTGGTCTTCTTGCCGGGTCCGCGCTGGCCGGGACGACGCACGGTGGCCTTCTTCCAGAACGCCTCTACCGCCGCGGGATCGTTGGGGTTGTAAGGGCAGTCAGGATCATGGACTCGTTCCGGCGCTGCCTTGATGGCCGCTGCGATCTCTTCGGGCTTACTTGGGAAGGGCCTTGTTCTGGGCTTCATGTCTCGTTGGCTGAGGCCAAGGCTCGACTTCACACACCGAGCTTCGCCTCTGTTTTTTCGACCAGCCTCTCAAGAAGCTCTACCGCGTCGACGACCTCTCCGCGGCGGACACTTGCCTTGCTTGCAAAGAGAGCCCGTCCGCGATGTACCAGCCTTCCTCGGAGTCGAATCAGATCGTCCAGCTTTTTACAAGCCTTAGTTGAAGATACGCCTCTCCAGCGCCACGACTGTGTGAGATCGTTAATAGCGAGATAACGCTTGAACAGCTCTCGGACATTGCTGCTGCTAGGAGTGTTTAGCTCCGCCAAATCCTTCTCGAACTTTTCGCGGATAATTCCCTTCCACCCATCCAAAGTCCACTTTTCAAGATCTGGCGGCTTAACTGGTGCGCGCTGTTGCTGGGCGCGTTGTAGCCAGGCCTCGGCGACAGAGTTGAAGGTGCTTTCAATATCCTTTGGGGTCTTGGCAAGAGACAGCCTTTTTTCAAACTGCTCCTCAAGAGTATCTTCTATAAAGGTTTCCCAGGCAGTCACTGCTAACACGAGGCCGGCCCTCTTGAGGACCTCAAGCATTTCTGCTGGTCTGCCAGTGCCACCTCCAGTCTCGGAATCGAGAAACCGAAGTAAGATTCTCACATCCGCCAAGGCAAATTCAAAAATTCCCGCTGGCTGCAGTGAGGGGATCCCGAACTCTTAGAATATTGGCCACGCATTGCTCCGCCGAGATCTGCTTGTCGTGAACGGACGCTCAGAGTTCCCTCAGCACCTCCTCGGCATCGATGAGACGACCATTCTCGACATCCTCCTGAGACTTGGCCAACGCCCGATGGAGGGCAGCCCGGTCGGCGTGCGCGAGAACGGTTTCCACTTGCTCTCGGGTCACTCCGGGGAACCACCTCAGAAAATCGCCCACGCTTGCTCCGCCTTCGAGGTTCTCGAACAGCGCTTTGACCGGCACGCGCGTTCCCTTGAAGAGCCAAGCACCGCTGACCTTGCCCGGATCCCGTTCAACCGCCTGGCATTGACGCCAATCGATCATGGCTCAAGGATAACAGAACCTCCGGAGACGTCCCGCCGTCCCCGTGGCCTGCAATGGGGTCGTGAGCGGGCCGGGACGTCTCTACGGACACGTTGCCTCGAAGCGGCGCCCCCGTTTGACACCCACCCCCGCCCTACGCTTGAATACGGCCGGACTCAGGAGATCGGAGGCTGTAGGTCATGGGCTACGCTGACGTTCTCAGGCGGCGGTCGTTCGGGGAGACCATGCGGCGGGATGCCTGGTGGGTGCAGCCGCTGGTGACGTTCCTCGCCTTCTCCGCCTTCATCGTCTATGCCACCTGGGCGGCGTTCCAGGGCGGGCACTACCGGCATGGCGGCTATCTCTCGCCGCTCTACTCGCCCGAGATCTTCGGCGATGCCGAGCACAGTTGGTTCGGCGGCAAGCCGGACTGGTGGCCGGGATGGTTCCCCTGGTCGGCCGCCTTCTTCATCCTCTGGGCCCCGGGCGGCTTCCGCCTCACCTGCTACTACTACCGCGGCGCCTACTACAAGGCGTTCTGGGCCGATCCGCCGTCCTGCACGGTGGGCGAGCCTCGCAAGCGCTACCTCGGCGAGCGCTCCTTCCCGCTGATCCTGCAAAACGTGCATCGTTACTTCCTCTACCTGGCTTTGATCTTCCTGGTGTTCTTGTCCCATGACGTCTGGCAGGCGTTGTGGTTCACCGATCCGGTGACGGGCGCGGTCTCCTTCGGCCTCGGCGTCGGCACGCTGGTGCTGGCGACGAACGTGGTGCTGCTGGGCGGCTACACGCTCGGCTGCCACTCGCTCCGCCATCTCGTGGGCGGCTACCTGGACCAGCTCTCGCGCTCGCCGGCACGGTTCAAGGCCTATAACTGCGTGGGCTGCCTCAACCGGCGCCACATGGTGTGGGCGTGGATGAGCCTGTTCTGGGTCGCCTTCTCGGACGTCTACGTCCGCCTCTGCGCCATGGGCGTCTGGCACGACTGGAGAATCCTCTAGGTGGCCGAGTTTCCGCGCTTCCAGTTCGACGTTCTGGTGATCGGAGCGGGGGGCGCCGGCTTGCGCGCCGCCATCGAGGCGTCGGCCGCCGGCGCCAAGGTGGGCGTGATCTCGAAGTCGCTCCTCGGCAAGGCCCACACGGTGATGGCAGAAGGCGGCATCGCCGCGGCGCTCTCCAACGTCGACGAGCGCGACAACTGGAAGGTCCACTTCGCGGACACCATGCGCGGCGGCCAGTATCTCTCGCATCCTCGCATGGCCGAGCTGCACGCCAAGGAGGCTCCCGAGCGCGTGCGCGAGCTGGAGGCCTGGGGAGCGCTCTTCGACCGCACGAAAGACGGGCGCATCCTGCAGCGCAACTTCGGCGGCCACCGCTATCCGCGCCTCGCGCACGTCGGCGACCGCACCGGCCTCGAGATGATCCGCACGCTCCAGGACCACGGCATCCACCAGGGGATCGAGTTCCACATGGAGCACACGGTGACCCACCTGCTCAAGGACGGCGATCGCGTGGCCGGCGCCTTCGGCTACGAGCGGGAGCGGGGCCGCTGCCTCGTCTGGGAGGCCAAGGCCGTCATCCTCGCCACCGGTGGCATCGGCCGCGCCTTCTCGATCACCAGTAACAGTTGGGAGTACACCGGCGACGGCCACGCCCTGGCCTACGACGCCGGCGCCGAGCTGATCGACATGGAGTTCGTGCAGTTCCACCCCACCGGCATGGTGTGGCCGCCGAGCGTGCGCGGCATCCTGGTGACCGAGGGCGTGCGCGGCGAGGGCGGCGTGCTGCGCAACAAGGAAGGCCGGCGCTTCATGTTCGACGACATCCCGCCGCTCTACAAGGCGCAGACCGCCGACAACGAGGAGGAGGGCTGGCGTTACTGCCAGGGCGACAAGGAGGCACGCCGGCCGCCGGAGCTGCTCACCCGCGACCACGTGGCGCGCTGCATCGTGCGCGAGGTCCGCGAGGGGCGCGGCAGCCCGCACGGCGGCGTGTTCCTCGACATCTCATGGATCCGCGAGCGGCTGCCGAACGCCGAGGAGCACATCAAGAGGAAGCTCCCCAGCATGTATCACCAGTTCAAGCAACTGGCGGACATCGACATCACCCAGGAGCCGATGGAGGTGGGTCCGACGACGCACTACATGATGGGCGGCGTGCGCGTGGACGCCGAGAGCCAGATGTCCTCGGTGCCCGGCCTCTTCGCCGCCGGCGAGTGCGGCGCCGGCCTGCATGGCGCCAACCGCCTCGGCGGCAACTCGCTCTCGGACCTGCTGGTCTTCGGCAAGCGCGCCGGCGAGTACGCCGCCGGTTTCGCGCGCGAGCACGGCGCGGCGGGCATCGACGAGGCCGCGGTGCAGACGGCGGCGAAGAGCCTCTTCGACCCCTTCGACCGCATCGGCGGCGAGAACCCGTACGCGCTCCAACACGAGCTGCAGGCGATGATGCAGGACCTCGTCGGCATCGTGCGCCGGGAGGCGGAGATGGAGCGCGCCCTGGAGAGCATCAGCCGCCTCCGCGAGCGCGCGGCCAGGGTCCACGTCACCGGCAACCGCGAGTACAACCCCGGCTGGCACCTGGCGCTCGATCTGCCGAGCCTGTTCACTGTCTCCGAGGCCGTCACCCGCGCGGCGCTGGAACGCAAGGAGAGCCGCGGCGCCCAGTTCCGCGACGACTTTCCGGAGAAGGACGACTCCTTCGGCAAGGCCACCGTCGTGATCCGCCGAGGTCCGGACGGAGAAATGCAGATCTCCCGCGAGCCCCTCCCCGCCCTGAGCCCGGATCTCAAGGCGATCATCGAGGAGATGAAGTGATGGCCCGAGCGACGTTCAGGATCTGGCGCGGCGACCGCGGCGAGGGCGAGCTCAAGGACTATTCCACCGAGATCTCCGAAGGCATGGTGGTGCTCGACGCCGTGCACCAGATCCAGACCGAGTCGGCGCCCGACCTCGCCGTGCGCTGGAACTGCAAGGCCGGCAAGTGCGGCTCCTGCTCGGCCGAAGTCAACGGCAATCCGCGGCTGATGTGCATGACCCGCATGAGCGACCTGCCGCTCGGCGAGCCGGTCACCATCGAGCCGATGAAGACCTTCCCGCCGATCCGCGACCTGGTGACGGACGTCTCCTGGAACTTCGCGGCCAAGCGCAAGATCAAGAGGTTCAAGCCGCGCCCGCCCGACGCCGCCGACGGCACTTGGCGCATCGCCCAGGAGGACGTCGACCGCGTGCAGGAGTTCCGCAAGTGCATCGAGTGCTTCCTCTGCCAGGACGTCTGCCACGTCCTGCGCGAGCACCACCTGCACGAGGAGTTCATCGGCCCGCGGCTGCTCGTCTATGCCGCCGCCCTGGAGATGCACCCGCTGGACGTCGAGAACCGCATCCCCGAGCTGCGCCAGCCCCAGGGCATCGGCCTCTGCAACATCACCAAGTGCTGCACCAAGGTCTGCCCGGAGTCGATCACCATCACCGACAACGCCATCATTCCGCTGAAGGAGCGGGTGGTCGATGAGTTCTATGATCCGGTGAAGAGGCTCTTCCGCGCCTTTCGCGGATGAGGAGCGAAGAAGGGCCAAGGAGGCCGGCGATGTTCGAGCTCAAGCCGCTGTCCCGAGAAGCCGTCCCCGCCGCGCTGGAGAAGGCGCACCGCTACCGCCTGCTCAACGAGCCCATGGAGGCGGAGAGCATCTGCCGCGACGTCCTGGAGGTCGATCCCGACAATCAGGACGCGATGGTGATCCTGCTGCTCGCCCTGACCGATCAGTTCGAGGAGCGCCCGAACCCCTGCCTCGAACAGGCGCGGGAGGTGCTCGCGGGCATCCGCGACGAGTACCTCCGCACCTACCACACCGGCATCCTCTGCGAGCGGCGGGCGAAGACGCAGCTCAAGCGCGGCGGCTCGCGCTCCGGTCACATCGCCTACGACTGGTTCAAAGAGGCGATGGAGCACTACGAGGAAGCCGCCGCCATCCGCCCGCCCAGCAACGACGACGCCATCCTGCGCTGGAACACCTGCGCCCGCATCCTCATGGCCCACCGCGAGCTGATCCCCGAGCCGGAGGAGCGGTTCCAGCAGATGTTGGAGTAGGGGGCGGACGAGAAGGACAGCAGGGACACCAAGGACAGCAAGGACAAGAAGATTCACCCGAGCGGTATCTGTCCTTGGGCAGCTGAATCGGCATCCACCCTCTTGACATTCCTCTCCGAGGTGTATTATTGTTCTCATACACTGAGTCACAACCCCATGCCCTCCACCCTCCGCATCGATCCCCGCGACGCCCGGCCGATCTGGCGGCAGATCGAGGAGAGCGTGCAGCACCTGGTGGCCCGGGGCGCGCTGCCGGCCGGCGCGCTGGTGCCTTCGGTGCGGGACCTCGCCCGCGAGCTGCAGGTCAATCCGGCCACGGTGTCCAAGGCCTACCAGCGGCTCATGGACGCCGGAGTGCTCACCGTCCGTAGAGGGGAAGGGACGTTCGTCTCGGAGACGCCGCCGCCTTCTTCGGATACCCGCCGCAACGGCCGCCTGAGAGAGGAGGCGATGCGCTACGCAAGTCTCGCGGCGACGCTGGGGGCGGACCGCGAGGAGGCCCTCGCCACGTTCGAGGCCGCCTGGCGCAGCCTGACGAACGGCGGCTCGCAAGGAGAAGAGGCATGAATCCCATCGTCCTGGAGGGGCTGACGGTGCGTTACGGCAGCCGTGCGGCCGTCGACGACGTTTCGCTCACCGTACCCGAAGGCACTGTGTACGCCCTGCTCGGCCGCAACGGGGCGGGCAAGTCCTCCCTCGTCCGCTGCCTGCTGGGCGAGCAGAAGCCGTCCGCCGGAGGCGCCTCGCTGCTCGGCCGGGACGTGTGGAAAGAGCGGGCGTCCATCCTCGCCGAGATCGGCGTGGTACCCGAGGAGCCGGACATGCCGCCGGCGATGAGCCCGCGGCAGATCGCCCGCTTCTGCTCGCGCCTCTATCCGCGCTGGGACGCCGCCGGCGTGGAGGCGCGGCTGAAGCGCTTCGGCGTGCCGGCCGACACTCCCTTCGGCCGGCTCTCCAAGGGCCAGAAGGGCCACGTCTCGCTCGCCCTGGCGCTCGCCTTCGGCCCGCGCCTGCTGGTGCTGGACGATCCGACGCTGGGGCTCGACGCGGTGGCGCGCAAGGCCGTCTTCGAGGAGCTCATCGGCGAGCTGGCCGACCGCGGGACGACGGTGTTCATGACCACGCACGACCTCGCCGGCGTCGAGCGGATCGCCGACCGCGTGGCCGTGCTGCGGCAGGGCAAGCTGGTGCTCGACGAGGAGATGGAAGCGCTCAAGCGCCGCTTCCGCCGCGTCAGCTTTCCGCGTTCCCAGGCGGCGGATGCCTCACGGCTCGAAGCCCTGGCGCCGGTGGCCGTGGCGGCCCGCGGCTGGCAGGTCGAGGCGGTCATTGCCAATTACGACGAGGAGCGTTTCAGCGCGGGAGGACCGGAAGGCCCCGAGGTCTCCGCCCTCACTCTGGAGGAGATCTTCATCGCATTGACCGGAGAAAAAGAGGACGAAGGAGATGAGGAATCATGAGAGGCTTTCTCGCCGTCTTCGAGCGTGAGATCATCGAGCGTCGGCTGCTCGCCGCCGCTGCTCTCCTGCTGGGTCTGGTACCTCTCGCGGCGCCCTGGTTCCCCGGCCTCGCGCAACGCGGCGGTCCGGACCTGCGAAGCGCCACTGCCTTCCTCCTCGCCCTCTGCTTCAGCTTCGGTCTGGCCCTGATCCTGGGGTCCTCCATCGTCGTCGGAGATCTCGCAGAGCGCCGACTGGGCTTCTACTTCTCGCGGCCGATCCCGAGTTGGGCCGTCTGGGCCGGCAAGCTCGCCGCCGCCGCTGGTCTGGCCCTCGGCGTCGGCTTCCTGATCCTGCTTCCGTCGTCCCTGGTGGAGAGGCGGCTCCAGCTCAGCGGCTGGTGGAACATGCCGTTCTCCGGCAACGCGGCGTCCGCTCTTCTTTGGATCGCCGCGATCCTGCTCCTGGTCTCCTTGGGCCACGCCACCGGCATCGCTCTGCGCTCGCGCTCCCCCTGGCTGATCCTCGATCTCGCGGGGCTCGGCGTCATCTCGTGGCTTGCCTGGGCCGCCATGCGCCGGCTGACTGTCGCGGGAGCCTTTGGAGCGGAGGTTCTGGCAGCGATGGCTCTGGCACCGCTGGCCCTGGCGGCTCTCGTCTCCGCCGGCGCCATACAGGTGATCAAGGGCCGAACGGACATTCGCCGCGGCCACCGGCTGCTCTCTCTCACCTTGTGGGCGGCGCTGCTGGCGGCGGGACTCGCGGCCCAAGGCTACGCCTCCTGGGTGCTCGCGGCGGCGCCGCGGGATCTCGATGAGGTCGGCTTGTCCGAAATGGCTTCCGAGGGCTCCTGGATCGCGATTTTCGGTCCCGCCAGAAAGCGAGCCGAATATCGACCGGAGTTCCTGCTGGATACCGCCTCGGGGAGGTTCGCCCGCGTCAGGTTCTTCCTGCCTCCCCGGTTTACCGCCGATGGCCGCTGGGCGGTCTGGCTGGAGCCGGAGAGCATGCAACGCTACGCCGGCGTGTACGAGCTGCTGCGGCTGGACCTTCGCGACCACAGCTCCAGGCCCGAACACACCAGGATGACCTATTCGGGAAAGCTTCCCCCCATCCTCGCCGCGTCGCCGGATGGCCGCCACATCGCCGTCGCCAACGGCCGCCGGCTCACCATCGAGGAGGTTCCTTCCGGACGCTTACTCGCCTCCGCGGAGCTGCCGAAGGAGCTCGATCATGTGGAGGACTCGCTGCTCTTCGTCGCTCCGAGGCGGGTGCGGATCTTCGACTACGAGATGGTCCCGGAAACTGACGCGGAGCCGGTTTCCGGCACTCTCGAAGTCCGGGATCTCGCGGTCGGGGGCGGGCTCATACGGACAGCGCGGATCGAGCAGATCGTTCAGGCGCCGTGGAGCGCCGGCGACCTGTGGTTCTCCAGGCCGTCTGCGATCAGCGCCGACGGCGCGCGCCTCCTCGTCTGCCGGAGCGACCAGCGCTTCGCCGTCTTCGATGCCGGGAACGGTGCGTTGCTGGCGGAGCTGCCGCCGGCCGGAGAGCGGTCCCGAGCCTCCTTCCTGGCCGACGGCCGCATCGTCCTCGTGAGCGGCTCCCGCCCCAAAGAGCTGCGGATCTTCGCGCGCGATTTCGTCCCCGAGCGGAGCTTCCGCCTCGCCGGCGCCGCCTTGCGGTTGGGCGGCCAGCCCGCTCCGGATCGTCTCGTCGTGGCGATGTCGCCGCACCGGTCCGGCGCACCCTGGAGCCAAAGCGAGGCTCTGGTCCTGGACCTCGCCACCGGCTCCGTCCGCCGGCTCGGCGGCGGCCTGGTGCCGGTGCCGGACTCTCTGCTCGGGCCGGAGAGCGCCGGCGCGCACCTGTTCTGGCGCGACGAGATCTCACGGCTCGTCCACGTCGATCTCGCCACCGGCCGTGAGCGCGTCGTCGCCGGCCGGCGGCCCAGCTAGAGCACGCGCCGCACCGCCGCTCGCCTCGCATCCGCGGGGCCTCCACGCGCGTATCCCAGTAGAACCGGTATACCCCGAGGGGAGGACATACCGGAGGGGCCTGGGAGGAAGGGACCCAAGGGACTCCAAGGACTGAAAGGACAGACAGGTCTCGGAAGCGTCCGTGCCTGTCCTTATTGTCCTTGTCGTCCTTTGCCGTCCGAGGAGACGTAACGGTTTCCGGGTGTCGAGCGTTTATGTCTAAGTAGGGGAAAGGAGAGAGGACGCCATGCCATATCGGTCGATCGAGCACCCGGCGCCCCGCGCTCTCGGTTACGGCTCCGTCCGCCGCAAGAACGTCAACGTGATGGTGAGCTACCTCCGCCCGGAGACGCCCTCCGGCCCGCGGCCGGACGCCGGGCTGCTCGGCCGCCGCCAGCACCTGTTGCGCCAGCCCTGGCGCCAGCCGCACCGCCCGGGCAGCGAGTCGGCCTCCACCATGGAGCTCATCCGCCGCTTCGAAGCGCGCTTGAAGGCGCACTGATCCATCTGTGTCAAGATCGGCCCATGCAGCCGGTCTCGTTCTCCGTCGTCCATGAGCTCGACGGCTGGGACCTCTACTGGGCCCGCCTCGCGGAGATCCCGGGGGAAGAAGAGAAGCTGGCGGCCGTGCGGCTCTCGACGGGCGAGCGCACCCGCTCGGCCCTGACGCTGGAGAGCCTGGCGTCCCACCCCGCGGCGGCGGCGATGCGCAAGCTCTTCCGCGCCGCCGGCTGCGATCCAACGCGCTACCGGCCGTCCTCGGAAGCGCTGCTCCGGCGCGTGCTCAAGGGGGAGGACCTGCCGGCGATCCATCCCCTGGTGGACCTCAACAACTGCCTCTCGGTGGCGCTCGCCGTGCCCTGCTGCGTCGCCGCCGAGGGAAGCTTCAGTCCGCCGGTAACCCTGCGGGCGGGGAGGCCCGGCGAGAGCTACGAATCCCTGCGCGGGCCGTTCCATCTCGAAGGCAAGCCGCTTCTGGCCGACGAAGCGGGAGCCTTCAGCAGCCCCATCACCGACAGCCAGCGGGTCCGGGTGTCGGACGGCACCCGCCGCGTCTGGATGGTGGCCTATCTGCCGCGCGGCGTCGTGGCTCTGGAAACGGCCGCGGAGGTCCTCGACGGCCTGCTGGCGGCGGCGCCGGTGGCCGCGGTCGAGGAGACCGGGGTGTCCCGATGACCGCGGTGGCGAGCCCGACGGTGTTCGTGGTCTTCGGCGGCAGCGGCGACCTGACCTGGCGCAAGCTGATCCCGGCCCTCTACAACCTGTGGCTCGACAAGGCACTGCCCGAACCCTTCCGCGTCATCGCGCTCGGCCACACGGAGATGGAGACCGCCGCGCTCGTCAAGCACCTGCGCCAGGGGGTGGACCGCTTCAGCCGCCGGGGCAAGACGGAAAGGGCGTCGTGGACACGGTTCGCGGGCAACATCGTCTACCACCACGCCGACCTGGCGAAGCCGAAGGCGCTCGCCGGGTTGACGAAGGAGCTGGACGCCCTCGATCGCGAGTGGGGCCAGCCCGCGATCCGCGTCTTCTATCTCGCCGTCCCACCCGCGGTGATGCAGCCGATCGCGCAGCAGCTCCACGAGACCGGCCTCGCCGCCGACGCCGCGCGGGCGCGCGTCGTCTTCGAGAAACCCTTCGGCCACGATCTCGAGAGCGCGCGCGAGCTCAACGCTTTCCTCGCCGGCATGTTCGACGAGGCGCAGATCTACCGCATCGATCATTACCTCGGCAAGGAGCCGGTGCAGAACATCCTCGCCTTCCGCTTCGCCAACTCCGTCAACGAGCCGCTGTGGAACCGGCGCTACATCGACTCGGTGCAGATCACCGTCGCGGAGGAGGAAGGCGTCGGCACGCGCGGCAACTACTACGACCGCGCGGGAGCCCTGCGCGACATGGTGCAGAACCACCTCCTGCAGTTGCTCTGCCTCGTCGCCATGGAGCCGCCGGTGAGCTTCGAGGCCGACGAGGTGCGCAACAAGAAGCTGGACGTGCTGCGGGCCCTCCGCCGCCTCAAGCCCGAGGAGGTCCACCAGCTCGCCGAGCGCGGCCAGTACGGCCCGGGGTTGATCGGCGGCAAGAAGGCGGTGGGCTACCGCGGAGAGAAGGACGTCGATCCCCGCTCGACGACCGAGACCTTCGTCGCCCTCAAGCTGTTCGTGGACAACTGGCGCTGGCAGAACGTCCCCTTCTACCTGCGCACGGGCAAGCGCCTGCCGGTGCGCGCCTCTGAAATCTGCATCCAGTTCCGGCCGGTGCCCCATCAGGCGTTTCCGCCCTCGGCCCTCGGCGAGATGGAGCCCAACCGCCTGCTGCTGTGCATCCAGCCCTGCCAGCGGATCGTGCTGCGCTTCCAGGCCAAGCGTCCCGGCTCGGACATGCGCCTCGCCCGCGTGGAGACCCGCTTCAGCTACAGCGAGGCCTTCGACGGCGCGCCGGAGCCCGAGGCGTACGAGACCCTGCTGCTCGACGTCATCGAGGGCGACGCCTCGCAGTTCATGCGCCGCGATCAGGTGGAAGAGGCGTGGGAGGTGGTCTCGCCGATCCTGGATTATTGGCAGGATCAGGGATCGTCCGACCTGCCCATCTATCCCGCGGGCACCTGGGGGCCGGAGGCGGCCCACTTCCTCGTCGCCCGCGACGGCCGCGTCTGGGTGGAGCCGGCGGGCGACGAAGAAAAAACCTAGGGTGCCTTCTCGACCTTTTCCCCGTTCTGGTCCTTCTTGTCCTTCTCCTCCTTCCTCTCCACCGGCAGCGGCTTGCGCGGCAGCGGCTCCGGCCGCATGGCGGCGTCGTAGAGGAAGGCCGCCATGATCACCGAGGCCTGCATCAGATCCTCGCGCTTCAGGTGATCGTAGGTGTCGAGGTTGGTGTGGTGGGTGCGCGGCCGGTAGTCCAGCTCGTCCTGGATGAACTGGAAGGCGGGCAGGCCCACGTGGTCGAAGGGCACGTGATCCGTGGCGTCGGTGGGACGCAGCGTGACGGTGCCGGCGCCGAGGTCGGCGAAGGGCGCCAGCCAGGCCGCGAAGATGGGCCTCACGGCGGCGTTCTCCTCGGCGTAGATTCCGCGGATGCGGCCGCTGCCGTTGTCGAGGTTGAAGTAGGCGGCGAGGCGCGCGTGCTCGGGCTTGAGCTGGAGCGGCCAGGTCTCCGTCCGCAGCCTCTCCGGCAGCTCCTGCTGCTGCGGATCGCGGTTCTCCGGACGGGTGGCGAAGTGCTGCTTCACGTAGGCGAGGGAGCCGAAGTAGCCCTGCTCTTCGCCGGTCCACAGCGCGAAGCGCAGGGTGCGCCGGGGCTTGACCCCCAGCGTCTTCAGGATGCGCGCGGCTTCCATCACCACGGCGCTGCCGGCGGCGTTGTCCGTGGCGCCGGTGCCCGCGTGCCAGGAGTCGAGGTGGGCTCCCGCCATCACGATCTCGTCCTTCTTGTCCGCGCCGGGGATCTCGGCCACCGTGTTGTAGGCCTGGAGGTCGTCGCCGTCGGTGTATTCGGCCGCGACGTCGATCTCGATCTCCACGGGAAGGCCATGGTCGAGCAGGCGCAGGAGCTGGTTGTAGTGCTCGGCGGCCATCACCAGCGCGGGCACGCCAACGCTCTCGCCGGGCTCCCACGAGCCGCCGCCCGTCACGCGCAGGATGCCGTTGCGCCGCGAGCTTGCCTCCACGGTGGCCAGCGCCTTCTCCTTCTCCAGGAACTCGTTGAGAGCGCGCCGGCGCCGCCAGCGCTCGACGCCGCGCTGCCGCCAGTCG
Organism: Thermoanaerobaculia bacterium; assembly: GCA_044868005.1. Lineage (GTDB taxonomy): Bacteria > Acidobacteriota > Thermoanaerobaculia > Multivoradales > UBA5704 > DATARR01. The sequence continues at coordinate 34,698 of JBIOVX010000097.1, read as the reverse complement.
GCGGGCTCCTTAGGGATCTCGAACTCTCCCACCTCTCCCAGCCCCTCGTTGGAAAAGCGCGAGAACGGCGGGTCCTCCGGCTCGTCGAAGCTCTGGGCCGCGTCGAGCAGCAGGACCTTGCCGGCGAGCTGGCCCTTGTACTGCTCGAAGTCCTGCTCCCCTTCGAGAGTGACCCGCATGGCCTCGCCGCGCACGGGGCCGCCCGTCCCCGGCGACCACGCTTTGGGCAGCGCGAGGAGAGGCGCCACCCGCGGCGCCGTCATGCGCGCCTCGCAGGCGGCGAGCGTCCAGCCGCGGCCGAAGCGGTAGCCCTCGAGGTGAGCGTTGGCGAGCCCCCACCCTTCGAACCGCTGGCGCGTCCAGTCGTTGGCCTGCTTGAGTTGCGGCGAGCCGGTGAGCCGCGGGCCGATGACGTCCGTCAGGTGGAACAGCGTCTCCATGACCTGGGAATGGTGGAGGCCTTCGTCGCGGATGCGCGTCATCATTGCGAGGTCCACCGGTTCCTCGGCGCGGCCGGGCCCGGCGGAGAGGGTGAAGGCGAGCGCCAGGAGGAGGATGAGCTTGCGCGCCATGAAATCTTCTCCCGTCCGATACGGTTGCGGATGACCGCGGGAGTCTAACCGATTAGGATTCACCCATCGTATAAGGACGAGATATGGATCGACGCCAAGAGGGCAGATCGCCGAGAAATTCACAGATTCTCCGGACCGGACTGTGGCTGGTCCTCTTCGCGCTGGCAACACCCCTCGCCGCCGCGGAGCCCCGGCCGCTCAAGGTGGACGACATCTTCTCGCTGAAGACGGTCGGCGATCCCCGCGTGAGCCCGGACGGGCAGTGGGTGGCCTACACCGTCCGCATGCTGGATCCCAAGGAGGACGCGGCCAACACCGACATCTACATGGCGCCCTTCGCCGGCGGCCAGGCCGTGCAGCTCACCGCCAGCCCCAAGCCGGAGACCCAGCCGCGCTTCAGCCCGGACGGCCGCTATCTCGCCTTCCTCTCCGGCCGCGACGGCAAGAAGACCCAGGTCTGGCTCCTCGACCGCCGCGGCGGCGAGGCCGTCAAGCTGACCGACTACAAGGCGGACGTCTCCGAGCTCGCCTGGTCGCCGGACGGCAAGCACCTGGCGCTCATCGTCGGCGACGTGGATCCCGACGAGCCGGACGCGGAGAAGGCCGCGGACGAGAAGCCCGGCGCCGCCAAGACCCCGAAACCGATCGTCATCAAACGCCTGCAGTTCCTGCGCGACGGCGAAGGCTTCCTGCGCGACCTCCATCAGCACCTCTACGTCTTCGACGTGGCGGCGAAAAGCGGCGTGCAGATCACCTCCGGCCCCTACGACGACACCGAGCCCGTCTGGTCGCCGGACGGCCGCTTCATCGCCTTCACCAGCAACCGCACGCCCGAGCCGGACGCCAACGACAACAGCGACATCTTCGTCATCGAGGCCAAGGCGGGCCAGAAGCCGCGCGCCGTCACCACCGCGCCGACGACGGACCGCGAGCCCGCCTGGAGCCCCGACGGCAAGTCGATCGCCTATCTCGAAGGCGGCGATCCCAAGGACTTCTGGTACGCCAGCAATCACGTCTCGCTGGTTCCCGCCGCGGGCGGCACGCCGCGTCCTCTCACCGCGGCGCTCGACCGCAACGTCGACAGCCCGCGCTTCTCGGCCGACGGCAGGCTCGTCTACTTCCTGCTGGAGGACGGCGGCAATCAGCATCTCGCGCGCGTTCCGGCCGCCGGCGGCACGGTCGAGCGGGTGGTCGACGGCGAGCGCGCCGTCCAGGCCTACGATCTCTCCCCCGCGGGCCAGATCGCGGTGCTGGAGAGCACGCCGCAACGGCCGTACGAGGTCTCGGCGGTGGACGGCGGATCGCTGCGGCGCGTGACCACCGTCAACGACGAGTTCCTGAAGAGTATCCGCCTCGGCGAGGTGCGGCGCTTCAAGGCCACCAGCGCCGACGGCACCAAAATCGACGCCTTCCTGACCCTGCCGCCGGGCGCCCCTGCCGGCAAGCGGCTGCCCACCATCCTGCGCATCCACGGCGGACCGACGGCGCAGTACGACACTTCGTTCAGCACCGAGTGGCAGATGCTCGCCGCTCACGGCTACGCCGTCGTCGGCGCCAACCCCCGCGGCTCGACCGGCTACGGCCAGGCGTTCTGCCGCGCCATCTGGGCCGACTGGGGGAACAAGGACTACGACGACGTCATGGCCGCCGTCGACGAGGCGATCGCCATGGGCATCGCCGATCCCGACCGCCTGGGCGTGGGCGGCTGGAGCTACGGCGGCATCCTGACCGACCACGTGCTGGTCAAGACCAACCGCTTCAAGGCCGCGACCTCGGGCGCCAGCGAGGTCAATTACCTCGCCAACTACGGCACCGACCATTACCAGAAGGAGTGGGAATGGGAGCTCGGGTTGCCGTGGAAGAACACCGAAGGCTGGATGCGGATCTCTCCCTTCTTCCGGGTGGAGAAGATCACCACGCCGACCCTCGTCCTCTGCGGCGCCAACGACGTCAACGTGCCGCTGCTCAACTCCGAGCAGCTCTACCAGGCGCTGCGCCGGCTCGGCCGCGAGACGGAGCTCATCATCTACCCCGACCAGAACCACGGCATCGTCAAGCCGACCTATCAGAAAGATCGACTGGAGCGGTATGTTGCCTGGTACGACAAGTATCTGAAGGGGGAGAAGGGGAAGGAGACGAAGGCGCCGTAACGTCGGCTGCTAGAATGCGGATTGGAGGAGGTGTTCCATGATGACGATCGAGACCGTTGCGACCGTTACGGAGGAGGGGACGATCACGGCGAAAGCCCCCGGGTATCTTTCCCGAGGGGAGCATCGTGTAGTCATCGTCGTGGACGAGTCGCCTTTGCAGGCACCTCCTAAGCCATTTCCAGACCTGGCGTCCTTCCGCGAGAGCTTGGGAGCATCCCGCTATCCTGGTAACACCATTGTGGAGATGCGCAGCCAAGGTTAACGGTTGCAGGAGGTGGTACGTGACTACATGGGAGATTATTGCGGAGAAAGCCAAGGAGCTGCCTCCGGAGAAGCAGCTTCAGGTGCTTGATTTTCTTGAATCCCTCAGCAAGCGCATCGTAAAAAAGAAGCCTCTGCGCAGTCCGGCTGGGTTGCTGAAGGATCTGGGAATCAATCTCTCCGAAGAGGATATAGCGGAGGCACGCCGTGAGATGTGGGGTAACTTTCCTCGGGAAGACCCCTAGTGTCCGGTCTCGTTACTGATACACATTCACTGCTCTGGTTCCTGTCGGAATCACCGTTTCTCTCGCAAACGGCCCGTGGGCGTATGCAGGCCGCTGTTCAAGGAGGCGACCGGATCTTTGTCCCTACCATTTGCCTGGTAGAAATCATTTACCTGGTCGAGAAGGGTAAGCTGCCTGCGACCGCCCTGGACCGGGTTTACAGCTATCTGGATGAGCCCGATTCAGGGATTGAGCTCGTCCCCCTCGATCGAGGAGTTGCGGAGGCGCTCAGCAGAGTTCCTCGCAATTTGGTCCCCGATATGCCGGATCGCATCATCGCGGCTACCGCCCTTCATCTCGGGCTGCCCCTCAGCCGTGACGGAGATATCCGCACCGCCGGTATCGAGCTCGTCTGGTAGTCCAACCAAGGCCGGAATTCCTCCCGTAGATCCGCCGGTTCTGGCAGAATGGCCTGCGATGTACGACCAGTTCTACGGCTTCCATGAGCCGCCGTTCAACATCACGCCGGACCCGCGCTTCCTGTTCTTCAGCGAGCGCCACCGCGAGGCGTACGATCACGTCCTGTTCGGCATCCGGGAGCGCAAGGGCTTCATCCAGCTCACCGGCGAGGTGGGCGCCGGCAAGACGACGCTCTGCCGGGCCGTCCTCGAGCAGTTGGGGCCCAACTACGTCACGGCGCTCATCCTCAATCCCTGCCTGACCAGCGCGCAGCTCCTGCGGGCGATCCTGCGCGAATTCGGGCTCGCCCCGAAAAACGACCGCGTGGCCTGCCTCGAGCAGCTCAACCAGTTCCTGCTCGACGAGCTCGCCAAGGGCCGCGACGTCGTGCTGCTGATCGACGAGGCGCAGGACCTGGAATCCGACCTGCTCGAGCAGATCCGGCTGCTGTCGAACCTGGAGACGGACCAGCGCAAGCTGCTGCAGATCGTGCTCATCGGCCAGCCGGAGCTGCGGGACAAGCTCAACGAACGGCGCCTGCGGCAGCTCCGCCAACGCATCACCGTGCGCTACCATCTCGCCCCCCTCTCGCGCCAGGAGGTGGAGCGCTACATCCAGCACCGCCTGCAGGTGGTGGGCGCCAACGGCCGGCCCGCCTTCACGTCGTGGGCCCTGCGCTCGATCTTCCGCTACTCGGGCGGCATCCCGCGGCTGATCAACGCCGTGTGCGACAAGACGCTGCTAGCCGGCTATGTGGAGGGCACCGATCTGCTGCGCCGGCGCGAGGTACGGCGGGCGATCCGCGAGCTGGAAGGGAAGTTCTCATGAGCCTCATCAGCGAAGCCCTGAAGAAAGCGCGGCAGGAGGCCGCCCGGCAGGACGCCCAACGTTCGAAGTCGCCCTATGCCGTCGGAGTCGCGAATGCGGCGGAGCGGCGGACCGGGCTCGTCGCGGTCCTGGCGGGCGTCGGCGCCGGCTGCCTGGTCGCCGCGGTGATCCTCGCCGTCGCCTGGTCCGCGGGCTGGGGGCCGTTCGCCAGATCCGCCAAGCCCGCCGCGCAGGTGGCCGAAAGCGCTCCGGCCGCGCCGCCGGCGCCGGTCAAGCCCGCGAGCGAGCCCGCCACCATGCCGCCGGCCATGATCGAAGAGCAGGCCCCTCCCAAGCCGGTCCAGAGCGCGAGACCCGAGCCGCAGCCGGTCGTCGAGGTGCGACCCAGCGCTCCGGCCGACTCTCCCGCGGCTCGTCCGGCCCCCGCGCCGCCGGTCTCGGCTCCGGCCGGGGAAACCGCTCCAGCTCCCTCTGCTCCGGTCCCCGCCGCGCCGGCTCCCCCGGCGCCGGTCCGGCCTGCCGCGGGCGCGGGGGGTCTGGTGGACGGTCAGACCTACGCCGGCGAGGTCCCCATCCCGGGCGGCGGAACGGTGAGATTGAACGGCATCGTCTTCTCGCAGCAGCAGCCCGTCGCCATGCTCGACGGCCGGGTGATGGCCCCGGGCGAGATCATCCAGGGCTTCACCATCGCCGCCATCGAGGCCGGCCGCGTCAAGCTCCAGGGCTACGGCGCGACGGTCTTCGTGTCGCCGAAATAATCAGATCCTGGGGGAAGAGAAGGCCGCTTCCAGCAGACACCGGAAGTAGGGCTCGTCGAACGCGCCGCTGGCGGTGAGGCGGACCTCACTCCTGCCCGCGCCGTCGCCGCTGAGCAGGCTTCGGGGATCCGGCAGGGCCTGGGACCGTTCGAAGCTCAGAAGGACGTCCTTGCCGTCCGGGGCGAGATGGAGAACGCCGTCGCCGTCCGGGCGTTCGCCGATGAAGTAACGGAGGGATCTCGTTTCCCGCTCCGCCCGCTCCCGGACGGCGGGAGAGACCTCGCGGATCAGACGCCGGAGGCGCTGCGTCATGGCGCGCGCTTCCGGGCTCAGGCTCGCCAGGAACTCCTCGACCGGCACCACACTCGACATGACGACACCTTTTCCCCACCAAACCATCGACGGCCGACGAGGAGCCTCGTCAGCCATCTATACCACTCCAAGGGAGCTAGACAGACGGAGTATACCTGAGCTCCGCCGCGCGGAGGAGAGATGTGCGTCACGATCCTGCGTCAGGGTCCCGCGTTTTTCTCGCGGGAGAGCTCAGGCGCCCGAGGATTTCCCCCGCATCTGGTCGACGCTCCACAGGCCGGGCACGCGCGCCGCCATGTAGAGGAAGGCGAAGCAGTACAGCACCGGGACCTCGCCTCGCGTGAGGATGGCGGCGCCCGCCATCTCGAGGGCGGCGAGGAACGCCACGATCCCTGTGAACAGCCCGATGGCGATCAGCAGGCCGGCGATGATCTCGAACCAGCCCGCGGCGATCACCGGCAGGGAATCCGCTTTCTGGCCGCCGAACATGCCGAAGACCTTCTCGGCGCCGTGCGAGGCGAACAGCAGGCCGAAGACGATGCGGAACAACGCGAAGATCGGCTCCGTAAAGCGCTCGAGAAACCGCATGGAGAGGCTCCTTTCTGGCGATCCCAGCGCCGCGACAAGTGCCCGAAATCCTGTATATCCTAGTCCAGCCCGCCGGAAGGTGAAAGGCGGCGCCCGGCGCACCACCGGCCGCCGAAAACCAGAGGGGCGGCCCCTCCGCCAGCCTGGCCAACCGGAGAGAGGGAGCCGCCCTGTGGATGAGGAGCAAGTGCAGCACGGATTCGATCACGGCCGGCGTACCTCACCGACCTCCGCGCGGGTAGGCCCTCGGGCGCGGAAGGGTTGGATTGAACCTACCCCTCAGGGTAGGCCGGCGGGACCCGGGATCCAGCCCAGGTCCGAAACTTTGAAGGACTCCGCGATCTTTTGTAGCTCGCCGGAGCGCTTCAATCCATCCAGATAGGCGTTGAGGGGGCCGAGGAGATCGCTCCCCTTGCGCACGGCCATCCCAAACTGGTAGTGGCTCAGGACGAAGGCCACCTTGAGAGGAGGATAGGGAGGCTTCAGGGTTCCTCCCACCGGGATGCCGGTCTCCGCGATGGCACAGTCGGCGGCGCCTTCATCGACGTCCACGTAGGCCTCAAACGGGAAGTCCATCTGCGCGACCTGGACTCCGGAGAGCTTCGTCAGGGCGTCGTACTGGCTCGTGCCGCGCCCGGCGGCGCACTTCTTCCCCGCCAGGTCCGCGGCGGAAGCGATGGCGCTGCCGGGCTTCACCACGATGGCCGCGGCGCCTTCGAAGTAGGGATCCGTGAAGTCCACCACTTCCCGGCGCGCCGCCGTGATCGTCAGCGAATTGGCCACCACGTCGCCCTCGCGGCGGAGCAGGGAGGGCACGAGCTCGCCGAAACCCGAGGTGAGCGTATGAGTCTCAAGCCCGACGCCCAGGCTCTTCGCGAAGCCCTGCATGAGGACGATGTCGATGCCCTCGAAGTCCGCGGGATCGCGCATCTCCGTCAGCTTCACCTTGCGCTCGCGCAGGGCGTCCACTTTGACCTGGACGAAAGGAATGTCCTGGTTCGGGAAGATCACGACGACGAGCTTGCCGCGCGCCTTGACGTCGGCGAGGTCGCCCGCCAACAACGGATGTGCGACCAGCGCCAGGAACGCGATCGCCAGCGCAGAACGCCCAAAGAACCCTGTCCGCTTTGCCAACATGAACGGCATCCTCCCCTCAGACCAACAGAACCTCTCCAAAGCCTCAACAAGCCTTACAAGAAAGGTATGTTCTCTGCTGAAAAGAGGGACAGGGCGGATCAGCCGGCCAGCTCGTATGCGGCTCGGAGCCAACCCTCGATCTCGGCATCCACCTGCGCCGGATCGTCCAGCCGCACCTCGAGATGCCACCGGTTGGCGGACGCCCGCTCGTGCTTGCTGACCCTGGGGCTCTTCAGATCCGTCGCGGACTTGAGGGTGAGGATGAGCGCGTTCTTCCGCGTCGCCACGCCGGCGAAAGCCGTCTTCCGCGCGAGGTGGATGGAGGTCTTCTTCGGCTCCTCCTGGAACGGGCCGAAGCGCCCCGTGGCCGCGAGGATACGGTCGTAGATGGCGCGGACAGCGGGGGTGCGGCCTTCGAAGTGTTGCCGGACGGCGAAATCCGAAGCGTCAGTCATCATCAACTCCTGGATCAGCAGCCCAATAGCTCGCTCGCGTGTTCGCCAAAGATCCGGGCAGCAATCTTGGCTGCTACCCAGTCGCAGCATAGTGTGTCATGTGTTCTCTACTTTATTCACCCGCAGACTGCCTGAGATACCCAGCCCTTCGCAGGTAGTGGTCAGCCTCAAGATAGAAATAGCCAATTATATCCTCAATTTTTTCCGCCAACCTAAAAACGTCAGGAGCTGCCCTTCTCCGTTGCCGATCAATCGCAAGTTGCTGCGCTCTTCGGGCGTGCCGTGTACCAGTCGTGGATACCAGTCCCACGGGGCTGAGATGGTATGACCATCACTTAGTTCGACCGTGAGAGTACCGTCAGTGACGGTAGCGTTTTGTAAGCTGACCACCTGAAACCTCAGCCCCTCAAAGTACTCATCCCAGCTAGCGGGCGCGAGGAGCGGGCTCAGACCGTATTACCGCTGGTCGCCGCTCTGAAGACGAGATCTCCGCGGCAGCTCTCAGCACGGCCCGGAGAGCCTCGTTGACAGACTTATCTGTGGTGAATGCCTCGGCGATGTCCGGGTCGAGCCGGGCAAGGTTGGTACCTCGACGGTAGGCTGCTGCGTACTTACCGCGCACGCCTCCCGACATGCGAGAGAAGTCGTACTCTGCTCGTAGCTCGTCAGTCTCTTTACTTTTCTTCATAGAACTTCCGCTCCTTCCGAGTGGCCTGCCGCGCGCTGATTATCCGCATCATTTCAGCCTCTTCCGTGTGGGCTACAACGAGGATCCGTTGCCTTTCCGACATGCCAACCGTGATCCAACGCTTCTCTGACGTCGAATGCTCCAGATCGGGGTAGGTCCAGCCGAGCGGATCTCCTAGGACTGTCGCCCCCTCGTTGAAAGAGACCCCGTGCTTAGAGAGATTGGCGGCGGCTTTATCCTCGTCCCACTCGAACCGCATCAACAAATTGTACCACGCGGTTCTTGGACTGCCTTGATCTCAGCGCCCGACATCAGGCCGATACAGGGCGTCAGATGAACCACGCGAGCTAGGTTGACCTTGTCGCCCTCCTGCCGCACACTCCTCTTCAAGGGAAGCGGCGCCGCAGCCTCTCCTTCGGGTCGTGGATCCCGGAAGGCAGGCGAAATTCCTGGGGTGACCTGATGATTCCCATCGTAAGCAGGAGCCGCCGATGAGTGAGAACCTGCTCGGCGCTGAGATGCTGCGAGTTCTAGCAACCCGTCTCCGTGAGGCGCGTGAGACCTGTGGTTGGACGCAGCAGCAGTTGGCGGACCGCTCAGGAGTGCAGCGGACCACAATTGTGGCCATCGAACAAGGGGAGCACGACTTCAGGCCGGAGGAGCTCATCGAGCTCGCTTCCGCCTTAGGGCGAGGCGTTTCGGAGCTTGTGCAGCGGAGTGCTCTCTATGACGAGCCTTTTTCCGCTCGCCGTGAGGCACTGGCTATCGAGGCCTGGCGTCGTGGGGAGATCAGCGAGGGCCAGCTTGCGCATCTCTTGCGCACGGATCGCGTAGGAGCCCGGGAGAAGGTTTGGCAGATGGAACTACCCGACAAGTGAGACGGTCACTCCGACGCGCTCACCCCTCCACCCTTGCGTAGAGCGCCTCGTGATGCGGCCGTCCAGCTCGTACCTGGCGGAGCTCGCCCTGGCGAGACAACCTCTTCAGGGTGATGGAGACGAGCTTCTCCTTGACCGGCCGGCGTAGCCTCTCGCGGAAATGGCGGTTGATCTCGGCGGTGATGATGTTGGTGCCGAAGACGTCGCCGGCTGGGCGGATCTCGAGGACGCGCCGGATCATGGCGGTCAGCGAGGCCTTGCGGCCGATGTCGAGGCTCGGCTTCGGAGGCGTGACGGCCACGGCGCGGGTCTCGAGCTCGGCCGCCGTAGCGGCGGCGGTCTTGAAGGCCTCCAGGACGCCGGTCAGCTTCTCGATCTCCGCCGCGAAGGCGGCCCGCTTCTCGCGATGGGACACCTCCTGCTCGGCATGAAACGCCTCGCGCTCCTTGTCGAAGGCGATCTGCGCCTCCAGCCGCGACATGACGCTTTCGAGGGACGTCTGGGATGCCATGGCGCTCTCCTGCTTCCGCCGTGCGACCTCGTCATGCCGGCAGCGGCTCTTGCCTCACCGTTTCCCACCCCGACTGTGAGGCTGGAAACTCTACCCCCAACGCTGGCTATCTCAACTAAGACGTTGGAAGATAGTGTCTCATTTTCTCGTGCTCCTAGCAATATCTAACGTGACCCGGGCAGCAGGTTGGGTGACCCTGTGCGTACGTTGGCAAAATCACTTCTCGGTGAGCCAGAATAGCCTAACGGCACGCCCAAGGCGGGAGATATACAACCTTCTCCCTCTATTTCCCAACGATAAGCGCGGAGTGGCCAAGAAATTGGGGCATCAAAACCGGCGGCTGGTCAGGTCGGGGGAGCGAATGAACGGCGCCGCCAGCCTGCTGATGCTATTTCCAGTTTATTTGTTGGTATTCCCAATGAAGGAGCCGGATCATCTCAGGTGACTGCTGACTCACGGCGCGGAGGCCCTCATCAGGCAGCGTTTCTGCCTGTCGTTCAGCCGAGGATTTCGTCCACGGTAAACCGCTCGTCGGGGAAGCCTCCGGGGCGATCACGTCGCCACGCCGGTATTCGCGCACCCGAGTGCGTAGGCGCTCCTCTTGACAATCCATGCAGATCATGCGACTCTATGCACATCGAATTGCCGAGGAACCCGAAACCACTATGCCGCCCGAAACCGAGAGCCGCGAAGTCCGCCAGGAGGTGATCCTCTCTCTGCTCCAGGACCACAAGGTGCAGAGCCAGGTCGAGATCGTGGACCTGCTGAGGGAGCGGGGGATCGCGGCGACGCAGTCGAGCGTCAGCCGCGATCTGCGGGACCTCGGCGTGGGATGGATCGGCGGCCGCTATGCGCTGCCCGCCGAGCATGACGTGCGCGACCCCAAGGTGGCCGAGATCGCGCCGTTCCTGCGCGGCGTGCGGCCGGCGGGTCCCAACCTGACGGTGATCTTCACGCTCGCCGGCACCGCGCAGGCCGTGGGCCTCGCCGTGGACGACGCCGGCTGGCCTGAGCTGGTGGGGACGATCTCCGGCGACGACACGGTGTTCGCGGCCACCGCCACCGCGCGCGACCAGAAGCGCCTCCTCCGCAGGCTGGACGCTTACCTCAAGGAGAGGTAGATCATGGCCGAGCCGATCGTGCTCGCCTTCTCCGGCGGGCTGGACACCTCCTTTTGCATCCCGTGGCTGGCTGAGAAGCACGGCCGTCCGGTGGTGACGGTAACGGTCGACACGGGCGGCCTCGACGCCGCGGGAGTGGAGTCCCTCGCCGCGCGCTCGCGCGCCCTCGGCGCGGAGAGCCACATCCTGGTTGATGCCAAAGCGGATTTTTTCGATCGCGTGCTGCGCTTCCTCATCCAGGGTAACGTGCGGCGCGGCCAGGTCTACCCGCTCTGCGTGGGCGCCGAGCGCGTAGTGCAGGCGCAGGAGGTGGCGAAGGCGGCGGCGCGCCTCGGCAGCCGTACGGTGGCCCACGGCTGCACCGCCGCCGGCAACGACCAGGTGCGCTTCGAGGTGGCGTTGCGCACGCTCGATCCTCGCCTCGAGATCCTGGCGCCCGTGCGCGACGAGCCGCGGCCGCGCGCCGCGCAGGTGGCTTATCTCGAAGAGCGCGGCCTGCCCGTGCCCTCCCATGGCGCCGCGTACTCGATCAACCGCGGCCTCTGGGGCGTGACGATCGGCGGCAAGGAGACGCTGGACACGGTGGCCTCGATCCCGGAGTCCGCCTGGGTGCTGACCCAGGGAGCGTTCGACGAGCCGCAGCCGCCGTCGCGCCACACGGTGACCTTCGAAGCCGGCGTCCCCTCGGCGTGGGACGGCGAGGAGCTGGATCCCGTCGCGCTGATCGAGCGGGTGGAAGAGGCGGCGCGGGTCTACGGCATCGGCCGCGGCATCCATCTCGGCGAGACGATCCTCGGCATCAAGGGACGCGTGGCCTTCGAGGCGCCGGCGGCCGAAGTCCTGATCACCGCCCACCGGGAGCTGGAGAAGCTCGTCCTCACCGGCCGGCAGCAGAAGATGAAGGAGAGCGTCTCGGCCGTCTACGGCGACCTGGTGCACGAGGGGCAGCACCTCGATCCGGTATGCCGCGACGTCGAAGCCCTGATGATCTCGTCGCAGCGGCGGGTCAGCGGCGAGGTCTACCTCCTCTTCCGCCCCGGCCAGGTGTTCGTCGAGGGCGTCTCCTCGCCTTTCTCGCTGCGCGACGCCACGCGCGGCGTCTATGGCGAAGCGGCCGGCGAATGGACGGCCGCCGACGCCCGCGGCTTCTCGCGCATCGCCGCGCTGCCCGGGGAGCTGTACGCGCGCATGGGCCAAGCGGGAGACGCCGCGTGAAAACCGTCCTGCTCGACAAGATCGCCTCCGTCACCCGCGCCTGCCAGTTGAAGCGCGAGGTGCGGGTGAGCGCCGAGATTCCCTGCGAGGAAGGCGTGGTGGTGGCCGTGCGCGTGCTCAACGACAAGACCACCTACAGCCAGCTCGAGCTGCCGAGCGGGCGCATGGCGCAGGTGAAGAAGGGGGACGTGATCGCCGGCGCGCTCGGCCACCGGCACGCGCTCTTCGGCTACTCGGGATTTCTGCCGGAGCGGCTGGCACCGGGCGACCGCGTCAATCTCCTCAACATGGGCGGCGTGCTGGGCATCTGCGACTCGGTGAATCCCGACCTCGGGCCGCCGTTCGAATGCGAGGTGCTGGGCGCGGTGCTCCACTTTCCGTATCTCGGCGAGCGCATCGGCGTCGCGGCCCGCGTCGGCGGCTCGCCGCTCGATCCCCAGGCTCCCATCCTGACCGCGGGGGTGCCGGTGGTGGCGCTCGTGGGTACGTGCATGAACTGCGGCAAGACGGCCGCGGCCTGCACGCTGGTGCGCCATCTGAGCCATGCGGGCTGGACGGTGGACGGCCTCAAGGCCACGGGCGTCTCGCTACGGCGCGACGTGCTCGCCATGGAGGACGCCGGCGCGCGCGCCACGGCCCTCTTCACCGACCTCGGCGTCGTCTCCACCACGCCGGCCAACGCGCCCGCCGTCACCCGCACGCTGGTCTCCCGGCTCGCCGCCGCGCGGCCGGACGCCATCGTGGCCGAGCTGGGAGACGGCCTGCTCGGCGCCTACGGCGTGGCGGCCATCCTCGACGACGCGGAGATCCGCGCCGCCTTCACCGCCGTGGTGCTCGCCGCCAACGATCCGGTGGCCGCCTGGGGCGGAGTGCGCATGCTGCGCGAGCGCTTCAATATCGAGCCGGCGGCGGTGACCGGCCCGGCGACGGACAACCTCGCCGGCACGCGGATCATCGAGGAAGCGCTCGGCGTGCCCGCCCTCAACGCGCGCACGGACGGCGAGCGGCTGGCGGCGCGGGTGCAGGAGGCGCTGGGGCTGTGGGTACGAGAGGCGGAGGCCGTGCTATGAGCGGTCTCCCTCTGGATTCCTCTCTTCATAGGGACGTGGGTAAGGGGAGCGGTTTGCCCTTCGAAGCCTCACCCCCTGTCCCCCTCTCCCTGACGGGCGAGGGGGGACGATTCACAGCCGGTCTTGCCGATAGGAGGCCGCCTTTTTCGGCAAATCCCGTTCGCAGGCGTCCCCCCTCGCCCGTCAGGGAGAGGGGGACAGGGGGTGAGGCTTCGGAGGGCAAACCGTCCCGTGAGCCTTCGACCGTCCCCACCCTCGTCCTCGGCGGCTCGGGCTATGTCGCCGGAGAGATGCTGCGGCTGCTCGCCAATCATCCGCACCTCTCGCCGTTCGCGGTGATCTCGGAGAGCCAGGCGGGCGGTGCGGTGGACGCGGCGTTTCCGCATCTCGCAGGGTGCCTGCCGGGGCTCGCCTTCTCCGGCCGCGAAGACCTGCCGCGGCTGATCGACGGCCATGAATCGCTCGCCGTGCTCTGCGCCGCGCCGCACGGCGCCGCCGCGCCGTTGCTCGACGCGGTATTGACGGAGGCCGAGCGGGCGGGCACGCCAGTAAAGGCGGTGGACATCTCGGCCGATTTTCGCTTCGCGGACGCGGCCTCGTACGAGAAGGTCTACGGCCACGCTCACGGCGCGCCGCAGCGGCTCGGGGATTTCCGTTGCGCTCTGCCCGAGCACCTGGCCGAGACGCCGGAAGGGCACGTGGGCCATCCCGGCTGCTTCGTCACCGCGACGCTCCTCGCCGCCGTGCCGCTGCTCAAGCTGGATCTCGTGGAGCCGCGCCTCTCCGTCGTCGCCATCACCGGCAGCACGGGCGCGGGGCGGACTCCCACGGCCACGACGCACCATCCGGCGCGGCGGAGCAACGTCTTCGCCTACAACCCGCTGAAGCACCGGCACGAGCCGGAGATGCGGGCGCTAGCCGCCGCGGCGTCCGGCGTCGAGGCCGAGATCCATTTCGTGCCGCAATCCGGACCGTTCGCGCGCGGCATCTACGCTACGCTTCAGGCACGGTTGCGGCAGCCGATGACGTCCGACGAGGTCCGCACAGCGCTCGCCGGCTTCTACGCCGGCGCGCCCTTCGTGGATATCCTCGCCGAGCCGCCGCGCCTGCAGGACGTGGCCGGCACCAACCGCGCCCGCCTCTCCGCAGCCGCCGACGGCGATCACCTGGTGGTCTTCTCGGCGATCGACAACCTGGTCAAGGGCGCGGCGGGCGGTGCGATCCAGTGGATGAACCGGCTGCTCGGGTTTCCCGAGACGGCGGGCTTGAGGGTGCCTGGGGTGGGTTGGCTGTGAAAACGTCTTGGTCCTGATGTCCTTGGGAGTCCTTGGTGTCCTTGATGTCCCTTGTTCCAGGACCCAAGACAGGAGGGAGACGACGTGACGGAAACGATGATCAACGAGGTCCTCCAGGCCGAGCTGGACGAATCCCGCTGGCTGCTGCCCGTCTATGCCCACACGCCTGTCGAGCCCGTGCGCGGCGACGGGGTGATGGTGACGACGCGCGACGGGCGCGAGCTGATCGACTTCTACGGCGGCCATGCGGTGGCCATCCTCGGCTACCGGCATCCGCGGGTGCTGGCGGCGCTGGCGCGGCAGGCGGAGGAGCTGTTCTTCCAGAGCAACTCCGTGCCGCTCACCGTGCGCGCCCGGGCGGCCGAGCGGCTGGTGCGCTTCGGACCCGAGGGGCTCACCCGCGCCTTCTTCGTCAACAGCGGCGCCGAGGCCAATGAGAACGCGCTGCGCCTCGCCTTCCGCCACACCAGGCGGAGCCGTGTCGTCGCCCTCGAAGGCGCCTTCCATGGGCGTACCGCGGCGGCGGGAGCGCTCACCTGGAAAAACGAGCGCTGGTACGGCTTTCCGCGGCCGCCGTTCGACATCACCGTCGTGCCGCGTAAGGACGTGGACGCCTTGCGCGCGGCGCTCGGGCCGGACGTGGCGGCGTTCATGGTCGAGCCCATCCAGGGCCAGGCGGGCGCGGTGGACCTCGGCGCGGAGTACCTCGCGGCGGCGCGCGAGCTTACGCGCGAGGCGGGCGCCCTGCTGATCTTCGACGAGGTGCAGTGCGGCATGGGGCGCACGGGCCATCCGTTCGCGGCGCAGGCCTATGGCGTCACGCCGGACCTGTTGACGGTGGCCAAGGGCCTCGCCGGCGGCTTCCCCGCCGGCGCTGTGCTGGTGAGCGAGGCGGCCGCGGCGGGGCTCCAGCACGGCGACCTCGGAGCCACCTTCGGCGGCGGGCCCATCGCCTGTGCGCTCATCGAGACGGTCATCGACGTCATCGAGAGCGACGGGCTGTTGCCGCGCGTGCGCAAGCTGTCGAAGCTCATTCGCGAGACCTGCCAGATCGGGCCGGTGACCGGCGTCCAGGGCGACGGCTTCCTGCTCGGCCTGCGCACCTCACGGCCCGCGCGCGAGGTCGTCAACGAGCTGCTGGAGAAAGGGATCCTCACCGGCACGGCCGGCGATCCGAACGTCGTCCGTCTGTTGCCTCCTCTCATCCTGGAGGAAGCGCACGTCGCGGCGCTGGCCCGGGCGCTGGCGGAGCTGCGGCCTTGAGGGAGTTCGTGGATCTGGCGGATCTCGATCCCGGCGCGGTCGCGGAGCTCCTCGCTCTCGCCTCCAGGCTGGAGAAACGGCCGGAGCCGGAGGCGTTGAAGGGCAAGGTGTTGGCGCTGCTCTTCTTCAATCCGTCGCTGCGCACGCTCGCCTCGTTCCAGGCGGGCATGGCGCGGCTGGGCGGCAGCTCGTTCGTCATCTCGCCGGGGCAGGGGACGTGGATTCTCGAGACCCGCGACGGCGTGGTGATGGACGGCGCCGCCGCCGAGCACGTGCGCGAGGCGATCCCGGTGCTCGCCGGCTACGCGGACGCGCTCGGCATCCGTTCCTTCGCCGGCGGCGCGGACCTCGCGGCGGATCTCGCGGACTCGACGTTCCTCGCCATGGCCGGGAGCTGCCCCGTGCCGCTGATCAACATGGAATCCGCGGTCAACCATCCCTGCCAGGCGCTCGGCGACTGGAAGACGATGGACGATCTCGGCATCCCGGCGCGCGGCGGCAAGTTCGTCCTTTCGTGGGCCTGGCACCCGAAGCCGCTGCCGCTCGCCGTACCGGCCGCCGCCGTGCACATGGCGGCCCTGCGCGGCATGGACGTGACGGTGCTGCGGCCCGAGGGCTTCGGCCTGCCGGAGCCGATCCTGGAAAAGGCGCGGCTGGCGGCGGCGGTCTCCGGCGGATCGGTGCGCGAGACGGCGGATCGGAGCGAGGCGCTCGAAGGCGCGCACGTGATCTACGCCAAGTCGTGGACCGCGCCTCTCTACTACGGCGATGCCGCGGCCGAGGCGGACTTCCGCGCCGGCCTGCGCGACTGGTGCGTGGGCGAGGATTGGTTCGACACCGCGGCGCCGGATTGCCGCTTCATGCACTGCCTGCCGGTGCGGCGCAACGTGGTGGTGAAGGACGAGGTGCTGGACGGACCGCGCAGCGTGGTGATTCACGAGGCCCATAACCGCATGTGGGCGCAGATGGCGGTGCTGTATCGGTTGCTGCGGGGGTAGAAGGAGAAGAGCTATGAAAGACGTCGGCCAGCGGACCGCCGAGGCGGCGGCCCTGAAACACGCGGTGCCCTACATCCGGATCTTCAAGGGCAAGACCTTCGTCATCAAGGCGGGCGGCGGCGCCCTCGACCGTGAGGCGACGCTGCGTGCGCTCATCGAGCAGATCGAGGTGTTCCATCAGGTGGGCATTCGCGCCGTGCTCGTCCACGGCGGCGGCGCGCAGTCGAGCGAGCTGTCGCGCGCCCTCGGCGCCGAAGCGCGCTTCGTCCAGGGCCGGCGGGTGACGGACGAGAAGGCTCTCGACGTGGCGGCCATGGTGTTGAACGGCGCGGTGAACACGAAGATCCTCGCCGTCTGCCGGCGGCTGGGACTACCGGCAGTGGGGCTCTCCGGAGTCGACGCCGGGCTCGTGCAGGCGCGCAAGCGGCCGCCGGTGCGGGTGGGCGACGAGATGGTGGACTTCGGACTCGTGGGGGACGTGCTCGCCGTCGATCCGCGCGTGCTCGTGCGCCTGATGGACGACGGCTACGTGCCGGTGGTGAGCCCGCTCTCCGCCGCCGCGGACGGCACGGTGCTCAACATCAACGCCGACACCGTCGCCTCGGCCCTCGCCGTGGCGCTCGGCGCCGAGAAGCTCATCTTCCTCACCGGCGCCGCGGGCATCCTCGAACGGGCGAACGATCCCGGCTCGCTCGTCTCCTACACCGATCTCGCCGGGCTGCGCCGGTTGCGCGAGGAAGGCGGCGTCGTGGACGGCATGCTGCCCAAGACCTCGGCCATCGAGTCGGCGATCCGCGGCGGCGTGGGGCGGGTGCACATCCTGTCGCACGACCTGCCGGACGGCCTGCTCACCGAGGTGTTCACCAATGAAGGCGTGGGAACCTTGGTGGTTGAAGACGTCAAAGCGCTGACGCCGGCCGAGGCGGCGGCGGGCCATCCGCCGGCGCCGACGGCCGCGATGGGAGCTTCCTGAGATGCTGCCTCAGCGCGAGATCCTGTCGCTGCACCGCGCGATCACCGCCATCCGCTCGGTCTCGGGCGAGGAGGCCGAGCTCGCGGATTTCCTGGGCGATCTGCTGCGGCGCAACGGCGTCGCGGTCGAGCGCGTCGGCAACAGCCTGCTCGCCGTCCTGGGCCATGGGCCGCTGCTGCTCTTCGACACGCATCTCGACACCGTGCCGCCGGCCGCCGGCTGGACGCGCGAGCCGTGGGACGTGCAGTCGGTCGACGGCAAGGTCTACGGCCTGGGCGCCAACGACGCCAAGGCGTCGGTCGCGGCGATGACGGCGGCCTTCCTTGCCTTCCGCGAGGCGGACCTGCCGTTCACCCTGGCCCTGGCGCTCGTCGAAGGCGAGGAGACGCGCGGCACCGGCACCGAGGCGGTGCTCGCCGTGCTGGCCCGCCGCGGCACGCCGCCCGCCGCCGCGGTCATCGGTGAGCCCACGGGGCTCGATCTCGCGGTGGCGCAGAAGGGATTGATGGTGCTGGAGCTGGTGGCGCGCGGCGAGGCCTGCCACGCCGCCAACGCCGCGGCCCTGGGAGCGAAGAACGCCGCCCGCGGCCTGGCCCACGATCTCGTCGCCCTCGAGCGCGTGGACTTCGGCGCGCCGCATCCGCGGCTGGGCTCGATCACCGTGGAGCCGACGCAGCTCCGCGCCGGCACGGCGCGCAACGTGGTGCCCGGCGAGGCCGCGGCGGTGCTCGACGTGCGCACCACGCCCGCCCTCGCGCGCCGCGAGATCGTGGAGCGCATCGAGCTGGCGGTGGTGGGCGAGGTGCGCGTGCTCTCGGACCGGCTGGTGCCACGCGAGACCGCGGAGAGCGCGCCGCTCGTCGAAGCCGCAAGGCAGGCGCGGCCGGAAGCGCGGCTCTGCGGCTCCTCGACGCTCTCGGACATGGTCTTCATGGAAGGGATTCCCGCCGTCAAATGCGGGCCGGGACGCAGCGAACGCTCGCACACGCCGGACGAGTACGTGCTGGAGAGCGAGATCCTGGAAGGGGCCCGCTTCTACACCCGCCTCGTGCGCGCCTACGCCGAGCTGCGCGAGCGCGAGGAAGCCGCGTGAGCCGCCTGTGGGACAAGGGCGAGCCGCTCGACGAGCGCGTGCTGCGCTACACCGCCGGCGAGGACCATCGCCTCGACGAACGCCTCGTGGCCTACGACGTGCGCGCCTCGATCGCGCACGCGGCGATGCTCCAGGAAGCCGGCCTGCTCTCCGCGGAGGATCTCGCGGCCATCCGCGAGGGTCTGGAAACGCTGGGGAAGGAACACGCGGCGGGCGCCTGGCGGATCGCTCTGGAGAACGAGGATGTCCACAGCGCGCTCGAATCCCGCCTGACCGAGCGGATCGGCGACGCCGGCGCGCGGCTCCACCTCGGCCGCTCGCGCAACGATCAGGTGCTCGCCGCCCTGCGGCTCTACCTGCGGGATGTGATCGCGGCGCTCGCCGACGGAGCGCGCGAGGCGGCGTCCGCGATCGACGGTCTGGCGGAACGCCAGGGAGAGATCGTCATCCCCGGCTACACCCATCACCAGCAGGCCATGCCCAGCTCCGTCCTGCTGTGGGCGGACGGCTTCGCCGCCGAGCTGCGCGACGACGCCGAAGGGCTCGAGGCCTGCGCCCGCCGCGTCGAGAAAAATCCGCTGGGCTCGGCGGCCGGCTACGGCGTGCCGCTGCTGCCGATCGACCGCGAGTCCACCCGCCGGAGCCTGGGCTTCGCCGAGGTCCAGGAGCCGGTGACGGCGGTGCAGCTCTCGCGCGGCAAGGCGGAGGCACAGGTGCTCTTCGAGATCGCCCTGCTGATGCAGGACCTCGGGCGTCTCGCCGCGGATCTCGTGCTCTTCGCCAGCGCGGAATTCGGCTTCGTGAGCCTGCCGGCGGCGATGACCACGGGCTCGTCGATCATGCCGCAGAAGCGCAATCCGGACGTCTTCGAGCTCGTGCGCGGCCGCACGGCCACCGCCCAGGCCTGTCTGTTCGAAGCCATGGCGGTCACCGCCAAGCTCCCCTCCGGCTATCACCGCGATCTGCAGCTCCTCAAGGCGCCGCTCTTCCGCGGCATCGATCTCGCGGGCGAGACGGTCGCCATCATGACCGCCGCGCTGCCCGAGGTGCGGTTCCACCCCGAGCGCATCCGGCTCGATCCGGGCCTCCGCGCCACCGAGGAGGCGTACCGGCTGGTGCTGGAGGAGGGGATCACCTTCCGCGAGGCGTATCGGCGGGTCGGGGAGAGGTATAAGCGTTAAAAGGGACAACAGAGACAACAGGGACAGCAGGGACAGCAGGGACAGCAGGGACAGCAGGGACAAGAAGGCTCACCCCGAACGTTGCTGTCCCTGCCGTCCTTGTTGTCCCTGTCGTCCCTTGAATCCTTTCACTCCGCGGCGCCTGTATATACTGCCCCGCTGATCCGTAAAAGCCTCTTGAAGGGGCTTATCCCACGCATGAATCGTTTCCCGCTTACCGAGGACGTCTGGCTCCGCCGGCTGTTCTTCGCGCTGGCCCTGCTGTACGTCCTTCCCTTCTGGACCGTCCATCACCTGCCCACCGTAGACGGACCCTGCCACGCCTACAACGCCTGGATCCTGCGCCAGCACGGCAACGCCGAAGCGTATCCCCTCTTCCAGCAGTACTACGAGATCAACTGGCGGCCTTATCCGAACTGGGTGAGCCACGCCACCATGGCGCTGCTCATGTTCGTCGTGCCGCCTCTCATTGCCGAGAAGCTGCTGGTGAGCGCCTACGTGCTGCTCTTCCTCGGCGGCGCCTGGTATCTCGCCGGCGCGGTGCGGCCGCAGAAGCGCTGGCTCGCGTTCCTGGCGTTACCGTTCGCCTATCACCAGCTCTTCCAATACGGGTTCTACAACTTCTCGATCAGCCTGGCGCTGTTCTTCTTCGTCCTCGGCTGCTGGTGGCGGCACCGCGCGCGGGCCGGGATCGCCTTCGCGGTGAAGATCAATCTGCTGCTCTGGTTGTGCTACTTCTCGCACATCCTCTCGTTCGTGCTCGCGCTGGCGGCCATCGCGGTTCTGTGGCTGGCGACGCTGCGGCGCGATTCCTGGCCTCGACATCTACTGCATATACCCATCCTGCTGCCGCAGCTCGTCCTGCCGCTCTGGTACTTGATGCAGGGCGGTGGAGGTCTTCGCGCGGGATGGCCGTTGCGGCGGCTTGTGCGCTACTTCGCCCAGCTCCAGGCGTTGGTCACCTTCGGCGAGGTCCAGCGCTGGTGCGCGGGCGCCTTGGCGGTGCTGTTCCTGCTGCTGCTCCTCTATACGCTGCGGCGGAAAGCCCTCCGCCGGCCGTTCTTCGAGGAAACGGACGCCTTCCTGCTCGTCGCCCTTCTCTGCCTGTTGGTCTACTTCTTGAGCCCCGGCGGACTGGCGGGCGGCGGGCTCCTTCAGCAGCGGCTCAGCCTCTATCCTTACCTCGTTCTGATCCCGTGGTTCTCGCTGGAGCTGGCGCGGACGCCGAGAAGGATCGCCGCCGCGGTACTCACCGCTATAGCCTTGCTGAACCTCGGCTATCTGATCCATGGATATCGCTTGCGCGGCGAGGACATGGAGGCTTACCTGAGCGGTCTCGACGCCGTCCAGCCGAACACGCGCGTCCTGCCGCTCCTCTTCGCGCGCGCCGCGCCGATGGAGCCGCTCAGCCACGCGATGTGCTACGCGGCGCTCGACAAAGGCCTGATCGATTGGAACAACTACGAGGCCAAGCTCCCGTACTTCCAGACCCGTTTCCGCCGTTCCGTGGTGTTCCCCGACCTTGCCGGCATCCTCAAGACTCCCGGTGTGCTGCGCGTGCGGCTGAACCGCGATCTCATCGACGCCGTCTACACCTGGAGGATGCCGCCGAACGATTCCTTGAGGGAGCGCCTCGCGAGGCACTATGAGCGCGTCGCGAGCCGGTTCGGCGGCGAGCTCTGGCAGCGCCGGGAGGACGACCGCGGCATAGAATCGCGGCATGGCAAGCCGGACCGAGAAAAGCCGCGAGGGCAGCCCGGTCGCCCTGGTCAGCGGCGCCAACCGGGGAATCGGCCTCGAGGTCTGCCGGCAGCTCGCTGAGCGCGGTTATACGGTCGTGCTGGGGAGCCGCGATTTGGCGAAGGGAGAGACGGCTGCCCGGGAGCTCACGGGTGAGGTCCACCCCCGGCAGCTCGACGTCACCGATCCACAGAGCGTGGAGAGGCTGCGGCAGGCCGTGGAGTCGGACTTCGGCCGGCTCGACGTGCTGGTGAACAACGCCGCCATCCTCTACGACACCTGGCAGCGGGTCACAGACGCGGACCTCGCCGTGGTCCATGAAGCCCTGGAGACGAATCTCTTCGGTGTCTGGCGGCTGTGCCAGGCGTTCATCCCGCTGCTGCGGCGCAGCCGTCACGGCCGCATCGTCAACGTCTCCAGCGAGGCCGGCTCGCTCGCGAGTATGGGCGGCGGCACGCCGGCGTACAACGTGTCGAAGGTGGCGCTCAACGGGCTCACCCGCATGCTTGCCGTCGAGCTGCGGGGCGCGGGCATCCTGGTCAACTCGGTCTGTCCCGGCTGGGTGGCGACGGACATGGGAGGGGCCGGCGGCCGGCCTGTGGAGGATGGCGCCGCCAGCGTCGTCTGGGCCGCGACGCTGCCCGACGGCGGACCGACCGGCGGCTTCTTCCGCGACGGCAAGCCGTTGGCCTGGTGAGCGGCAATGCCCTTCGTCTACATCCTCCGCTGCTGCGACGGCTCGCTCTACACCGGCATCGCGAAGGACCTGGACCGCCGGCTCGAGCAGCACCGCGCGGGCCAGGCTTCGCGCTATACGCGCTCCCACCTGCCCGTGACGCTCGTCTGGACGCGCAAGGTGCGCTCCTGGAGCCTCGCCTTGCGGGAGGAGCTGCGAATCAAGGCGATGCGGAAGGCGGAGAAGGAGGCGATGGTCGCATCGGTTTCCCCCAATGTAGAGACGCCCCGTGGGGCGTCTCTGGAACGGCGGAAACCTTTCCTTGATCGATGACAGTCCGCGACGCGTTTACGATATTCAAGGATGTCGCCGCCGCGGAGACGCCCCACGGGGCGTCTCTACATTGGGGGGGCAGCCGGCAGGTGCGTAAACGGACTGAGATGGATTCCTTGGGCGTGTAGTGCCTCCTTCACCCGCCCATCGCACAACGCCTCTGTCTCCCGATCCCACCCGTAGCCCCAGTCGTACTCAGCCGTCAAAGCGCTGTCATCGATCCCCGGATGGCAGACCAGCTCGGTCGTGCCTTCGACGTCCTGCAGAATCGAGACGAGCCTCTCCGCCGTCAGCCTCCCCGCATCGAGGATCCCCACTGTCTTGTCCGCTGTTCGTACCGAATCCAGCCGCCGTCGGGCCCTGCGGCTGATGCCGTTGAGGATGCCGATCTGCAACGAGCGCGGCGACAATCGGCGAACTGCGATTGGCTCGTGGGGAATGCGAACGAAGCGAATACCGTACTCGTCCGCCAACCGGACAACGATCTCGAAGATCCGCGGTAGGACGTGGAGATGCTGATGGCTGTTGGCGTGGACCAGGGAAAGCCCGGCGCCGAGCAGCTGTTCGATCTGCCGTCTCAGCTCCTCCTCCACCTCGGCCGCCGCAATGCCGCCGAGGAGATATCGCTTCGTGAAAGCGCGAAAATCTCGTAGGAACCGACCGTCGCGATCCACCAGCGAACGAATCCGCTCCGGCGGCGACAGCGGCCATTCTCCCACCAGCGTCAGATGCACGCCGACGTCGAGCCGCGGCCGGTCGCGCAGCAGCTCCACGGCGGGCGCGAAGGCGCGGCCGTTGGCGACCACGCTGCAGGCGGTGACGATCCCCTCGTCGTGCGCCTTGACGGCGCCGAGGGTCATGCCGGGATGGAGGCCGACATCGTCGGCCGTGACGACGAGGGCTCTCAACGGCCCGGATTCGGCGCTTCGGCGGGCGCGGGTGAGTTTTCGGGCCGGTCCCGCCGCCGTGGGTTGCGCATCTCGGGATAAAGCGCCATCAGCTCGCGCAGGATCTTGAGGATGACGGCGGGCGAGGAGAGCGTCGAACGGCCGCGGGTGCGCGGGAAGTAGTCCAGCCCGAGCTGCTGGATGACGAAGCCCAGGTTCTTCGCCTTGACGATCAGCTCGGCGTCGATCAGCGAGCCTTCCGATTTCAGCTCGATGGCCTCCAGCACCTCGCGCCGCATCAGCTTGAAGGAGAAGTTGATGTCGCGGTGCGGCCAGCGGAAGAGCAGGCCGATGAGCGAGTTGTAGATATAGGAGAAGACGGTGCGGCGGAAACCTTCGGTGGTGCGGTCGAGACGGTAGCCGGCGATCACGTCCGCCCGCGTCACCTTCATGGCCTGGATGGCGCGGCCGATGGCGTCCGGATCGAACGGCAGGTCGGCGTCCATGTAGAGCACGAGGTCCTTGCGCGCCGCGGCGAAGCCTGTCTTCACCGAGGCGCCGAGCTTGCGGTTGACCTCATGCCGTACCACGCGGATGCGCGGATTGGCATCGGCTTCGCGGGCGACGATCTCGGCGGAACGGTCCGTCGAGGCGTCGTCGACGACGATGATCTCGTAATCGCCGCTGTAGCGGTCGAGCGCCGAGGCGGCGCAGGCGAGCGCGTGCGCAATGTTCTCCTCTTCGTTGAACATCGGGATCACGAGCGAGACGGAAGGGCGGTCTTGCATGAGCGGCGGCTCTCAGCTTAGTGGGCAATGCGTTCGACGGCAAGGAGCTGGACGGCGAGCCGGCGCGCGGCGGTCCCGGGCTCGGCCTCGGCGGGGACGAACGAGCGCGCCGAGCGGAAGCCGATCTCCAAGGTTCCATTGTCCTTCCGCGGCAGCTCGATCCGCCGGGCGGTGCCGCGCGGGATCTCCACAGAGGCCGCCGGGGCGCCGTTCACCGAGACGGCCACCGAGTTCGAGAGGAGCGGAGCCGAAGCGTCGAGCCCGAGGGTGACGGCGATGGCGCGCGTTCCCCGCGGGAAGAGCAGAATGGCGGCGTCGGCGTTCATCCACCGCCATCGGGCGTCCCGGATGTTGGGCTCCCAGCCGTAGACGCCGCGCACGATCTGGAAGCGATAGTTCGAGGAAACGGGGCTGAGCGAGACGACCCGGTAATGGTTGCGGGTGAGCCGGCGGTAGGCGTCGCTGTCCGGCCAGCGGAAGGTCTTCGCTCCCGGCCAGCGGCTCTCGCCCTCGGCCAGCAGATAGACGGGGATTTTCGGCCGCTTGGCCGCGCGGCGCAGGCCGTCGTCGACGAGCGAGAGATCGAATTTGCTCAACAGGTAGGAGGCGTGGGGCGCCATCTCTTCATCGACGAGGATCATCGTCTGCGCCGGGAGGTTGCGCTTGATCCAGTTCGTCGCCTGCACGGGCGGCGAGAGCCTCGTCGAGCGCACCTCGAGCACCGGCGCGGCGCAGAGAACCGAGACGGCGAGGATCACCGCCACCGGGATCCAGGCCGCCGCCGGCCGCCGGACCAGCCGCGCCAGCGCCTCGCAGCCCACGGCGGCCGCGAAGGCCACGCCGAGCACCCACGGCAGGGCGTAGCGCACCGCGTCCGCGGGGTCCATCACCGCAAGGCAGACGGCGATCTGGATCGCGCTCAGCACGCCGAGCGGCAGCGCCGCCGACCGCCGCAGCCAGCCGAGCCTGGCGACGCCGGCGAGGGCCAGCAGGAGCACCGATCCGGCCAGCTTGCGGCGTCCCCACGGATGGGAGAGGAAACGCGTGGCCACCCTGTACGGCGAGCAGCCGCGGCGGGAAGTCTGGGCGTCGTGCGCGCCCACGTAGCGCATTTGCTTGATCTCGTGCTCCAGGAGGCCGCGCGGTCCGCCGGCGGCGACGAGCAAAGGGATGAACCACAGCAGCGAGACAAGCGTGAAGGCGGCGAGCGCCTCGGCTCGCCGCCGCCAGCCGGGCGCCTGCCACAGAGCCACGGCCAGCATGGGCAGCACGGCCAGCGCGAGCTGCGGCCGGCAGCCGATGGCCGCCGATGCGGCGGCTCCGAGGCCGATCGCCGAGAGAACCGAGCCCTCCTGCATCAGCACCGCCGCCGCCCACAACGCGAGCGAGATGAACATCAGCGCCGGCGGATCCGACATCGGCAGCGGCGCCTGCACGAGCATCGCCGGCGAGAGGTGAAAGAGCAGCGCTCCGGCGACCGCCACGCGCTCGGAGCCTTCGCCGGCGATGCGCCGGAACGCCGCCACCAGGGCCGCGTAGCCCACGAGCGACGAGACGAAGCTCAGGGCGACAAGGCTGACGAAGGGATCGTGAAAGACGAGGTTGAACGCCTTCCCCAGTCCGACGAGGAGCGGATAGCCCGGCGGATGCGGCCGGTGCGACAGCGGATCGAAGTGCTCGACGGCGCGCGCGAAGAGCACCTCGTCCATCTCCCACAGGCTGCGCGGCAGCGTCAGGACTCGCACCAGGACCACGGCCGCAAAGCCGGCGAGGACGGCCGGCGAGGGGCGGCGGCGCGGCGCGATTGACACCGCTCCGCCGGGAGGATATGGAGTCCGGGTGGCTTCCATCGGCTTTTTCCAGGCCCTGTCCCTGGTGCGGCGCACGTACCGGAAAGCGCCGCCCGCCACCCGTTTTCACGTGCTCGGGCGCTTCCTCACGTGTCCGTTCCTGCGGGTGCTCGACTACCTCCCGCCGGATTCTGTTTTGTTAGATCTCGGAACTGGCCACGGTATCTTCGCACATCTCGCCCTCCAGGTGGGAGCCCGCAGGGTCGCCGCCGTCGAGCCGGATTTGCGCAAGATTTTTATGGTCTTTCCGCATCGCCAGATGCACGTGATAGGCGGCACCGACGCGGCGGTCGCCGGAACTTTCGACGCCGTGACCGTCATCGATGTGCTCTATCGCCTGCCGATCTCGGAATGGGACGAGCTTTTCCGTGCAATCCGCGAGAGGTTGGCGCCGGGCGGCATCTTCCTGCTCAAGGAGATGGACCCGGAGCACCCGGTGAAAGCGCGCTGGAATCGCCTTCAGGAGTGGCTGGTGGACCGCGTCGGTCTGACCCTCGGCGAGGCCCACAGCTTCGAGACGCGGGAGCAGATCCGCGAGCGCCTCCTGCGGGCCGGCTTCGCAAGCTGCGAGGCCGTCGCCATCGGCGCGGGGTATCCCCACGCGCACATCCTGTACGTCGCTACGGACGCGCGCCGGGATAACCGAGCAGATACTCGGCGAACCTCTCGTTGAACAACGCGCCCGGGCGCCGCTCTCGCAGCAAGCTCACCACCTCCTCGCCCGTTTTTCCCAGATGCATGAGGATCAGGCCTGCCACCAGGGCCGAACGGTTGAATCCCATGCCGCAGTGGGAGAGCACCTTGTGCCCGCTCTCCACCAGCGAGGCACCCAGCCGCGCCACGGCGTCGAGCTTCGGCAGGTCCGGCAGGTCTTCGTCGTAGATGGGGAAATAGAGATAAAGGATGTGGTTGGGAATCGTCGGTACGCCGTGGTCGAGTCCCTCTTCCAAATCGATGACTACTGTGATGCCGTGCTCGTCGAGGTACTTCCAGTCTTCGATCTTGGGCGAGAGGAAGAGGCAGCCGGCGTCGTCCAGGCAGACGATCTTCATCTTAGAGACGCCACCAGTCGAATTGCTTCTTCCGTGGGTTCCAGTAGATGTGGAATGCGTCGCACTCGTCGTCGCTGAGGTTGAGCCCCTGGCCTGTCTTGGGCTGGTCCTCTTCGGGTCCCTCGTTCTCGGCGAGCGATTCGAGGGCGATCTTCGCGTGCTTCGAGCAGAGCGCGTCCTCACCGCCATCCCAGGGGAAGTTGAGGGTCCAGACTTTGTCCTCACTGGCCTTCACCGGGCCGTGAACGATGCCGACGACGAAGTGGTCCTTGTCCTTTCCGAGCGCCGCGAAGTCCTCGACGCCGTCCTGGTCGAGGTCGGCCTGGAGGAGACTTCTGCGGTCCCAGCTCGTGCCGGGATCGCGCAGCCTCAGGAGGTCCAGCGCCGCGATCGGGACCGCCGCACCGTGAGGAGAGGGCGCGGGGCCTTCCACGCAGCCGAGGCAGCCGCAGAGGACGAAGGCCAGGACGATCCTGCGAGCGAATTGCATACGATGGCCCCGGTATGACAAGTCAGCGGGAGACCTGGTAGATCACCGGTCGGTACCGAGGTTCGGGGATAGTTTTGCCTGTCTCGCGAGCCACGGTCAGCCAGGCCTCTTTGGCCTTCTCGACCTCGGCAAGGGCCTCCTCGGGGGTGTTGCCGAAGGCCGAACAGGCCTCGAGGTCAGGCAGGTCGGCGATATAGCCGCCATCCTCGTCGCTCCAGAAGATGTTGATGTGATAGTCCCTCATGGCGTCTCCTCCAAGTGAGATTGTAACGCTCACGTATCCCTCTTCTTGCCAAGATACTCCTCCGGCAGCGGATTCCCCGGCCGTTCGTTGTCCCACAGCACGGAGAGCACCCACCAGCGACCGCCGTCGTGGAAGAGCTGGATGCTGTTGATGCCGCGACCGTGGGGCGCCGCGTCCGGCGCGCGGCGGTACTCGTAGGTGCTCCAGACGTGGGCGATGTTGCCGAAGCGCTCGATGCGATGGGCGACTTCCATCTCGTAGAAATCGTTGGCGGCGAAGAAGGGCGTGCGCGAGGTGATGTAACCGTCGCAATCGAAGACGTCCACGGCGGCGCCCGGGGGTTCCGGCCGCGTCGGCATCAGCCGCGCGGCGGGATGGAGAAGGGTGCGCTCGCGCTCCCAGTCGCGCGAGCCCGCCGGTCCGGAGACCACCTCGTACAGCGCCTTCACGATGCCTTCGATCGTCTCCACGTCCTCTCGCTTGGCGTCCATTCCGCTCCTCCCGGCAGGCGATCATAGCCGAGCCGCCGTGGTACCCTGGATGCAACGCCGTGACGCCATCGTTCTCGGACCTTCTTCCTTATCTCCTGGCGATCGCCGGGCTCTCGCTGGCGATGGTATTCGTCATGGTGCGCTGGACCGCCGCCATGCTGCCGCCGCCTCCCAGCGAGGAGTCGGCCGCCGCGCCGGCCGAGGGGTGGTCCCCGGCCTATCGCTGGGGATTCGCCTACGCGGCCGTGTGGGCGCTGCTGATCGTCGCCTTCCTGCGTTTCCTGGAGCAGGTGAGACCGGCGGAGCCTGCCGGCCGCAAACTGCTGCTCATGCTCCTCGTCGCCGCCGGCTGGCTGCTCTTCAACTGGGGTTTCATCGTGCTCGTCCGCGCCCTCCAGCGCGCCGACGAACGCAACGCGGCGCTGGCGAGAGAAGAAGAGGAGCTCTACGAGGCGGAACCCGCGGCCGAGGAGGAAGCCGCCCCGGCGGAGCCGGAGATCGAGCCGGCGCCGGTGCCGCCACCCACGATCGGCGCGCGCATCCGCGGCGTCCTGCAGACGGTCCTCATGCTTGTCGGCGCCCTGCTCGTCATCGGCGTCGGCGAGGCGCTGCCGCCGTTGCAGCGCCTCCACGCCTGGACCGGTGCTCACCAGAAGGCGGTCCTCGCGGTGACGATTCCCCTGGGCGTGATCGGGCTCGCGCTCTTCATCTCCGGCGCCGTGAGCCTGGCCCTCTTCAGGAACCGGGCGATGAGCCGCGAGGAGATCGATGACCTGGCGAGGCGCGGTTTCGAACGGAGCCCCGCGCTGTGGCGCCGCTCTGCCTATCGCTCGTCCGGCATGGCGGTGGGTGTCTCCGGTGAGGACAGCGCCAGCTTCTCCGAGATCAAAGCGGCCTGGAGGGACGGCACCTGGAGGACCAATCCCCGCTGGCGGCGGATGTTCCTCGTGCTGTTCGGCGTGGCGATGTTCAGCACGGGCCTCTTCGCCGCGATCTTCGTCGTCGCGCAGGCGGGGATGAAGCTGTTGATCGGCGGCGCCTATCTCTATGCGGTGGTGCGCACGGCCGTCGGCTTCGCCCGCGCTTGAGGATCTAGCCGCGAGCCCAGAAGTCCTTGCCGAACCGCTCCGCCAGCGTCCGGCTGATCGCCTCGCGGCGGATCCACTTCTTGACCCACCAGTCCGGATCGTAAGGCTCGTCGATGTCCGAGATCGGTTGCGCGAAGCCGCGAAGGTCTTCGAACCTCTCCTGCTCCAGGATCTCCCGCAGGCGATTCTCCGCCACGATCTCGATGGCGCGGCGGGAGAGGCGGTTGGGATTCATCGGCGCCGATTATGCCAGATCGGCCGCCATCGCCGTGGCGTTGCGGATGCAGTCGGGCACCGAGACGCCGGCGAGGAAATTGCCGCCGATGCGCAGGCCGGGGAGGGCGCGCTCGATCTCCCGCGCCCGCTCGACGAAACGGCCGTGGCCGAGCTCGTACTGCGGGATGGCGCGCGGCCAGCGGCGGACGAGCTGGAAGGCGGGCTCTCCCTGGAGGCCGAGGGGACCGCGCAGCTCGCTGACGACGGCCTCAACGGTGCGCTCGTCATCCCACTCCACGATCTCGGGATCGGTGCGTCCGCCGGCGAAGGCGGCGAGCGCCACGTGGCCTGCCGGAGCGCGGCCGGGGAAGATCTCGGAGGGAAACAGACAGCCGAGCACGCGGAGCCCCTCCTTGCGTGGCGCGAGAAAGCCGAAGCCGCCGAGGGGATGGCCAACGTCCGCGCGGCGCCAGCCGAGGGAGACGACGGCCACGGGGGCGTAAGGGATCTCGGCGAAGAGACGGCTCGCGCCGGCGGTGGCTTCGTCGAGCAGCCGGGCCGCGACGTCGGCGGGCACGGCCAGCACCACCCGCTGCGCCTCGACCGGACCCGCGGCGGTCTCGGCGCGAAATCCGCCGCCGGTGCGAATCACCTTCGCGCAGGCCACGCCGGTGCGGACGTCGCCAATCTCGCGCGCCAGCTTCCGGGGCAGCTCTTCGAGGCCGTGGCGGAAGGAGATCATGGCGCCGCCCGGCGCCGGCCCCTTGCGCCTGGCGAGCGCGCCGCGGATGAGGCTGCCGTGCCGCTCCTCCAGCGCGAAGATCTTCGGCACCGCCCAGCGCACCGAGAGCCGCTCGGGATCGCCGGCGTAGACGCCGGAGACGAAGGGGCCCACGGCGTAGTCGAGGAAGGCCTGGCCCAGGCGGCGGCGGACAAATTGGGCGATGCTCTCCTCGACGCCGTCCGCAGGCCTGCCGATCCACGGCTCCCGGAGCAGCCGCAGCTTGGCGCTCAGGGGAAAGAGCGGAGTGGCGAGGAATCCACCTGGACCCGCCGGCAGGGGCACCAGACAGCCGCTCTTGAAGAGATAGCGCCGCTTCGCCGTGGCGGCGGCGGTGACCTTCTCGCCCTCCAGTCCGCAATCCCGGATCAGCCGCCCGACGCTCTCGTCGTTCTCGACGACGGTGTTCGGTCCCGTCTCGAAACGCCAGGCTCCGTCCACGCAGGTCTCGATCGAGCCGCCCACGCGTTCCGACGCCTCGAGCACGGCGACGCGCCGTCCGCTCCGGGCGAGGTGAAACGCGGTCGTCAGGCCGGAGATGCCTCCGCCTACGACGAGAATGTCCAGGTGGTCGCCGCCCATCAATCCGGCACGCAGCGGCAGCAGTCCGGCGGCGTGAGCGCCGGGTGCTGGCCCTCCGGGCAGGCAGCGCAGCGGACGTTCGAGCAGTCCTTGTCCTTGACCTTGTCTTCGATCGGCACGCAGCGGCAGCATTCCGGCGGCTTCAACGCGGGCGTCTGTCCTGCCGGGCAGGTCATGCAGCGGGCCCGCGAGCAGTCCTGAGCCGTGTAGCAGGCGCAGAGCGCCAGGACGCCGGCCACCATCGCTAGCTTCGTGATCGCCTTCATACCTCCTCCTTTCGAGGGCCGAGCGAGCGCCCTCACGGCGCGTTGATTATAGAACTCTGAATCAGCGGCCGAGCCCCGGAATCTCCTCGAGGTGCGGCAGCGGCGAGTCGAGGACGTCCGAGAAGAGGGTCAAGACGCGAAAGGTGATCCCCCAGATGGCGTGCTCGCGGAAGCGGATGGCCGGGTAGAGCAGGCGCGCGCCGCTCCTCTCCCATTCGAGGTGGTTGGCGTAGCGCGGATCCCACAGATGCGCGAGCGGGATCCAGAACGCCTCGGCCACCTCGTCGCTGGGGGCGAACGGCGCGAGCTCCTCTCCGAGGTAATAGACGAACGGCGAGAGGACCATGCGCCGGTCGCCGCCGCCGAGGCGCACCAGGACGTCCGAGAGCGGGCCGATCCAGTGGGCCTCGGTGAGCGCGATGCCGACCTCCTCGAGGGTCTCGCGCTCGGCGGCAACCCGCGGACCGGTGTCCTCGGGAGAGGAGCGGCCGCCCGGCAGCGCCATGTGTCCCGACCACGGGTCCAGCGGGTGCTCCGCCCGCCGGATGGCGCAGAGGGACAGCTCGGTGCCGGCGCCCGCCAGCACCAGCGCCACCGCGGCCTCGGCGTGCGCCGGTTCCCGTGCTACGAGCGCCGGCGGGTGGCGCGCGAGAGCTTCCCGGATCTCCTCGATGGTGAACGGCATGGCGGAACGATGATAAGCGGATTCACAGCGGCGCCGAGGGATGCGCGCGATCGAGGAGAGCCGTGGCGATGTAACCTCCGCAGTGCTCGCCGAGGAGGTCCGCGAGCGCGTCGGCGGCCCGCTTCACGAGATCCGGGCCCACGGGCGGCAGCCCTTCGATGACGAGCACGGCATTCCGCGTGCCGGAGATCAGCTTCGTGCGATCGGCCTCCTTCCAGTTCCAGCGCCGGCAGATCGCCCCGAGGTCGTCCTTGTAGATCACCTCGCCGGGCTTGGGCGCGCGCGGCTCCGCTTCGCCGAGCAGGAGGACGGGCGGCTCGTCCGCCGAGGCGAGGGTCAGGAGCACGTCACCCTCGATGCGGTCCAGGTCCTCGCCCCCGGCCGGAACGAGGTAGCGCAGGGAGACCGTGTTGTAGAGGTCGACGAGCGAGTTGATGCTCGGCAGCGGCTGCCCCTTGATCGCCCGCCGCACGAGGTTCTCGATCGACGATGGATGGTCCTTCGGCTTGGCGCCGAACTTCCGATAGGCCTCGCGCCAGGGCGCGATGTGCGGATGCTCGGAGACCTGGACGCCCGCCAGCCGCTCGCGGACCTGGATCTCCTCGCGGCGGAGGTTCTCGAGGATGGCGCCGTCCCCGCCGGAGTTGTCGACGCCGTGGGCGGTGATGACGCCGAGCACGGCGTCGGGGAAGAGGTCGAAGATCTCTTTGGAGACGCGGAGGATTGGTCTCAAGTCAGCCGCCTTGCCGCCCGGGGAGGTGAGGGGCGCGGCCGGCCTCACCGGTACTTGTACGCGTCCAACGCCACGATCGCGGGATCCTGCGGATCGATCCGCACCGACACGCTGGCGCCCGGCTGGAAGCGCGGGACGTCGAGGCGGGAGATCAGGCTCTTGGGAATGGTCGCGGGATAGGCGGTGCCGTCCGGCCGGTCGATCTCGACGCGCATGCCGATCACGGGATCGTCGTTGACGGTGATTCCGGTATCCCAGATCTCCAGGATGCGGGCGCTCGCCGGCACGCCGGCCTCCTGGAGCCGCCGGGTCTCCGCCACGCCGCTCATCCGGTCCACCAGCGCGCAGCCCGAGAGCAGGGCCGACACGGCCAGACCCGAGGCGCAGACAACGAGAGAACGGCCCTGCCTGTGGATGGTCTCCTCCCCTGCTTCCTGAGTAGAGTATAGACTCCGCCGGCGCAGGACCGGTAAAGATTCTGGTACTTCTTTGGGATAGCCCGGCTATGGATCGCGCCGGGCGCTTAAGTAGATTAAGCTTGTCTTAGTCCATCTGATCTTGTCGTCATGACCGTCCGAAGGAGACACACGATGCGTTCCCCTCTGCTCCCCGCACCTCGATCCCTCGTCATCGCCGGGCTGTTCCTGGCCGGCCTGCTGATAGGAGCGCCCCGGCACGCCTGGGCCCAGGGCTGAGTAGCCGCCCGCATGGACGCGCCCGTGCTTGGCGTGGCAGAAGGTACTTATAACGGACCGAACCGCTGGCAGTTCTCGATGAGCTGGCGGTACCAACGCTCGGACCGCCATTACGTGGGCCCCGAGGAACAGGTCGAGCGTAAAGAGGAAGGCAGCGAGGTCATCAACCACATCGACATCGTGGATTTCGGGATCCGCTACAACGCGACCCCGCAGTGGAGCTTCTTGCTCAGCGTTCCGTACTTCAGGGCCGCGCGATCGAGCGGGATCCGCGACTCGAACCGGGAAATCGTCGCCCGCAGCCGCGTCGAGGCCGATGGCATAGGTGACATCGTCTTGAAGGCCGAGCGCCTGCTCTGGAAGCCGCTCACGCATCCGAACGGCAACGCCTCGTTCGCCCTGGGAGTCAAGTTTCCCACCGGCCAGGACGACGTCGCGGACGAGCGGCTGCGGCTGGTGAACGGCCAGTACGTCACCGACACCGCGATCGTCGACCAGTCGATCCAGCCCGGCGACGGAGGATACGGGGTCGTCCTCGATCTGCAGGCTTTCCAGCGCATCCCCAGAAGCACCTTCGCCCTCTACGGCTCGGCCAGCTACCTGATCAATCCGAAAGGGCTCAACGGCGTGCCCACGGGCCGCGGCGGCGCCGGCGAGGCGATCATGTCGGTCGCCGATCAGTACGTGGCACGGGCCGGGGCCAGCTACGCCTTCAAGAAGACGAAAGGAGCTGGAGCCAGCCTGGGCCTCCGCCTCGAGGGTGTTCCGGTGGAGGACCTGATCGGCGAGAGCGAAGGCTTCCGGCGGCCGGGTTACGCCATCTCGGCCGATCCGGGCGTGAGCTACTCGTGGGGGCCGCACACGCTGTCCCTGGGGGTGCCGTTCGCGCTCTACCGCAACCGCACGCGCAGCGTCCCCGACCGCGCCGTCCCCGGCCGTCACGGCGATGCCGCCTTCGCCGACTACGTGGTCTTCCTCGGCTACTGGCGAAGGTATTGATGAGCAGGGGCGCCTCATAGGCCGGAGGAACGTAGGGGCGGGGCTTGTCCCCGCCCTCAACGTCTCAGGGCG
>JBIOVX010000096.1:0-17586 GCA_044868005.1 Thermoanaerobaculia bacterium | reverse complement strand
CGCCCTGAGACGTTGCGGGCGGGGACAAGCCCCGCCCCTACGAAAACTTCTCTGAAGCGAATCGCCCTCTGGGCGACGTTTCGTCAGGCCGGTGCGGAAGCGCCGGCCGGGGCCAGCGCCTCATGCGCATGGTAGCTGCTGCGCACCAGCGGTCCGGCCTCGCAGTGGACGAAGCCGAGGGAGAGCGCGAAGGCGCGGTGGGAGGCAAACTCGTCCGGATGTACCCAGCGGTCTACGGGCAGGTGCTTGGCGGTGGGCTGGAGATACTGGCCGAGGGTGAGGATCTCGACGCCGGCGCCGCGGATGTCGCGGACCGTCGAGCGGATCTCCTCCGTGCTCTCGCCCAGGCCCAACATCATGCCGGTCTTGATGCGTCCCGTGAAGCCGCCTTCCTCGCGGCGGCGCGCGGCTTCGGCGAGCAGGGCGAGGCTGCGGTCGTAGCGGCTGCCGGGGCGCGCCTGGCGATAGAGGCGCGGCACCGTCTCGACGTTGTGCGAGAAGACCTCGGGAGCCGCGGCGAGGACGACGTCGAGCGCGTCCGGCACGCCGCGGAAGTCGGGAGTGAGCACCTCCACGGCGCAGCCCGGATTGCGCTCGTGGACCGCCTCCACCACGCGCGCCCAGTGACGCGCGCCGCCGTCCGGCAGATCGTCGCGATCCACCGAGGTGATGACGGCGTGGCGGAGCCCCATGGCGGCCACGGCCTCGGCCACGTGCCTGGGCTCGGCGGCGTCGACGCCCGGCTGCGGCCGGCCGGAGGTGACGGCGCAGAAGCCGCAACGCCGGGTACAGATATCGCCGAGGATCATGAAGGTGGCGGTGCCGTGCTCGCCCCAGCACTCGTAGATGTTGGGGCAGCGCGCTTCCTGGCAGACGGTATGGAGGTTCAGCCGCTCCACGAGCGAGCGGACGCGGTGATAGGCGGCGGGCGTCGCGAGCCGGATGCGCAGCCACTCCGGCCGTCCCTCGCGCGGCACGGCAGGGCTCACCGGTTCGCGGCCGATTTGAACCAGGGTCTCACTCATCGAGCTCTACTCTACCCTGCGAAGCCCTCACTCCCCTAACCCTCTCTGAGGGATTTTTCCCCTGAGGAATGAGGGCCGGAAGAGCCTTACGAATGAGAGGGTGGCATAAAAGTCGCACAGTGCGAGGTGGCGAGGAGGAGCCGGAAGGGGGAGGGGTGAAACGTAGGTCCGGTTCCAGTCACCATCAAGGAGAGCACCCCATGACCTCGCGATCTTTCCTCTCTCTGCTCCTCTGCGGCCTGCTGATCGCGGCCGTTCCTGTTGCAGCCGGGGACCTGGATGGCAACTGCCGTATCGCGAACCAGCCCGCCGCCACCCTGCTCATCCCCTACTTCGAGGTGGATCTCACCGATACCTCCGGGTCGACGACTCTGTTCTCGGTCAACAACGCTTCGGCCAAGCCGGTGCTGGCCCGGGTCGTGCTGTGGACCGACTGGGCGGTGCCCACTTTGGCGTTCGACGTCTACCTGACCGGCTACGACGTCCAGACCTTCAACCTGCGCGATCTCCTGCAGGGAAACCTCCCGACAACCGGCACGGCGGCGAGCCCCGCAGGCGAGCTGTCGGATCCCAACGTGACCTTTCCCGGCTGCGACAACAACGCCACCGCCAACCTCACGGCGGCGCCTACCCGCAGCCAGCGCACGTGGCTCCAGTCGGCCCACACCGGCCGCGCCGTAACGAAGTCGGCGTCTGCGCAATGCGCCAGCAGCGGCACGGCGGGGCCCAACGTGGCCACCGGCTACGTCACGGTGGACGTGGTCAATCGCTGCTCCCCGCGCTCGGTGGGCACGACGGCCAACACTCCGCTGCAGGCCGGCTATTTCGTCAAGGGTGGGAAGGGTATCGCCGGCGACGCCAACGTGCTCTGGGGCGACTACCACCTCATCAACTCCCGGAAAAACACCGCGGACAGCCAGGCTGCCGTCGCGATCGTGGCGGATCCCGACCGCTTCACCACCGGGGATTACACCTTCTATGGGCGCTACGTTAATTTCGACGGGCGCGACGACCGCATCCCTCTCTCCAGCCTTTATTTCGTGCGCTACATGAGCGGCGGCCCGGTTGCCAGCGGTACCGAGCTGGTCGTCTGGCGCGACAACCGCAGCTCCACCGCGTCCTTATCGACCTGCGGCAAAGCGCCCTCCTGGGCGCCGCTGGGAGAGATGCAACTCGTCGCCTTCGACGAAGAGGAAAACCCTACCAAGATCGGAGGCGCGAGCGCCTTTCCGGTGACCACGCAGAAAGTGCGCGTCGGCAGCTCCGCCCTCTCCGTGCCCAAGCCGATGGGTTTTCTGATGCTCGATCTCTGGCACAAGGATTCCAGCCACGCCCAAGGCTGGGTGAGCGTCATGATGTCCGCCAAGGGTCGTTTCACCACCGGCTACGAAGCGGTCAGGGTGGACGATCTTTGTAATTTTGGGTTGTAGGGATACGTGTACAATCCCGGCATGGGAATGACCCTCGTGCCGTCCATTCCGGCGGAGCGCCTCGCTGAGTTTTGTCAGCGCCATCAGGTGCAGGAGCTGGCTCTCTTCGGGTCAGCTCTCACCGGAAACTTCCAGGAGGACAGTGACGTCGATCTGCTCGTTTCCTTCCGGCCTGAAGCTCGCATCGGATTCCTGACGCTGGCGAGGATGAAGCGCGAGCTCGAGGAGATGCTTGGTAGGAGAGTCGACCTGGTGCCGAAAGGAGGCCTGAAGCCCATCATCCGCGACTCCGTGCTGGCCACGGCACGAGTTCTCTATGCGGCCTGAGCGGCTGTATCTGACCGACATCATCGAGGCCGCCGATTCCATCCATGGCTTCCTCGAGGATGTAGACCAAGCCCGCTTCATGGAAAGCGATCTCCTACGAAGCGCCGTGCTCCAGAAGCTGACCACGATCGGCGAAGCGGTTTCCCATCTCCTCAGAGCTTCTGCGATCGTCATCCCGAGATCCCCTGGCGCGACATCGCCGACTTCCGCAACATCGCCGTTCATGCCTACTTCGCGATCGAATGGCCCATCGTCTGGATCGCCGCGACGGAGGAAGCTCCCCTGCTCCGCGCGCAGATCGCCGAAATTCTCAATCGCGAGTTTCCCGCCGGAGATTCCCAGGTCTGATCTGCCTACTCGGACCGTAGAAGCTTGAACTCCAGATAAGGAGGGTTCCTCGGCGTCGTATCCGAAGGGTCCGTTCGATAGGTGGAAGGGTCTACACGATAGCTGACAATAGAAGGGGCGTACCCGGACAAGGAGGCTCTCACGGAGAAAGTCTCCTCCGTGAGGACCTTGTCGATCAGGTAGAAACCGTACTCATTGGCGACGGCGGTGGCGCCTTGCGAGTATCCGTCGAGGATCTCGACCCGGGCGCCGGGTAGCTCCCTTCCCGTGCCAGCGTCGAACACCTTGCCGGCAAGAGTGCTGAAGGAGCGAGGGGGCTGGGAGGGATCCACGAGGAACTCGGGCGTGAAGCGCGGCACCAAAGCCTCGTAACGCGCCGAGAGCTTGACCTCCCCCCGACGCCGCGGTGTAAAGATGCCGGGCTCCAGGAAGTCGCCCACGGAAGGATCCGAAACCAGATACGTAGCCTTCTTCGTGACGTCCACCTGGCCGCGACCCGGAACGTTCGTAGCGATGGCGGTGCAGGTGAGCCGAACGTCGAGCGGCAGGCAGAAGAAGAGCAGCTCGGGAAGCGGATCTGGATGAATGGGATCGGTCGGCGATTCCTTGTCACACCCGGCGAGGACCGCCATCGGGAGGACTACGGCAAGGACGCGACTGCGGACCTGCAAGCTCGATTTGCTTCTCACTGCGAACTCCCGTCTGCGTACAATCCGATCTTGCTTCTACCCAGACACCCAGCTTATTCCATTGTACCATAGCAAGGCCACCTGCGCATCCCTTGGCCAGCCTAGGCCCGTCCCGACCACTTAGTATAATGAGGTGCAACACTCACTGGAGTCGCCAGCTCAGTGGCGCACGAGAAAATGGCGAAGCGCAGGCGATACGATCCTAGTCGAACTGGAGCCCTGTTCAGCGATCCAAGCTGCGCGTATCGAGAATGAAACCATCTCTATAACCAACAGAGTACTTATCCGGAAAGTATTCATGCGGATAGGAGGTTATTACCCTGATATCAGGATTTAATTCACAGAACTTCCATACGCCAACCGTCTGCATTTTACTTCCATGAGGTGATATAAGTATGTTATGCCTTGGACTGATCACGCCCTCTTTAAAAAGACTCTCCAAGCTACCCAATGTCTCCATCGGGGATAATGTTGATATTTCTCTTATATAATCTGTGTCATAATCTATCAGATCGTAGTTTATCACCCTCAGCGCCCGCATCCGCCACTTTAGATCACTGCGCACTGGCTTTCCTATCAAGAACACTTTCCTCTGCACCTCCAACTCCGAAAGAATAGCGCTGGTTCTCGTTCGCTTAAAAGTAGGGAATAGTACAACCGCCGTTGGCTCAGTGGGTATAAGCCAACCCTCAAATCCCTTAACAGTGCCCACCTTCGACAAACCAGAATACATAACCTCTGTTTCTTCTTCTTTGGAGGCATAAAAAAAAGCAAGTTCGTCATCATCATATTTTAAATATAATTCAGCCTCTGGATAGGAAGGATAGTAGCTTTCGGCTTCGGTATACAGAACGAGCGGTTGGATTGCTGCATTAGCCGCCGATCGAAGAGCCCGGAGAATGATACTATGGGGCATTCCGCTAATATCTATAATCGTTCGAACCTCGGAGATTTTAGGTATATCTTCCCATATGCTCTCTACTGTTTCAATTTGGCGATGGAGAATCGTCCCTTCCGCCACGCTTTGCCGAAGGACACTCGCAAGTATTCTATGATTCTCCTCATTGCGCGGAATTACACGTTCTCTGAACTCAAGAAGTACACAACTGACAAGAGGGACGCCTGCATCTACCAGCACCTGGGCTCCCCTTAAAGCCCGCGCCTCAAATCCAGCAGCGGCAACGAACACATAACCGCCAGCCACCTGATCCCAATCAACTGTATTAATTTTTTGAAGGTCCATTGCCTTCCTCCCTACGCACGTTCAAGGTCCTCCAAGTCCTCCGGCGCAACCTCGAATTCGAGATTCGATTGATTCGCCATAACCCGACGCAATTCCTCAAAACGAACACTCTTAGGGTCACGAAGAAACCTACTCAATCTAACAACAGTCCACGAGAAAGAATCTCGCGATACGATTGTAGTAGGAAAAACTGGAGTAAAAAGCTTTCGGAAAATGAGGACCTGCGTGGGAGTACCGCGATTGGATGATCCAAGACCGCCATCGATGAAGACACCATATTGGAGAAGAGCACGAAGAGCCTCCTCCTCAGAAGCAGCTAGGGGCACTTCCTCCTGAATCTCAATCCGTAAATATTGTGGCGCCCGGCCGCCGCCCCTGGGCTTGTCACGAGCGTATTGTAAAATCTTTCCACGCGACATTAACCCAAATTCAATTGCGATGTCGTAAAGCCGTCTACCGTCGAATTGCCTAACGTCGAGAAGTTTCATTAGCTCTCGTCTTGCATACAACCGAATCACGTGATTCTGTCTACTTTTAGTAGCCGGAATCTCAGGTGGCTTTCGCGGATCTTGCCTCCCAAGAAGAGCACCAACCAAATCAATAATCGAACTAACATCGCCGGTACATAATTGTACAAGCGTATCTACGCCATGGAACTGCAAACCGCGGAGGCGCTTATTAATATGCCTATCAGCGATCTCCTCTGCAACACTGCCTCCTATATAATTGCTACGACCGAGCAGATCGCTTAAATTATTGCCTTCAAATACGTCGGCAGTTCGGAATCTTAAGCTCAAAATATCATTAAGGAAATCCTCGCAGATTATAGCATGCTCCAACGCACCTACATATTCACGACCTAGATTTATCTCCCTGAATTCTCGACTCGGATCATAGCGAACACCGCTTAAATCCTCAAGCGATACACTTTTACTGTGTGCCGACACAATAAAGTGATATTCTCCAGCCCGGAACATAATCGGAAGAAATGAACGCTGGCATTGCTCTGGTATAAGTGGCTGGGTAAAATCGTCGAGCAGATAAAGCATCCTCTTTTGATGAAATAACCTTGTCTCCTCGGTGAGAAATTTCCCTATCCTAATCAATGCTCCCGGCCCAGTTAAATCTGACGAAATCTGTGACGATTCCACTTTGCCGACTACCAGAAGCTCAAGAACATCTTCTACTTGCCGCGCCAAATGCTCCAATAAACTAAAATATGGAACAAAGGCCCACCTTCTCTCACCTTCTATTCCCTCGATGAATCCAAGAACGATATGAGCAAATCGCCATATCTCCTCTTCCGTTAATAAACCGAGGCCTTCCTCTTGTGCAAACAAAAATGTATCTACAATTTCCTGCAAAAACACCAAATTGAAAAAGGTGTTGGACAATGATGGCGTCTCAAGCCAAGCTGGCGTTTCGCCTAAACTTCTATAGATTCCGACTGTTAAGCGAGCCGACACAAAGAATCCTATAATATCTGCCTCCTGCACTCTTTCGACACGATCTTTGTTAGATTCATTCTCGCTTCTTCTAACTATAAGCGTGCGGAGTCTTAGTGATCTAAGAATCATCGTTTTTCCGCAGCCTCTAGGGCCAGTCAGCAGGATCGTTCCCTCACCAGCTGAGATATGCGACAGCCAGGGAAATTTTTTGGAAAACAGAGCAGAAATGTAAGAGTCGTCGGGAAATGCATTGGCGTTTGTATAGCCAAATGCCGAGGTGAGTCTGACCGGTTGCCATTGGCCATACTTAACGCTCTTTTGCCAGAGGCGCTCGATTGAATCAGCTAGGTCTGCTGCACGCGCCCGCCGTTCCGGGTTAGCCTCTGTTGCTTCGTCAATGAGCTCTGGTAACTGGCGGACGAACCATTGATCAGCCTTTGAGAGCTCAGATAGATGCGGCCTTATTGCTCCTAACATTCTGTCAAGATGCTTTCCAATCCATTGAATATCCTGAATTTCCTTGTAGGGACCTGGATGACGAAACACAGCCGATCCCAGATCCACGACCTTGACTACATGACGGGCGCTAGTAGGATGGTGATCTCGATCATCGTCCTCTCTAGGAGCTAATAAGATATTACGGCCATGAAGGTCATTGTGCCATAGGCCAAGCGCCTCAACCCTAGAAATCGCAGCACAGACTTGAAATGATATACCTATTATGTCCTCTACCGACAGTTCACCTTTTGAAATAAATGAATCAAGATTGATGGCATTAGGGATATATTTGGTGACTAAATACAAGGAGTTAATGGTGGTTCCCATTATAACAATATCTTGTTCTCCTCCATCGATGAGCTCCGCGATATTAGGGTGATCCCCTACTGCAATGTATGCTTCGACCTCTTCGTGGAAGCTCTTTTGTCGATGGTGGTACAGTGCCAGCGAGCATACTTTGAGTGCCACCTGCCGTCCAATCTGGTTTTTAGCTAAGAGAACAACTCCGTAGAAGCCTCTACCGAGAACCGCGGAAGGCCTGTAGGGGCCGAACGTGTGAGCCAACAACTCTCTTGAGATATCAAATGGATGACCACAATTAGAGCATACCGATGACAAATCCTCCGTCTTGCCCTTGCCGCAAAAGAAACAACCGTACTCAGTACTCGTCTCCATAGAATAGATTCCTCTGTTCTACTAATACAGGATTTGATCTCGGAACCTGGATCGACAAAAGATTAAGTAACTCCGTTGATTTCCAGAGAAGATATTCGGGGCTCCGGATGGCTCTGGGCTCAAGCCATCGACGCCTAGCTAGGCAGCCTATCTCGGCAGCGGTAAGCAGGTCGGCATACTGCGGCTGCGTAGCGGTTCCTCTGAGAAAGCTGGTTGCGTTGTCAGCCAACTCACATGCAAACACCTGCCGGCGCACTCCATGTCTAAGAAGATCAGGCCGTAACCCAAGGAGTTGGAGAGTCTGCCGCACCACTCGAAATCTCCAGTTAGGACCATCACCAAATCGGTTATTAGTGGCGTAGGAATGATTCTTGGATTTGAGGTACAAGCGCATTAAATCGAACAATTCCTGCGGTATGTGAAAGTGTCCCCAGCCTAATGTATAGCCCAAAGGTTTCAGATACTGTATCGCTCCTATGCGAAGACGATTGTAAACCGAAGATCTTCCAAGCGCTGAGGAAGTAGTAACGAGAACTAGATTAGCTGGCCGCGACTCACCTGATATAATACTCCTAGAGGAGCCATATTTATTCTGAAACTCTAACCTTACTTCTTGAGATCTTAAAAGACAGGCTACAAGCTTACCGCCCAGCAACATATTGTAAGGCGGAACCGCGCCCAGCACATATGCATCCATTACATTTAAGAGATGGCTCTTGCGCTCATTGACCGTCCAATGAATATATTCATCTCGAACACGTAAGTTAAATACGGGATCACATAGGCCAATTAATCCAATCAACTTAGAATTACTTTCGTCCCAGACCAAGAAGCGGAGTCTCCTACCATAACCGTTTGATACTGGGACGCTCCATGTGAGGCCAGCAAGGCGAAATAGCTTCGACTGCCAGGTACCGGCTGTGATTAGCTCAAGTCTAGGCTTAATGTTGGCGATATCTAGATCGCGTCCATTTGCAAAGTATGAAGACCCTCTTGGCCAAAATTCTTTGATGAAGCCTGCTTCTTCTGCTATGCGACCCTGTTTTTGCGACCTGTGCAGGGCACGAAGGCTTTCTTTACTGAGGTCTCCTGGGGCAAGCGCACCATCCAACCGCCGCTGGAAGCCTAGCTGGCGCAAGTGGAGGCGAAAGTCTCGCTTAATGCGAGCCTCGAGGGTCAGAAGGGGAATCGCCTTCGGCATGAAGTTGTCCTAGGCTGCGCTTTTCATCTCGGAAGTGTAGCCTCCGATGTCCTTCGAAGGCTCACATCCGGAGTCTTCGCCCCCCAAAAACTCGCCCTTGCGCAGGGCAATCTTCATGCCGGTTCCTCTTGCGGAGGAGATCCTCAGCCTCTTGGCTCACGGTACTCCAGGAAACGGTGCCCCCTTCGCCACGCTCGTGCGCGGCCAGCCGCTCACGAACCAGCTTCCGTTGCCAATCGGGAACGGGCACATCCTCCGGACGAGTGGATATGTGCTCCCAGAGCTCTTGGAGGTAATCGAGCTTCTCCTCCGGCGTCAGCTCATCGAAGCCTGGAGGTGGCATAGCGGGGGCAGCTCGCATAATGGAAGTCTAACAGATCCTCTCTTAAAGACTCCGAAAGTGACGGTCACCGCGAGCCCCTACTGCAACGGCACCCCGCACTTCGGGCAGAACGACGGGCCGATTCCCTTGCCCAGGTACTTGTTGCAGGCCGGGCAGCGCCAGTTCCAGAGGCTGAAGGCGATGGCGCCGAGGACGAGGACGAAGACGGCGATCCCCAACACCGCGGGCGGCAGGCCGAGCGGCGGGGCCTCCTCGGCGGTTCTGCTGAAGACCGCGAACAGGATGACGACAGCGGCCAGCGGTAGGCTGACCAGGAGCTGACGCTTCCGCCGCCTGGCGAACTCGGCCTTGAAGTCGGCGATCTGCTGTTCGAGGTACTGCATGGCGTCTACCTCCTTGTGACGCGGCCGGCGGCTCGTTGCTCGAAGATCCGGATTCTACGATGTCACCGGCTCCTCCTCCACCCTCGCGTACAGAGCTTCGTGGTGCGGCCTCCCCGGCCGCACCGAGCGGAGCTCGCCCTGGTTGAGCATCCTTCTCAGGGTGATGGAGACGAGCTTTTCCTTGACCGGCCGGCGCAGCCTCTCCCGGTAGTGTTGATTGACCTCGGCGGTGATGATGTTGGTGCCGAAGACGTCGCCGGCGGGTCGGGCCGCGATGATGTGGCGGAT
Source organism: Thermoanaerobaculia bacterium (assembly GCA_044868005.1). Taxonomy (GTDB): domain Bacteria; phylum Acidobacteriota; class Thermoanaerobaculia; order Multivoradales; family UBA5704; genus DATARR01. The sequence continues at coordinate 7,688 of JBIOVX010000096.1, read as the reverse complement.
CATGCGAGTCAGCGAGGCCTTGCGGCCGATGTCGGGGCTCGGCGGCGGCGGAGTGTAGCGCGCGCGGGCGGCGAGCTCGGCCGATACGGCGGCGGCGGCCTTCAAGGCCTCCAGAGTGGTGGTCAGCTTCTCCAGGTCGGCCACATACACGGCCCGCTGTTCGCGGTGGTGTGCCTCCTGCGCGGCGTGGAATGCCTCACGCTCGCGCTCGAAGGCTATCTGTGCTTCGAGCTGAGAGACCATGGCGTCCAGGGACATGCTTGCTGCCATTTCCGCCCTCCTGAGCTGGAGACCATCCGTTTCGGCTTACCGGCTGTCAATCTTCTCCGCGTTGTTTAAGACTCCGGTTACGGCGCTGGAAGATGACGCCTTTCTTCCTCACCTTTCCCCAAGGTATATACTCGTTCCGGGAACTACATTGCGGATCTCCCGGAGCGCGTTGCTACAATCGGCCCACTTCAGGGCTATCTGGGTCGATCCTAGGAGGTTTCCGTGAGAATGGCAACATGATCGAGGAAGTTAACAACCTTGATCTGGAGAGCCCGCGAGCCCGGAGCCAGCATGGTCGCAGCAAGACGCTGAAATCCGGGATCTCAGGCCAAAGTCACAGCTTAATCCTACAAATCTACAGAATCTTTGATGAGATCCACAACGCCGCTGCCAAAAGGCAGGCCATATACTCATCTATTCACAACTAAAGCCTGCTCTGATACAGCGTCCCCGCCAACCTGATCTGGGTGCTTGGCGCCCGGCGGGGGCCGCAGCAGCCCGCGCATTGGCTTCCGCCGCCTTCCTGACGTGCGAAGGGCGGCTACAGAGGGCCGCCCTCTACAACGGACGTCTTAGCAGTCTGAGAGTTACGGCTGGCAGGGATCCGAAGGCGAGTACCTCGTGTCGCCACCGACGCGGCGGTCCATCCAATTCAGGATGACGTCGTAGGCGGCCTGCGCATGGATCTCCAGGTTCAGGTCATGCCCGGAGTCGGGCATGGCGACGGCCTCCGCGCAGGCGTCCGCGGCGTAGAAGCTCGGTTCGGCGTCGATGGTGCCGGACTCCGAGCACGTCGGCGGGTTGCAGAATATCGGGTCATAATCGCCGACCACCACCAGCACCGGCGCGTGAATTCCCGTCGACAGGGCCAAGGTGGATAAGCCCGTCTCGACCTCGGCCGTGGTGACGGTCTCCTTGGTCTGCTCGTCGATCGCGATGACCAGGGGGTCGGCAGACGGCGGGTAATAGAAGGCTCCACGGAAGCCCGGGAGAGTGGTGAGATAGCCATCCGGAATGTTCTGGCCGGCGAAGCGCGGATCGAGGCTCGCCGGATAGAGCAACGCCAGAATCTGGTTCACGACCGGCGTGACGGAATGGGAGAGGCCGGTCAGCACCACGCCGTCGACGTCGCCGAAGGTCGCGGACTCCTGGAGGGTGACCATGGAGCCGAGCGAGTGGCCGACGAGCACCACGCGGTCGGCGTGGATACGGCCGAAAGAGGCCACGACCAGATCGCCGCCGCGCAGCGCCTGCACGATCTGATGCACCACGTAGCCGTTGGCTGCGATGGAGACGTCCGCCGCCGGCGGCCGATCGCTCTGGCCGATGCCGATGCGGTCCAGGTTGAGCACCGCGTAGCCGGCGGCCGTGGCGCGGCGCACGTAGGAGTAGGTCTCGGGCTGGAAGGGAAAGTCCCAATACAGGTGACTGTAGGTGATGCCGTGCAGCGTGATCTGGATCGTCTTGTTCTCGATGGCGCCGCGCGAGCAGAGGACGCCGAACACGTTGTAGACGGTGGCGTCGCCCGGCGAGAGGGTCACGGGAAACGACAGCTCTTCACAGCGAAACCCGCCCTCCTCCGCCCGGGCGGCGAACGGGAGGATCAAAACGACCGTGAGCGCGCAGAGCAACGCCGCGGTCGACCTGGAAGTCGGAGGAATTCTCATTGTTCTTCTCCTTGTTTGTCGGACGATTGGGATTGAAGCGGAATACTTCTCAGCTAGCTACTTTTTTAAGGGAGGAGCTCGCCGGCAGCCCATACCCCGATGGAGGGTATTGGCCCGCGTGCACAGGTGGTGGAGGAGGCTGCCCGGGGGGGTGGGGGTCTTCGGCGGGTTCTTCCGCCGCCGAACTGACGTTAGGGGGAACGGGGGCGGCCAAGCGGCCGCCCCTCTATGGATCAACGCTGGATCCGCCGTCCGAGAACTTACGGCTGGCAGGGATCCGACGGTGCCACCCGTGTATCGCTGCCGACGCGCCGGTCCATCCAGTCCAGCACGACGTCATAGGTCTCCTGGGCCTGGAAGTGCAGGTTGAGGTCGTGTCCGGCGCCGGCGATGGCCACGGCCTCCGCGCAGGCATCCGCCGGGTAGAAGGTCGGCTCGACGTTGATGCTGCCCGAAGCCGAGCAAGTCGGCGGGTTGCAGAACGCCGCGTCGAAATCGCCGACCACTACGAGCACGGGCAGGTGCATGCCAAACGACAAGGCCAGCGCGGGGAAGGCCGTGTCGAGCTCGGCCGTGGTGACCGTCTCCTTCGTCTGGTCGTCGATGGCGATGACGAGAGGGTCGGCGGAGGGCGCATAGTAGAAGACACCGCGAGCGCCGGGGAGGCTGGTGAGATAGCCGTCCGGAATGCTCTGGCCCGCGAAGCGCGGATCGAGGCTCGCCGGATAGAGAGATCCCAGGATTTCGCCGAGAACCGGCGTCACGGTATGGGAGAGACCGGTGAGCACCGCACCGTCCACGTCGCCATAGGTGGCGGTCTCCTGGATGGTGATCACGGAGCCGAGCGAGTGGCCGACGAGCACCACGCGATCGGCCTGGACGCGGCCGAACGACGGCACGACGAGGTCGCCGCCGCGCAGCGCCTGCACGATCTGATGGACGACGAATGCGTTCGACGGAATGGTGACGTCCGCCGCCGGCGGCCGGTCGCTCTGGCCGATGCCGATGCGGTCGAGGTTGAGCACCGCATAGCCCGCCGCCGTGGCGCGTCGGACGTAAGAGTAGTTCTCGGGCTGGAAGGGGAAATCCCAGTACAGGTGGCTGTAGGTCGCGCCATGCAGCGCGATCTGTACGGTCTTGTGCTCGATGCTGCCGCGCGAGCAGAGGACGCCGAACACGTTGTAGACGGTGGCGTCGCTCGGCGACAGGGTCACGGGAAACGACAGCTCCTCACAGCGAAATCCGCCCTGCTCCGCCCACGCGCCGGACGGTAAAAGCACGGCGACCGCGAGCGCGCAGAGTAGCGCCGCGGCGAGCTTCGAGGCTGAACGGGATGTCATGATCGTTGTCTCCTCAAGTGTTGATGGTTGGGCTCCTGGCAGGAAGCGAGAGGCTTCCTCGGCTCTGAGGTAACGAAGCACCTTCGCGAATCCCCTCACCCTTCGAAGGTGAGGGCCGGGCACGTTTTCCGCGCCTGGGGTGTCTAAGCAGGTGTGCGGCCCCACGCTCGGACCGCCCAGGAGGAGAAAGTCCCATGTCGCGCACCGTCATGCTGCTGGGCTCGATCGCTCTCGCCGCCGCCGGGCTGACCGGCGGCATCGCGGTGGATACGAAGCGGCCCGCCGAATCCGCATCAAAGCCCGGTCCCCTGATTGCCAGCGTCGCTCACGCTTCCTTCCAGTTCCCGAAGGCTCCCGCCGAGCCGCCGGAGAACGAGCCGGCGGCCCCGATCAGCCTCACGGCTTCGGACGGCACGGGGCTGGCTCTCGTGGCGCTCGAAGCGGACGGCGTCCTCGAGCCGCCGCTCGCCTTCACCGAGCTGCACCTGACCTTCGAGAACCCGCGCGACCAGACCATCGAAGGCCGCTTCCGCATCGCGCTGCCGCCGGGCGCGGCGCTCTCGCGCTTCGCCATGAAGATCGGCGACGCCTGGCAGGAGGGAGAGGTGGTGGAGCGCCAGCGCGCCCGCCAGGCCTACGAGGACTTCCTCCATCGCCGGCAGGACCCGGCGCTGCTCGAGCAGGAAGCGGGCAACGAGTTCTCGGCGCGCGTGTTTCCCATCCCGGCCCGGGGGCGCAAGGAGCTGATCGTCTCCTACTCGCACGCCATGCCGCGGGCGGGCGAGCCGTACGTCCTGCCGCTCCTCGGGCTCTCGGCGGTGGGCCAGCTCGACGTCCGCGTGCTCCTCGGCGACCGGCCGGCGAAGGGCGCGGCGGCGAGCAATCTCGGCGGCGAGGTAAACGACCGCCGGCTGGTCGAGCTGCACAAGCGGAACTGGACCCCGGACCGCGACTTCGAGATCGGCCAGGAGAGCGCCGCCGGCCGCGCCGGGCTGCGTCACGGCAACCTCGCGGTGGTGCGCCTCGCGGCCCCGGTGACGGCCGAGCCGCAGGAGATCGACGGCCTCTACGTGCTGGTGGATTCGAGCGCGTCGCGGGCCCTCGGCTATGCGACGCAGGTGAAGCGGCTCGCCGAGCTGATCGCCGGCCTGCGGGAAGGCGCCGGCGGCGGGACGCCCGTGGGCGTGGCCGCCTTCGACCAGGAGGTGGAACCGATCTTCGAAGGCCCCGCGGACGGCTTCGGCGCGGCGGAGGTACAGAAGCTCGGCGCCCGCCGGCCGCTGGGAGCCTCCGACCTCAACCAGGCGCTCGCCTGGCTGGCGGACCGGTTGGAGAAGAGCGGGCGGCAATATCCGCGGGTCCTGCTGATCACGGACGGCGTCGCCACCGCCGGCGACACGGAGACGCGGGCGCTCAAGGCGGCCGTGCGCGCCCTGGCTGCCACCGGCGTCGAGCGCCTGGACGCGCTGGCCGTCGGCGGCCTGCGCGACGAGACGGTCCTCCACGAGCTGACCACCGGCAACCTGGCGCACGACGGCCAGCGCATCGACGGCGCCGCTCCCCTCGCCGAGATCGCCCGCCGCCTGACCCTCGCCTGCCGCTCCGGCGTCAAGGTGGCGGTCGAAGGCGCGGCCTGGGTCTGGCCCGAAACCCTCGACGGCGTACAGCCCGGCGACGAGGTGCTGGTATACGCCGACCTGCCGGAAGGCAGGGCGCTGCGGCTCACCCTCGACGGCCGGCCGGCGGAGCTCGGCGGCGAGCTCAAATCCGTCGAGAGGTCCTTGCTCGAGCGGGCCTGGGTGCAGGCGCGCATCGAGCGCCTGCTCCACCTGCGCGAGGCCGCCCTCGACGGCGACGACGACCTGCGCCGCGCGCTCGGGCTGCAGATCGCGGAGCTGAGCGTGAAGCATCGCGTGCTCAGCCCGTTCACCGCCATGCTCGTGCTGGAGACCGAGTGGGATTACGCGCGCTTCGGCCTCGACCGCCGGTCGCTCGCCAACATCCTGACCGTCGGCCCCGGCGGGCTGGAGGTGCTCGCCCGCTCGCGGCCGACCCTGCCACGAACCGATATGAGGGTGGCCCGGAAGCGGGACCTCGAATCGCTCGGCTACGTCGGGGGCCAGCCGGGCGCGGCGGATTCTGATTTCAAGGGCGACTTCTCCAACGCGCCGACCGGGATCGTGGACGGCGTCGAAGGCGGAGTCGAAGGCGGCGTGCCGGGAGGCGTGGTGGGTGGCGTGATGGGTGGCGTGGCCGCCGGCGCTGTGGCTGCACCGAGGATGATCCCGCGGCCGGAATCGCCCGCCGAGATCCCCGAGACAGCCGTCGAGGACGCGCCGCTCCGCGTCGGCAGGCTCTCCGCTCCGCCACCTCCGCCCCCTTCCGCGCAGGCGGACGGAGTCGCCGCTCGTGCCGACGAGGAAGAAGAGGAGGAGAAGCAGGTGGCGCCGTGGAGCGGCCGTTTCGCCGAGGTGATGGAACACCTGGAAGCCGGCCGGGTCACGCGCGCCCGCCAGATGGCCGAGACCTGGAGCGCCGAGTCTCCTGGAGATGTGCTGGCCTTGCTGGCGCTCGGCGAGGCTTGGGAAGCCGCCGGGGAGCCGCGCGCCGCGGCCAGGGCCTACGGCTCGCTGATCGATCTCTACCCCAGCCGCGCCGACCTGCGGCGGCTGGCCGGCGAGCGCCTGGAGCGGCTGGACAAAGCGGGCCTCGAGCTGGCGATCGACACCTACCGGAAAGCCGTCCTCGACCGGCCGGATCACGCCACGGGCCACCGGCTCCTCGCCTGGGCGCTGCTGCGCGCCGGCCGCTTCGCGGCGGCTTTCGAAGCGCTCGAAAAGGGCCTCGAGGAGGAGTATCCGCAAGGACGCTTCGCCGGTCTCGATCAGGTCCTGCAGGATGATCTGGGCCTGCTCGCGGCGGCCTGGCTGCGCGCCGAGCCGGCCCGGCGGCAGGAGGTGCTCGACCGTCTCCAGGCTCACGGCGCGGAGCTCGCGAGCGAGCCTTCCCTGCGCTTCGTCCTCTCCTGGGAGACCGACGCCAACGACGTCGATCTGCACGTCTGGGACCGCCGCGGCGGGCACGCCTACTACGGCAAGAAGGAGCTGCCCTCGGGCGGCGAGCTCTACGAAGACGTCACCACGGGCTACGGCCCTGAATGCTTCACGGTGAGCGAGCCGGGCCGCCGGAGCGCGGCGCCCTACCGGCTGCGCGTGCACTACTACAGCCGCGGACCCATGGGTTATGGGATGGGCACGGTGCAGGTCGTCGCCTTCGACGGCACGGGCCGGCTGTCGGTGGAGCCGCGGCCGTTCGTGGTCATGACCGACCACGCCACGGTGGATCTCGGCACGGTGGGGGAAGGGAAGGCGGGCAGCAAGGGCGGACGGTAGAGCTTCGCCGATCCCACCTATTCGATCACGGGGAGGTCTTCGCGCCGCCGGGCCCCTCACTCCCCCTTCCCCCTCTCTCCCAGAGGTGCCCTGACTGAAAAGGCCCTGTGTTTTGAGGGAGATACAGTATCATAGTTGCGATCTGTGTCCAATGAGTGACCTGCCTTGGGGGTAGTGGGGTATTCCCCATCGCCAACACCGAATTAGGGCAACCCCTAGCCGCGTTTGAGATTCTACGACGGGAGGGAGTAGAATGAGGACATGAGCATCCACCAAGAGCGGTTCCGCGAGAAGATCGAGACGCCATGGGAAGCTGCGTTCGACCCACCGTACGATGCTAGGGCTGAATGGCGGGACTATGGCATGCGAGCCGGGCTTGCCGTATTCAGGGACTGTGAAAAGCTGTTTGACGCGCCAGACCTGCTTGTTAGCGACCTTCTGGCGCCGGGCGCCTTAGAAGACTTTGCGAGGCATGTAAAGAGGCAGCTAGCTATCACGGACACTGAGTAAGGACACGACCGACCACAGCAGGCTAGTTTGACCCGCCGTCCCTCTTCCCTTCTGACCCCCTACGGTGGCGACCAACCCATTGGCTAGGTGGTAGAAAAAAGTCTTGTCCCAAAGGAACCTTCAGTTCGTCTCGTATCCCGGCCACCTTCACCATCAGAAATACACGCCCTGGGGCGTTCTCTCGGTTGAGTTGTCCTGCAAAGGTCACCACCGGATGGAACCCGAAGACGCGCCGACCCAAGGGCTGGACAAGCCGGTGTTCTTCCTCCTTAGGATTAACCTCGAATTCGGTTGGCTCGCTTGGCGCGATCTCGCTCCCGGTGTTTGGATCGAAGAGAGCAAGCCGCATGCCGAAGATTTTCGTCGCGGCGGTCGAGCTGTGGTTGACCACCTCAACCGATATATACCCAATTAGGGTGGTGCGACCAGGAATCGCAAGCACCGACGTCGAAGTGTAGGCCGGCATGAAACCGATGCCTTCCTCATCTTCTATCTTTTTGGGCGTGACT
>JBIOVX010000095.1:0-75047 GCA_044868005.1 Thermoanaerobaculia bacterium | reverse complement strand
GCTGAACGGATCTTGCCGAGTCCGAGCGCTCCCTATTGGCAAAGCCGGTTCTGTTGGGTCCCCCCTCGCCCGTCAGGGAGAGGGGGACAGGGGGTGAGGCTTCGCGGGCAAACCGTTCCGCGCCATCACTACCCTTTCACTCCGGATCTCCCCTTCCTTCGAGCAGCGGACCGCCGGCGTCAAGATCTCCGGGCGACCTCCACCACCTCCTCCATACCACCTTCCGCCTCTCCGCCTTCCGCCCTTACCAGGAGGCGGTCTGCCAGGCGGTGCTGGCGGGCAAGGACGTGCTGCTGGTCATGCCCACGGGCGCCGGCAAGTCGCTCTGCTACCAACTCCCCGGGCTCGCGCGGGGCGGCACGACGCTGGTGGTCTCGCCGCTCATCGCGCTCATGGAGGATCAGGTGGCGAAGCTCCGCGAGCTGGGCCTGCGGGCGGAGCGCATCCACTCGGGGCGCGACCGGTCGGCGTCGCGGCAGGTCTGCGTCGACTATCTGGCGGGGCGGCTCGACTTCCTCTTCATCGCGCCCGAGCGGCTGTCGGTGCCCGGCTTCCCGGAGATGCTCGCCAAGCGCAAGCCGGCGCTCATCGCCATCGACGAGGCGCATTGCATCTCGCAATGGGGGCACGACTTCCGGCCCGATTACCGGCTGCTCGGCCAGCGCATCCCCCTGCTGCGGCCGGCGCCGGTCATCGGCCTGACCGCCACCGCTACGCCGCGCGTGCAGGACGACATCGCCCAGCAGCTCGGCCTCGCCGCCGAGGAGCGGTTCATCCACGGCTTCCGCCGCACCAACATCGCCGTCGAGATCGTCGAGATGCGCCCCTCCGAGCGGGCCGACGCCGTGCGCCGCATCCTCGCGGAGCCGGAGAGGCGGCCGGCCATCGTCTACGCGCCCACCCGCAAGGAGGCGGACCTTCTCGGCGCGCTCCTGAGCGAGGACTTCCCCGCCGCCTCCTACCACGCGGGGATGACCGCTCCCTCCCGCGACCGCGTGCAGACGGCTTTCCTCTCCGGCAAGGTGGAGGTGATCGTCGCCACCATCGCCTTCGGCATGGGCATCGACAAGCCGAACGTGCGCACGATCATCCACACCGGTCTGCCCGGAAGCGTCGAGGGCTACTACCAGGAGATCGGCCGCGCCGGCCGCGACGGCGAGCGGTCGCGCGCCATCCTCCTCTACTCCTTCGCGGACCGGAAGAACCACGAGTGGTTCCACTCGCGGGATTATCCGGAGGTGGCGGAGCTGGAGCGCATCTTCGGCGCCCTCAGCCCGACTCCCCAGGTGGACGGCCGGATCCGCAATCGCCTCGGCATGGACGAGGAGATCTTCGAACGGGCGCTCGAGAAGCTGTGGATCCACGGCGGCGCGCTGGTGGACGCGGACGGCAACGTGGCCCTGGGCGCCGCCGGCTGGCAGCGCGCCTATCTCGCCCAGCGGGGCCACAAGCTCGAGCAGCTCGATCAGATGGTGCGCTTCGCCGAATCCCACGGCTGCCGCATGCTCCATCTGGTGCGGCACTTCGGCGACCAGGAGGACTCCGGCGAGCTCTGCGGCATCTGCGACGTCTGCGTGCCGGCGGCGAGCGGGGTCCGCAAGTTCCGGCCGCTCAACGCCCTGGAGCGCGATCTCGTCACGCGGGTTCTCCTCTCCCTGCGGGGCCGCGACGGCCAATCCACCGGCCAGCTCTACCGCGCCACCTGTCCCGAGGAGCTCTCCGACCGAAGATCCTTCGAGCGCCTCCTGGGCGGCTTGAGCCGCGCCGGCCTGGTGAAGATCACCCAGGACGATTTCGAGAAGGAGGGCCGCACGATTCACTTTCAGCGCGCGGTCCTCACGCCGGAGGGCTACCGCGAAGATCCCGCCGCCCTCGCCCGCGTCGAGATGGCCGAGGAGATGCCGCGCACGCGGAAGAAGCGGCAGCGGCGCGAACGCCCGGATAAAGGGGAGCCGAGGGCTGTGCGCGAGCGCCTCGCCGCCCGACCCATGCAGGAGACCTTCATGCCCGGAGCCGCGCCAGACGCGGCCTCGCGCGAGGTCGTCGAGGCTCTCAAGTCCTGGCGCCGCGCCGAGGCGCAGCGCCGCCGCGTGCCGGCTTTCCGCATCCTCACCGACCGCGCCGTGCACGCCCTCGCCGCCGTCCGCCCGCGCACCGAGGCCGATCTCCTGAACGTCCCCGGCATCGGACCCACCATCGTGAAGACGTATGGGCGGGAGATCCTGGGGCTCGTGGCACCTGCTTGACAGAAACGAACGATCGTTCTATTCTGTCGTCATGACGGTCACCACGAAGGGAGAGCTGACGCGGCAGGCGATCCTCGAGCACGCCGTCGGCCTCGCGGCGCAGATCGGCCTCGAGGGGCTCTCCATCGGCCGCCTCGCCGAAGACCTCAAGCTCTCCAAGAGCGGACTGTTCGCCCACTTCAAGTCGAAGGAAGCGCTGCAGATCCAGGTGCTCGAGGCGGCGAAGCAGCAGTTCGTGGATCGGGTGGTCCGGCCCGGCCTGACGGCGCCGCGCGGCGAGCCCCGCCTGCGAGCCCTCTGCGAGCGCTGGGTCGCCTGGGGGCGTGAGAGCCAGGGCGGATGCCTGTTCGTGAATTCAGCCATCGAGTTCGATGACCGTCCCGGCCCGGTGCGCGACTACATGGTGCAGAACCAGCGGGACTGGCTCGATCTGCTCGCCAACACCGCGCGTACCGGCGTGCAGGAAGGCCACTTCGATCCCGCTCTCGACCTTGAGCAGTTCGCCTACGAGCTCTACGGAATCATGCTCGGCTGGAACCACGCCGCCCGCTTGCTTCGAGACCCCAAAGTAGACGAGCGCACGCGCATCGCCTTCGAATCCCTGTTGGATCGTTCCAGGAGAAAGTGAGCCCGCCTTGAACACGACTACAGCAGCCGTCGTCTATCCTGCCGGGAATAGCACGAACGTTCGGTCCTGGGCGGATCGCGCCGCGCCATGGCCGCTGCGCGCCTTTTTCCGCGCCATAGGAGCGGCATTCCCGAAGCTGGCGGGCGCGGTGGCCAGCCGCCTGTTCGTCACACCGCCGCGGCCGCAGGTCTCACCGCGAGCGGCGGAGATCCTCACTCGGGGTGAGCCGTTCACCGTGCGCTGGCGCCGAGGATCGCTTCGTGCCTGGAGTTGGGGGAGCGGGCCCGCAGTGCTGCTCGTCCATGGTTGGGGCGGCTATGGCGCTCAGCTCGCGTCGTTCGTCCCCGCGCTGACAGAGGCCGGCTACCGCGCGATCGCCATCGACGGACCCGCGCACGGTAAATCGGATGGCCGCCGCACGAACCTGCTGGAATTCGCCGAAGTGGTCCTCGTCGTCGCGGAGAAAGTCGGCCCTCTGGCCGGCGTCGTGGCCCATTCGTTCGGCGGCGCCGCGACCGCCCTCGCGATATCGCGCGGACTCCGTCCGGGCCGTGTCGTATTCGTCGGTCCCGCCGCGGACCCGGTGATGGCGACCCGCCGCTTCGCCGCCGCACTGGGCCTTCCCGAGCCTGCCCTGCGCGCCATGCGGTCGCGGCTCGAAAGCAAGGTCGGGGTGGAGTTCGAGGCGCTGCGCATTCCTCGCCTGGTCGCCGGCTTCGACGTGCCGCTACGCGTAGTGCACGACCGCGACGACCGTGAGGTCCCGTGGGAGGAAGGTTCGGTGATCGCCGCGGCGTGGCCGGGCGCCGCGCTCATCACCACGCACGGTTTGGGGCACTACCGCATCCTGCATGATGCGCAGGTAATCGCCGGGGCGGTGGGTTTTCTAGGCGGGAGTGAAATCATGCCTCCGCGAGGATCCGCCGCAGAAGCAGCACCAGGCAGACGCCGGCAATCGCCAACGTCAGCGGCATTACCCAGCGGGTCCAGCGAGGCTCCGTCACCGCGGCTTCGCCTTCGAGGTTGAGCTCGGCGGGCTGCCAGGGATGGCTCAGCAGGGTCTGGCCCAGGGCCGAGAGATCATAGGAGGGGCGCTGCAGCGTCTTGGGGCCGGCGAGGAGACGCACCGGCTCCTCGCTCTCCGGCCAGACGAAGAGGAGCACGTCGCGGCGGCGCCAGATCTCCGCCTCGAGACTGGCGAGGGGCGGATTGTCGCCGTCTTGGAAGCGCACCGCGAGGACCTGCGGCGCGCGGCCGGGAAGCGGCAGCCGCTCGCGGCAGGGCAGGGGCGGCTGGGGCCGGCATTCCCAGGTCTCGCGGACGGCGGGGGCGCGGTTCTTCCGCCGGCCGTTCTCCGGCTGCAGGGCCGGCTCCTGGTAACGCACCGCGACGGCGCGTCGCAGCAGGGCGGCGGGCGCGGCAAGATCGATCTCGGTGAGCGGCAACCCGGGCTCCGGCAGGTGGATCTCCAGCTCGCTCTCGTGCGACCGCCGGTCGCCCGCCTCCGGCTCCAGGTCCGTATCCCGCAGCACCAGCACGGGGGGCGCCGGCGACCAGAGGAAGAAGGGAATCTGGCGGTCTCCCGCCGCCAGGCGCAGGTTGCCCAGATCCTCCCGGGCGGCGCCGTAGACGACGTCCGGCAGCTCCAGGCGCACCAGCCATCCCGGCCGGGCGGCCGGCGCGATCACCCGCCAGGCGGCGGCGAGCCTGCGGTTGCCCAGGCGCACGCCCGGCGCCGTGGCGGCGGCCGGCAGGGTGGGCGGAACATGCTCGATCTCCGCGCCCGGCTCCAGCCAGGCTCCCTCCGTGCCGGCCGGCGGCCGAGCCCGCGGTGCCTCCGCTCGCGGCGCGCCGCCGTAGGCCAGGATGTAGCGGCCGGCCTCCGGAGCGCGGAAAAGCACCGTCTGCACCGCCAGTTCGACCCCCCAGCTCGCGAGGCGCGGCGGCGCCTGGGGCGAGCCGTAGAGCTCGAGGCGGAGGAGGGAATCCTCCAGGGGCTTCGGACCGCCGGCGAGAAGATGGCGCGTCCGGTCTACGCTCCGCTGCCAGACCCCTTCCGTCTGGAGACGCCACTCACCCGCACGCGGCGCGTCGAGGCGGTAGCCGATCCTCCCCGTTCCCGTCAACTCCAGCGTCAGCCGCCGCAACACCTGGCCGGCGGCCGGCAGGATGAGGGTGCAGAAGGCGGCGCCCGGCCGGTCCGAATCGCATTCGGCGTCCCGAGAGACCACGGACTGGCTTGGGCCGGTGACGGCCTCCACCTCGGCCGCGGCGACGTCCGGCGCCGCCGTTCCGCGCGGCCAGCGGAGGCGGAGATAGCGCTCCTCCGTCAGCGGGTAGGAGAGCGCCAACCATCCGGAGTCGGCTTCGGAGTCGGTCCGCGCCGGCTCGCCCGCGGCGAGAGGCCGCCAGGTCGATCCGTCGGGGCTGCTCTCGAGGCCTTCAGGGGGTGGGAGCGGAGGGCGGACGGCGGCGAGGAAGAGGCGCTCGTGGGGCACCGGATCGGCCCCGAGATCGAGCACCATCTCCCAACCTTCGTCGGCGCGCACCGGTTTCGGCGCCGCCACCGGCCGGCGCTCGCTGCGCGTTGCCGCCGGCTCCACCCGCAGGGGCAGCTCCTCTCCCGCCGGCGAGAGGACGTGCAGATCCGAAGCTCCCGGCGCCAGGTGCTGGACGGCGGCGAGGTCGAGCGGCACCTGCATCCAGCCGGGAGCGGGCACCGCGACCTCGCGGGTGAAGCGGAAGCCCTCCACCTGGCCCGAGGCCGCGGCCGCGGTGAGGCCGCAGGCGAGGGCCAGCAGGAGCGCCCGGCGGCATCGCATTTGCTTTCGAGGAATTCGGAGAAGCGAGACGGAATCCCCACCGCCGGGGACGTGCCAGACCGGAGAGAAGGGGCCTCCAACGAGAAGCTGAAGGAAGTCTAGCACGGCCCCGGGCCGACGTACATACCCTTTTTTATACGGAGGAGGAGCGGTGGTCGTCCACCAGCTTCTCCACCACCGAGGGGTCCGCGAGGGTGGTGATGTCGCCCAGCTCCTCGTACTCGCCGGCCGCGATCTTGCGCAGGATGCGGCGCATGATCTTGCCCGAGCGCGTCTTCGGCAGGCCCGAGACCACCTGGATGCGGTCCGGTGTCGCGAAGGGGCCGATGGCGTGCCGCACCTGCTCCTTGAGGGCGCCGATCAGCTCCTCGCGGTCCTGGCTCTCGTATTCCGGCGTCGGATGGACGTAGGCGAAGATCCCCGTGCCCTTGATGTCATGGGGAAAGCCCACCACCGCCGCCTCCGCCACCGCGTCGTGAGCCACCAGGGCGCTCTCGACCTCCGCCGTCCCCAGCCGGTGGCCGGAGACGTTGAGCACGTCGTCCACCCGGCCGGTGATCCAGTAGTAGCCGTCGGCGTCGCGCCGGCAGCCGTCGCCGGTGAAGTAGAGGCCGGGGTACTGCGAGAAGTACGTCTGGCGGAACCGCCGGTGGTCGCCGTAGATCGTGCGCGCCTGCCCCGGCCAGGTGCCGCGCAGGCAGAGGTTGCCGGAGACATCGTTGCCCTCGAGCTCCCGCCCCTGGTCGTCGACGATCACCGGACGCACGCCGAAGAAGGGCAGCGTCGCCGAGCCCGGCTTGCAGGGTGTGGCGCCCGGCAGCGGCGTGATCAGGATGCCGCCGGTCTCCGTCTGCCACCAGGTATCCACCACGGCGCAACGCTTGTCGCCGACCACGTCGTGATACCAGACCCACACTTCGGGATTGATCGGCTCGCCGACCGTGCCGAGGATGCGCAGCGAGTCGCGCTTGTACATCTTCACCCACTCGTCGCCGGAGCGGGCGATGGCGCGGATCGCCGTCGGGGCGGTGTAAAAGATATTGATCCCGAGGTCATCCACCATCCGCCAGTAGCGGCCGGCGTCCGGATAGGTGGGGACCGACTCGAACATCACCGTGGTCGCGGCGTTGGCGAGCGGCCCGTAGATGATGTAGCTGTGGCCGGTGATCCAGCCGACGTCGGCGGCGCAGCAGTAGATGTCGCCCGGGTGGTAGTCGAAGACCAGCCGGTGGGTGAGCGAGGCGTAGACGAGATAGCCGCCGGTGGTGTGGAGCACGCCCTTGGGCTTGCCCGTCGAGCCGGAGGTGTAGAGGATGAACAGCGGGTCTTCCGCCGCCATCCATTCCACCGGGCAGGTGGAGCGCTGCTTCGCCGTCTCCTCCTCCAGCCAGAGGTCCCTGCCTTGGCGCATCGGGACCTCTTTCTCGGTTCGGCGGACCACGAAGACCCGCTCGACGATCGACAGGCCCTCGACCGCCTGGTCCACCGTCGCCTTGAGAGGGATGCGCTTGCCGCCGCGCAGGCCCTCGTTGGCGGTGAGCACCACTTTGGCCCCGGCGTCGAGGATGCGGTCGCGCAACGATTCGGCCGAGAAGCCGGCGAAGACCACCGAATGCACGGCGCCGATGCGGGCGCAGGCGAGCATGCTGTAGGCGAGCTCCGGGATCATGGGCAGGTAGATGCAGACGCGGTCGCCCTTCCGCACGCCGTGATGGAGCAGGACGTTGGCGATGCGCGCCACGTTGTGCTTCACCTCGCGGTAGGAGATGTAGCGGTATTCGCCCGGCTCGTCGGCGGCCCAGATGATGGCCGTCTGCTCGCCGCGATAGGGCAGGTGGCGGTCGACGCAGTTGAAGCAGGCGTTCAGGCGGCCGCCGCCGAACCAGGAGAAATCCACCTCCTCCATGTCCACGTCCATGATGTTGCGCGGTGGCGCGAACCAGTCGAGGATGCCGGCCATCTCGCGCCAGAAGTCCGCCGGCTCCTCGACCGAGCGGCGGTACATCTCCTTGTACTCCGCGAGGCTCTTGATGTGGGCGTTCTCGGCGATGTGGGGCTTGACGGGGATCATGGGCGCGGCGTCCTCCGGATCGTTAGGCGCGACGGCGCTGGCAGGCAGGGATTCTATACCTGGGGCGATGAGGTTAGGTTTCCTCCTCTGCCAGGAGGTAGACTGGTCTTGCTTTGCGAGGAATGAAGGATGGATAAACCCGTAAAACCATCGTTGCCAGCCCAGGACCATGGAGATTCGGTCGTCCGAGCTGAGGACCTTCCTGAGACCACCCTCGAAGATCTCGTGGGCTGTGCTGGCTATGAGGGCCCGGCCCGAAGCTTGGAGGAGATGGACGCTGCGATTGCCGCAGGATCTTCGGGCTACAGTAAATCGTCCAGCGATTCCCCTGTCCCCCGCTCTTCCGGTTCCTGACCTCGCCGAAAGATCCGTGCTCCGCGGGAGCCGCCAAGGACGGCGCGATCTCCCTCGACTCGGATCCAGGCGCCTTCGCGGATCCCCACGACCGGGGTTTCGTTCTCCTCGTGGAACTCCTTGAGGCGCTGCTCCCGCGTCTCGCCCATGTGGGTCGAGCCGGGATCCGCGTCGAGGTAATGAGGATTGATCTGGAAGGGGACGAGCCCCAGCGCCTCGAAGGAGGCCGGTTCGACGATCGGCATGTCGTTCGTCGTCCTGATCGTCGGCGCGGCGATGTTGGTGCCGGCGCTGCTGCCGAGATAGGGCGTGCCGGCAAGAGCGCGCTCGCGGAGGATCGGCAGGAGACCGGAGTCCTGAAGCGTCTTCATCAGCCGGAAGGTGTTGCCGCCGCCGGTGAGGACCGCCTCGGCCTCGGAGGCGAGCCGCTTTCCCGCCTCGTCGGCCGTCAGGGTTTGGACCTCGACGCCGATCGATTTCAGCCGGTCTCCAACCTTGGCGCCATACGCCTCGCGATCCTTGAGGGCGAAGGGGACGAAGACCAAGCGACGGACCGGTCCGAGAAAGTCGTCGATCTCGGAGATCACGTGGTCCAGGTAGCCCTGACCGTGATTGGTCGAGTTGCTGATCAGCAGCAGGCGGCGCGGCATCCGCGAATCCTACGTCACCCGCGCCGACGGAAGAAGCCGTTGGCGATCATCGTCATCACGTCGTCGCCGTTCTGGTTCCACATCACGTAGCGGAGCTTCACCAGGCCGCCGGGCTTGCTGCGCGAGGGCTTGACCTCGAGGACCTCAATGCGGACCGTCAGGGTGTCTCCCGGCCGCACGGGCTTGAGCCAGCGCAGCTCGTCCACGCCAGGCGATCCCATGCTTCCAGAATCCTCCCCCAGGAACGCTTCGACCAGGATGCCATGACAGAGAGCGGCGGTATGCCAGCCGCTGGCGATGAGACCGCCGAACTGCGACCGCTTCGCCGCCTCTTCATCGACGTGGAATGGCTGCGGATCGAACTTCCGCGCGAACTCGAGAATCTCCTCTCGCGTCACCGCGCGGCTGCCGGCTTCGCGGGCGTTGCCGACCTCGAAGTCTTCGAAGAAGAGCGTCATCGGTTTCTCAGTACGGCGAATCCGGCAGCCTGAACGTCCACTCCCTCCCCTTCTCCACGGCGTCCATCTGCAGGAGCAGCATGCCGATGCCGGCGGCGCCCTGCATGTAGCCGGTCTGGGCGTAGGCGTAGCTCGGATTGACGCGGTGCTCGGCGTGGATCCATTTGAGCCCGTCGCCGGGAGTGGCGGTCGCCCGCGCGAGGAGGTTCGCGGTGACACGGCGGGCGAAGGCGAGATAGGGCTCGTCGCCCGTCAGCTTGGCGAAATCGGCGAAAAAGCTCGCCACGCCGGCGGAGCCGCAGCACTGGCCGACGTTGTTCCAGAAGCCCGGGGTCGGCTGCTCCGGAATGCCGCTCGCCAGGATGCCTTTGGCACCCTTGCGCGCCCAGTCGAGCCAGCCGGCCTTGCCGTCGATGCGATGAAGTTGAATGAAGAGGCGCGAAGTGCCCACCGGACCGTGGCACCAGCCGAGGTAGTAGAGATCCTTGTTATCCGGCTCGTCATGGAAGATGAGACAGGAATCGCCCGTGGTGTTGGCAACGGCCTGTAGATAACGCGCTCCCTCGACGGCCGCGTCGAGAAATTCCTTGCGGCCCGTCTCGCGATGGAGGGTGGCGAGGAAGTAGGCGACGCCCGCCGTGCCGTGGGAGAAGTTCGGCATCAGGCGCGCGAAGCCGGGCTCCATCCGCCACTTGCGGCCGCCGGCTTCGGGAATCCCCAGCTCGATCAGGCGCAGCCCGGCGCGGACCGCCAGCTCGCGGGAGGCGGAATCGTCGGTGCTGCGCGCTAGGTGGAGCAGATAGAGGCCGGTGCCGGCAGCGCCGGCGATGATGTCGGTCGTCTCGCCCCATTGAACGCCGGCGCCCGCAGGCTGCGCTGCGGCGTGGATGAGGTCGCGGCAGCGAAGCGCCGCTTGCCGATAGACACCCTTGCGCGTCTCCTGGAAGACCCGGAAGAGGGTGAAGCCGATGCCGGCGACGCCGGTATAGAGGCCGCTCTCCGCTTGCTCGAGGCGAAGCTTCTCGGGGAGAGCGGCGATCAGATAGTCCGCTCCGGCGGCGGCTTCGAAGCGATGTGCGCTGTCACCCGTCGCGCGGGCGAGCTCGAGCAGGAAGAGGACGACGCCGGCACTGCCGGTATAGAGGTTGGAGATGGTGTCCAACCCTTCAGGCCTCTCCGGTCCCGTCAGCCACAGATAGCCGTCCGGCGTTGCCACCCGGGTGGTATGGATCCAGCGCGCGGCCTGGACGGCGGCGTCTAGATAGTCAGGCGCTGGTGGTGTCGAGACCCTCGGCGTCTCCTCTCCATCTGCCGCGCCAAGCCCGAGAGGCAGCGCGGCGCCCGCGGCGAGGCCGAAGCGGAAGAGGTCGCGGCGGGAGAGGCTCACAACCGCGCCACCGTCTCCTTGTAGAAGCTCTCCAGCACGTCGCGATGCCGGGCCTCGACGACCTTGCGCTTGATGCTCATCTTGGGCGTCAGCTCGCCGGTGGCCTGCGAGAGGTCGTGGTCCAGCAGGTGGAAGTCCTTGATGCGCTCGTAGGAGGCGAGCTGGGCGTTCACCGCGTCGACGCCCTCGCGGACGAGCTGCTTGACCTCGGGCCGCGAGGCGAGGCCGGCGTAATCCATGTAGTCGAGGCCCTGCTCCCGTGCCCACTTGCCGACCGTGTCTTCATTGACGGTGATGAGCGCAACGCAGAACGGCCGTCGGTCGCCGAGCATGACGACCTGGGAAACGTATGGGCAGCTCGCCTTGAGCATGTTCTCGATGTTCTGCGGTGCGATGTTCTTGCCGCCCGCGGTCACCAGGATGTCCTTCTTGCGGTCGGTGATGGTGAGGAAGTCCTCGGCGTCGAGCTGGCCCACGTCGCCGCTGTGCAGCCAGCCGTCCGCATCCAGGGCTTCGGCGGTGGCCTCGGGCAGGTTGTAGTAGCCGCGCATGATGTTGCGCCCGCGGATGAGGATCTCGCCGTCGTCGTCGATCTTGATCTCGACGCCCTTCAGGGGCCGGCCTACGGTGCCGAACTTGTAGTGTTCGGGCCGGTTGGAGGTGGCGCCGGCGGCGTTCTCGGTCAGGCCATAGGCTTCGAGGATGAGGATGTCGCAGGCGTGAAAGAACTCGGCGATGGAGCGCGAGAGCGGCGCGCCGCCCGAGATCAGGTAGCGGAGCCGGCCGCCCAGCCGGGCCTTGAGCTTGGAGTAGACGAGCTTGTCCGCCAGCCGGTGCTTGAACGCCAGGAGCCCGCCCGGCTGGCGCCCCTCCCGGCGCAGGCGGGAGACCTCGCCGCCAACGCCGAGAGCCCACTGGAAGATCTTGTATTTGAGCGGGCTGCCTTCCTTGGCGCCGGTGACCACGCGGTTGTAGAGCTTCTCGTAGACGCGCGGCACGCCGGCCATCAGCGTCGGACGCACAGCGGCGAGATTGACGGCCACGTCGTCGATGACACCGTCGATGGCCGTAGGAACGCCGGCCCGGATGAAGGCTACCTCCAGCACCTTGGCGAAGGAGTGGGCGAAAGGCAGGAAAACGAATTGCTTGTCGTCGGGCCGCAGGACTCCGAGATCGTAGATGCTATCGGCCTCGAAGAGCCAGTTGTCGTGCGTGAGCATGACGCCCTTGGGTTTGCCCGTCGTTCCGGAGGTGTAGATGAGGGTGGCGAGATCCTGCGGTCCGGTGGCGGCAGCCGCCTGGTCGAAGCCGCCGGGGTTCGCCTCATCCCAGAAGGCGCCGAGGCGCTCGAGCTCGCTTGAGGGAATCGTCCAGCCGTCGTCGGCCGCAGGCTTGCCGTTCATCAGGATCAGCTTGGCCACACCGCCGAGCTGATCGCGCACCTCGCGGATCTTGGCTTCCTGGTCCGGATTCTCGACGAAGCAGACGCGGGCCCCGGAGTCGGTCAGGATGTAGGCGCTCTCCTCGGCGGTGTTCGAGGTGTAGATCGTCGAGGTCGCGCCGCCGGCCGAGAGGATGCCGAGGTCGGCGATCACCCAGTCAGGGCTGCTGGTGGCGAGGATGGCGGCGCGCTCACCTTTCTTCAATCCCAGGCTGAGCAGGCCGCAGGCCACGGCCCGCACCCGCTTCGCGGTTTCGGCCCAGGTCAGGGAGTACCACCCGCCGTCGCGGCGGCCTGACATGGCCTCGATATCCGGGGTGGACCGCACCCGGTCCTGGAACATCTCGGCGACGGAACGAAAGGTCGGCTCGCTCATGGTCCGGCTCCTTCGAAGGCGTGACGTTTGAACGGCCGGATGATACCCCTACTCCAGCTCGAACAGCGGGTTTCCCATCTCAACCGCCTGGCCGGGCTGGACGAAGATCTTGCCGATGCGGCCGTCATGCTCGGCGCGGATCTCGTTCTCCATCTTCATGGCTTCGAGCACCAGGACGCCCTGGCCGGCGGACACGTCCTGGCCTTCCGCGGCGAGCAGGTCCACCACGCGCCCCGGCATATAGGCGTTGACCCGACGATGCCGCTTGCCTCCCTTGCCGCCATGGGCCTGCGCGGCGAGATGGGTGAGCGGATCGGCGACCTCCACGGGGCCGGAGCCCTGAGCGGTGCTCACCCAGTAGACGCCGCCGTCCTGAGGATGGACCGCCACCTCGTGCTGCTCGCCGCCGATACGCAGGCTGTGGAGGCCGGCGCGGGCGGCACTGGCGTCGACATGATAGGTGCGATCGCCGACTCTCACCTCGAAGCCGGCGCCGGTGCGGCGCACCCGCACACGCTCCTCGCGCTCGCCGTGGCGGACGATCAGGTCCATGATCCCCCGCGCAGGCCGCCCTGCCGGCCGGCGGCGCCCCAGCGGGACCGGCGGGAGGTGGCCGGGCTCGCCGGTCCGGCGGCGGTCCGGTTGGCGCGCTCGTAATGGGCGAGCGCGGCGGCGATCAGCGGCAGATCGGCGGGAGCGCCGTCGGCGGACGGCCGCAGCTCGCCGGCGCCGAGCTTGCGGTCGAGCATGCCGATGTCCAGGTTGCCGCTGCGGAAGTCGGCATCGGCGAGCAGGGCACGGAACAGCGGGGCCGTGGTGCGGATGCCTTCCACCCGCATCTCGGAGAGGGCGCGCCCCAGCCGATCGAGGGCCCGCTCGCGGTCGGCGGCCCAGACGATGAGCTTGGCCAGCATCGGGTCGTAGTGGATCGACACCTCCGAGCCCTCGTAGACGCCGCTGTCCACCCGCACGCCAGGGCCGTCGGGCCAGCGGAGGATCTCGATCCTGCCCGGCGACGGCGCGAAGCGCTGGTAGGGGTCCTCGGCGTAGAGGCGCACCTCGACGGCGTGCCCGCGCGGCTGCACGTCGTCGAACCGCGGGCCCAGGGGCTCGCCTTCGGCGACGCGGATCTGCGCCTGCACGAGATCGATGCCGGTCACCAGCTCGGTCACGGGATGCTCCACCTGCAGCCGCGTGTTCATCTCCAGGAAGTAGAAGCTGCCGTCGCGGTCGAGCAGGAACTCGCAGGTGCCGGCGTTGCTGTAGCCCACGGCGGAAGCGGCGAGCACGGCGGAGTCGCCCATGCGGCGGCGCAGCTCGGGCGTGACCACCGGCGACGGCGCCTCCTCGACCACCTTCTGGTGGCGCCGCTGCAGCGAGCACTCGCGCTCGCCGAGCGAGACGACACGGCCGTGCAGATCGCCCATCACCTGGATCTCGACGTGCCGCGGGTTCTCGATGAGTTTCTCGAGGTAGACGGAGTCGTCGCCGAAGCTCGCGCCCGCCTCGGAGCGGGCGGCGCGGTAAGCACCCGGCAGCTCGGCGGCCGAGGGCACCATGCGCATTCCCTTGCCGCCGCCACCGGCCGCGGCCTTGAGCATCACCGGATAGCCGATCGTCTCCGCAGCGGCCGCGGCGGATTCGAGGTCGGGCAGCGGGTCCTGGCCCCCGGGCACCACCGGCACGCCGGCCGCGATCATCAGCCGCCGGCTCTCCACCTTGGAGCCCATGGCGTCGATCGCCTCGGGAGAGGGGCCGATGAAGGTGATCCCCGCGTCGCGGCAGAGGCGGGCGAAGCCGGCGCGCTCGGAAAGGAAGCCGTAGCCGGGATGGATGGCGTCGGCGCCGATCTCCCGCGCCAGCTCGACGATGGCTTCGCCCCGCAGATAGCTCTCGCGCGAAGGCGCCGGCCCGATCGGATACGCCTCGTCGGCCAGCAGCACGGGGAGGCCGAGACGGTCCGGCTCCGAGTAGATCACCGCGCCGCGGATCCCCATCTCGCGCAGCGCCCGCAGGATGCGCACCGCGATCTCGCCGCGGTTGGCGATCAAGACCTTGCGGATGGGGCGGCGGGGGATGTCGGCCATGAGGGGGTGGGTATCTTAGCAGCGCCGGTTTACGGCGCGGTTCAGTTTGCAGGCCGCCGCTACGATCTCGGCAAGAACGCTTCAGTCACGTCCCCCCTCGCCCGTCAGGGAGAGGGGGACAGGGGGTGAGGCTTCGGAGGGCATACCCGTCTGCAATCTCCGCCCCGCGGACCACCCCAGCACCGGCAGCAGCAGCACCCCCACCAGAGCCCCAAGCAGCGACCGGTGCAACGGCCCCCGATCGATCGACAAGCGCACCCGGTGCGTGCCGGCGGGCACCTGGACGCCGATGCGATAGGCGTTGGCGGTGAGCACCTGGACGGGACGGCCGTCGATCGCCGCTTGGAAGAGAAGGTTCGAGCGCTGGACGACGAGGAGCGCTCCCCCGGGGCCGGCGGCGGTCTCGATCTCCAGGCTCTCCGGTCCGCGGCGGAGAATGCGCGCGCTGCCGCCGCCGGTCGCCTGCGGGGCTCCGCCCGGCCCGGCGATGACGGCGTCCGTGCGCGCATCGAATCCAGGGTCGGCGATTCGCCGGTAGGCGGCCCGGGGGCTGGGCTCGCGGAAGACGCGGCGGGCGAGGAAGGCCTCGGCGGCGCGGTCCGTCACCTCGTAGATGTACAGCGTGTGGCCGAAGCTGGGGATCGTCTTGAGCAGACGGGCGTGCGGCGGCACGGGCTCCAGCGGGTGATTCACCAGCAGGCGGCCGACGCCCCAAGCGGCGAGCATGCGCAGGCGCTCCGGAGTCTTGGCGGACTTGACCGCGATCTGGGCGATGCGCGCGAGGAAGGTGTCCAGCCCCTCGGGCGAGCAGTTCAGCCCGTATCGCCTTCCCCACACAGCTCCGGAAAACGCGTAGAGCTCGAAGTAGGAGCGGCGCTCGAGCCAGCGGATGTGCGGCTCGGGGAAGCTGCCCTTGCGCAGGGTGCTGGGCCCGAAGAGGTAGTTGTAGTCGGGGTTCACCACCTCGAGATCCTTCGGCACCCAGGAGAGGGCCGGCGGCGGCACGAGGTAAGGCACCACGGCGTCCATGGGATAGAGAGGCCGAAGCAGCCAGACCTGCGCGGCGGCATGAACGGCGATCAGCAAGGCGCCGCCGAGCCGCCAGGAGCGGCGGGAGAGTCCGCAGGCGATGCCGAGCGCCGCGAGCACCCCGAGCGAGAGGAGCGAGAGGCCGGCCCAGCGCAGGCGCTCGTTGGCGATGAACGCCGCCGGCCGCGGGATGAAGAGGTCGAGCCACGCCTCGGCCCATTCCGGTGCGAAGGTGAGGAAGCACCAGAAGAGGGCGAAGGCCACCGCGAGCAGCAGGAGGATCCGGCGGAAGCGCCGACGCGCTCCTTCTTCGGCGCGCAGCCGCTCGAAGCCGAGGCCGCACAGCAGCGCCGCGCCGATCGCCACCGGCAGCCAGAACTTGATCGGGTAGCGCAGCGACTTCCGCATCACCGAAGTCAGCAGCCAGACGGTGACGGGATTGAACCGCCCGAGCGACAGAAAGAGGCCACAGGCGATGCCCCCCCAGGCCCAGCCGGCGGCCCGGCCGCGCGGCCGGCCGGAGGCGGCGATCAAGGCCAGCGCCAGCAGCCCGGGATAGAGCGAGAGATAGTAGGGCGGCACGCCGGTGAAGAACTGGCCGCCCCAGAAGGCGCCGTTGGCGAGCACGTCCGGCCGGCCGAACAGGAAGGGCAGCAGCCATTCGCCGGCCTGCCGGGGATCCCAGCTCGCTATGGTCAACACGGCGCGGCTGTAGCCCGCGTGGCCGCGGTAGGAGAGCGGCAGGATGCGCAGGAACTCGGTGAGCTGCGGCAGGGCGATCAGCGTGCCGCAGGCGAAGGCGGCGGCGAGCAGGGCGACCCCGCGCCAGGCCGGGCCGGCAGCCCGCTCCCGCCAGACCAGAATCAATGCGGCGCCGGCGAGGAGGAGCGCGAGGAGCGCCGTCTGCGGATCGCCGCCGAGGATCATCAGCGTCCACAGCACGGCGATCGCCGGCGCGAGCACGCCGCGGCGGCGCTCGCCGCGGAGGAAATCCATGCAGGCGGCGATCAGCGCGGGGGCCAGGGTGACGCCGGCGATGAGGTTGTAGAAGTTGAGGTGCGAGAGGTAGAAGCCGGACGCCGTCCAGCAGGCCGCTCCCGCCCACGCGGCTTCGGGCCGCAAGCCCCAGCTCCGCG
Organism: Thermoanaerobaculia bacterium; assembly: GCA_044868005.1. Lineage (GTDB taxonomy): Bacteria > Acidobacteriota > Thermoanaerobaculia > Multivoradales > UBA5704 > DATARR01. The sequence goes on along the minus strand of JBIOVX010000095.1, from coordinate 58,362 downwards.
CCAGCCAGTAGAAGGCGAAAGGCGCCAGCAGCAGGTGGAGCCAGAAGTGTGCGTTGAAGGCCCAGAAGGTGGAACCGACGAGAAAGAGGAGGTTCGTCGGATAGAACGGCGCGGCGTTGAGGTTGCCCGCCAGCGGCTGGCCTCCCGCCCGGTAGGGATCGATCAAGGGGAAGTAGCCGTGCCGCAGGGCCTCCGCCTGCGACCATTTCATGGGGAAGTGGGAGTTGAGCACGTCACGCAGGATGAGCGTCTCCGTGCCGCGGACGAGCGGCAGCATGGCGAGCAGGAGGAGCAGCAGCAGAGGCCCGGCGTAAAGCAGGGAAGTCCGCCAGCGAAAGCGGAAGGCAGAGCTCGCGAGCATGGTGCGGAAGGGTACCAAGCCTCGTCTCACCGGCGCCATGCGAAGGCGATGGCCGTGGCCAGCGCGCCGAGGGCGAGCCCGGCGGCCAGATCTTCCGGCCACGCGATGGTCTCGATGCGCACGCGATGAGCTCCCGAGGGGACCTCCACTCCCAGCAGGACAAGATTCGCGGGGAGAGTGCGAAGCCTCGCCGTACCGGTTCGCGCACGGTAGAACGGCTGGTAGGCGCGGCGCAGAACCAGCAGTCCGCCGCGGCCGGTGACCTCGACCTCGATTGAATCGGCGGTCTCCCGGATCAGCCGGACCACCGCGCCCGGAATGTGGCGCAGAGCCCGGTCGGCGACGACCTGCGCGACCGGGTCCGGTGCCAGGCTGACTTCCCGCAGCGCAGCCGCCGGGCTGGCCACGGCTTTCACCGATCGCGGCCAGTAGGCGGCCGGGGCCGGGTCACGCACCAAGAACAGCCGGCTCGTGCCGCCGAGGCGTTCCCGGGCATCGGCCAGGCGGAGATTGGCGGTTCCGGGCGCCTCGTCCAGCACCGCCGCCTGGACGCCGAGGGCCCGAAACCAGTTGGCCCTCCGGTCCCAATCGAGGCGCGGCAGGCTCCTCTGGACCAGGGCCGAAAACGGGGAGTACATGCCGTCCAGATCGCGGGCCAAGGGGTAGCGCAAGCCGGCGGGCACGCCGGAGGCCGGCTCGAGATCGTAGGTGCCGAGGCGCACCAGAGTGAGATAGGAATCATCGGGCAGCTCGTACCACTCTTCGATCCCGCCGAGGGGAGCTCCGAGATTCGAGGTGACGATCTGCGTCCCGGGGCGCAGAAGGCGGACCCACGACGACGGGGCAAACGACTCGACGGGCGCCGCCGCCACCAGCCGGGCAAGCGGGAGGAGGGCCACGAGCTGCGCCGCCGCCAGCCCGGCCGCGCTCCGGCGCCGGGCGGCAACGGCGGCCAGGGCGAGGAGCGCCGCGGACAGGAGCAGCGCGACGATCCAGTTTCCCACCCGCAACGGCGGCGCTTCCGTGACCCGGTTGGGCGGTACCCGCCCTGCGGCAAGCCAGGCGGTGAGGCGCGGTCCGGCTGCGAAGACGGCGGCCGCGGCGGCCAGGGCAAGACCGGCGCCGGCCAGCGCGCTGCGCCATGTGCGGGCCGCGACCGTTCGTTCCAGGCCCCAACCGGCGAGCAGAGGAACGGCAAGGGCGTACCAGAAGAGGAGTTTCTCGGGATAGCGCACCAGGCCTCGGGTGAGGAGGGAGAAGGCATCCCCCGAGAGCCCCCCTGCCCAGGCGAGCGCCAGTCCGCCGAACGCCAGGAAAGCCCACGACCGCGCCCGCCGGACGCCCCGCAGCGCCAGCCAGAGGGCCACGATCCCGATGTGGAGGGTCAACACGTAGGGCAGCCCGTGGGGCTCGCTCCAGGCCCAGTACCCGCCCTTGCCGGTCTCCCAGGGAAAACCGAAAGGAAAAGGGATGATCAGCTCGAGCAGGCGGGCGGCCTCGGAATGGAAGCGGCCGGGACCCGCAGCACCGCCCAGCGCCGTCCGGGAGGCGAAGCCCAGCACGCGCGCCGTAGCCACGATCTGGGGCAGGGCGACCAGCAAGCCCGTCGCCCCGATGGCGAGCACGATGGCGGCTCCCCGGCGCGCGCCGTGCCGCTGGCCGGCGCTCACCAGCAGCGGGACGAGCCCAAGGGCGGCGGTCACCGGCTCGCCGCCCAGCAAGGCCATGCCGCACGCGATGCCGCCCACGGCGACTCCCCGCCGCCCGCCGCGGACCGCGCCGAAGAGAACCAGAGGCCACCAGGCCGAGACGGCGAGCAGGTTGTAGAACGTCAGACAGGAGAGGATCCACCCCGATCCGGCATAGGTGAGCCCGGCGACGAGAGCCGCGGCCCGCCCTTGATCCAGCGCCCGTGCGAGAGCCGCCATGGACAGCCCCGCGAGCAGCCAGTGGAGGGCAAAATGAAGATTGAAAGCGCTCCAGAAGGGCAGGAAGGCGTACAGCAGGTTTCCCGGATAGAACGGCAGAGCGTTGGGATTGCCCCGGAAGGGCTGCCCCAGGGCCCACGAGGGATTGACGACAGGGATGCTGCCCTGGCGCAAGGCCGACGCGCCGAAGGCCTTCAACGGCACGTGCGTCGTGAAGACGTCACGAAAGTAGAGCGTGTGCTCTCCGAGCGCGAGAGGCAAGGTGACCCAGAGCCAGAGCAGCAGCGCCGCGGCGGCAACGGCCGCGAGACCTCGGCGGGAATCTGCGGCTGCCGGCTCCATCGCCTCCTTCCCCGGCCATTCCATGCGCGGCGAGTCCTCTCCCTTAGAATAGGCCGGTGATCCGACCCCTTGTCCAATCCTTGCGGCCCGCGCAGTGGGCCAAGAACCTCTTCGTCCTCGCGCCGCTCGTCTTCGGCGACCTGTTGCTGGACGCCGCAGCCGCCACCCGCGCGCTCCTCGCCCTCGTGGCTTTCTGCTGCGCCTCGAGCGCCGTCTACCTGATCAACGACCTGCGTGACCGCGAGGAGGACCGCCGGCACCCCTTGAAGCGGCTGCGTCCCCTGGCCGCCGGCACGCTGCCGGTTCCTGTTGCCGTGGCCGCCGTCGTCGTGCTCGCGGGGGTGGCGATCGCCCCCTCCTTCTATCTGGGGCCGCCCTTCGCGCGCATCCTCGGCGCCTATCTGATCATCAATGTCCTCTATACCCTATGGTTCAAGCACATGGTCATCCTGGACGTGATGTCGATCAGCCTCGGCTTCGTGCTGCGGGTGGAGGCGGGAGCCGAGGCGACCGGCGTCGAGGCCTCGCGCTGGCTCTTCCTGTGCACCATCTTCCTGGCGCTCTTCCTCGCCTTCTCCAAGCGCCGGCACGAGATCACCCTGCTGGCGGGAGCGGCGTCGGGGCAGCGGCCGGTGCTCGACCATTACAGTCCCGCCTTCCTCGACCAGATGATCAACGTGGTCACCGCCTCCGCGGTGGTCTCCTACGCGCTCTACGCCGTAGCGCCGGAAACGGTGCAGAAGTTCCACACCGAGAACCTCGTCTACACCATCCCCCTGGTGCTCTACGGCATCTTCCGCTACCTCTATCTGATGTATCAGCGGCCGGGCGAGCGCAATCCGACGGAAGCGATCCTGCGCGACCCGCCGTTCCTCGTCAACATCCTGCTCTGGGGGCTGGCGGTGCTGTGGATCGTCTATGGCCGCGGGTGAAGCATGCAGTAGGATTCCGCCTCGCCGGCTGAACCCGAGGCTCGCGACGTGACCGAAACGCTCCACGCGCTCCCCAGCGATGCCCCCGCCGCCGCGCGCGTCGCGGTCGTCATCCCCTGCCACAACGAGGCACTCACCATCGGCAAGGTGGTGGCCGACTTCCGCGCCGCGCTGCCGGCGGCGCAGATCCTGGTGGTGGACAACGCTTCGGGAGACGACACGGCGGCGGCGGCGCGCAGGGCCGGCGCGGAGGTGATCCGCGAGCCGCGCCCGGGCAAGGGATTCGCCCTCCTCTCCGGCTTCCGCAAGGCGCGGGCGGACGGCGCCGTCCTGCTGGTGATGGTGGACGGGGACGACACCTACCCGGCCGCGGACGCCCCCCGGCTCCTCGCCGCCGCCGAGGCCGGAGCGGAGATGGTGATCGGCACGCGCCTGACGGATTTCGAGCAGGGCGCCTTCCGCGCCGGCCACTCCTTCGGCAACCGCCTGTTCATCTTCCTCGTGCGGCTGCTCTTCGGCGTCAAGACGCGCGACCTCTTCTCCGGCTACCGGGTGATCACCCGGCGGTTCCTGGAGGCGACGCCGCTCATCGCCCAGGGCTTCGAGGTGGAAGCCGAGCTGTCGCTGCAGGCCGCCGTGCAAAGGTTCCCCGTGGCCGAGGTGCCGGTGCACTACCGCGCCCGGCCCGCCGAGAACCCGAGCAAGCTGCACACCTACCGGGACGGCACCCGCATCCTGCTCGCCATCCTCACCTTCTTCCGCGATTACAAGCCGATGACCTGCTTCGGCTTGCTGGCGCTGTTCTTCCTCGTCCTCTCGCTCGCCGGCGGCACCGTGGTGGTCACCGAGTTCCTGCGCACCGGCTTGGTGCCGCGGCTGCCTCTCGCCGTGCTCTCGGCGGCGCTCTTCCTCCTCGCCGCCCTCTCCTTCGCCTGCGGCGTGCTGCTCTCCACCATCAACCGGCGCTCGGCCGAGATCGCCGCGCTGATCCCGTGGAAGTAGCTTGAAGGTCCTCATCGTTTACGAGACGGTCTATCCCGACTTCATCGGCGGAGTCGAGCACCGCAACTACGAGCTGGCGGCGGCGCTCTGCCGGCGCGGCCACGAGGTGACGCTCGCCGGCTTCTGCAAGCCGCTGCCCGGTATTCCGCCGCGCCTCAAGGTGCGGTCGCTCGGCGAACTGGGAGCGCTCTACAACGCCGCCGGCCAGCGCAGCACGCGCAAGGCGATCCGCTTCGCCTTCACCGTGCCGCGGGTGGACGTGCGCGGCTTCGACGTGGTGGAAACCGCGAACATGCCCTACATCCACATCCTGCCGCTGGCCGTGAAGTGCGCGCTGGCGAGGAAGCCTCTGCTCGTCACCTGGTACGAGTACTGGGGCGATTACTGGAAGGGCTACGTCGGGCGATGGAAGGCGCCGGTCTACAAGACCATCGAGTGGCTGATGGGACAGCTCGGCACGGCGGTGACGGCCACCAGCGAGCTCACCCGGGAGCGCCTCGCCCGCAAAAGGCGGCGCGGCGGCGTCGAGCTCGTGCCCTGCGGCATTCACGTGGCCGCCGTGCAGCAGGCCGCCGCGGCCGGCCACGGCGAGGGACCGCCGCTCATCTACGCCGGCCGCCTGCTGCGCGAGAAGCGGATCGACCTCCTGCTGCGCGCCGTCGCGCTGCTGGCGCCGCGCCATCCCGGCGTGCTGCTGACCGTTTTCGGCGATGGTCCCTTTCGCGAGACCCTCGTGCGTCTGGCGGACGAGCTGGGGATCGCGGATCGCGTGGACTTTCGCGGCCACGTCGAGACCAGCCGCGAGGTGTGGGAGAACCTGGGAAGGTCGCGCATCGCCGTCCAGCCCTCGGAGCGCGAGGGTTTCGGTCTCTTTCCACTGGAAGCCATGGCCGCAGGTCTGCCGGTCGTCTACTGCGAGTCGCCCGAGAGCGCGGTACCCGAGCTGGTCCGTCACGGTGTCGAGGGGCTGTGCTGCCCGCCCGAGCCCGGCGCCTTGGCGGAGGTCCTGGAGAAGCTGATGCTGGATGGAGAGGAATGGTCGCGCCTCCACGAGAACGCTCTCGCGCGGGCGGCGGGCTACGACTGGGACGAGGTGGCGCGGCGGATCGAGGAGCTGTGCGAGAGAGTAGTGGGCGCCGCAACTAAGTAGTCCACTCCATAAGTTCGATTCCGTATTCAGCGGCTACGCTCAGGTAGCAGGAGTCTGCGCTCCTGTAGCAGGCGGCTACGATACGGCGCGTCTAAGCTTCGGCGGCCCGTCCTGAACTGCAACCCTCCGTAACAAACACCCGTAGCATCGGTATATGCAGGCCCTCATCCCTTCGCGACGTGGAGCAGTCATCGGCGCCCTCCTTGGGTTTTTCTCCCTCACGTACGCTGTGGCTTGGACGTGCTGGATGGCCTCGATCGCCCTCTCCCGAGGAGCCGGGCTTACGAGTCCTGTCGTCACGGGAATGGAGCCGCTGTTCCTCCTCGGCACCTTTGCTCCGGGGCTGGTCGCTCTCGCGCTCACGGCGCTAGCCGGCGGGCGCGCGGGAGTACAGGCATTGCTGCGCCGGATTCTGCATTGGCAGGTTGGAGCGCGCTGGTATGTGTTCGCCGCCGGCTACATGGCGGCGATCAAGCTCACCGTAGCGCTCGTGCATCGCCTCGCCACGGGCGCATGGCCACGGTTTGGATCAACGCCCTGGTACATCATGCTCCTCGCGACCGCCATCTCGATGTGGGTACAGGCCGGGGAAGAGATCGGATGGCGCGGCTATGCTCTGCCTCGGCTGGCGGCGCGCCTCGGGCTCGGATGGAGCAGCATCCTGCTCGGAGTGATCTGGGCGTGTTGGCATCTCCCTCTCTTCCTCATTGAGGGAACCGACACGTCCGGCCAGTCGTTTCCGATTTACCTCCTGCAAGTCACCGCGCTGTCCGTCGCCATGGCATGGCTCTACTGGCGCACCGAAGGGAGCCTGCTGCTCGTGATGTTGATGCACGCGGCCGTGAACAACACCAAGGACATCGTTCCCTCGGGGGTCGCGGGCGCCACGAATCCCTTTGCCTTGAGCACCTCGCTGGTCGCCTGGCTCACCGTCGCGCTGTTGTGGATCGGTGCTGCGTATTTTCTGCTTCGCATGCGGGGTGCGGAGCTGCGTTTGTGGCCCGCGAACGAAACGCCTGCACGTAATCCGTGCTAAGCTGACCCCTGGAGGGCTCTGCCGATGAGGAGATTGAACGTCACCTTGGTGGTCGAGGAAGAGCTCCTGAAGGAGGCGCGGGCCGTGGCCGCCAGGCGCCGGACCTCCGTCAACGATATGGTGCGCGGCTTTCTGAAGGAGATTGTGAGTCAGGAGAGCCGACGGCTCGCGGCGCTGGAGCGCATTCAGCACCTTCTGGACCGCCCCTCTGTCCAACTTGGCGGCCCCCGTCCCACCAGAGCAGAACTGCATGAGCGCTGATCTGGTGGCCTTTGTAGATTCCAATGTACTCGTCTATGCCGTCAGCAACGACGAGCCGGAGAAGCAAAGGCGAGCACGAGAGATTGTGACGCGAGGTTTCGCTGAGGGGTGCTACGCCATCAGCACGCAGGTGATGTTGGAGGTGTACGTCAACGTCACCCGGAAGGCGAAGATCGCCCTTCCCCCCAGCGAGGCCTTCGAATATGTCCGGGCGCTCGGGGAATGGTCCGTAGTAGAGATGGCTCCCGAGTTGGTCTTAGCCGCGCTCGGCCTTGCTCAACGGTGGAAGATTTCTCCCTGGGACGCCACGATCCTCGAAGCTGCGCGCCGGGCCGGATGCTCGCGGGTCCTCTCCGAAGATCTCGGCGACCGGCAGGCTTATGGCGGGATCACTGTCGAGAACCCCTTCAACGATCGATCTAGAAGTTAGAATCTTAACCGCGATGAATGACCGCATGGTGAATGCGAACGGGAGGACGGCAAGGTCTCGCAATTCTCTTCCGGCTCCTGTGAAGAAACTCTTCTGGGACCTCGATCCTCGTTCGCTGCGGTGGGACCGGGATCAGGAGATGATCATCGGACGCGTCCTCGCCTCGGGCCCCTGGGAGACAGTTCAGTGGCTCCGCTCGGCAGCGGGAGACGAGGCCATCCGCGGCTGGATCGAACGTCACGAGGGACGAGGTCTCTCACCGCGCCAGCTCCGCTACTGGCAGCTCATGCTCGACATCCCACGCCGCCGGGTCGATGAGTGGCTGAAAAGCGAGGGCCGGCAGGTCTGGGATCGCCGCACCCATCCATGAGCCTTCATGGTGAGGTTCTGACCGAGCGACAGCGGAAAGTCTTGCGGCTCCTCGGTCCAAAATCGGTGGCTGACGGCTTCTACCTCGCCGGTGGCACCGCGATCGCCTTGCACCTGGGTCATCGCCGGTCCGTAGACCTCGATTGGTTTCACAGCGACCGCATACCCGACCCTCTGCGTCTTTCCCAAGAGATCCGGGAGAGCGGGATTCCCTTTATTACAGGGCAGATCAGCGCAGGCACGCTGTACGGGACCGTCCACGGCGTGCGCGTCAGCTTTCTCGAATTCCGTTATCGGATGCTCGATTCCCTCCTAGCCTGGCGGGAGTTCGGCTGCAACCTTGCCGGACTCCGCGATCTAGCTTGTATGAAGCTCTCCGCCATCGCACAGAGGGGCTCGAAGAAGGACTTCGTCGATCTCTTCGCCCTTGGCCACAACGGCTTTTCTCTTGCGGACATGCTGGAGTGGTACCGCGCGAAATTTAACGTCGAGGACACCGGCCATGTCCTCTATGCTCTAACCTACTTCGATGACGCAGACGCTGAGCGGATGCCCAGGATGATTTGGAAAGTGGACTGGAAGGAAATCAAGAGAACGGTCGCCGCTTGGGTGCGAGCGGTGTAGATCCCCTTCAGGAATTCGAGGACGGGCAACCGCCTACGACGCACCCTTCCCCGAAAGCACCGCCGGGATCGTCTTCAGCAGGATCTTGAAGTCGAGCGTCGGTGACCAGGAGTCGATGTACTCGAGGTCGAGCTGCATCCAGCGGTCGAAGTCGAGGTCGTTGCGCCCGCTCACTTGCCAGAGGCAGGTGAGGCCCGGCTTCATGGCAAGCCGCCGGCGCTGCCAGCGCTGATACTTCGCCACCTCCTCGGGGATCGGCGGCCGCGGTCCCACCATGCTCATGTCGCCGCGCAACACGTTCCAGAGCTGGGGCAGCTCGTCGAGGCTGTAGCGGCGGAGGAAGCGGCCGAAGCCGGTCACCCGCGGATCGCTGCGCAGCTTGAAGACCGGACCGTCCATCTCGTTCAGGTGCATCAGCTCGCGGCGGCGCTCCTCGGCACCCTCCACCATGGTGCGGAACTTGTAGAGGGTGAAGACCCGGCCGTTGAGGCCGCAGCGGGTCTGCCGGAAGAGCACCTTGCCGCCGGAGGTAAGCCGGATGGCCAGCGCGATCATGCCCACGATCGGCAGCGCGATGAGCAGCAGGAGCGAGGCCACGGCCACGTCGAGAGTCCGCTTGAGCATGAGCTTGAGCTGGCTCGTCGGCGTCGTGGCGAAGGAGAGGAGGGGCATGCCGTCCAGCTCTTCGAGCTCGATGCGCGCGCGGGTGTGCGGAAAGAGATCCATGGCGAAGCGCGTGCGGATCCCCTGCTCCTGCAGACTCAGGAAGAGATCCTCCAGCCGGTCCAGCTCGCGCCGGTGGACGGCGAAGATGACGTCGTCGACGACGCTGCTCTCGACAATGCGCGGGATGTCGGCGATCTCGCCGAGGATCGGAAAGCGGCTCGGCCAGGGCTCCTCCGGCTGATGGCCATTGCGGACGAAACCGAGGATGCGGAAGCCCCAGAAGCGGTGGCCCTGAATGGAATCGGCAATGCTCAGAGCCGTGGACCCGGTGCCGACGATGAGCACCGTGCGGTAGTTGAAACCGTGCGAGCGCACGTAGCGCGAAGTGAGCCGCAACCCGAGCTTCTCACTGAGCAGGAAGAGACAGGAGAAGACGGCGAACAGCAGGGCCCACAAACGGCTGACGCGATCGTCGCCCAGCAGCCGCTCGTCGAGACGGGTGAGATACAGGGCCAGAGTGAAAATGATGGCGCCGCTCACGCAGACGCGGATGATCGCCCAGGCCTCCTCGAGGAGCAGCACGGTGCGGTGCGAGCGATACCGGCCCGAGCTCAACAGCAGCGCGCCCCAGATGGCGAGGGCCAGCGGCAGCAGCGGCAAGTAGTCGCTGAGCGAGTAGAGACGGCCGGGGAACGTGCCCGGCGCCCACCGCGGCAGCACGGCGTCGCGCAGGCCGTAAGCACAGAGGAAAGCGGCGGCAACGAGCAGCAGGTCGAGGGTGAAGATCGCGACCGTAAGGATGCGAGCTCGTTCTTTCAGCATGGATTCTTAACGCGAGATCAGGGACCGCACCATTGCAAGTTGCATATTTTAACGTGCCAGCCGCGCCCTTCGTCTATGCCCCGCTAGCATAGCGCACATCTCATCTGCCCGCCAGCCGCCGAAGAAGCGCCGCGTAGCGGTCCGCCACCCGCTCCCAGGAGAAGAGGAGCCTCGCCCGCCGGGCCGCCGCGCGTCCCCGCGCCCGTGCCCGCTCGGGATGGCCGCGCACCCACTCCAACCGCTCCGCCAGGCTTTCCTGTTCCAAGGCACTGAAGGTCAGTCCCACGCGTCCCGCCACCTCGCGATTCTCTGACGTATTGTTAAAAATGATGCAATTCCCGTACCCCATGGCCTCGACGAGGGCGGGGTGCGTGCCTCCAACCTCCGTGGCGTGCACATAGGCCAGCGCATGGGAGAGGAGCTCGCGGTAGCCCTCGCCGTAGATCGGTCCCGGGAAGAGAATGCGCGGATCGGCGCCGCGGGTGAAGCCGGCGATGAACTTCCCCGCGTACGGCGCGCCCCCCACCATCACCAATGGCAGGTCGCCGCCGACTTGGCGGTAGGCTTCGGCCACCCGGTGCGGATTGTTCTCCGGCTCGAAACGACTGACGTAGAGGAAATAGCGCCGGGAGGCGAGCCCCAGCCGTGTAAGGATTCCCGTCTCGGCCGGCGGGCGGGGATCGACGCCGTAGGCGATGGGCACCGACTCGGCTCCGTAACGCTGCAGGTAATGGCGGCGGATGACCTCGGCGTCGGTCACCAGGGCGTCCGGCAACACCGCGGCCAGCCGCTCCGAGAGGGCGTAGACGCCGCGGCCGAAGGCTCCCCACTTGGCCCGCCGCTTCTCGATGCCGTCCACGTTGAGCGCCACCGGAATGCCGGCCACCTGCAGCAGCGGCACGAAGAGGGTGTTGGCCGAGTTGACCACCAGGGCCGCGTCGTAGCCGGTCGCAGCGGCGTGCAGGCAGGAGAGGAAGGTATGCACCGGCGTGTCGAGGTGCTTGGTGCGGACCGTGGGGAGCACCACCAGATCGGCGCCCCGCCAGGAGCGCAGATCCTTCGGTGTGTAGTGCGACCGGCAATAGACGGTGACCCGGAAGCCGCGGGCGATCAGGCGCGGCGCCAGCTCCTCCATCAGCGTCTCGTAACCGCCGTAGCGCGCGGGGATGCCGCGGCTGCCGAGGAGGGCCACGGAGAGCGGTCTCACAAAGGTATCCCCTGTAGCGAAAACCAGCGGTCGATCTCCCGCGCGGGCACGGTCCGCCGGGCCTGGATCGCGCGGCGCCGGCGCAGCAGCTCGGCGCGGTGGCGCCACAGCCAGCCGTAGGCGGCGAGCGACGAGCGCTCGCGCATCAGGACCCAGGCGAGCGCTCCGAGATCGCGGGCGAGCGCCGGCAGCAGGGTGCGCGCGAAGTTGCCCGCGGTCTGGTGATAGATCCGCAGCAGGTAGCGGTTCTGCAGCGACCGGCGGTTGACCTCGGCCGGCATGGCGCTCCGCCGCTCGGGGAGGTTGAGGCGCCGGTGCTCGGCCACGGCGGCGGGCTCGTAGAGCACCTCCCAGCCGCGCTCGCGCAGGCGGAAGCACAGCTCGGCGTCCTCGCGGAAGGTGTGGAAGCGCGGATCGAAGATCTCGCCGTCCACCGCGGCGTCGTCCAGCGCCTCGCGGCGGAAGAGCGAAGCCGCGCCGGTGGCGCCGAACACGCGCTCCGGCTCGCTCCACTGACCGCGCTCCACCTCGCCCGAGCCGCGGTCGAGGTGGCGCCAGGCGCGGGTCAAGCGCATGCCGCAGGCGTCGAGGCGCCGTGGCTTTGCGTTCTCGGTGGGTCGCACCAACCGGCCGGTAACGGCGCCAACGCGAAGGTCAGGATGGGCCAGCGCGCGGCGGACGAGCCAAGCCACGTAATCGGGAGCGGGACGGGCGTCGGCATTGAGGGTGAGGACGAACGGCGCCCGCGTGCGCGCGAAGGCTGCGTTCATGCCGCCCGCGAAGCCGAGGTTCTCGCCGAGCGCCACGGCCTGGATCGGCAGGCCGGCCGGAGCGTGCCGCCGCGCCGTCTCCAGGCTGGCGTCGCGGCTGGCGCAATCCACCACCACGATCTCGAGCGGCCGGTGGCTCTGCGCGGCGACGGCCGCGAGGCAGCCCGGCAGGTCCGCCGCGCTGTCATGGGTGACGATGCAGACGGCGACGCCCAGGTCTTCGCTCAAGAGAGCGCGCCCTCCGCGTAGCCGCGAGGCCGGCGCCAGCCCGACAGCGCGCCGGCGAGCACCGCGAGGAGACCGCGGAGCGCCTCGCGCCGGGACGCCGCGCGCCGCGGACGCCGCAGCGGCAACAGCAGGAGCCGCAGGGCGACTCCCGGCACCAGAGCCGCTCGCGCCGCCGCCGCCCAGGCCAGGCCGTGGTGCTTGGCGAGATAACGGCCGAGGTTCCTGTAGTAGATATAGAGGAAGGGTCCGTATCCCAGCCGAGGCACCGTGCTGCCCAGGCGATGCCGAAAGCGGGCCGCCGGCCAGTAGAGGATCGGCAAGCCCGCCTGCTGAAAGCGCCGGGCGAGGTCCACGTCCTCGAACCAGGCCGGATGAAAGCCCGCGTCGAAGCCGCCGACCCGAGCCAGGGCTTCTCTCCGCAGCGCCAGCGCCGCCGCCGCCGGTTGCTCGACGGGCGCGCCGGCCGCGGGCTCGGACCTCGGTCGGGAGAGATCCGGAAACGGCAGCGCGTGCAGCAGGCACTGCCAGGCCGAGGGCAGGCGCCGGAGCTGCCAGGCGGCCTGCGGCTTGCCTGAGGGTCCGGCGAGGCGAGGCGCGAGACCGGCGGCTTCCGGGTGAGCGGCGAAGCCCTCCAGCAGCCGGTCGAGCGCTCCCTCCTCGGGCACCGCGTCGGGATTCAGGATGAGCAGGATCTCCCCTTTCGCCTCCGCGACGCCGGCGTTGGCGCCGCCCGCGAACCCCAGGTTGCGGCCCGGACGGAGGACGCGCACCCCGTCCGGCAGCGGCGCCGACGAGCCGTTGTCCACCACCAGCAGCTCGAAACGCGGGTCTCGCGGCCAGGCCGCCACGAGGCCGGCCAGCAGATCCTCATTGCGCCAGTGGACGACGACGCCCGTGAGGAGAGGAGGGGAATTCACGCCGAGAGGTTACCGGAAGCGGCGGATCTCGCTCAAAGGCACGAGCGGAGCGCGACCGCGGACGAAGCCCGGCAGGCGCCAGGCGGCCCGCACCCATCCGGAGAGGACGCCCGAGGCGAGGTCCCCCTCGCCGCGCGAGAGGGCTTTGATCAGATCGACCCCGTCCCGCGCCGCCATGCGCGGCAGCCGGCGCCAGAAGGAGCGGCCGAGGAGGCGGGCTGCAGCGAGGTAGCGATTGCCATAGATCAGGCGCCAGCGCTCGCGGGAGAGCGTGCCGCCGGTGGCCGAGCCGGCGTGGCGCGCCCGCGCCGAAGGCACCAGCAGAGCGCGCCAGCCGGCGGCGCGCAGCCGGCCGGCGAGGTCCACGTCCTCGTAGTACGAGCCCAGCCGCGAATCGAAGACCTCGCCGCGGCGAGCGGCGGCGCGCAATGCATCGCGGCGGAAAACCGCGGCCGTGGCCGAGACGCCGAAGATCTCGCGAGCGCCGGCAGTGGGCGCGGGTACCGACCGGCCGTGGCCGATCTGCACGGCCTGCCACCAGCGGTTCCAGGCGATCCCGCAACCGTCGGCGAGATCCGGCGCGTCGAGCCGCACGTTGACTCCCTGCGCCGCGCCGGCCCGCGGATCCGCCTCCAGGGCTTCGACGAGAGCTCCTAGCCAGCCGGGCTCGACCACCGCGTCGTCGTTGACGGTGGCGATCCATTCGCCCGCCGCGGCCTCGATCCCCAGGTTCGTCCCCGCCGCGAAGCCGAGATTGCGCCCCGGCCGCAGGATGTAGTCGGCGAGCCCGGCGGGAATCTCGACCGGGACTTCGGCTTGATCGACGAGGAGGATCTCCGCGCCTTCCCTGCGCAGCGCTTCGAGACAGGGAACGAGCAGAGGACTTTTTCCGAGGGTGGGGACGACGGCGGAGGTGGTCACTCCCACTCCATCTCCACCGAGTCCAGAATCGCGCCGTTCAGCTCGCCCGGCGGATGCGGTCCGTGGGCGGCGAGGACCAGCGGCTCGCCGGCGCGCCAGTCGACGGGGCCTACCTCGATCCGTTGCCAGATGCGCTGCCGGCCTGGACGCCAGGCCGCGAGCCAGCGATCGCCCTGCTGGATATCCAGCGTGAAGGGGACGGGCTGATTGCGGATGAACTCCGCGTGCAGAGTGAGCTTCACCCGCTTGCCTCCCGGCACCACCGGCGCCTTCAAGGATTCGCTCACCCGCAGCACCCAGCCGCCGCGATAGCGCGTCCGCTCGAGGACCCAGCGGTCGGGGTGCGGATGCCCGCCGCTCTTCCACACCTGCGCATCCTCCAACTCGATGATCCGCGTCGGTACGCGCTCGGCCGCGGCGAGCAGCAGCGCCGCCGAGCCGAGGAGCAAGGCGATGCCGGAGAGGGCCGCCGCCGCTCCTGGCCGCGCTCCGCCGCGGCGCTTGGGCAGCCACCAGAGGAGCGATAGGACGGGAAGGGAGAGCAGCGGCCAGAGCCAGGTGGCGGCGCGCGGGCGGATGGAGCTGGGGAAGAAACGAGCGAGGTCCAGGCCGAGCCGTCCGCTCAGGACGTCGAGCGCGTAGGTGCGGCCGTCCGCGAAGTTGTAGGTCCAGCCGGGCACCGTCACCCACACCAGCGTCAACACCAGGGTGAGAGCGCCGAGACCGCCGAGGAGCGCCCAGGCGCCGGGCCGCTCGCCGCGCCGGGCGAGCAGCGGCACGAGCGCGATGGCGAGCAGCGGCAGCGCGATGAGGGCGTAGCGGAAGGGCGGCGACCAGCCGCCGTACCACTCGACGCGCGGCGCCACGATCACCAGGTACGGCAGGCTCAGCGCCGCGGCGTGGAGCAGGAGCCGGTTGCGCCAGGCGGCGAGCAGCACGAGGGCAGGCAGCAGGAGGAGCCAGATCGGTGCGCAGCCGAAGAGGCCGAAGGCGGCGTCGAAGAAGAGGCCGAAGCTCCCCTGGAGATAGGAGGCCGGGCTGTAGCGGTGAGGATCGACCTCCTGCCAGGTATGGATCTTCAACGGGTTCGAGTAGACGACCTGGTTGTAGATGAGCATGCCGCCGGCCACCACCGCGAGCAGCCCGGTCAGGATGAACACCGGCCGGCGCGGGCGGCCGGCGTGCCACCAGCCCATGAACAGCAGCGGACCGGCGATGAGGATGAAGCGCAGCTTGAGCACCGGCAGCAGCAGCACAGGCACGCCGAGCCCCAGCCACTCCTTGCGGCCCCAGGCGCGCTGCCCGTCGAGGGTCAGGATGCGATCGAGGGCCGCGGCCGCGAGGATCGCCGCCGGCACTTCCACCCAGACCTGATAGGAGTAGAGCAGCAGGGGCGGCGCGAAGGCGGCCAGGGCATAGGCGGCTAGGGCCTCGCCGGGGTGCGCGGCGGCGTAGTGACGGGCGAGCCGCAGGGTCAGCCAGGCGAGCAGCGCCGTGAAGACCGCCATGGTGGCGAGCGCTCCCAGCTTGCCGCCGATGCGGTAGGCGGGGACGAGCGCCAGGGGCAGCAGCTCGTTATGGCGGGAGTACTGCTCGCCGCGAGGGCCCCGCGGATCGCCGGGCTGCGGCTCGATGGGCCGCTCCATGAAGGACCGCCAATCCTTGTGGGCATAGTTGTTCGTCAGGTCGGCGTCGAAGTCGTACGCCAGGCTGTGCGTGACCAGCAGATAGAAGGGCTCGTCGCCGTCTGGCTGGCGGTGGCGCGCCGACCAGGGGAGGATCGCCAGATAGACGGCGAGCGGCAGGAAGAAGAAGAGCGCCGAAGGACGCCTCGGCAAGCTCTGTCCCAGCAGCGGCCGCAGCGCCCGGGACTGCCGCGCCACCCGGCAGGCCAGGACGAGCAGGAAGCCGGCAGCGAGGATCTCCTCGCTGCGCGCCAGCGCCACATGGGGCCGGGCGAGGGTGAGCAGCACCAGGACGCCGAGCGCGCCCAGCTCCCCCGCCGTCCCAGGACCGGGGAGACGCTTTCCTCCCCGCCGCACGCTCCAGCGGTGGATCTCGGAGAAGGCGGCGAGGATGCACGGCAGGATGACGAGAGTGCCGCGGAAGGGATCGTCCGCCGGCAGCGGCGCCTTCCAGGCCACGAGGATCGAAGCCAAGAGGGAGACTGCCAGAATCAGGACTGTCCTGGCGGCGCCCTCCGCGGGCTTCACCTCCGGACCTCCAACTGGTAGAGGGCGAGCTCGAGGTCCGGAGGCGCGCCGGGAGCCCGCACGATGCGCAGTTGGACGAAGCGCTCGGCTTGCGGCAGCCGCCAGCGGCAGCGGTAGCGCTGGGCGAAGAAATCGCCGGCCACCCAGGAGATCCAGGCGCGCGGTGACCGCGCTCCCAGCCGCGCCACGTCCGGGCGCCGCGCCGCCCATTCGCCGAGGTCCTCGCCGGCCTTCAGCGTCCAGCCGACCGTGCGGCCTTGCGGACCTCGCAGATGAAGGGTGGCCACCGGAGCTCCGGGAGCCAGGCCGGCGCCGTTGGCCAGGTTCCCTTCCAGGATCACGATGCTCACCCGCGTCCCCGGAATGCCCGTCTCCCAGGTTGGATGGCTCGCATCGAGCACGACCGGCACCTCCGGCATCAGCAGGTCCGTGCCGCGGGCCGGCAATCCCAGCAACAGGGCGAGCAGGACGCAGGCCGCCGCGAGGCCCGCGAGGCGCGTGGAGCGCAGCGGCTCGCTCCAGCCGCGCCCCAGCCAGGCGCCGAACCCGGCGAGCGCCAGGAAGACGATCGCCACCCACACCGCCAGAGCCACTCCGGGTTGCAGCCCGAGCAGCGAGAGCGCCGCGACGAGCGGCTCCTCGCGCAGCCAGGGATAGGAGGCGAGCAGCGCGGTGCCGGCGAGGAGGACCGCCGTCCACACCCGCTGCGGCACGGTGACCGCGCCGCTGCGGCGCAGGTGGAGAGCCGCGAGGCCCAGCGGCGCGGCCAGCGTCGAGAGGTCCGGAACCTGGGGAACGGTGGCGGCCATCAAGGCAGCGGTCAGGACGGCCGCGATTCGTTCGCGTTCGGGAACGAGCGCCGCCGGGAGCAGCAAAGGCAGCCAGGCGAATTGGCGCGCCATCCCCTCCCACGGCATCTGGAAGAACCAGGCGAGCCCGGCCGCCGCCGGCACGGCGAGCGCTAGCGCGAGGCGCGGCCGCCACAGGGCGAGGGCGCAGACCGTCGCGGCCACGCCCGGTCCCGGCTCCCAGAGGATCGGCGCCAGGAGGACGATCCATGCCGCGGCCTTCGCCCGCCAGCCGAGATCCTCCCTGGCGAGGAGATCCCCCGCCGCGAGCGCGATCAGCGACAGGGTCGAAGCGACGTTGAACCCCGGAGCCAGCAGGATCGCCATGCCGCCTGCCGTCAAGGCGAGAAGAGCTCCGTGCCGCCGCGCGAGCAACGCCACAGCCGCGGCTCCCGCCACCGGCAGGACGAGCAGGGCGACGAGCGTCCGGAAAGACACCGCGGGCTCGAACAGCAGCTCGCCGCGCAGCAGGAACTGCAGGGCCAGGGCGAGGGGAATGAGGAGGGACGACAGGGCGGGCCGCGCGAGCAACAACCTCCCTGCCGCAATCGACACTGACGCGATAAGTACGAGCACCACGGCGGCACCCCGGCTCGGTCCTGGAGGGAGGGCCCAGACGGCGGCCGTCGCGAGCGTCGCGCCGAGACCCAGCTCGATCGCCGGCCAGCGCACCAGGAAGCCCATGGGGAGCAGCACCGCCGCGGCGAGCACGGCGAGGTAGGCGCTCTCGGCGGCGCCGGACGGGTCGGTCTCCCGCATCGCGAAGGAGGCCATCGCCGCCAGCGCTGCAAGGGGTACCAGAAGCCGGAGGATCTCGCTCCGGAACGAGGCAAGGACGGACGGATCGTTCACAAGAGTCCTGAGCTTGGCGAGGGCGTCCCGCCGGGAACGGCTGCCGGATGTTATCGCTGACTCGCTGCCTTTTCCTACGGAGGAGGAGCGGCGAGCGTTGTGGCCTCGCGACCTCATCCCCTAGCCCCTTCTCCTAAAGGAGAAGGGGAACGAACAAAAACAAGCCCCTCTCCTTTAGGAGAGGGGTTGGGGTGAGGTCGAGCGCGGGATACACTTGCCCGCCATGCTCGCCCGCGACCTCCTCCGCGACGAACCCGAGAAGGTGCGCCAGGGTCTGATCCAGCGCGACGCGGACCCGGCGCCGCTCGACGCCTGGCTGCGGCTCGACACCGAGCGGCGGGCGGCCCTCGTCGAGGTGGAGGACCTCAAGCGCCAGCGCAACGAGGCGAGCCGAGCCATCGGGCAGGTCAAGCAGAGTGGAGGCGATGCCGCCGAAGAGATCGCGGCGGTGGGCCGGCTCAAGACGCGCATCGAGGAGCTGGAGGCGCGGCTCCAGGCGATCGAGCCGGAGCTGCAGGCGATCGAGTACTCCCTGCCCAACCTGCCGCACGAGAGCGTGCCGGTGGGCAAGGACGAAAGCGCCAACCGCATCGAGCGGACGGTGGGAGTTCCCCGCGAATTCGACTTCGAGCCTCAGGCGCACTGGGACCTCGGTCCGGCGCTCGGCATCCTCGACTTCGAGCGTGGCGCCAAGCTGGCCGGCGCCCGCTTCACCGTCTCCTTCGGCGCCGGGGCCCTGCTCGAGCGGGCGCTCATCAACCTCATGCTCGGCCTTCACACCCGCTCCCACGGCTACACCGAGGTGCTGCCGCCGGTCATCGTCAACCGTGAGACCCTGCTCGGCACCGGGCATCTTCCCAAGTTCGAGCAGGACCTCTTCAAGCTCGAGGGCTTTCCTTATTGCCTGATCCCCACTGCCGAGGTGCCTCTCACCAGCCTGCACCGCGACGAGATCCTGGACGAGTCGCGCCTGCCCGTCCGCTACACGGCCTACACGCCCTGCTTCCGCAGCGAGGCCGGCTCCTACGGCAAGGACGTGCGCGGCCTCATCCGCCAGCACCAGTTCAACAAGGTCGAGCTGGTGCAGCTCACGACTCCGGAGACGAGCTATGACGCCCTGGAGGAGCTGACCGGCCATGCCGAGCGCGTGCTGCAGCTTCTCGAGCTGCCGTACCGCGTGGCGACCCTCTCCACTGGAGACACAGGATTCAGCGCCGCCAAGACCTACGACGTCGAGGTCTGGCTGCCCGGCCAGCAGGCATACCGGGAGATCTCCTCCTGCAGCAACTGCGAGGACTTCCAGGCGCGCCGGGCGAACCTGCGCTACCGTCCCGCCGGAGGCGGCAAGCCGCGCCTGCTCCACACCCTGAACGGCTCGGGGCTGGCGATTGGCCGCACGCTGATCGCGATCCTGGAGAACTACCAGCAGGAAGACGGCTCCGTCCTGATTCCGGACGCCCTGCGTCCGTTCGCCGGCGGGCTGGAGCGGATTACCTCATCGCGCTAAGCTGTTGAAGATCCTGCCGGAGGGGTGGCTGAGTGGTCTAAAGCAGCGGTCTTGAAAACCGCCGGTCGTTCACGCGGCCCGTGGGTTCGAATCCCACCCCCTCCGCCATAAGCTCATATGATCTTGACCATAACGATCGACGAGCAGATTGCTCAACGGGCTCAGGAAGTAGCCGAGAGCATGGGAATGAGCTTGGATCAACTCATCCGGACCTATCTGGAGGACCTCACCTTGAGGCCCGCAGTCGAGGACGACATCGCGGAGATCCGTCGCCTTTCTGGACAGGGAAATTCTCAAGGCTGGCGATTCAACCGCGACGAGGTTCATGAGCGGTCGTAGGACCGCGCCGAAGGCGCACAGGCATAAAGCCTGGCGCTTCAGCGCCAGGAACGGGCCGCCTCAATCCGCCCGAAGCCCCGAAGGGGCGTAGGCAGCCTCCTCGCATTTGGCTTGGCGCCGCGGCCGCACACCCGATATTCTCGTCCGAAACTGCACAACCACAAATTCGGAGGGCGCCCATGGCCACCACCTTCTCCAATCTTCTCTATCACATCGTCTACTCGACGAAGAACCGCATCCCCCTGATCCAAGATGGCCTCCGGGACCGTCTCTACGAATACATCGGCGGCATCATTCGGGGCGAGGGCGGTATCCTGTTGGAGATTGGCGGTATACCCGATCACGTCCATATCCTCGCCAAATTCAAGACGGACATCGCCGTCTCAATGATGCTTCAGAAGATCAAAGGTAAATCCTCGAAGTGGGTGAACGATCTTCCTGACCGTCGCGAGTTCTTCGATTGGCAGGATGGATATGCGGCCTTCTCCGTCAGCGAGTCTCTGGTGCCCACGGTGCGGAAGTACATCCAGAATCAGGAGGAACATCACAAGAAGGTCTCGTTCAAGGACGAGTTGATCGCGCTCCTCAAGAAGAACCGGATTCCCTATGACGAGAGATACCTGCTCGGGTGAGGCGCGACAAGTAGAAACCGGGGTTGGGGCTGAAATTCGGTACGAATCGCGTCCGGCCAATCAGACCAGATAGACCCCAGCGGCACGGCACAAGTATTCCGCGCCGAAGGCGCACAGGCATAAAGCCTGGTGCTTTAGCGCCAGGAAAGGAAGCCCTCCAAATATCAGAAGCCCCGAAGGGGCATAGGCAGAGGCGTCCGCTGCCTGCGCCCCTTTGGGGCTTGTGGGGGTTGGGGGTGGCACGTTCCTGGCGCTAAAGCGCCAGGCTTTATGCCTGTGCGCCTTCGGCGCGCGCAGTCTGATCCCTTCGCCGGCGGACTTCTTACAAGTCCTAACCTACAAGGAGTCGATTGAACTTCTCGAGCTTATCAGGCTCGATGATGGCTTCCTGGCCAGCGACAAGCCTCTTGAGATAGCCATTTATGTCTGCATCGCCTGCAATCCAATATATCTGGTTGTTTGAGAGAGTTGCGTCAACAATGGCGTTGATTTGTTCTGGTGTGAAATCGGAACAGCCGACAAGCTGCCTTAAAGTGCGTCGCGTCCTGGCGAACGAGGAACTCTCTGTGAGATCCGTAATAAGCAGCTCCCTCTCCAGATCGGCCGCGAATCTGATTTCCGGAAATCTGTCTCCGAAGAAAGTGGAGAGACGCGAGAAGCAGAATAGGCTGGATTGCTTCTTCTCCGTCCACTCATATTGAAGGAAGGGCGAGAACTCATCCTCACTGATTTTCGAGAAATAATCGCTATCATTGGTGACGAAGAAGAGATCCTCTTGTTGTGGCACCTCGGCCAATAAACACTCCCAGTTGATCGCGTCTCCATAGGAGCCTTCCTTACCGGGAGGGTTGCCCAGATCCCTGCGCTGCTTTGCGCGGGCAAGGATCTCCTCTGTCATAGGGATTTCCTGGGCTCTTTGAAAGAGTTGCGCTATGATTTCGTCAGCCTTGAGCAGTCCGTTGGTAGAATCGTTTGTGAGGCGCTCTAAGAGTCGAGCTTTGGCTTCCTGAAATTCTCGGATAGCCTTTCTCATTGCGTCGTACTCTTCGTAATCCTGGCAAATACGAGGGAATTCGGCCGCTAGTTTGTCGACCTTGAATCGGGTGATTGCGCTCGCGATCTTTCCATCGCGATTGCGGCGGACCTCATTTATGGTCTGTTCGGGTAAGAACAACGTGAGTCGCTTCTGCTTAAGCAATACGTCGACCTTACGGAGCTGCTCGAGATCATCGTTGGAGTAGTGATAGAAGGAAAGCCAGACATTGCTGTCGAGGTATAGGTTCATATTACTTTGACCAGTTCTAGCCGAAGCGTAGCTCTTGTTAATTCCTCATCTCCCCATCATCCTCACCGCCCGCTCCACCACCACCTCCGGCGTAAACCCGAACTCCTTAGCCAGATCCTTATAGGGCGCCGAGGCACCGAAGCGTTCCATGCCGTGGATCTGGCCTTCGAGGCCGACGTACTTGTGCCAACCGAACGGGGCGGCGGCTTCGATGGCCAGGCGCTTGCGAATCGCCGGCGGTAGGACGGACTCCTGATACTCCTTCGGCTGCTCGTCAAACAGCTCCCAGGAGGGCATGCTGACGACGCGCGCTCGAATCCCCTTCTCCGTGTGCTGCTTGGCCGAGTCGAGGGCCAGCGAAACTTCGGAGCCGGTCGCGATGAGAATGATCTCCGCTTCACCGTCAGTGGGATCGGAAACGACGTAGGCGCCGCGGGGGAGGCCCTCTCTCGCTTTCTTCGCGGTCTCTTCCAGGATAGGGAGAGCCTGACGAGTCAAGGCGAGCGCCACGGGGCCGTGGCGGTGCTGGATGGCGACGCGCCAGGCTTCCGCGGTCTCGTTGGCGTCCGCCGGACGGATCACCGTCAGGTTGGGGATGGCGCGCAGCGAGGCGAGCTGGCTGATCGGCTGGTGCGTGGGGCCGTCCTCGCCGAGGAAGATCGAATCGTGGGTGTAGACGTAGATGACGTGCAGCTTCATCAGCGCGGCCAGGCGCACCGGCGGACGCATGTAGTCCGAGAAGATGAGGAAGGTGCCGCCGTAGGGAATCCAGAGCTTCGAGAGGGCGATGCCGTTCATGATCGAGCCCATGCCGTGCTCGCGCACGCCGAAGCGGAGGTAGAGCCCTTCGGCGTTGGCGGCCGAGAAATCGCTCCATCCTTCGACCTTCGTGTTGTTCGACGGTGTCAGGTCCGCCGAGCCGCCGACGAGCTCCGGCAGCTTGGGCGCGATGCCGTTGAGCACTTTTCCTGACGCGGCGCGCGTGGCGATGGGCTTGTCGCCGGGCGTGAAGGCCGGGATCGCATCCTGCCAGCCTTCGGGCAGCTTGCCGGAGAGGCGCCGGTCCAGCTCGGCGGCGATCTCGGGATGGGCCTCGCGGTAGCGACGCACCAGGTCGTTCCAGTCCTTCTCGAGCTGGCGGCCGCGCTGACGCGCCTCCTCGAACGGCTGGCGCGCTTCTTCCGGCACGTAGAACGCGGGCTCTTCCGGCCAGCCGAGCGTCCGCTTGGCGGCGGCGGCTTCCTCCTTGCCGAGGGGCTCGCCGTGGGCCTTGGCCGTGCCCTGCTTGCCGGGGCTGCCGTAGCCGATGATGGTGTGAACGACGACGAGCGTCGGCCGTTCCGTCTCGGCCTTGGCGTCCTCGATCGCTTTTTCCAGCGCGTCGAGATCGTTGCCGTCCGCGACGCGCAGCACGTGCCAGCCGTAGGCCTCGAAGCGCTTGCCCACGTCCTCGCTGAAGGCGAGCGAGGTGGGGCCGTCGATCGACACCTCGTTGGCGTCGTAGAAGACCTTGAGGCGGCCGAGCTTGAGGTGGCCGGCGAGCGAGCAGGACTCGTGCGAGACGCCTTCCATCATGTCGCCGTCGCTGGCGAAGACCCAGACATCGTGATCGATGACCGGAAAGCCCTCGCGGTTGAAGCGCTCGGCGGCCATGCGCTGGGCGATCGCCATACCGACGGAGTTGCCGAGCCCCTGGCCGAGCGGGCCGGTGGTGGTCTCGACGCCGCGCGTCAGCTCGTGCTCGGGGTGCCCCGGCGTCTTCGAGCCGAGCTGGCGGAAGCGTTGGAGCTCTTCCATCGGCAGGCCGTAACCGGCGAGGTGCAGCAGCGAGTAGAGGAGCGCCGAGGCGTGGCCGCAGGAGAGGACGAAGCGGTCGCGATTGGGCCAGTCCGGATTGTCCGGGTTGTGGCGCAGGTGGCGCGTCCACAGGAGGTAGGCGAGCGGCGCCTGCCCCATCGGCGCGCCGGGATGCCCCGACTGCGCCTTCTCGACCATGTCGACCGCCAGGAACCGGATGGTGTTGATGGCGAGCTGGTCCACGTCCTGCGTCACGGCTGTCTCGGGCATGTCTGCGCTCCCTCCGCGGTAGGGCGTTCGTGCGGGCGTAGGTAGTTTATCCCTCCCGCGAAATGAAACCTCGACCCCCGCTGTTCTTTGACTCGCAGCCGGGGCGCCTCTACAATGTGCGTTCCTGTCGGACCCCTGCGGAGAGGTGCTGGAGTGGCCGAACAGGGCTGCCTGCTAAGCAGTTGTCCGGGGTAAACCCGGACCGAGGGTTCGAATCCCTCCCTCTCCGCCATTTCCTCCCGCGGTCGTGATCATGATGAAAGCCGTCAATCCCGCCACTGGAGAGCTGATCCGGGAAGTCCCCGAGCATGACGAGAGCGAGGTCGCCGCGCGATTGGAGCGGGCGGCGCAAGCGTTCGAATCCTGGAGCCGCTTCGATTTCGCCGAGCGCGCCCGCCACCTGACGAGCGTCGGCGATCTGCTGCGCGACCGCGCCGCGGACTTCGCCCGCCTGATGACCGAGGAGATGGGCAAGCCCATCGCCGCCTCGGAGTCGGAGATCGACAAGTGCGCCTGGGTCTGCGATTTCTACGCCGAGCACGCCGCTGGATTCCTGGCGACTGAAACGGTCGCTACGGACGCCTCCAGGAGCCTCGTCCGCTACGACCCCCTGGGACCGGTGCTGGCCATCATGCCGTGGAACTTCCCCTTCTGGCAGTTCTTCCGCTTCGCCGCGCCCGCCTTGATGGCGGGCAACGTGGCGGTGCTCAAGCACGCTTCGAACGTCCCCGGCTCGGCGCTCGCCATCGAGGCGGTGTTCCGCGAGGCCGGCTTTCCGGAGGGCGTGGTGACGACGCTGCTGGTCTCCGCCGAGCGCGCCAGGCGCCTCATCGGCCATCCGGCGATCCGCGCCGTCACCCTCACCGGCAGCGACCGCGCCGGCATGGAGGTGGCGGCCGAGGCCGGCCGGTGCCTGAAGAAGGCCGTGCTCGAGCTGGGCGGCTCGGACCCGTTCATCGTGCTCGCCGACGTCGACCCCGGTGAGGCGGCGCGCCAGGCGGCGCGGGCGCGCACCATCAACTCCGGCCAGAGCTGCATCGCCGCCAAGCGCTTCATTGTCGAGGACGAGATCGCGGGCCCCTTCGAAGAAGAATTCGTCCGCGCCATGGAAGGCCTGAAGGTGGGCGATCCCATGGAGCGCGACACCGAAGTAGGTCCGCTGGCGCGCGAGGATCTGCTCGACTCGCTGGACGACCAGGTGCAGAGGACGGTCGCCGCGGGAGCCGAGCTGCGCACGGGCGGGCACCGGCTGGAGGGGCGCGGCGCCTTCTACGCGCCGACGGTCCTCACCGGCGTCGAGCCCGGCATGGCGGCCTTCGACGAGGAGACCTTCGGGCCGGTGGCGGCGGTGGTGCGGGCGCGCGACGCCGCGCACGCCGTGGAGCTGGCCAACCGCTCGCCGTTCGGGCTCGGCGCCAGCGTGTGGACAGGTGATCCTTCGCGCGGCGAACGGCTGGCCGCGGAGATCGACTCCGGCAACGTCTTCATCAACGGCGCCGTCAAGTCCGATCCGCGCCTGCCGTTCGGCGGCGTCAAGCGCTCCGGCTACGGCCGCGAGCTTTCAGAGGTGGGGATCCGCGAGTTCGTGAACATCAAGACGGTGTGGGTCAAGTAAAGGGACAACAAGGACACCAGGGACAGCAAGGACCAAAGAGGCTCCATCGAAGGGCTGTCCTTGGTGTCCCTGGTGTCTCTTAGGTCCTTTTAGTCCTTTGGGGTACAGCAAAGCGTCGCTTCGGCTTCGCCAACCCGCGCAGCGTCGCGAGATCCCGCCGATGGCCTTCCATGCCGCGGCCGGGCTCGGTCTCGACGACCATCGGCACCTCGCGCAGGCGCGGATCGTGAAGGAATCGGGCGAAGGCGTCGAGCCCGATCTCGCCCTCGCCGATGTGCGCGTGGCGGTCGCGCCGGGAGGCGAACGGGCGCACGGAATCGTTGAGATGGAGGGCGCCCAGGGCCGGCAGGCCGAGCCGCTCTTCGATCTCGGCGAGGAAATCCTCATACCCGGCGCCATCGTGGATGGCGTAGCCGGCGGCGAACGCGTGACAGGTGTCGAGGCAGACGCCGACCCGCCGCCGCCATCTCGCCGAGACTCGCCGGCGGATGCCGGCGAGGTGCTCCAGACGCCAGCCGAGGCAGGAGCCCTGGCCGGCGGTGTTCTCGAGCAGCAGGCGCACCGGGATCCGTGGAAGGCTGGCGAGCACCGCCTCGAGCGAGGCTGCCGCGAGGTCCATCCCCGCCTCATCTCCCGCGCCGAGATGCGCGCCCGGATGGACGACGAGCCCGCCGACGCCCAGCCGCGCGCAGCGCGCCAGCTCGTCCGCCAGCGCCTGGCGCGAGCGTGCGAGCAGCGCCGGATCCGTGGCGCAGAGGTTGATCAGGTAGCTCGCGTGAGCGAGGAGAGGCCCCACCCGGCTCGCCGCGTGGGCGGCACGGAACGTGGCGCTCTCTTCGTCGCCGACCTCGCGGCCCCGCCACTGGTTGGCGTTCTTGACGAAGACCTGGATGGCGGTGCAGCCCAGCTCGCTCGCCCGCTCGATGGCGGTCGGCATGCCGCCGGCGACCGAAACGTGGACGCCGAGAGGAGGCAGGTGCGGCATGGCGGGGATTATCGCCGCGTTTGGTACACTGCCGCCCATGCTGGCGAGGCTCCTCCGCGGCTTGGGTTTGGTGGCCTACGCCCTTTTCATGCTGCTGGTTTTCGGCCTCGCGGCCTACACCTCCTTCAGCCTCTTCGTGCGCAGCGGCGTGACGGCGGTGCCGAACGTCACCGGCCAGACGCGCTCGGACGCCGCCAATCTCCTCGCCGACCAGGGGCTCCGCAGCTCCGAGGGAGAGCCTCGCTACGACGACAAAGTCGCCGCCGGGCGCGTGGCGCGCCAGAATCCGGATCCGCGGGACCTGGTCAAGCGAGGGAGCCTCGTCACGATCATCCTCTCGCGCGGTCCGCGGCGGGTCGAGGTGCCGGACCTCACCGGCCAGCCGCTCCCCGCCGCCCAGGCCGCCATCTCGGGCAGCGGCCTCGCGCTCGGCCGCATCCTCGGCGCCTTCGCCCTCCAGCGCGAGCCCGCCGGCTCGGTGCTGCAGCAGGACCCGGATCCGGGCTCCTCGGTAGCTCCGGCCACGGGCGTGGACCTGCTGCTGGCCATGGCGGCGCCCGGCGAGCGCTACGTCATGCCCGATCTCGTCTACCGCAACTACGACCAGGTGCGCCCCTACTTCGAGCGCTTGGGCTTCAAGTTCGGCAACGTCAAGTTCGAGCGCTACGAAGGGGTGGCGGCCGGCGTCATCCTGCGCCAGTTCCCGCTGTCCGGCCATCCGCTGACCCGCGACGACGCGGTGTCGCTGGTGGTGGCGACGGCGGACATGCCGGAGGCCGCGCCGCCGCCGGCGGAAGGCGTTCCCTGATGCGGCTCGCGCCGTCGCTCATCGCCGCCGACTTCGCCGATCTCGCCGGCGGAGTCGCCCTGTGCGAGAAGGGCGGCGCCGACCTGGTGCACGTCGACGTGATGGACGGCCATTTCGTGCCCAATCTCACCATCGGTCCGCCCGTCGTCAAGGCGCTGCGCCGCCGCACCCGCCTGCCGCTCGACCTCCACTTGATGGTTTCGAACCCCGACCGCCTGCTCGACGACTATCTCGCCGCCGGCGCCGACCGCGTGGCGGTCCACTGGGAGGCGGCGCCTCACCTCGACCGGCTGCTCGAACGCATCCGGAGCGCCGGCGTGCAAGCCGGTGTGGCGGTGAACCCGGCGACGCCGGTCGAGCTGCTGGTGGACGCCCTGCCGCGCCTCGACTACGTCCTCGTGATGTCGGTCAATCCCGGCTTCTCCGGCCAGGCTTTCCTGCCCGGAGCTCTCGACAAGGCGCGCCGGCTGAAGCGGCTGAGCGAAATAAGTGGCACCCCTATCGAGATTGAGATGGATGGTGGAATCGACCGCGATAACATGGCCCGGGTGGTGGCCGCCGGCGTGGACGTCTGCGTGGTAGGCTCCGCGATCTTCGCGGCCGGCGATCCGCTGGCGATGATGTCCGAGCTGCGCGAGCGCGCTCGGCCGGAGACGGTATGAAACGAATCCTGTTGTTGCTCGCCGTTGCCGGCCTGGCCCTCGCCGGCTGCCGTAGCGGCGGAGCGCCCGACGATCCCCTCCTGCGCCTCTCGGCCGAGGAGTCGCTGGCGCAGGGCAAGGAGCAACTGGTGCGCGAGAAGTACGAACGCGCCCGGCCCTACTTCATCCACGCCTTCGAGGTGGAGCCCAACTCCGCCATCGGCCGCGAGGCCCTGCTGCTCGCCGCCGATACCTATTACCTCCAGGGCGGCTCGGCCAACTTCGTGCAAGCGGAAGCCAAGTATCGCGACTTCCTCAACCGCTTCCCCACCAGCGAGCAGTCGGCGTACGTGCAGTTCCAGATCGCCAACAGCCTGGCCAAGCGGATGGAGAAGCCGGACCGCGATCAGAACGTCACCCGCAAGGCCATGGAGGCCTACGAGGAGCTGATCCGCATCTATCCGACGAGCGAGTACGCGGCGCAGTCGCAGGAGCAGATGAACGCCGTGCTGGAGAACCTCGCCGAGCACGAGTTCCTGATCGGCCGGTTCTATCAGCGCTACGGCGCGCCGGTGGCGGCGGCGGAACGGTTCGAGTACCTGCTGGCCACCTATCCGCGCTACAAGGAGAGGGACAAGGTCTTCTTCCATCTCGGCATGGCCTACGAGAACAGCAACAAGCCGGAGGAGGCCCGCAAGGCCTTCGAGCGCCTGCGCGCCGAGTATCCGCAGAGCCCGTTCATTCAGGAGATCCCGACGGAGCTGAGAGCCGGAAAATGAAAAGATTCGCTTTCCTCCTCGTCCCTCTCGGCCTTCTGGCCGCCGGGTGCGCGAGCGCCGGCCTTGGCGCGAGCGACGCCCAGCAGCAGGAGATCCAGACGCTCAAGGCGCGCATCCTCGAGCTGCAGCGCGAGGCGGCGATGAACCAGGTCGAGCTGGCCCAGCTCCGCCAGCAGATCGCCGAGCTGGAGGCGCGCAACGGCGGACCGGCGCCGCGCCCTCCGGCCAAGTCGTCCTCCACCCCGGCTCCTACCCGGACTCCCGCCGCGACCGGCAATGTGGCCTCGGCCGCTCCGCCGCCGCCTTCCAGGCCCGCGCCGCCGGCAGCCGCGCCGGCGCCGGAGATCCGCCGCGAGCCCGTCCGGCCGCCGGTGGCGACGCCTCCGGCACGCCGCGAGCCGGCCGCCGCGGTCGCCGAGCCGATCGAGGAGGTGGACATCGAGCTGCCGGAGAACGAGCCGCAGCCGCCTCCCCGGCGCACGCCGCCGGCGCCCACACCGGCACCTCCCGCGCCGGCCAGGCCCTCTCCCACAGTCCCGGCGCCCGAACCCGTGAGCCCGGGCGAGGAGGAGCCGGCGCCCGAGACGCTCTCGCCCGCCAACCAGGTGCTCTACGACCGCGGCTACACGCTCTTCTATCAAGGCCATTACGTGGATGCGGAGGCGAGCTTCCAACGCTTTCTGCAGGCGAATCCCGCCAGCGAGCTGGCCGACAACGCGCAGTACTGGATCGGCGAGTGCCGCTACTCCCGCAACGACCTCAAAGGGGCGCTCGCGGCCTTCCGCGAAACCGTCGAGCGCTACCCGAAAGGCAACAAGGTGGCGGACGCCATGCTGAAGGCGGGCCAGTGCCTGGAAGGCCTCGGCGACGTCGAGGGGGCGCGGGTGACCTACCGCGAGGTGGCGCGCCGTTTTCCCGGCACCGCCACGGCCGCCGCCGCCGAAGAGCGGCGGGCCAAGCTGCCGTAAAGCTCAAGCGGCACCTGAGCTGCTCGCCGATAAAGCTTGACAGTTGAAGGCGAACGGTCTATTTTAAAGCATAGAGACTCGACTATCTTTCCTCCCCGGCTCCCGGCGCGCAGGAGGTCTTTCATGAGAGTGCGGCGTACCAGTTTCGTGCTCGCGATCCTCTTGGTTGGTTCGACGATGGTTTCCGCCGCCGACCGGCCGCCGCAGGACCTCCACCTGGTGGGCGATCACTGGACGGCCTGGAATCCGCCCACGCCGCCGCCGGGAGAGCAGGTCCACATCGTCATCAAGGGCGATACGCTGTGGGACCTCGCCGCCAAGTATCTCGGCAATCCCTACCTGTGGCCGCAGATCTGGGAGAAGAACCAGTACGTCCTCGACGCGCACTGGATCTACCCCGGAGATCCGCTGGCGTTGGGCATCCAGGTGGCGCCGGCCGAGACGCTGACCGAGGGGGGACCTCCGGGCGCGCCGGGTGAAACTCCGGCCGAAGCGCCGCCCGAAGGCGCCCTCACCGCCACCGAAGTCATCGGCGAGCCAGTGCCGCTGGGCGGCGAGTCCGACATCTACTGCCAGGGCTACATCGGCGATCTCGACGAGCAGTTCTCCTACTCGATCATCGGCTCGGAGTTCGACGGCCTCGATCTGCACAACCACCTCTTCGTGCCGGCGATGGGAAGGCAGACCGGCACGCTCGGCTACGGACCTCCCGGCGCCGTCAAGACCGGCATGGCGACGGGCGACATCGTCTACGTCAGCGGCGGCCGCTCCAGTGGCCTCTCACCCGGAACCCTGTACACCGCCATCGCACCCGGCCGGCCGATCGTCCATCCGCTGCGCGACGAGGTGGTGGGCCGGTATTACCGCTATCTCGGCCGCTTGCGCATCCTTTCGGTGCAGGAGACGACCGCCATCGCCGAGGTCATCTATACCTGCGATGCGATCCTGGTGGGCTCGCTCCTCACGCCGTTCGAGCCGGAGCCGGTGCCGCTCGGGCGCAGCACCGCCTTGCGGCCCGTGAACTTCCCCGTCGCGGCGGAGAAGCTGCAAGGCTCGCCGTCGATCATCTATGCCAAGGATGACATCCTCGCGCTCGGCGCCGATCACGTCGTTCACATCGACGTCGGCGAACAGGATGCGACGCCGGGAGACATGTACACCATCTATCGCGAGAACCGGCCCGGGCTGCCGCCCATCGTTCTCGGCGAGCTCGCGGTGCTTTCGGTGCACAGACGCTTCTCGGTCGCCAAGATCATCGAGTCGCGGTACCCGGTCCATCTCGGCGACCGGCTCGATCCAAAATAGGAAGAAGGTTGCAGCGCGGCGCTTGGGAGACCCAAGCGCCTGTGGTAAGCTGTCAGCTTACGATCTCTGAGTGAGGGGACAGCTCTTGGCCGAACAGACTCTCAACGGACGCCTGTTTCTGATCGTCGATGAGCTCGTACGCAGGGGCGTGACGCTGGAACAGGCGAGACGGGAGTTCGAACGGCAGTTCATCGTGGCCTCGCTCAAGTCGAACCGGGGGAACTTCTGCCGCTCCGCGCGGTCTCTCGGCGTCCACCGCAATACCTTGCGCAACAAGGTCTCCGACCTCGGCATCGGAGTGGAAGATTATGACCTGCCCGGCCGCCGGCAGCCGCGCCGCCATCGCCGCTCCACCAACGGCTCCGCCCCCGAATCTTCGATGACCTGAGCCGAAGGATTCGTTCGGAACCGCCCCGGCGGCTCCAATCTGGCACCGATTTCGCAGCATTCCGTTTCCTCAGAAGCATCCGGTTCAACCCCGACTGCAAGGCCGGGGTGTGTAATTTTTTCCAGGAGAGGCTGCTTGAAGACACGACAACTCCGGGTCCCCCTGACTGTCCTTGCGACGGTCTTGTTCCTGGGACTCCCGTTCAATTCGACGTCCGACGTACCCGATCCTCACCAACTCCCGCCGGGAGACGACGCTGCCGAGCTGCAAGACCTTGCGCGATGGATGGTCTCCGGAAGCAGCGCCGCCGAACGGCGGTTCCACGTCTTCCTGCCGCAGGATCTGGTCGCCGCCAGCACGCCCGGGCCGCGGCAGATCTCGCTCTTCCAGCCCGGCCCTGACCTCGAAGCCCAGCGCCGGTTCCTGCACGGCCTCCCCTACGGCGCCGCCATTTCGCTGGCCGCCGAGCGCCACCGCGTCGACGGCCTCTTCGTCGCCGCCATCGTGGCGGTCGAGTCCGGCTTCTCGCCCGGCGCCGTCTCGCCCCGGGGCGCCTTGGGGCTCATGCAGGTCCGCCCCTGCGTGGGCGAGGCCTACGGCGCGAGCGATCTCTTCGATCCGTACGCCAACGTCGACGTGGGGAGCCGCTATATCGGCGGCCTGCTCGAGGAGTACGACGGCGATCTGCAGTTGGCGCTCGCCGCCTACAATGCGGGTCCGGGGGCCGTGGCCCGCTACGGCGGCATCCCTCCCTATCGGGAGACGCGGCAGTACGTGCGCAAGGTGCTGGCCCGCTACGAGGAGTACAACCAGCGCGCTCTTCCTCCCTCCCCGAATCTCCTCACCGGGAGAGAGGGAGTCTAAAAGGCGCCATCGGGGCATTCGCGCGCGCCAGAGCGGCGCGGCGGCTCAGGGGTTCCGCGTCCCGGTCTTCTCGGGGATCTGCTCGACGTCGTTCTCGCCGCCCTTCAATCCCTTCTTGAAGTTGCGGATCCCCTCGCCGAGGCCGCGGCCGATCTGCGGAATCCGGCTGGCGCCGAAGAGCACGACGATGATGAGGAAGATGATGACGAGCTCTGAAGCACCGAGATTAGGCATAAGGATCTCCGAGGGCTGTCGTGGCCCCTACAGGAGCTCAGTCTAGCAGATCGGCGGCGAGGCTTTCCGATTCGAGGGCGCAGCTCCAGGCGCGGGCGAGGCGCGGCGCGAGCGGTCCGCCCTCCGCGAGGCGGGAGAAATGGCTCACGAAGCGCGCGAGCGTCGGCGCGATGAGCGGTACGTGGCGCGCGGCGCCCCGGCGGGCGAAGGAGGCGTAGGTCCCCACCGCCTTGAGCGTGCGCTGAGCCGCGGCGAGGTGGTAGCGCTCGCGGTCGGCGGGCGAAGAGAGAATGGGCGCCAGCAGCGATGCTTCCACGCCGGGCGGTGGAAACAGCGTGTCGTTGAGCAGTGAGGCCACGTCGTAGAGCGGCGGCCCCAGGCGCAGGTCTTGGTGGTCCAGCACCGCGAGCCTTCCCGGCTCGGAGAGCGGCATGAGGTTGCGCGCCATGAAGTCGCGGTGGCAGGGCACCGGCGGCTCGGCGGCAAGGCGGTCGCAGAGGGCGTCGAGCGCCTGGCGCAGGTCCGCCGCCAAGGCCGGATCGTTCACCAGACCCTGCGGCACGAGAAACACCTCCCAGGTCTGCGCCAGCTCCCGCGCCAGCAACTCGTGGCCGAGGGTCGGATTGAGCGCCGCGACCTCGTCCGGACGCAGGCGAGCGATGCGGCGAGCGAGATCGAGCGCGTGCTCGAAGTAAGGCCCGATCTCGTCCCACGAGCGGCCCTTCCCCCAATCGCCGAGCGTCCGCGGCCCGAAGTCCTCGAGCAGCATCCAGCCCGCCGCGCAATCCTCGGCGAGCACGCGCGGCACTCGCACGCCGGCATCGTGCAGGATCGTGGTGGTGCGCAGGAACCGCGGGCAGATCTCCCGCACCTGGGGCGGATAGGTGGCGAGGATGGCGCCGCTGCCATCGGCGAGCAGCATGCGGAAGTAGCGGCGCGGCGAGACGTCGCCCGGCAGGGGCTGGATCACGCGCGCTTCGCGTCCCACCGCGGTGAGCCACGCCGCCAGCTCGGCGGTCTCTACCGCGGCCGTGGTGGGCTCGCTCATGCCGCGTCGCTCTCCTGTGGAAAACCTGCTGAAAGCCAGACAGGAAGCGCGTAGACTACCATGCTAGACTGCTGAGAAGACGCCTTGGAATGAGCGTCCGGCGCCGTCTGTTGGAGGCGGCGGAGCGGTTTGACACCCTGTGGAACGCAAGGGATAATCCGGCGTCGGCCCACAGACGGAGCCCGGAGGATTTGGCACTGGACGACAAGCTCCATCAGATGCTACGCGAGCTGCGGCGCGCCCTTTCCGAGGCGATCTCGGAATCGACGGACGTCAACCGTACGCTGCGCAAGATCCGCGAAGAGGGTTACTCCCTCTATCTTCTGGTGGACTGCAAGCGCGACCTGAGCGAGCTGGAACCCCTCACCTTCACCACGGCGCCGCGGCTGACGTCCGGTGAGCCGACCTTCCAGATCGACATCCGCGACCTGTCGTTCCTGCGCTCGATCGGCATCGATCCCACGCGGCGCCTGCGCCGGCGCCGGGTCACCTGAAGCTCTTCCCCCATCGGGCCTCGCCGCTCCATACCCGGAGCGCCATGATCACGACGGAGATTCAACCCCACACCGAGCCGCAGACCGGGCGCGCCGATCTGCTGGGCCTGCCGCGCGCACGCCTGGAGGAGGCGCTCGGCCCGCTCGTCGACCGGCCCTTCCGCGCCCGGCAGATCTATCGGGCGCTCTACGAGCGCGCGGCGCGCGACTTCTCGGAGATGACCGATCTGCCGCAGGAGCTGCGGCTGCGGCTCGCCGAGCGCTTCCGCGTCGGCCTGCCGGAGATCGCTTCCCGTCACCTCTCGGCGGACGGCACCTGCAAGTACCTGCTGCGTCTGGCCGACGGCGCCACCATCGAAGCGGTGGACATCCCGGACCGTGGCCGCCGTACCTTCTGCATCTCCAGCCAGGCTGGCTGCGCCCTCGCCTGCACCTTCTGCGTCACCGGCTACTGGGGCGCCGGGCGGAACCTCACCGCCGGCGAGATCGTCGGCCAGGTGCTCGCCATCCGCGCCGACCGCGGCCTCGCCATGGAAGGGCTCAATATCGTCTTCATGGGGATGGGCGAGCCGCTGCTCAACCTGGAGAACGTCAAGGCGGCGCTCGACATCCTGACCGAATGGATCTCGCCGCACCGCATCACCGTCTCGACGGTGGGAATCCTTCCCGGCCTCGAGGAGATGGCCGGCTGGGAGCGGCGGCCCAACCTGGCGATCTCCCTGCACGCGGCGGACGACGATCTCCGCGCCCGCATCATGCCGGTCAACCGCACCTACCCTCTCGCCGAGCTGATGGCGGCGCTGCGCCGCTACCCGCTGGAGAAGGGGCGCAAGCTCACCTTCGAATACATCCTGATCCGCGATCTCAACGACCGCGATCAGGATGCCGACCGGCTGTCGCGCCTGCTTTCCGGGCTGCGCGCCAAGGTCAATCTGATTCCGATCAATCCCGATCCGGTGCTTGGGCAGCAGATGGTGCCGCCGGACGACGAGCGTATCGAGGCCTTCAAGGAGCGCCTGCGCCGTCGCGGCTGGATCGCCACGGTGCGCCGGCGCCGCGGCGACGACGTGAGCGCCGCCTGCGGCCAGCTCCGCGCGTTCGGGCGCGAGGCGCGGGGCCGACGGGCCTCTAAATGAGCCAAACCTTCGAGCGAATCCTCGAGTTGGTCGCTAGTCGCGATGTCCGAGTCTCAGAGCATGGCTACGACGAGCTCGCCGCCGATGGTATTCTGGTCCGCGAGGTTCTTGCTGGAGTTCACGAGGGTGAGGTACTCGAGGACTATCCAGAATATCCGAAAGGACCCTGCGTCCTGGTGCTGCAGAGAGACGAAGGCGACGGTCCGATCCATGTTGTCTGGGGAATCCCGCGCGGCAAGGCATCTCCAGCCGTACTCTTGACCGCGTACAGACCTGAGCCGGAGAGATGGACCGAAGATTTCAAACGCCGGAGAAACCAATGAGAAGACGTCACAGAAAATTCGTCCATGAAGGCGAATACGCGGCAGAGGTCGAAGTCGAGCTCATTGTGACAGAAGAGGAGTGGTCGCCGTATCTGTCGCTCGAGGATGCCGAGAAGCTCGATACTGTCCGTGAAGCGCTTCGTCGTGGGGACGTCAGTAAAGCGAGCAAGGTGGGGTGCGTTTATCGCCTGACTCCAGTCTCGGCATGATTAGACATGGCATAGAGCTAAGTTGCAGCGATGGCTTCGCCGCTGCTGAAGATAACATAAGGGACCTTCTGTCCTTGGGGTAGTGTCACTCGGTCCAAAATATGCGTGCCAGCCAGATTGAAGAGTGGGCACTTCGTGTACTTGCAAGTCTTGAGCGATCTCAACCGATCGAGGATTCCAGGGTAGAGATCAAACGTGATTGGCCGGATGTGTCTAGGGCAGCACGCAGAATCGCTGGACATGCCAACGCAGCGTTGGGAGAGCCTATTCTGTGGTTAATAGGTGTCAGCGAGGACGCTACTCCTGCGGACCTCAGTTCTGAAGAACTGGCCAATTGGTGGCCCAGCGTCCTCTCACACTTAGCTCCCCCGCATCCGAGCGTCACGGCTCTGACGGTTCATTGGCGTGAAAATACTATCGTCGCGCTTCTGATCGACACGAGTCGGGCACCATACCTATGGAAGAACCCCACATTTGGTGCTCCCGGGGGTGGATCCGTGGAACTCGAAGTACCGTGGCGCGATATGACCGCTGTTCGGACTGCCCGCCATGAGGATCTCATTCGTATGCTCGTGCCTCAGACCTCACTCCCGCTCGTTGAGGTACTAGACGCGCATTTGCAGCTAATCGGGGACTACGAGACACACAACAGACCACCCGCTGACGGAAAAAAGAACAGCTGGGATCTCAAGGCTACTCTTTACTTCGTCGCGCGGCAGGCTACCCCCATAGTCCTGGCCGGCCACAAGCACAGCATTGAGGTAGCCGAACCATTGGTGGGTCGTTGTATGCATTTTCGTCCCCTCCGAAGCGGCGGAGAGTTCCTGGAGGACATCGGAGACATTGTAATTGACCTTCCTACGCGAGTAAAAGTCAACACGTATAAGGAGACGACCCAGGCGCGTGAACTGAGCGATGAATCCCAAATCACCTTCAGCTTTAGTCCCGCTGGAGACACTCGACGTCTTAGTATCACCAGTCCCCTCAGGCGCACCGGTGACTGGATTTGGGAGCTCGCTTGAGCACCCTGACTGCTGAAGAGCGGGGCCTTATGGCGTTCTCCAGATGAAGGCAATGTTCCGGCCTGCCCGTTTGCCCTCTCGGCGGTAGCTCCACAGCGTCTCCGCGTCACATAGCGTACAGCGCGGCAGGACGATCACCTCTCCGACTCCGGCCGTCGCAAGCTGGATTCGTGCGGCGCCGGGGAGGTCCAGGTGAGGACGCCCCGCCGGCCCTTGGACCGCCACTTCAGGCGCGCTCGCGGCAACGACCTGCTCGGCCACGTCGTCGCCGACTTCGTAGCAGCAGGCGCCGATCGCAGGCCCGATCCAGGCAGTCCACTCCTCAGGTCGCCCCTTCAGCTTCTCCACTGTAGCGGGAATCACACCGGCCGCGATTCCTCGCCAGCCGGCATGGACCGCCGCGAGACTCTGCGGTCCGGCGATCAGTACAGGCACGCAGTCAGCCGTAGCCACGGAGAGAGCCAGCCCGCTGTTTTCGGTAAACAAGGCGTCGCCTTCGCCACAGGTGCCCGGCCGCGCCGGCAAGGCGACGGCGGAATGGACCTGCTTCGCCCAGGCGAGCGGCGGCGCGGAGGGTGCGATCGCGCGTAGGACCTCCTCACGATCATGCGCGGGGCCGCGGCCGGTGAAGCGCACCTCCACGTCGCCGCGCTGAGCCTGCCAGACCCAGGTGTCCGCGACGAGGGACGGACCGCTGAGGAAGGGCGGGCTCACCGCGCCTTCCTGCGCGCCTTGAGCAGCGGCTCGATCTCCTCCGCGACGGCCTCGGCCAGCACCTGCTGTCCCCGAGCGTTGGGATGGATCTCGTCGCTCTTCAAAGACCGGTCGCGCAGGATCTCGCCGATGGCATCCTCCACGACGGGAACGTGGTACTCGTCGCCGAGCCGCTCGTAGATCTCGCGGTAGCGGCCGCCGAAGGGCGCGTCCATCTCGACGAGCAAGGGGACGACGCGAGCTGAGAGGAGCCGATCGAGGATGCCGCGCAGCGACCGCTCGGTCTGCTCGGGCGGCACCTGGCGGAGAAAGTCGTTGCCGCCGAGCTCGACGATGACCAGCCAGGGGTCTTTGGCGAGCACGTCATCGACCCGCGCGAGCCCGCCGGCCGTGGTGTCGCCGGAGACTCCCGCGTTGATCACCTCGGTGCCCAGGCGCGCCGCCAGCAGCTCCGGATAGGCCTCGCCGGCTCCCGACCCGACGCCAGCGGTGATCGAGTCGCCCAGGCAGACGATGGTGCGTCCCGGTGAATCCAGGTTGGGCACGTCGGGCCGGCAGGCGGCGAGGAGCAGGAGGAAGGGGAGGAGGAGGATCTGGCGCATGGTGCTGCTTGGCCATACGAGGCGGCTACCGGACGCCTCCGCCGCATCGCCGCGGTATCCTATCGCGCCGCGTCCCCTGTGCCCGGCGCGTGTTGCACCGGCGTCCTTGCATGTTGCACCGGCCCCGGCGTGTGTTGCACCGTCTCCGGCGGACGATCCACCCCCGCCGGTGCGCCTTCCACCGCCTCCGGCGGACGTTTCACCCCCGGCGGTGTGCGTTTCACCGCCGACGGTACGCGTTCCACCGCCTCCGGCGGACGTTCCACCGCCGGCGGTATGCGTTTCGCCGCCTCCGGCGGACGTTTCACCCCCGGCGGTATGCGTTTCACCCCCGGCAGTATGCGTTTCACCGCCGGCGGTATGCGTTTCACCCCCGGCGGTACGCGTTCCACCGCCTCCGGTGGACGGTCCACCGCCGCCATTGGACGCAGCAACGGCAGCGGTAACGGCGCAAGTGGAAGCAAGAGCCTGTCCGGCGCTCCGGGCGGCGGACCTATGGCCTGGACTAGAATCGATCCCGTCCATGCACCCTCGCAGGCTCCTTCCGGCGTTCCTCCTCGTCATCGCGGCGGCCGGCTTTGCCGATCCGGCGACGCTGCAGAGGGGAGCCCTGCTCGCCCGGGCGGCGGTGCGGCAGGTCGGCGTCACCACGCAGTACGACCCTTCCTACGTACGGCTCGCCTATCCGGGAGGCGACGTGCCTCTCGAGCGCGGCGTCTGCGCCGACGTGGTGATCCGGGCGTTCCGCGCCGTCGGCGTCGATCTGCAGGTGGCGGTCCACGAGGACATGCGGGCACACTTCAGCGCCTATCCCAAGAACTGGGGGCTGCGAGGTCCCGACCGCAACATCGATCACCGCCGCGTGCCCAACCTCATGCGGTACTTCGAGCGCCAGGGAAAGCGGCTCTCTCTCGACGGCGCCTACGAGCCGGGAGACGTCGTCGCCTGGCGGCTGCCGAACGGGCTCCATCACATCGGCGTGGTGGCCGAGGACCGCGTGCCGCGGCAGGCTCGCCCCTTCGTCGTCCACAACATCGGCGCCGGCACGCAGAAGGAAGACGTCCTCTACGCCTTCGAGATCATCGGCCACTATCGCTGGTAGACTAACCGCAGCATGGCGCACCCGGAGTACGAGGCGGTCATCGGTCTCGAGGTCCACGTCCAGCTCCTGACCGAGACCAAGATGTTCTGCCGCTGCCCGAACCGCTTCGGGGCGGCCCCGAACACCCTCATCTGCCCGGTGTGCCTGGGCTATCCGGGCGCCCTGCCGGTGCCGAACCGCCGCGCCGTGGATCTGGCCGTGAAGCTGGCGCTGGTCCTCGGCTGCGAGGTCCGCCCGGCCTCGGTTTTCGCGCGCAAGAATTATTTCTATCCCGACCTGCCCAAGGGCTATCAGATCAGCCAGTTCGACCGCCCCCTCGCCGAGGGCGGCGTGCTGCCGCTCTCGCAGCACGAGAAGGGCGTGGGCATCGAGCGGCTGCACCTGGAGGAGGACGCCGGCAAGCTGCTGCACGAAGCCCCGGGCGGCGGCGCGCTGCCGGGCGAGAGCCTGGTGGACTTCAACCGCTGCGGCGTGCCGCTGGTGGAGATCGTCTCGCGTCCCGACATGGCGAGCGCGGCCGAGGCGCAGGACTATCTGCAGACCCTCCACCAGCTCCTCCTCTACACCGGCACGAGCGACGGCAACATGGAGGAGGGCAGCCTGCGCTGCGACGCCAACGTCTCCGTGCGCCGGCGGGGCGCCCCCCGGCTGGGCACCAAGACGGAGATCAAGAACGTCAACTCGTTTCGCAACGTGGCGCGCGCCATCGAGCACGAGATCGGCCGCCAGATCGAGGTGCTCGAGGCGGGCGGCCGGGTGGCGCAGGAGACGCGCAGCTTCGACGCCGAGAGCGGCACGACGCGGCTGATGCGGAGCAAGGAGGAGGCGCACGATTACCGCTACTTCCCGGAGCCGGACCTGCCGCCGCTGGTGCTCAGCCGAGAGCGCATCGACTCTCTGCGCGCCGAGCTGCCGGAGCTGCCATGGCAGCGGCGGGCGCGGTTCGCCGCGCAGTACGGCCTGCCCGCCGCCGATGCCCAGTTGCTGACGGCCGCGCGCGAGCTGGCCGACTACTACGAGGCGGCGGTGGCGGCGCTGCCCTCCAATCCCAAGGGCATCGCCAACTGGGTGATGGGCGAGATGCTGCGCGACGTCAAGGAGCGGCGGGTGGAGATCGGCGCTTCGCTGCCGGCCGCCCATCTGGCGGCGCTGGTGGGAATGGTGGACGCGGGCAGGATTTCGAACAGCGCCGCCAAAGAGGTGTTCGCCGCCGTCCGCGAGTCCGGCGAGGAGCCGGCGGCGGCGGTGGAGCGGCTGGGGCTGGCGCAGATCTCCGATTCCTCGCAGCTCGAGCGCTGGATCGACGAGGTCCTCGAGCAGAACGCGGGCCAAGTCGGCCAGTACCGGGCGGGCAAGGTCCAGGTCCTGGGCTTCCTGGTCGGCCAGGTGATGAAGCGTTCGGGTGGACGCGCCGAGCCGAAAGCCGTGCAGCAGCTCCTGCGCCAGGCGTTGGAGCGCGAGCCGGTGGTTTGATCCAGTTCTTCCACGTCACCAAGCGGTATCCGAGCGGCCAGGCGGCGCTCGACGACGTCACCTTCCACGTCGCCCGGGGTGAGTTCATTTTCCTCACCGGCGCCAGCGGCGCCGGCAAGACGACGCTGCTGCGCATGATCTTCCGCGAGGAGGTGCCCAGCGCCGGGCAGATCCTCGTCAACGGCCGCAACGTGTCGTCGATCCCGGCGAGCAAGATCCCCTACCTGCGGCGGACCATCGGCGTCGTCTTCCAGGACTTCCGCCTGATCGCCCGCAAGACGGTGTTCGAGAACGTCGCCTACCTGCCGCGCATCCTGGGCGTCGACTCGCAGGGCCAGAAGCGCCTGGCCTATCTGGCGCTGCGGCGGGTGGGCCTCGCCCACCGGCTGAACGCCTTTCCGCCGGAGCTCTCGGGCGGCGAGCAGCAGCGGGTGGCCATCGCACGCGCGCTGATCAACGATCCGGACATCCTGATCGCGGACGAGCCGACCGGCAACCTGGACCCCGACCTGTCGCGCGAGATCCTCCGCCTCTTCCTGGAGGTCAACCTGCGGGGGACGACGGTGATCCTCGCCACCCACGACCGCGAGATGATCCAGCGGGTGGGCCGGCGCGTGCTGACGCTGGACCACGGCCGCCTGGCCGCGGACCAGGAGCTGGTGGGCAGCGATCCGCCGGTCCTCGAGCCGCCGCCGGCGGGCGCGGAGGCCGACGCCGACGAGCCGGCCGAGGCGCTCTCACCGGAGGAGGCGGATGAGGACGCGTCCCCTTCGCCGCCGCCGGAGGAGGCCGCCGAGTGAAATTCCTGCAAGCGCTAAGGTATTTCTTTCGCGAGGCGGCGGTCAATCTGCTGCGCGGTTGGAAGGTGAGCCTGCTCGCCGTCCTCACCATCGCCGTCAGCCTGTTCATCGGCGGCGCCTTCCTGCTGGTGAGCGGCAATCTCGCGGCAACGGTTGAGCGCTGGCGCGGCGAGATGCGGGTGGTGATCTACCTGCGGCCGGACACTTCGGAAGCGGACCTACGCCGGCTGGCCGCCGAGGCCGCCCGCGGTCCGGGAGTCGTCTCCGTGGAGCCGGTCACGGCCGCCGCCGCCCGCGAGAGGTTCCGGGAGATCTCCCCCGGCCTCGCCGAGCTGGTGGCCGGCTGGCAGGAGGAGCCCCTGCCGGCGTCGCTGGAGATCGGACTCGCGCCGCGCGCGCCGGCCGGCGGCCCGGCGTGGCTCGACGGTTGGCGCCGGCGGCCCGAGGTGACGCTGGTGGACGACGACCGCGAGTGGCTGGGGCAGCTCGAGACGGTGGTGGCGGTGGTGCGGGCGGTGGGGCTGGCGCTGGTGGGCGGTCTGCTCGCCGCGGCGATCTTCACCATCGCCAGCGTCATCCGGCTCACCGCCTATCTCCATCACGAGGAGATCGGCATCATGCGCCTGGTGGGAGCGACGGAGTTCTTCATCCGCGGCCCCTTCTACGCCGAAGGGCTGCTGCAGGGGCTGATCGGCGGCCTGCTGGCGAGCGGCGCCCTGTTCGGCGTCTATCAGGCGCTCCAGGCGCGCCGGGGAGCGCTCCTGACGTCCGTTCTGGCGCTCGATTTCCTGAGCCTGCAGCAGGTGGGCGTCCTGGTGCTCCTCGGCGCCGC
The DNA here is from genome assembly GCA_044868005.1 of Thermoanaerobaculia bacterium. Classification (GTDB taxonomy): domain Bacteria; phylum Acidobacteriota; class Thermoanaerobaculia; order Multivoradales; family UBA5704; genus DATARR01. Next base: position 16,311 of record JBIOVX010000095.1, on the reverse strand, counting down.
GGCCGGCCTCTTCGGGGCCGTGGCCTCGCTGCGGCGGGAATCCCTATAAAACAAAAGGCCCCGCCGGAGCGGGGCCTTCCAACCAGCCATGGGCGCCGGGTTACGGGATGATGAGCACGACCACGGCGGCGGCTCGGTCGGTGACCTCGCCCTTGACCGTGATCCGGCTCGGATCGATGCCGTGCCGCGTCACCAGGTAGTTCTTCACGGCCTCGGCGCGCTGATCGGCGAGCCGCTGATTGGCCGACTGTGAACCGGTCGAGCCGTCGGCGTAACCGGTGACCTCCGCGTTCGAATCAGGCTCCTGCTTCATCCGCAGGCCGACCTCGTCGAGCTTGGCCTTGCAGATGTTGTCCAACCGCGCGCTGCCCGACGTGAAGTTGCACGTCACTTCCATCCGCTCCGGCGCCGGCGGTGGAGGCGGCGGTGGCGGTGGAGGCGGCGGTGGAGGCGGCGGCGGTGGAGGCGGCGGTGGCGGAGGCGGCGGCGGTGGAGGCGGCGGCGGTGGAGGCGGCGGCGGCAGCAGCCGCGGGAAGTAGGTGAAGCCCAGCAGACCGCCGATCGGGCAGTGCTCGTCGATCGAATCGACCTGGAACAGGTCGGTGCGGAGGGCGAAGTTGAACGCCCACGGCCCGCCGCCCAGCCAGACGCGACCGCCGGAGGTCAAGTCGAGGGAATCGTCGAAAAGGGAGTCCCCCGTGTTGAATCTCCCTGCCAACTCCGTGATCCAGTCGAAGTTGTCATTGACCCGGCCCACGAAGCCCAACCCGGCGGTAACGGCCTCCTGCTCGATCTGGATGGTATCGAAACGGCAGCCCGGCTGCGGGACGCAGAGGAGATCGTTGCGCTCCACGACGAAGTCCCGGTCCCCCAGAACCTCGTAGCCGACGTCGAAGACCCATTTGTTGAAGCGCCAGTCGAGCCCTCCCCCGAATCCGGTGTCCTCGGAGGTTACATCTTCATCTCCGGTGGGCAGATCCGCAAAAAAGTTGAAGGCCAGGGTCGTGGCGTCGCCGACCGAGCCGAGCAGGCGGAACTTCGTCCCCAGCCGGATGTTACCGAGGCCGTCCGCGTCCTCGACGCCAGGGACGTCGAACTTGAAATCATCGTACGGCACCATGACGCTGAATTCCCAGCGGTCGGTGAGGCCGTAGCCGATGCTGGCGCTCAGGCGATTCCAGTCGACGCTCTGCTGGTCCTCCGGGATATCCCCGAAGCCTGGGGGATCGAGGAGCCGGTCCCAGTTGTTGTAATAAAGTCCAAACGACCACCCGCCTCGGGGCAAAGTATCGCCGGTCAGCAGGGAGAACAGCCCCGTCTCACCTGTGACGCTGGCGGCATTCGCCTGTTCCGCCGCCGACGCCACGGTGGGCACGAGGCTCACCAGCGCGATGAAGCACCATAGTTTGAGTCTCATGCTTTCTCCTCCGGCTCATAAGGCCAATACTGCGAAGGCTTTGCACCAGCCTCCGCGACTTGCTTGATCGCAGCGAAGCTAAGCTCCCCCAGAGGCGCCCATCTCACCATCACCTGCCTCCCTGAGCGCACGACTCAGTGATACGACTTGACTGAGATTCGCGCCTCGACTCCTCCATCCCCTTTCAAAGCTTGTGCCACAATCCCGGAGAGAAAGAACCGGTACTTGAGAAGTCTCAAAGAGGACTCGAAACCGATACCGGCATCGGGGACGTAGGTGTCGAAGTCGGTATAGACCTCACGGTCAAAGCCGATCGTACCGATTCCCGTGTATAAGATCCAGTACCAATTCTGAAAATCGAGCTTCAGGAACCTGTGGTGGCTCTCGAGGAACCAGGGAAAGAAGTACTCCCAGGTGCTGAAGAGCAGCTCGGTGCCCCGCCGGCGCTCGGTCAGACCCTTCAGGTTCTCGCGCCCATCCAGACGAAAGGCCTCGGACCGCGCCACGGCCAGGAAGTCGATCCGATCGGGCTGGGGGAGCAGCGAGCCGGGATCCGCCCGGCCGATGTGGGGAAAGGTGCCGCCGCGCAGGCGGCCGACCAGGAAGGTCCGCGCGCTGGTGTCGAAGCGCTTCAGCGCCTCGAACTCCAGCTTGAGGTAGTCGAAGTCGCCAATTCCGAAGTCGAAGCCGTAGGTGCCCGCCAGGGTGACGGTCGACTCGCCGGGCCCGAACTCGCGGAAGGCGGAGAACAGCCGCTCCGTGCGCGCCCGGGTCTCGCCGGCGATGGCGCTCGACCGGCCCTCGTCCGGAGCGCCGACCTGATAGCCCAGGCGGAGAAAGGTGTTGGTGCTGTCGCGGCGGACGAAGAACTGGCTGCCGCGCTCCCGGCGGTTGGAGCTGACACCGTCGATCTCGGCCATCGCGAAGGACCGGTGGTTGTAGCTGTACGGCCACTGCAGCAGCAGCAAGGTGCCGCGCACGCGGTCGAAGTCGTCGGTCACGTTCTGGTCGATCTCGTCGAACGTGATGGCGTCGAACACCGTGAACTGGGTCGTCCGGCTGTAGCCGTAATAGCGGTAGCGCAGGAAGGCCGTGATGTCGCCGCTGATGAAGTTGTACTTGACCTGGCCCTCGAAGAAGGTCTTGTTGATGAGGCGATTGACCCGCAGGTCGAGATCGCCCTCGGGGAAATAGACGTCGAGCCGCGGCAGCACTCCCTCCTGAGACCGGGCGGGCACCTCGACGCCCGGCGTCACGCCCTCGCCGCCGGTCCCCGAGGGCTCGGGCGGGGCCGGCGCCGGCGGCTCCGGAGCGGTGGGCTCGGCGGGCGGCGGCGCGGGCGGCGGCTCAGCGGGCGGTGTTGCCTGAGGTTCGGCGGGCGGCGGCGCCGGCGGCTCCGAGGGGGGCGCGGTTTGAGGCTCGGCAACGGGAGCGGGCTGGGGCGGCGGCTCCTGCCGAGCGCAGACGGGCGCGGCGAGGAGAGACACGGCGAGCAGGGCGAGGGAAGCACGGCGGCTGCGGAATGCCATGGCGGCATTGTAGCCCGTTGCCATCCCGCTAACCTCAGTGGTTCAGGATCTGCGCGATGCGGTCGAGGAAGGCCTTGCTCTGGTTGGGACCGAGAGCGGCGGAAACCATCTTCTCCTCGGCGCGCACGAGGTCGAGAACGGCCTCGACGCCGCGCCCGGAGTCCATCTCGGCCTTGCTCATGCGGAAAGGCACGTCCAGCTCGGCCTGACGGGCGTGGCCGGAGAGCAGCGCGCGGGCCTGCTGGTGGATGGATTCGGCGACGCCCGCGAGGTCCTCGGGCGGCATCGCGTGCAAATGATCGGTGCGCAGGCGGCTGAGGTCCTCGTTGAGCGCCACCAGGCCCGAGGTGATGAGGCCGAAGAGGAGCTTGCAGGCCTCGAAGGGGCTCATGTCCAGCCCGATGGCGATCTCCTCGATGGTGCGGCGCTCGTCGATCTTGCAGATCAGCGCCCACTCCTGCGGCGTCAGGGAGACCGAGGTGGTGGTGGCGTGCTGGGTGAACACGGGCACCAGCCGGGTGGATGGAATGCGCTTGGAGAGGATCTGCCACTCGTCGATGCGGCGCGCCGCCTCCATCAACAGGTTGGTGTTCGACTTCTGGATGGTGGTGAGGTCCGTCTCCTTACCGGGCGTGAAGACGAACTCGCCCTCGGGCCAGATCGCCAGCTCGTACATCGCTTCCTCACCCTGCAGGTCGCCGACGCGCGCGTGCACGATCTGCCCGCCGCGCAGATAGATCTCCCCGCTGTCGTGGTCGCCGTTGCGGCGCAGCGAGAACACGCCCGTCTTCCCCGAGACGGAGACCAACTGAATGATGTCGGGCAGCGGCAGCTCTTTGAGCGAGCCCTGGAAGGCCATAGTCGAGAGGCGGCGTCAGTGGTCCACGATCCGGATCGAGCACCCTTCAGAAGCGAAGAAAGATGCTAGCACACGCGGCTCCCCTCCGCGATGCGGTCCAGCCGCAGGCGCTGCGCGCAGCAGATGGCGAGCGCCAGGGCGTCCGTGGCGTCGCTCGGCCAGCCGTCGCCGCGGGCGGCGAGCAGCAGGCGCACCATGCGGGCCACCTGGTCCTTGTCGGCGCGGCCGTTGCCGGTGACCGCCGACTTGACCTCGGCCGGGCTGTACTCCCGCACTTCGATGCCGCGCCCGGCGAGCACCGCCAGCAGGGCGCCGCGCGCCTGGGCGAGCACGATGAGCGAGCGCGCGTTCATGCCGTGAAACGGGGTCTCCAGCACGGCGAGATCCGGCGGCCGGCCGGCGATCAGCTCCCCCAGGCGGCCGGCGAGGTAAGCCAGCCGCCGCGGCAGGTCGAGACCGCGGGGACAGGAGAAGCGGCCGGCGTCCAGGGCGAGGAGGCTCGAGCCGCGCTTCTCGACCAAGCCGTAGCCGGTGTGGAGGCTGCCCGGATCGAGTCCCAGGATCAACATGCCGTTTGTCTCGCGGAAAACAGGGCGGCCACGCAGGGCCGCCCCTACAGGCCTGAGGCCCTTATCGGGACTGCGCCTCGAGGACCTTCTGGTCGATGTTGACGTTGGCCCAGACCTTCTGCGCGTCGTCGTGATCTTCGAGCGCCTCGATCAGGCGCAGCACCTGGCTCACCTTGTCGGCAGGGATGTCGATGGTCGTCTGCGGGACCATCGCCAGCTCCTTGACGACGGTCGGGACGCCGCGGCGCTCGAGCTCCTCCTGAGCGGCGATGAAGCCTTCCATGGGAGTGTAGAGCTCGTAGACGTCCTCCTCGATGGCGACGTCGTCCGCTCCCAGCTCCAGGGCGAGCTCCATGAGCTTCTCCTCGTCCATGACGCTCTTCTCGACGACGAAGTAGCCGCGGCGGTGGAACATCCAGGCCACGCACCCCGCCTCGCCGAGGTTGCCGCCGTTGCGCGCGAAGAGGTGGCGGATCTCGCCGGTCGTGCGGTTGCGGTTGTCGGTGGCCGCCTCGACCAGCATGGCGACGCCGGCCGGGCCGTAGCCCTCGTAGATGACCTCTTCATAGACCTCGGCCGCGATCTCGCCCGTGCCCTTCTTGACCGCGCGGTCGATGTTGTCGTTGGGGACGCTGTTCGACCGCGCCTCGAGGATGGCGGCGCGCAGGCGGGGGTTCCCCTTGGAATCGCCGCCGCCGACGCGGGCGGCGACGGTGATCTCCTTGAGGAGCTTGCTGAACAGCTTGCCGCGCCGGGCGTCCGTCGCCGCTTTCTTGTGCTTGATCGTGGCCCACTTGCTATGACCTGACATGGAGGACGCTCCCTGAAAAAGGATCCCGGCAGGGGGATGATTCTACAGGTAAATCCCACAAAAATCAGCAATTTGGGGCGTCCCGCGATTGACTGGCGAGGTAGGGAGTGCTACAACAGCCTGGAATTATTCTGGAGATCAGTATGCCGTCGATCCTCGTCGTCGAGCAGGAAGACCGCTACGTGGAGCGGATCAACGGGGCCCTGAGTGCCGAAGGTTGGCGGGTGCGGGTCGTGCCGCGGGCGGACCAGGCGATCCAGGCGGCGGCTTCGGAGGCGCCGGACCTGGTGCTGGTGAGCGCCGAGATTCCCGGCGCCGAGACCCTCGCCAGCTCCTTCTCCCGCAGCGCCGGCGGGCCGGGAGTCGTCGGCCTGCTCTCCGAGACGGGCACGGGCGCGATGGAGGCGGACGATCTCCTGGCCAAGCCGTTCACCGACGAGCAACTGCGCTCGACCGCCCGCCGGGCCCTCGGCGCCCGCCGCCCCTCGCCGCCCGTCGTCGCCACGCGGACCGAGCACAAGCTCACCTCGCAGGACATCTTCGGCGACGTGCTCGCCGAGGTCGAGAGCGACCTCGCGCGCTCCTCGGGAGCGCCGGTCCCCGGCCGTCCGGCCGCGCCTCCGAAGGCCGCGCCGGCCGCCGCGGAAGACGAGATGCAGCGCCGCCTGGAGCAGACCCTCTCGGGCGTGCTGCGCAGCGAGCCGAAGCCGCGTCCGGCCGCCCCGCCTCCGCCGCCACCACCGCCCCGCCGGCCGGAGCCGGCGGCGAACAACGTCGACGCCCTGCTCAGCAAGACGCTCTCGGACCTGGACCTCGGCCGCACCAAGACCGGCGTCCGCGCGCCGGCGCCCGCGGCGCCCACTCCGCCGCCGGCCGCCAAGCCGGCTCCTGCGGCCGCCGCCCCGCCGATACCGCCGCCCGCGACCGCCCCGGCGCCCCCACCAATGGCGGCTCCAACGGCCCCGCCGGCCGCCTCAGCCGCCGTCCAGCCGCCCCCGGCGGCGCCGCCGGTCGCGGCCCGGGAGGCCACCGGAGTGCGCAGGCGCGTCGGCGACATCGACTTCTCGGAGCTGGAGGAGCTGGCCCGCTCCAAACCCGGCACGTCGACGCCGCGGCCGGCACCTGCACCTCCCGCGCCGAGGCCCGCCCCCCAGGCTCCGCCGGCCCGCCCGCAACCGCCGCCGGCCGCCGCCAAACCCGAGCCGCCGCCCGTCACGCCGCCTCCCGTCGCGCCGCCCCCGGCGACGGTCGAGCCACCGCTCTTCGACGCCGCCGCCACGCAGCGCATTCCGCTCTTCCTGGAGGAGCCCGGAGAGCAGCCCGGCGAGCGCTTCGGCCAGTACACCCTGCTCGAGCGCATCGCCGTCGGCGGCATGGCCGAGCTGTGGAAGGCCCGCATGCGCGGCGTCGAGGGCTTCCAGAAGACGGTCGCCATCAAGCGCATCCTCCCCCACATGACGGACAACGCCGAGTTCGTGGGCATGTTCATCGACGAGGCGAAGCTCGCCGCCCAGCTCACCCATCCCAACATCGTCCACATCTACGACCTGGGGAAGATCGGGCGCGACTACTACATCGCCATGGAGTACGTCGAGGGCAAGGACTTGCGGTCGCTGCTCAACGCCGGCAACCGCTTGGGGGTGCGCCTGCCGCTCGAGCTCGGCCTGCTGATCGCGGCGCGGCTCGCGAGCGCGCTCGATTACGCCCACCGCAAGCGCGACTTCGAGGACCGCGAGCTGGGGCTGGTGCACCGCGACGTCTCGCCGCAGAACATCCTCCTGACCTATGAAGGCGACGTCAAGCTGTGCGACTTCGGCATCGCCAAGGCCGCCGCGAAGGCGAGCCAGACGCAGATGGGCGCGCTCAAGGGGAAGCTCCAGTACATGTCTCCCGAGCAGGCCTGGGGCCGGCCGGTGGACGCGCGCTCCGATCTCTTCTCGCTCGGCGCCGTGCTCTTCGAGATGGTCACCGGCGAGCGCCTGTTCCCGGGCGACAGCGAGATCTCCGTGCTCGACGCCGTGCGCCAGGGCAAGACCCGCACGCCGCGGCAGGTGAACCCCGCGATACCGCAGGAGGTGGACGAGATCGTGGCGCGGGCCATCGCCATCGAGCCGCAGGAGCGTTTCCAGAGCGCCGACGAGATGAAGCGCCGGATCGGGATGGCGATCTCGGTGCTGGCACCGTCGGTCGGGCCTACGGACCTCGCCGCCTATATCCAGGGAGTCCTGGAGCCCGAGTCCACCGAGCCCGTCGTCGCCGAGGCGGCTCCGGAGCCGGCCGCCGTCTCCCGGGTGGAGGAGCCGGAAGCCGTCGCGCCCGTCGTGCCCTTCCCCGCCGCGGCCGAGGAGCCCGTCGAAGCGGTGGCTCCCCTCGTCGAGGTCAAGGTCGAGGAAGAGGGACGCCGGAGCCGCACGCTGCTCTATGCCGCCATCGCGGCCCTGCTCGTCGTCGCCGTGGTGACCTTCTTCCTCCTCAACCGCCGCCGGGAAGCCGCGCCGGCTCCCGCCGCCGAGGCCTCCACCGGAGCTCCGGCCGCGCCGCGGCCGGCCGCCAGCCCCGCGCCCGCCCAGGCCGTGCCGCCTGGTCTGCCGGCCGCACAAGCGAATGCCGGTGCGCAGATGCCGCCGGACGTCAAGGCGCTGGTGGAGAAGCAGCTCGCCGAAAAGCAGGCCGAGTATCAGCGCCAGCAGGAGGAGAAGCGCCTCAAAGAGCTCAAAGATCTCGAGAAGCAGGTGGCTGATGCCAAGAAGGCGGGCCAGCCCGCCCCGCCACCGGTACCCGTCGAGACGGCCCCGGCACAGGCTCCGCCGGCCGAAGTAGCACCTGCGGCCCCGGAGCCGCAACCGCAGCAGCGCGAGCCCGAACCGGCCCCGGCGCAGGCTCCGCCGGCCGCTCCTCCGGCCCCCGAGCCGGAGGCCCCGCGCGCCAAGCTCGGCGACCTGGTGACGCCCGGCGCCGGCGTAACGGTGCCGAAACTTGTCAGCTCTCCGAAACCGGAGTATCCTCCCATGGCCCGGAAACTGGGGGTCCAAGGGGTCGTGACGGTCTCCGTCCTGGTCGACGAGAACGGTCAGGTTCAGGACGTGAAGATGGTAGAGCCGGTCCCGCAGAAGGTGGGCATCAACGAAGCCGCCATGTCGGCGGCGCGTGCCGTCCGTTACCAGCCCGCGACCAAAGATGGAGTCCGGGTCAAGATGTGGACCCGCCTGAGGATTCCTTTCAAGCAATGAGGCGGAGCTGCGAAGGAGAGAGGAGACGATGAGCCTCACCGACCAACAGCGAAAGTTCTACGAGAATACGCTCGCCATGACCAAGCAGGAAATGGAAGAGCTCGATCGGATGATCGAAGAGGAGCTGGCGAAGGTGAAGGACCGCCTCGCCGAGCTGCAGAACGCCAAGAAGGCGTCCCGTCAGATGTACGACGCCGCCTGTATGCGGCTCGGTATTCCCAACGATCTCGACGCTGAAGAAGGGCGCTCCGACGTCTGAGCCCTAGCGGCGACCGGCGCCGCCGGCCCCCGCCGGGCCGGCTTTCGTTTTCCATTGCCTAGCGGCGCGCCGCCGCAACTCATTTCTTCATGGCCTGGTTCCGCAAGACCAAGAAACCCAAGGCGGTCCGCGTGGACCGTCCGCGCAGCACCGTGCCCGAAGGGCTGTGGGTCAAGTGCGAGGGCTGCAAGGAGATCATCTACTCGCGGGACCTCGACCGCAATCTGAAGGTCTGCCCCAAGTGCGGCTATCACTTCCGCATCGACGCCCGCACGCGCCTCTCGCTGCTGCTCGACGAGCCCCAGCCGCGCGAGCTGTTCGCCGGCGTCAGCCCCACGGACCCGCTCAACTTCCGCGATTCGAAGCGTTACCGCGACCGCCTGAAGTCCTACCAGCAAGCCGTGGGCGAGCGCGACGCGGTGATCGTCGTGCAGGGGACGATGGAGGAGATCCCGGTGGTGGCCGCCGTCATGGAGTACCGCTTCATGGGCGGCTCCATGGGCTCCGTCGTCGGCGAGAAGATCACCCGCGCCGCCGAGCGCGCCGCCGAGCGCCAATGGCCGCTCGTCGTCGTCTCCGCCTCGGGCGGCGCCCGCATGCAGGAAGGCGTGCTCTCGCTGATGCAGATGGCGAAGATCTCGGCCGCGCTCGCCCGCCTGCGCGCCGCGCGCGTGCCCTACCTCTCCGTGCTCACCGACCCGACGACCGGCGGCGTCACCGCCTCCTTCGCCATGCTGGGGGACCTCAACGTCGCCGAGCCGGGAGCCCTGATCGGCTTCGCCGGCCCGCGGGTGATCGAGCAGACCATCCGCCAGAGCCTGCCCGAAGGCTTCCAGCGCAGCGAGTTCCTCCTCGAGCACGGCTTCCTCGACATGGTCGTGCCCCGCGCCGAGATGAAGGAGACGCTCGCCCGGTGCCTGCGGCACCTGACGTAATCCTCGCCCGCCTCGAAGCCCTGGGCATCAAGCTCGGCCTGGAGAGGTCCCGCACCCTCCTGACCGCGCTCGGCGAGCCGCAGCGCCGGTTCCCCTCCGTCCTGGTGGCCGGCACCAACGGCAAGGGCTCGACCGCGGCGCTCACCGCGGCCATGGCCGGCGCCGCCGGTTACCGCACGGGGCTCTACACCTCGCCTCACCTCGAGCAAGTCGAGGAGCGGCTGCGGATCGGCGGACGCATGATCGCGTCCGATCGCTTCGCCGAGCTGCTGGCGGACCTCGTCGCCCTCGCCGAGCGCGAGACGGGATCTCCACCCACCTACTTCGAGGCGGTTACCCTGGCCGCCTTCCGCTGGTTCGCCGAAGAGCGAGTCGATCTCGCCATCGTCGAGGTCGGCCTCGGCGGAAGGCTCGACGCCACCAACCTCTGCGATCCGGTCCTCTCGCTCATCACTCCCATCGGCTTCGATCACCGCGAGTATCTGGGAGACACCCTGGCCGCCATTGCCCGCGAGAAGGCTGGCATCCTGCGGCCGGGCAAGCCGGCGCTCGCCTGGGTCGAGGAACCCGAGGCCGCGGAGTCGCTGCGGGCGGCCGCCGCCGAAATCGGCGCGGATCTCCGCTTCGCCTCCGAAGGCGTTGAGGTCGAAGGGACGGAATTCCAAGGTTGGACGGGACAGCGCGTCCGGCTCGCGACGCCTCTCCGGCATTACGATCTTCATCTCGCGTTGCTAGGGGATCATCAAGCGAAGAACCTGGGCCTCGCCGTGGGGGCGGCCGAGACCCTCGCCGAGGTCGGCTTCGAGAGGATCGATCCGCGAGCCATCGCGGAGGGCGCCGCCGCCTGCCGCTGGCCGGGCCGCCTGGAGCCCATCGAGCTGCCGGACGGCCGCCGGGTTCTTCTCGACGCCGCGCACAACGCCGCCGGAGCCGCCGTGCTCGCGGAGTTCCTCGACCGCCTCGGCCGTCCCGTCGATCTCCTCTTCGGCGTGCTGGCGGACAAGGATTATGGAGAGATGCTCTCCCTCCTCTCTCCGCGCGCGAGGAGGATCGTCCTCACCGCGCCGCCGAGCCCGCGGGCCAAGGACCCGGCCGAGCTGGCGGCGCTCCTCGGCGAGCGCGAAGGCGTCTTCGTCGAGCCGGACCCCGGCCAGGCGCTGGAACGGGCCCTGGCGCTCGGCGGGGAGGTGCTGGTGGTCTGCGGATCGATCTACCTGGTGGGTGAGATCCGGAAGCGGCTCTGAGTCGTTCCGAAACCGGCTATTCCGGACGCCGATTCGCTCGAACACGCTCCAGGCCACTGGAAGACGCTCCGATCTGCTTGAACACGCTCCATTCCCCTCAAACACGCTCCGGTGGATTTTTAGGGCGTTTTTTCCCGTCGGAGACCGTTTTTTCCGTTTGGAGAGTGTTTTTTGGGAAAAAACACTCTAAAAATCCACCGGCAGACTGTTTTTTGGCTTTAAACACTCTCCGAGCGGAAAAAACGGTCTAAAAAATGAATAGACGGTCTACGAGCAGAAAAAACAGTCTGCGAGGGAATCGGAGCGAGTTTTACGTGCCGAAACGGCAGGGAAAACGGCGTGCTGTCCTTTGGCGAGGACGCCGGTCGGCTGGCGCGAGTGCGAGGGGAGCGGGGAGCCGTTTCGGATGATGTACCCTGTCCAACACATGAAGCGCGTGACCGCCACGGAGGCCCGCAAGTACTGGTTCCGCCTGCTCAACGAGGTCGCGGCGGGAGAGGTCGTCCTCATCGAGAGGAAAGGAACCCGGCTGCTCCTCAAGCGGGCCGAACAGGGAGAGCCGTCCGCCCAGATTCCCGATTACCGGGAGTTGATTCACGTGCCGGACGTCGAGGAGGCGGACCGGTGGGGGTGGGAGTGGGACGGCTCCTCGGAGGGACTGCGGCCTCGCCGGACCGGATCTGAGCCTTGAAGGCCGTCCTCGATACCCACTTCGTGATCCGGATCGCTAGCGAATATCCAGAATCTGAGCGAGTAGCTGCACTTGCTGGGGGGTTGCGACATTGAGCCCCGCCGAGACTGCACCTATGTTTACCGGCAGCTGACCTTGCGGGCTCACAACTCCCGTCAGATGCAGAAAAGCCATGTTGGTCGGCCCACCATATCCGAGTGCTATAGCTGCCCGTCTAACGCCAGGGAGCGTGCTGTTCCTCCATAGGGCTTGGCCATTGTCCGTGACTGTAATTCGACCACCACCCAGCAGAAGCGGAACGGCAGCAGGAGCAGATCTCCAAACGAGCCACACGCGGTCGCCATCGGATGGCTGGACCGGCAATCTCATCGGTGGACACCAGATCGCGCTGTGAGACCCCACAAGCAACTGCTGTGTTCCTGCCGCGTCGACTGGCGGATCGGTACCGCAATAGATTAAGTCTGCCATCGGTGATACTCCTCTACCGCCGACGTGAACTCCATCAACGGCGGCGTCAGCCGTTCCGTTGCAAGCGTCGCCAATTCTATCGCGGAATGACCATGACGCTTGACGTTATATGACGCGCGGCGTTATAGTCCCCTTGTGATCAGATCCTTCAGAAGCAGGTGGACTGAAGAGATCTGGCGAGGCGAGGAGGTCCGCCAACTGCCGCGGGCGCTACAAGAAGTGGCGCGGCGGAAGCTGAGAATGCTCAACAACGCGCAAGGCTTATTGGATCTCCGGATTCCACCCGGAAACCGGTTGGAGGCATTGAAAGGCGACCGCGCTGGGCAGTACAGCATCCGGATCAACGACCGCTGGCGAATCTGCTTCGAATGGCGCGAGAGGGATGCCTACGAGGTTGAGATCGTCGACTACCACTGAGGACGTCATGAAGAAGCGACTGCCGAACGTGCATCCCGGGGAGGTCCTCCTCGAAGAGTTTCTCAGACCTTTGGACATCAGTCAGAACCGGCTGGCGCGCGAGATCAAGGTGCCGCCGCGGCGAGTGAACGAGATCGTTCTCGGCAAGCGGGCGATCACCCCCGATACGGCGCTGCGTCTGGCGCGCTACTTCGGGACCTCGGAACGCTTTTGGCTGGGACTACAGTTGGACTACGACCTGGAAGAAGCTCAAAGGGCCGTCGGCGACCTCGTCCAGAAGGAAGTGAATCCAATCGCTCCAGCGGCCTGAGGCCTACATCAACGGATCGTAAAGAGGAAACCGCTCGCACAGCTCCCGCACCTTGCCGCGGACGCTCTCGCGGACTCCGGCGTCCTCGGGCGCGCGTACGACTTCGGTGATGAAGTCGCCCACCTTCTCCATCTCCGGCTCTTTCATGTCTCGCGTCGTCAGCGCGGCCGTGCCGATGCGGATGCCGGAGGCGACGAGCGGCGGGTTCGGATCGTACGGGATGGTGTTCTTGTTGACCGTGATGCCGGCGGCCTCGAGCGCTTTCTCCATCACCTTTCCCGTCAGCCCCGCGTGGGCGACGTCGAGGAGGAAGACGTGATTCTCCGTGCCGCCGGAGACGATGCGCAGGCCGTTTCCAGTGAGGCGATCCGCGAGCGCCTTGGCGTTGGCCACGATCTGTTGCTGGTAACTCCGGAACTCCTCGGTGAGGGCCTCCTTCAAGGCTACGGCCTTGGCGGCGATGATGTGCATCAGCGGTCCGCCCTGGATGCCGGGAAAGATGGCGCGGTCGAGGTCCTTGGCGAACTCCTCCTTGCACATCACCATGCCGGCGCGGGGACCGCGCAGCGTCTTGTGCGTGGTGGTGGTCACGAAGTGGCAGTGGGGAATGGGCGAGGGATGCAGGCCCGCCGCCACCAGGCCGGCGATGTGCGCGATGTCCGCCATGAGCAGCGCGCCCACCTTGTCGGCGATGGCGCGGAAGCGCTCGAAGTCGATGACGCGGCTGTAGGCGGAGGCGCCGCAGACGATCAGCTTCGGCCGCTCTTCCAGGGCGATGCGCTCGACCTCGTCATAGTCGATCCTCTCGCTCTCGCGGTCCACGCCGTAGGCCACGACGTGGAAATCGCGGCCGGAGTAGGAGAGGCGGTGGCCGTGAGTGAGGTGGCCGCCGCAGGAGAGGTCCATGCCCATCAGCTTGTCGCCCGGCTTGAGGAAGCCGAAGTAGACCCCCATGTTGGCCGAGGTGCCGCTGTGGGGCTGGACGTTGACGTGCTCGGCGCCGAAGAGCTGCTTGGCGCGCTCGATCGCCAGCCGCTCGACGACGTCCACGAACTCGCAGCCGCCGTAGTAGCGCCGGCCGGGATAGCCCTCGGCGTACTTGTTGGTCATCACGCTGCCGGCGGCCTCCAGCACGGCGCGGCTGACGAAGTTCTCGGAGGCGATGAGCTCCAACCCGAAGTTCTGGCGCGCGCGCTCGTCGGCGATGGCCTGATAGACCTCGGGATCGACGGCTTTCAGCGAACGGTAGTCGGACATCGAGGGCTCCTCCGGGGGGAGACGGCGAGGCCGGAAGCGAAAAGTTCCGGCGGTCGCTGGAGAGGTGTGGACAAGGGGTGGATGACGTCGCGGCTCAGGCGGTCTGGGGCTCCTCCGGACCGGGCTCACCGCCGTCGGGCTCCGCCTCGCCGGCCGGCTTCTTCGCCGCCTTCTTGGCCGGCGCCTTCTTCACGGCGGGCTTTTTCTCCGCGGCGGGTTTCTTTTCGGCCGGCTTCTTCACGGCCGCCGGCTTCTTCTCCGCGGTCCGCTTCCTCGCGCCTTCCGCGGGCGGGGCCGGAGCCTCGACGGCCGCCGCCGCCGCGGAGCCCTGCACCTCGGCGGTGGCCGGCGGCTTCTTCACCGAGCGCTTGGAGGCCGTCGCCCGCTCGGTCCGGAGCTGCGTCTCCTCGCGGGTCCGCCTCTTCAGTCGCTTCAACCGGCGGTGGCGCCGGCGCTTCAGCTCTCGATCTTTCTCTCTCATGTCCTCTCCTTGGACGACTCCTTGCTCCTGGACCGCTTCGAGCGTCCGTCAGCTTGCCGCACGCGCCGCCTGGGTGTCAAGAAAAGCAGAGACTGCCGGCTCCAGCAAGCGCCATCATAAGGGAATATTGCCGTGCTTTTTCGGCGGCAGGCTCGCCCGCTTGGCCGCGAGCTGCCGGAGGGCGCGGACGATCTCGGGCCGCGTGCGCCGCGGCTCGATGATGGCGTCCACGAAACCACGCTCGGCGGCGATGTAGGGATTCGAGAATTTGGCCCGGTACTCGGCCACCTTCTCGGCCCGCACCCGCGGCGCCTCCGCGCCGGCCTCCTCCAGCTCCCGCCGGTACAGGATGTTGACCGCGCCTTCCGGCCCCATCACGGCGATCTCCGCCGTCGGATAGGCGAAGTTGGCGTCCGTGCGGATGTGCTTGCTCGCCATTACGCAGTAGGCGCCGCCATAGGCTTTGCGGGTGATCACCGTGATCTTCGGCACCGTGGCCTCGGCGAAGGCGTAGAGCAGCTTCGCCCCGTGCTTGATGATGCCGCCGTACTCCTGCGCGGTGCCGGGCAGGAACCCCGGTACGTCCTCGAAGGTGACGAGCGGGAGGTTGAAGGCGTCGCAGAAGCGCACGAAGCGCGCGCCCTTGAGCGAGGCGTCGATGTCGAGCACGCCGGCGAGGTAGGCCGGCTGGTTGGCCACGATCCCCACGCTGCGGCCGCCGATGCGGGCGAAGCCCACCACGATGTTGCGGGCGTACCGGGCGTGGACCTCCAGGAACTTGCCGTCGTCCACCACCGCGGCGATGAGCTGCTTGATGTCGTACGGCTTGTTCGGGTCCTCGGGCACCAGCGTGTTGAGCGCCTCGGACTCGCGGCCGGGATCGTCGTCGCTCGCCTCCGGCGGCGGATCGTCGAGGTTGTTGCTGGGCAGATAGGAGAGCAGCTCGCGGATGCCGGCGAGGCAGGCGGCGTCGTTGGCGACCGTGAAGTGGCAGACGCCGCTCTTCGCCGCGTGCGTCGAGGCGCCGCCGAGCTCCTCCATAGTGACCTCTTCGTGGGTGACGGTCTTGATGACCTCCGGCCCGGTGACGAACATGTAGCTGGTCTCTTCGACCATGAAGATGAAATCGGTGATGGCCGGCGAATACACGGCGCCGCCCGCGCAGGGACCCATCACGGCGCTGATCTGCGGCACCACGCCCGAAGCCAGCGTGTTGCGCAGAAAGATGTCGGCGTAGCCGCCGAGCGAGGCGACCCCTTCCTGAATGCGGGCGCCGCCAGAGTCGTTGAGGCCGATGATGGGCGCGCCGTTCTCCACCGCCAGATCCATCACCTTGCACATCTTCGCGGCGTTGGTCTCGGAGAGCGAACCGCCGAAGACGGTGAAGTCCTGCGCGAAGACGTAGACGAGCCGGCCGTCCACCGTGCCGTAGCCGCAGACGACGCCGTCGCCGGGAATGGAGACGCGGTCCATGCCGAAGTCGCGGCAGCGGTGGGTGACGAGCGCGTCGAGCTCGACGAAGGAGCCGGCGTCGAGCAGCAGCTCGATACGTTCGCGCGCCGTCAGCTTGCCGGCGGCGTGCTGCTTCTCGATGCGTTCCTTGCCGCCGCCCAGCTCGGCCGCCGCGAGCCGGCGCTGCAGCTCCTCGATGCGTTGCGCTCGGGCGTGGGCCATGGCGGCGGATCTTATCGCAGGGCGGCCGATCCTGCGGGTCCTCACCTCCTCGGAGCGCCATGCCCTCCGAAGCCCTCACCACCCCGGCCCTCCTCTCCCAGAGGGAGAGGAGGGAGAAAGACGAAAAGATTTGTTTTCTTTCCCCTCTCTCCCTCCGGGA
>JBIOVX010000094.1:0-5321 GCA_044868005.1 Thermoanaerobaculia bacterium | reverse complement strand
GATTCCTTCCAGCACGCCCGCGGCTTCTGCCGCTCTTTTTTTCTCTGGTACAACCACGAGCATCGACATAGCGGCTTGGCGCTGATGCCACCCGAAGTCGTCCACTTCGGACTCACCGAGCAGGTCCGCCGCCGACGCCGCGGGCCTCCGCCAAGGCGGCGAGCTCATCCAGCGTGAGGAGAGGATCGGACGCCCCTGCCCGCGGGTCTCGGACGTACGCTTTACGACCTCGGGCGCAATCAGCCAGCTCCGACCCACGAATTCCTGGTCGCCGTGCCGGTAATAGTCGAAGAACACGGCGCTCGCGGTGAGTGGGGATACGGACCATAAACCCTAGCCCTCAAACACCTCCGCCAACGGAATCTCGAGGCCAGGCAGCAGCGCGGTCGTGAGGACGTCTCCCGCGGCCGCGGAGAGGGAGGCCTTGCGCCGGAGGCCTTCGGCGGTCCGTTCCCAGACCTGGGCCGTCTTCCAGCGCGGATCGAAGATCCAGTACTCCCGCGCTCCGAACCGCTCGTAGGCCTGGCGCTTGATCACCTCATCCAGACGGCGATTCTTTTCCGAGAGGACCTCGATGACGAGGTCCGGCGCACCCTGGACGTTCTTCTCCGTAAGGATCGAGGTCCTTTCGTTCGAGATGAAGAGGAGGTCGGGCTGGACGATGTCATGAGACGAGAGAATCACGTCCGTCGGGGCGAAAAAGTACTCCCCGAGAGGGTGCTCACTGAGGAATCGATCGAGGCGGGAAGCCAGACGCCGGACGATCCTCTGATGCCGGATGAAGGGCGCGGCGGTCACGTAATGCTTCCCGCCGAGGATCTCGTGGCGCTTCCCGTCGTCCGGAATGCGGAGGTAGTCCTCGTAGGTGAGCTTCGGGGAAGGTTCGCGGAGAGCCATGGATACGCCTCCTCTGGCATGGTCATGGTAGCACCACCGTTCCTAGCGGGTCACGGGACGGGAGATCCGTCCGTAACCCTCTATAAACGGAAAATCCCGGGTTTATCGCTCAACTTTTTTTGCCGGGAGCGCAGGCGAAGGCGGGCGGGGACGAGCCCCGCCCCTACGGAATGTGCAGGGAGAAGGTCTGCGGGTCCGGATTTACCCGGGCTGCGAGATCTTCTCCACGACGCGGCTGAAGTCCTTGGTGCCCACGGACTGCAGCTCGCGGGCGAGGTCCGCCTGCGCGATGATGCCGAGGACGCGGCCCTGGCCGTCGCAGACGGGCACGCGGCGCACCTGCTGGCCGGACATCACGCGCTCGACGCTGTCCAGGTCGTCATCCGCCTTGACCGAGGAGACGTTGCGCGTCATCGCCTCGCGGATCGGCGTGTTGGGATCCTGGCCCCTGCCCAGGATGCGGAGGGCCAGATCGCGATCGGTCACCATGCCGATCAGCTTCATCGAGTCCCTGTTCTCGACCACGGGCAGGCTCCCGCAGTCGTTCTGCTCCATCTGTTGGGCGGCCTCGCGGGCCGTGGTGTCGGAAGTGCAGCACGCCGGGCTCTCCGTCATGATGTCGCGGGCTTTTTTCGCAGCCATGATGTCCTCCTTGTAGTGCTCCGTGTAGCGAGTTTTGTCCCGCGGTGACGGGACCCGCTTCAGGAGGTCTGCAAAAGACGGACCGGATCGGCCGCTGGTGTAGGATAGGAGCTCCCCCTGGGCGGGCGCCGGGGCAGGAGATCCTCATGAGCCATGATCCCGACGTGATCGTTCCCGACCATATGCCGCCGATCGCCTTGAGCGAGCTGGACGAGCAGGATCAGCGCAAGCTCGCCGCGGTCGCCCACCACGTGCGGGGGATCCTGACGACGCTCGGGCTGGACCTGCGGGACCCGAACCTCGCCGAGACCGACCTCCGGGTCGCCAAGATGTACCTGGAGATGTTCCACGGCCTCTCCGAGGGCGCGGAGCCGAAGGTGACGACCTTCCCGAACGAGGAAGGTTACAGCCACATGGTGATGGAGAAGCAGATCCCCTTTTACTCCATGTGCGCCCATCACCTGGTGCCTTTTTACGGCCACGCCCATATCGCCTACATCCCGCGCGACCGCATTCTGGGCCTCTCGAAGTTCTCCCGCATCCTCGAGTTCTACGCCAAGCGGCCGCAGCTCCAGGAGCGGCTGACCGAGCAGGTGGTGACCTTCCTGGAGGAGAAGCTGCAGCCGCTGGGAGCGATGATGGTGGTCGAGGCGCGGCACCTCTGCGTCGAGATGCGCGGCGTCAAGAAGCCCGGCGCGCTGACGGTGACCTCGGCGATCCGCGGCATCTTCCACCAGCGGCCGGTGCGGGAGGAGTTCCTCGATCTGCTCCGCCATGGCTAGGCACTTTCCCCCCCTCGTCATGCTGGCGCTGCTCGCCGCGGGCTGCGGCGCCGGCGCCTCCTCGGCCCGTTCCGAGGCGGCGCTGACGAATCCCTCCCTGGGGCCCGAGTACACATCCTGGCTGGTGGGTCCGGTCTCGCGCCTGGCGAGCCCGCAGGAGATCCAGGAGTACCTGGCGCTGAAGGACGACGGCCAGGCCGCGGCTTTCGTGCAGGCTTTCTGGGACCGCCGGGATCCGTCGCCGGACAGGCCGGGCAACCCTCTTCGCCAAACTCTCGAGGAGCGCTCGGCCAACGCCGACCGCCTCTTCAGCGAGGCCGGCCTCCTCGGCCGCCGCACCGACCGCGGCGTCATCTACGTGCTCTATGGCCGGCCGTCGAAGATGGACTACGAGGTCTCCCCCGTGCGGCACGGGCCGCCCGTCGAGGTCTGGATGTACGACTCCGGCTCGCCTTCCGGGCTCGACGGCAAGCGGCCGGGCGGCATCTACCGCTTCATCAAGTCGGGGGACCGGACGGTGATCTATCTTCCGGGCATGCATACCTCTCCCTCGCTCATTCCGGAGATCGAGCCGCCTAACCCGTAGGCCGCCGATCGCGTGGAGGACGATTTGAAGGAGATCCCGTCATGACCGAGGCTCGCGCCGTGCTTGCGGGGAGCGGCATCTCCGTGCCTCCGCTCGAGGTGGACAACGCGATGCTGGCGCGCATCATCGAGACCAGCGACGAGTGGGTCCGCGAGCGCAGCGGCGTCGTGACGCGCTATTACGTGGAGCCCGGCGTGAGCTCCTCCGACCTCGGGGCCGAGGCTTGCCGGGCCGCGCTCGACGACGCGGGGATCGGCGTGGACGAGGTCGATTACCTGGTGTGCGCCACAATGACCCCCGACCACTACTTCCCGGGCACGGGGACCCTCGTCCAGCAGAAGCTCGGCATGCGTCCCCTGCCGGCGCTCGACATCCGCCAGCAGTGCGCCGGCTTCGCCTACGGCCTGCAGGTGGTGGACGCGCTGATCCGGGGCGGCGTGGCGCGCACGGTGCTGCTCGTCGGCACCGACGTCCACACCTCGCTGATGCCATTCTCCGCGCGGACGTTCGAGGTGCTGCACGGGCGCGATCCCGGTCCTCTGTCGCCGGAGGAGTTCGAGTGGAACTCGCGCTTCCGGCATCTGCTGGTGCTGTTCGGCGACGGCGCCGGGGCCATGGTCTTCCGGGCGGAGGAGGCGAACGGCCGCGGCATCCTCGCCTCGGCGCTCTATGGAGACGGTAACCATCGGGACATCCTGTATGTCCCCGGCGGCGGCTCGCAGCGGCGCCCGTTCGTCACCTGCGAGATGATCCAGGCCGCCGAGACGGTGCCGGTGATGGACGGCCGGGCGGTGTTCAAGCTCGCCGTCACCCGCATGCCGGAAGCGACGCGCGAGGTCCTCCAGCGTTGCGGCTATACGGCCGCGGACCTGGACCTCGTCGTCATGCACCAGGCCAACCTGCGCATCAACGAGAAGGCGCAGCAGGTCCTCGGCCTGCCGGACTCGAAGGTCCACAACAACATCCAGAAGTACGGCAACACCACCTCGGCCACGCTGCCGCTCGCCTTCCACGAGGCGCGCCAGGCCGGCAAGGCGCCGGAAGGGTCGCTGGTGGCCTTCACCGCCCTAGGAGCCGGTCTCCACTGGGGAGCGGTGCTGATGCGGGTCTGAGATGGCGGCAGCCGCGCCCACCCCCGATCCCACCGCCATCGCCCACGCCCTCTCCCAACGCGTCATGGGCCAGGAGGAGGCCGTGCGCGAGATGGCGGTGGCCCTCGCCAAGCAGCTCGCGGGACTGCGCGTGGGCAACATCCTGATGATCGGCTCGTCCGGCACCGGCAAGACGACGCTGATGCGGGCCGTCGAGTCGTACCTCGCGGCGGATCCGGTGCTAGCGGCCCGCTCGGCGGTGGTACGCATCCATGCCAACGTCCTCGGCGAGGAGGCGGAGCGCGGCCGGCCGGGCGAGGCGGTGCTGGGGCGGCTGCTGGCGCGGGCGCGCGAGCAGCTCGGTGCCGAGGCCGCCGTCGAGGACTTGCTCCGGCGCGCCGCTTCGGGGCTGGTGTTCGTCGACGAGGTGGACAAGATCCGCTCGCACGTGGGGGGCCAGGCCAACGTCTCCGGCATCCGCGCGCAGGAGGCGCTGCTGACGCTGATCGAGAACGAGGCCGTGCCGCTCGCCCTCCCCGCCTGGGCCGGCGGCGGCAGTGTGACGGTGGATTCCACGGAGCTCCTCTTCGTCTGCGCCGGCGCCTTCGAGGGACTCTACGACGCCGTCTTCGACCGCATCACCATCGGCAAGGACCGCGGCGCCCTGCAGCCGGTCACGGTGGTCGAGGGCGGCAAGGTGATGGAGAAGCTCGTCTTCCGCCTGCGCGACTGGCTGCGCAACGAGGACCTCTTCGACTACGGCATGACGCCGCAGTTCCTGTCGCGCTTCGACGCCATCGTTCTGCTCGACGACCTCGACGAGGATTCGCTGGTGCGGGTGTTCCTCGGGACGCCGGAGTCGGGCTATCAGCAGGCGCGCGCCTACTTCGAGAGCCGCGGCGTCCACCTGGCGATCTCGCCCGCCGCCGTGCGCCGTATCGCCGCCGAAGCGGCGCGCCAGCCGCGCCTCGGCGCGCGCGCCCTCAAGGAAGTCTTTCGCCGCGTGGTCGGTGGCTACGAGTTCGACCCTTCCGCAGCGACCCGCGACGGTGCCCTGATGCTGGACCTGCCGGAAGTGGAGAAGGTGCTCGCGAGCTGACGCCGACGTGGTCCGGGGGGACTAGGGAGGGCCTTGCAACCGGTTCGCCGGATGGAGGTGCCCATGAGGGTTCCCGCCGTCGTTGCAGTCGCTCTCCTCGCCACGACGCCCAAGGCCGTCGCCGGCGGGTTCTTCGGCACCGCCGACGGCGTGACCGTGCTCGATCCGACGCACCTCACTCCCTTGGCCGCGGCGTCGATCTTCACCGATGCCGAGGGCTACGT
>JBIOVX010000093.1:0-11677 GCA_044868005.1 Thermoanaerobaculia bacterium | reverse complement strand
AAGAGGGCGGGGACAAGCCCCGCCCCTACATCCTGCCTCCTATTTCAGACCAGAGAGGGCCGGCGGATTGCTCGACAGGTCCTACGGCCTGAACCCAGCCCTGTCGAGCAGTCCCTCGATGCGGTCGCTGGCGGGCGCGAGCCCCGGCAGGCTGTAGTGGTGCGTCTCGCCGCCGGCGATCTGCTCGACGTCGATCTCCACGCGCGAGATGGTCAGGCGGGCGAGGGCCACCCAGCGCCGGCCGTTGGGACGCGCGCCGGTCACTCGCACGAAGACCTCCGGCCGCCCCGGGACCGCGCCGCTGACGCACAGCGCTTCCTTGAGGCACGGCTCCAGCCGGATCGATTGCGGCTGTCCGTCGCCGCGGAAGATCTGCACGCGGAAGCGGAACCCGGGCAGCTCGGGCGTGGTGAGCCAGCCGGAGGGATCCGCGGCGACACCCGCAGTATTGCCGGCAACCACGGCCGCGGCGCCGGCCTGAGAGGCGAAGCCCGTGCGGTCGATCAACCCGGCGAGGGTGCTTCCACCCGCGGCGGGGAGCCGGTAGTAACGAATCTCGCCGGTTCCCACCTGCTCGACCCAGACCTGGACTTCGGTGGGGGTGAGGGCGATCAGCGTCGGCCACAGGCGGCCGTTGGGCTTGGGACCGACGACGCGGGCGAGCACCTCGGCGCGGTCGGCGCGGGCCCCCGCGACACAGAGGGTCGCGGCGACGCAATCGGCCTGGGTGCCGGCCACAGCCGTGTCGCCGGTGCCCAGTTGGACCTTGAAGCGGAATCCGGGCACCTCCGGCGTGGATAGCCACGCGCCGGGTGGAGGCGGCGGGGGAGGCGGAGGGGGTGCGCCGGAGCAGCGGACGTCGAGCGCGGCGGTGGGAATGGCGAACAGCTCGCGGCCGTGCGCCCCGTCGTCCGCCGCGAAGTAGAAGAAGGCGCCGGCCGCCGCCATCGGACCGGGGTTGGAGGCGCCGCTCCCCGGCGCTATGTCGGACACCTGCCAGGCCTTCGTGCCATCGCTCGCCCACAGCTCGTGGCCGGAGGCGCCGTCGCTCGCCGCGAAGACAGCGCAGGCGCGGTACGGCGTGAGATCGGTGGGGTGGGATCCCGCGGCGCCGGCGAAGATGTCGGCCACCCGCCGCGTGCCGGCCGCCGTGCCGTCGCTCGTCCACAGCTCCTCGCCGGTGAGGTGATCGACGACGGTGAAGAAGACGCGGTCTCCCACGACGATGCTGGTCGCTACCTCCGTCCCCGGCAGCGTGGCCGCCAGCGATGGAGCGGTGCTTTCGCCGGTGATCCGCGAGCCGTGGCCGGCGCCGGCGAGGCGGCTGAGCAGCGCGGTGCCGGCCGCCGTGCCGTCGCTCGCCCACAGCTCGTCCTCGACGCTGCCCACCGGCCGGCGGCCGAAGAGCAAGCGGTTGCCGGCCGCTCCCAGCAACAACAGCCGGTCGGAGGTGCTGAGCAGCAGCCGCGTCGACTCGGGAGCACCGTCGCTCGCCCACAGCTCGTAGGTGTACAGGTAGGTCTGGCTTTGCGGCACGTAGGTCTCCTCCAGGGTGACGAAGGCCACGCCCTTGCCATAGGGGAGCAGCGACTGGAAGGAGCGCTCCGCCGCGTCGACGTTCGTGGGCAGCAGCGCCACCGTGCCGGCGGCGGTGCCGTCGGTGCGGAAGAGCTGCTCGCCGTCAGGACCGTACTCCGGGTAGCCGATGAAGTAGAGCGATGGCCCCACCGGCGTGAGGCCGGCGGGATAGAGGACGAACTCGCACTCGTAGTAGGGGGAGAGGCAATCGCCCCCGGAGCCGTAGTAGTCGGGATAAGCATCGAACACCAGGCGGGTGCCGGCGGCGGTGCCATCGCTCACCCAAAGGCCTTGCCCTTTCAGCGTTCTAAAGTCGGTGGGACCTCCGAAGGCGAGGAGGTCCCCCCAAGGCTTCAGGCGACCCGGGTAGCCTGTGGAGACGACAACCGGTCCGGTTACGGCATCCGTCGCCACCAAGCCGGGTTGGGTGGCCCGCAACGCGAAGGCGTGCCCGCCGGCGGTTTCGATCTCGGAGACCGGCCCCACCTGTGCAGAGGCGACCGTGGGTGGATTACCGCTGGCGCGAAACAGGTGCGGCGAGTTAAGGTCGGAGCCATCGAAAGCGGCGAAGTACAGGTCGGAACCGAGAGCGGCAAAGCCGCCGAAGCGGCCGGGGTTGGAGGAGGATTCGGGATTGAGGTCGCCCAGCGGAATGGTGCCAGCCACGGTGCCATCGCTGATCCAGGGCTCGTAGCCGTGGACGCCGTCGTCGAGCAACAGCAGCAGTCCGCCGCCCACGGCGCGCGCACCGCCCGGGGGAGGGAAGGCCGCCCGCCAGGAGCCCACGCGGCGGGTGCCTGCGGGCGTGGCGTCGGTGGCCCACAACTGTGTCCCGCTGCCGCCGTAAGCGTAGAAGAACGCCGTGCCGTTCACCGAGCCCAGGAAGATGAGGGACGAGAGGTCCCCGGCCAGCTTGCGCGAGGGCTGCGAACCCGGGCCGCGCACCCAGAGCTCGACCGTTCCGCCGAGGCCGATCGCCGAGAAGAAAACTCGGTCCCCATCGGGATAGAGCACGCCTAGCGACCGCTCGGCCCCGTAGGGCTCGTATTCGCTCACCGCGGTGAAGCCGTCTCCGGTCGTGCGGTACAAGCGTGCCTCAGCAGCCGTATGGAGGATGAAGTAAACCTCGTTCCCGATGGCAAAGGGGTAGTAGGGTGCCGACCCTTGCTGACCGGGAGTGAAGTCGGCCACCAGCCGGGGTGCCGGATCGCCGCCGCCGATCGTCCACACCTCGTCGCCGGAGTCGCCGTCGTTGCCGGCGAAAAACAGCCGGCCGCCGGCGACGACCGCGTACGGGTTGGCGACGCCGTTGCAGGGTCCGGGGCAGAGGTCGGTCGTGCGGAACGTGCCCGCGGCGGTGCCATCGGTGCGCCAGAGCTCCGCGCCGGAGAGCTGGTCCCTGGCCGCGAAGTAGAGGACGTTGCCGGCGACGAGCGGACCCGGAAATGACATCGTGCATCCTTCCGCGCAGCCGGGAAGCTCCACCGCCCGCGTGCCGTCGAAGGTGCCGTCGCTCTGCCACAGGCGGGACCGCGAGGGAGACAGCTCGGCCATCATCCACCAAAGATGGCCGTCGAACGCGACCGGCCGGCCCAGGGCGTACTCCGAGGCTGTAGGGAAGCGCCGCGCCACGCGGGTGCCGGCGGCCGTGCCGTCGAGCGAGAACAACGTCAAGCCGCCGGACCCGTCCTTGCCGAACGCGAACAGGCGCTCGTCCACCCTCGTCAGCACGCCGTCGAAGCTGCAGGTGCCTGGACAGAGATCGGCGAAGAGCGCGGTGCCCGCCGCCGTGCCGTCGGTGCGCCAGATCTCGCGCCCGTGGCGGCCGTCGTCGGCGAAAAAGTAGACGGCGCCGCCGAGCCGTTCGGCGGTCAGGTTGTAGGCGGGGTAGGCGTTGGGCGGCCCCAGCACCGTCTTGATGTCGGCCACCAGGCGAGGTGGAATTTGCGAGCGGACCGGCGCCGCGGCGAGCACGGCGAGGGCGGCCAGGATCCGGCAGAAGCGTGCGGTACTCCGGCGATTCGTCATCGATTCCCTCCCGATTCTCTCTTCCCGAGAGCCTTCCTGCAGCCGACTGTCTTAATGCGATAACAGCATGACACAGATCCCGAAGGAACGCAATCCCCGGGGGCCGGGCGAATCAGGCAGCCGTTGGCATGGGACTCGCTACACGATACGCTTCGGGTCCGGTGCCGCTACCGGGGACGATCAAGCGCATGAGCACGAGACGGCCGCCCACCGTATTCGCTTTGCTGGTCGCCATCGCCTTCGGGCTGAGCGCCGGGCCCCATCCTTGCCATTCGAAACCGTCCGCGCCGCCGGTGAAGGCCGCCGCGGAACACGCCTCCTGCCATGGCGATTCAACGCCGAAAGCGCCGCCGCGGCAAGGCCACGACTGTTGCGATCCGTCGAAGGGCGGCCACGCGCTCTGCGATCAGGCCTGCCAGGGCGCGGCCGTGCTCGGCATCGTGCCGGCCCTCTCCGCGGTCCACGCCTGCGAAGAGCTGGCCGCGGCCGTCCAGGATCGCCTCCTGCCGCTGTTCGTCGCCTCGATCGATCACGTTCCCCTGAGCTGAAGCTCCGCCACAGTTTTGTAGCGGCGCCCGTGCCGTCTGGCCTTCTGGGTCGGGCGACATGGACGGCCACGGACTGCAACACGGACGGACAAAGGGGAAGATCAGTCATGAAACGAGGCAAGTTGTACTTTGCGAGCGCCTTGGCGGTGCTCGTTTCGATCACGGCGCCCGCAGCGGCGCAGCACCAGCATGAACATCCTCCGCCGGCGCCGCAGCCGCCCGAGCCGGCCAAGCCCCAGGAGCCCGAGCACGAGATGCAGGGCATGGAAGAGCATGAAATGGAGGAGCACGGCATGCACGAGATGCGGGGGCTGCTCGGCTCCTACGGCATGTCGCGCGAGAGCTCGGGCACGGCCTGGCAGCCGGATTCGGCGCCGCACGCGGGGATCCATGCGAGCCGCGGCGCGTGGCAGGCGATGCTCCATGGCTTCGCCAACCTCATCTATGACGATCAGGACGGCCCGCGGGGAGACGAGAAGACCTTCGGCCAGAACATGCTGATGGGCATGGCGAGCCGGCCGCTGGGGCCGGGCCGGCTGGGCCTGCGCGCCATGCTCTCCGCCGAGCCGTGGACGATCGGCAGCGAGGGCTATCCGCTGCTCCTGCAGACCGGCGAGACGGCGGATGGCGTCAACCCGCTCGTCGATCGCCAGCACCCGCACGACCTGTTCATGGAGCTCGCCGCGACGTACAGCCGGCCGCTGGGAGCCGACAGCTCGGCGTTCCTCTATCTGGGCCTGCCGGGCGAGCCGGCGCTGGGGCCGGCCACCTTCATGCACCGCTTCTCCGGAGAGGAAAATCCCGAGGCGCCGCTGGGTCACCACTGGCTGGACTCGACCCACATCACCTACGGCGTGGCCACGCTCGGCTGGATCCGCGGCAACGTCAAGCTCGAAGGGTCCCTCTTCACCGGCCGCGAGCCGGACGAGAACCGCGAAGGCATCGAGAGCCCGAAGATGGACTCCTGGTCCCTCCGCGCCTCCTGGAATCCGACGCCGGACTGGTCGTTCCAGGTGAGCCGTGGGCATCTCAACAGCCCCGAGCAGCTCGAGCCGGAGCTCGACACGGACCGCACCACGGCGTCGGCGGTCTACAACCGTCAGCTCACCGGGGGCAACTGGCAGACCACGTTCGCCTGGGGCCGGAATGCCAAGGATCCCGGCGAGACGACGGACTCCTTCCTGCTCGAATCCGCGGCGAGCCGCGGCCGCCATACGTTGTTCGGCCGCGCGGAGAGGCAGGAGAACGACGAGCTGCTCGGGCACGGAGAGGAAGGCGAGGTCTTCAACGTCGGCAAGATCTCCCTCGGCTACATCTACGACGTCCTGCACGGAGAGAGCTGGAAGGGAGGCGTCGGTTTCCTCGGCAGCCTGGCCCTGGTGCCCGATGAGCTGGAGGAGAGCTACGGGGATTCGCCGGTTTCGTGGATGGCGTTCGTCAGGGTGAGGGTGTAGAGAAGCCGCGCCGGTATGCCCGCGGAAGCCTCACCCCCTTTCCCCCTCTCCCTGACGGGCGAGGGGGGACGCGGGCGAAGGAATCTTGCCGAAAAAGTAGGGGCGGGCTTGTCCCCGCCCGCAGCGATTCGGGGCGGGGACAAGCCCCGCCCCTACGAAGACATTCAGCGTCACGCCCCCCCTCGCCCGTCAGGGAGAGGGGGAAAGGGGGTGAGGCTTCGCAGGGCAGGCCCGTCCGACGGCCACGGTCTACATGCCCGCCGTCCCCTCCCCCCGCACCCGCTCGAGTATCTGGTACAGCCCGAACTTCGGCATCCTTAGGAATCCGTACCACGCCGCGGCGGCGAGGGTGCCTTCGTTGAGCCATTCGCGCAGCCAGAACTCGGCGTAGAGGGGATCGCGCTGCTCGCGCTTTGTAACCCTGCCGCTCCCTTCCTCGTAGTCTCCAGCGGCAGACTCATCTCGGTTTCTGGAGGCATCGCATGGATTCCCTTCCGACTTCGCTCCGCTCCCTCCTCCGCGAGCTCCGCCGCAACCCCGGGTTCCTGCTCGTCACGGTGCTCACCCTGGCGGTCGGCATCGGTGCCAACGCGGCGATCTTCACTGTCGTCAACGCCGTGTTGATCCGGCCGCTGCCGTACGCCGAGCCGGAGCGGCTGGTAATGGTGTGGCATACCGCGCCGGGGCTCAAGATGGATCGCTTCGAGCACTCGGACGCCACCTACGTGCTCTACCGCAAGAGCAACCGAGTGCTCGAGGACCTCGGGATCTACTGGGACGCCTCCGTGACCCTTACCGGCGGCGAGGCGCCCGAGCGGGTGCGCGCGGCCGGTTTCACCGCCTCCGTCTTCTCGGTGCTCCGCGTGCCGGCGCTCCTGGGGCGGACGGTCCAGGAGGCGGACGAGCAGCCGGGCGCCGAGAAGGTGGCCGTGCTCTCCCACGCGCTGTGGCGGCGCCGGTTCGGCGGCGATCCGAAGGCGGTCGGGCAGATGCTGCGGGTTGACGGCGTCGCGACGCGCATCGTGGGCGTCATGCCCGAGGGCTTCCACTTCCCTTCGGCGGCGGCCGAGCTGTGGCTGCCGATGACGATCGATCCCGCCAAGCTGGAGGCCGGGAACTTCAATTACGAGGCGGTGGGACGGCTGCGGGCCGGGATCTCGCCGAAGCGGGCCGAGCGAGAGCTCTCGGCGCTCGTCTGGAGGATTCCCGAGGAGTTCCCGCAGTCGCAGATCAACCGCGGCATGATCGCGAGCGCCAAGCTCGCCGTGCTCGTCCACCCGCTGCGCGACGACGTGGTCGGGGAGATTCAGCGCGCCCTCTGGGTTCTCCTCGGCAGCGTCGGCTGCATCCTGCTCATCGCCTGCGCCAACGTCGCCAATCTCTTCCTGGTGCGGGCCGAGGGCCGGCAGCGGGAGGTGGCGGTGCGCAACGCCCTGGGCGCCACGCGCGCCGACGTTACCCGCCTCTTCCTCGGCGAGAGCGTGGCCCTCTCGCTCGCCGGCGGTGCCGTCGGGCTCGCCCTGGCGGTCGCCGGCGTGCGCCTGCTGGTGAGTCTGCGCCCGCCGGGCATCCCGCGGCTCGAGGAGATCGGCGTCGACGGCGCGGTGCTCGCCTTCACTCTCCTGCTGTCGCTCTTCGCCGGTCTGCTGACCGGCGGCTTCGCCGCCCTCCGCTACGGCGCTCCGGCGCTGGCGCCGGCGCTCAAGGAAGGCGGGCGCGGCGACACGGGCGGACGGGCGCGGCACCGCGCGCGCAATGTCCTCGTCGTCGTCCAGGTCGCGCTCGCTCTGATGCTGTTGCTCTATTCGGGCCTGATGGTGAGGAGCTTCTGGCATCTGCGCGGCGTGGATCCGGGCTTCGATCCGCGCGGCGTCCTCAGCCTGCACCTGGACCTTCCCGAGACCGAGTACAAGGACGCGTTCGCCACCGCCCGCTTCGTACGCCAGCTTTTGGAGCGGGTGCGGGCGGTGCCCGGAGTGGTGAGCGCGGGCACGGTTACCAGCCTGCCCCTCTCCGGCAGCAACTCCAACAGCGGCTACTCCTTCGAGGACTTCCCGCTGCCGCCAGACCAGGTGCCGCCCATCCTCGGCACGCGTTTCGCCAGCCCCGGTTATTTCGCGACGATGGGGATCCCGCTCGTCGAGGGAAGGTTCTTCGACCGCATCGATCCCGCGCGCCGGTCGTACGAGGTGGTGGTGAGCGAGGCCCTCGCCCGGCGCTTCTGGCCCGGCAGGAGCGCGCTCGGCAAGCGGCTGACCAGCGGGCTCGCCGGGGACAGCCCCTGGTGCACGATCATCGGCGTGGCGGGGAGCGTCCGCGATCAGGCACTGGAGGAGAAGCTCTTCGAGACGGTGTACTTTCCGGTGCTGCGGCCCGAGCCGGGCAAGGGGGATGGAGCCGAGTGGGTGCCGCGGAGCTTCAGCCTGGTGGTGAAAGGCCAAGGCGATCCCGCCGCGCTGGTCGCGCCGGTCCGCCGGGCGATCTGGTCGCTCGATCCCAACCTGGCCCTCTCCGCGGTACGTCCCATGATGGAGGTGGTCGCGCGCTCGATGGCGCGCACCTCCTTCACCATGACGCTGCTCGTCATCGCCGCGGCCGTCGCCCTGCTGCTCGGCACGGTGGGGATCTACGGCGTCATCTCGTACGTCGTCAGCCAGCGGGCGCGCGAGATCGGCGTCCGCATGGCGCTGGGAGCCCGCCGGCGCGACATCTCGCGCATGGTCCTCAGGGAAGGAGCCTTGATCGCTCTGATCGGTATCGCGGTCGGGCTTGCCGGCGCTCTCGCCTTGACGCGCCTCATCCTGGCGCTGCTCCACGGCGTGAGCTCCACGGATCCGGCGACGTTCGCGGTCGTGCCCATGCTCCTGGCGTTGGTGGCGCTCTTCGCGAGCTGGCTGCCGGCGCGGCGGGCCGCTGCCGTCGAGCCGCTGGAGGCCATCCGCTACGAGTGATGCGTAAAAAGGGGGTGCCGTTTCCGCGCGGCACCCCGAAGACAGGACGGAGATCCGCTCCCGTTGAAGGCCGTTTACGTGCCGGCCCCGCCCGGACATAAATGCCCGGGCTACGGTGCGAAGAAGCCGGATGAATCCGACTCCAGGAATTTCTCCGACACGGAGCCTCCTTCAGGAGGCTTTCGTTTCCACGGGTAGCCCGGGCATTTATGCCCGGGCGGAGCTAGAAGTTGTAGACCGTGAAGACGCCGATCTCGTTGTACTCGCCCTTGCTGTTCGCGTTCGTCGAGCCGATGGTGCCGTTGCTCGTGCCCAGGGTGCCGCCCTCGACCTCGGCGAACTTGTAGAGCAGGGAGGCGGCGAAAGCCTTGTTGAGCGTCCACTGCAGCCCGGCGTTGTAGTAGGTGAAATTCAGGTTCGGCTTGAGGTCCTTGCTGGGGTCGGCCTGGTCGTAGCGGCCGAAGACGGCCCACGTTGGATTGATGTTGAGCTGCGCCCAACCCGAGAAGCCCTCGGACTTGTCCGTCGCCACGGTGGTGACGTTGTTCCAGTTCTCGGCCTGGAACCACTCGCCGCCGATCTTGAA
Source organism: Thermoanaerobaculia bacterium (assembly GCA_044868005.1). Taxonomy (GTDB): domain Bacteria; phylum Acidobacteriota; class Thermoanaerobaculia; order Multivoradales; family UBA5704; genus DATARR01. The sequence continues at coordinate 2,532 of JBIOVX010000093.1, read as the reverse complement.
CTTGTCGGTGTTGTAGGCGACGAGCGCATCGCCGCGGGTGGCGGTGTGCTTGGCCGGCACGGCGTCGGTCTCCTGGCCGCGCTTGCCGCTGTAGCCGCCGACGGCGAGGTTCAGGCCCTTGATCGGCGTGAAGGAGACCCGGCCCTCGAAATCCACGGTCTTGCTGCGCGTGGGGTTGCTATACGTGCGGCCGTTGCCCACCGTGAAGGCGTAGGCCCAGAGGGGATTGGCGCCGCCGGCGTGGAAGCCCCACTCGGCCGAGGTGCCGAAGCTCAGGTGGTCGGTGATCGTCGTCTCGATGTAACGCAGGCCGTAGATGCCCTCGACGTAGGGGACCCACGGCGTGTCCGCCGAGCCGAGACGGAAGGTGCCCATCGGGCTGTACTTGTACTCGATGTAGGCCTTCTTGACGAACACGTCGTAGCGCCGTTGGCCGAAGTCGCCGATGTCAGACTGGAACTGCGCCGCCCACTTGGCGTCGAACTGATGGGTGAAGGTGAAGTAGGTGCGCTTGACGTCGACGCCCACGCCGCTGTCGTTGCTCTCAATGCCGGTCGCTTTGTCTTCGTTGGACTTGGTGCTGACGTCCGCGTAGACGCGGATGCCGAACTTGCTGGCCGGGAAGGCCGGGGGCGTGACCGGCTTCGGCGTCGGCCGCTCGTAGGCCGGCAGGTTGTGCTTGAAGAGGTAGAGGTCCATGGCCGTCTCGTTCTCGGCCACGATGGTCTCGCCGTTGGGCCCGGCGCCGAGGACGGTGACGGCCGTGCCCATGTCGCCAGTCTGCTGCCAGGAGTGGTATCTCTCCGGCGTGTTGAAGACGTAGACACGGTTCTCGTCTTCCTTGGTGACCTCCTGGTAGTAGAGGCCCGTCACCTGCGCCGTGGCGACGGAGGCCGCCGACAGCGCCAGGACGAGCGCTACGAGGCCAGCCTTGAACTTAACCTTTCTGAGCATCGGCTCTCCTTTTTGGATTCGATCTTCAGTCGATGTGCTGCGAGTCGGAGGCAGGATAGGTAACGCCACGAGCGACGCCGCGACGGCGCAGTGACAGGCGTGCGACAAGCCTTCAGGCAACGGGCTTTGTCACACCGCTGTCACAGCGCGGTTGGTGCACTGCCAAACCCCTCTGCGAGAGTCGTCCTCGCGGAACGGAGAATCGGTCCGCTCCGATGATAATAAATAAAGGAGAGATCATGAAGCGTAATCGCACGATGGCTCCGCTCGCATTGGCCCTGGTCCTTTGCGGCAGCGGCGTCCTTTCGGCGCAGGCGGTGAAGGTGGATCCGGGAATCCCCTCCTACAGCAAGACGAGCGGTGTTTCCGGCAACCTGAGCTCCGTCGGCTCGGACACCTTGAACAACCTGATGACGCTGTGGGCCGAGGGTTACAGGCGGGAGTATCCCAACGTCCGCATCCAGATCGAGGGCAAGGGCTCGACGACGGCGCCGCCGTCGCTCATCCAGGGCACCTCGCAGCTCGGTCCCATGAGCCGGCAGATGAAGGCGGAGGAGATCGACGCCTTCGAGAAGAAGTATGGTTACAAGCCGACGCCGGTCCGCGTCGCCGTGGACGGCCTCGCGGTGTTCGTCAACAAGGATAATCCCATCAAAGGGCTGACGTTGCAGCAGGTGGACGGCATCTTCTCGAAGGGCCACGCCTGCGGCGGCAAGGCGATCAACAACTGGGGCCAGGCCGGCGTGCAGGCGTGGGGCAACCAGCCGATCAGCCTCTACGGCCGCAACTCGGCCTCCGGCACCTATGGCTACTTCAAGGAGCACGCGCTGTGCAAGGGCGACTACCGGGACACGGTGAAGGAGCAGCCGGGCTCGGCCTCCGTGGTGCAGGGCGTCACCGAGGACAAGACCGCCATCGGCTACAGCGGCGTCGGCTACAAGACCTCGGGCGTGCGGGCCGTGCCGCTGGCGGCCAAGCCGGGCGGCGAGTTCGTCGAGGACACGCCGGAGAACATCCTCTCGGGCAAGTACCCGATCGCGCGCTTCCTCTACGTCTACGTCAACAAGGCTCCCAACAAGCCGCTCGATCCGCTGGTGCGCGAGTTCGTCAAGTACGTGCTCTCCCAGCAGGGCCAGCAAGTGGTTGTCAAGGACGGCTTCATCCCGTTACCGAATAAGATCGTGCAGGAAGAGCTGGCCAAGCTTCGGTGACACGTCCGAGCCAAACTTCGAAGCGGCGTTTGATCGCCGACCGCGCCGCCCGCTGGATCGTCTCCGCGGGCGGCATCGCCATTATCGCCAGCGTCCTCGGCATCCTGATCTTCATCGTGCTCGAGGTTCTGCCCTTGACCTTCGCCGCCAAGGTCGAGCCCTCCCGCCGCGTGGTGGTGCCGGGCGCCGGCACGATCGGCGCCGTGCTGGCCGATGAGCACCGCTCGCACGTGGCGGTCCTGGATGATGGCGGGCGGGTGCGCGTGGTGCGGTTGGGGGACGGGAGGGTGGTGTACGAGGCGGATTTGCTGGCGAACCCCACGAAATCCAATGTAGGGGCGGGGCTTGTCCCCGCCCGCGGTGAAGG
>JBIOVX010000092.1:0-53339 GCA_044868005.1 Thermoanaerobaculia bacterium | reverse complement strand
GAGAGGGGAAATAACGGCAAAAAGAAGGCCGCTACGACCCTCCGGCATTTCTGTCTTTCTCCCTCCTCTCCCTCTGGGAGAGGAGGGCCGGGGAGGTGAGGGCTTCGGAGGGCAGATCCCTCGAGAGGAGAAAGAGAAGTGGAGTCTCGGGCCCTACGCCGGAATCAACGGCAGCCGCCCCACCGCGGCGTCGGCGGTCGCTCGCGGCGCCTCGGCCTCCTGCTCGGGCGGCGCTTCGCCGGGATTGCGGAAGAGGTTGGACTCGAGGTCGTACTGGCGGGTGTAGAGGGCGTGATAGCGCCCGCCGAGCGCCAGCAGCTCCTCGTGCCGGCCGCGCTCGACGATCTCTCCCTGCTCCAGCACCAGGATGGTATCCGCCCGGCGGATGGTGGAGAGGCGATGCGCGATGACGAACGTCGTACGCCCCTTCATCAGCTCCGCGAGCCCCTCCTGAATGTGGGCCTCGCTTTCGCTGTCGAGCGAGGAGGTGGCCTCGTCGAGGATGAGGATCTTCGGGTCCGCCAGGATGGCCCGCGCGATCGCCACCCGCTGGCGCTCGCCCCCCGAGAGCTTCACCCCCCGCTCGCCGACGATCGTGTCGTACCCCTGCGGCAGGCGGGCCACGAAGTCGTCGCAATGGGCGATGCGCGCAGCCCGCAGCACCTCCTCCTCCGAGGCGTGGGGGCTGGCGTAGGCGATGTTCTCCAGCACCGTGCCGTCGAACAGGAAGTTGTCCTGGAAGACGACTCCGAGATGCGAGCGGTAATCGGTGAGCCGCAGCTCGGCGAGGTCCTGGCCGTCCACCAGGATCTGTCCCGACGTCGGGCGGTGGAAGGCGGCGACGAGGCCGATAAGCGTGCTCTTGCCCGAGCCCGAGGACCCCACCAGCGCCGTCGAAGTCCCCGGCGAGGCCACGAACGAGACGCCCTTGAGCACGGGCGTTCCGGCCTGGTACTCGAAATGGACGTCGCGGAACTCGATCGTCCCCTCGACCCGACGCAGGGGCTGGCGGGTGGCCTCGCCCGCGTCCTCCGCGATCTCGTTGCGGATCTCGCGGATGCGCTCGAGGCCCGCGAAGGCCTCGGTGATCTGGCTGCCGATGTTGACGATCTGCACCACCGGCCCCACGAGCATGCCGAGATAGAGGGTGAAGGCGAAGAACTCGCCCACCGTCATGCGTCCGGCCAGGACGTCGCGCGCCCCGATGCCCATCATGGCGACGCCGATCACGCCCACCAGCACTGTCGAGGCGGCGCCGATGGCGGAGAAGCCGGTCATCGTGCGCGCCACGTTGCGGAACAGCCGGTGCGCGCCCTTGGTGAAAACCAGCGCTTCGCGCTGCTCGGCCTGGTAGGCCTTCACCACCCGCACGCCCGAGAACGACTCGGTGAGCCGGCCCGAGATCTCGGCGTTGATCTTCGAGCGCTCGCGGAAGAGCGGGCGCAGCGTGGTGAAGGCGTACTTCATGATGAAGCCGAAGAGCGACACCACGGCCAGCGCGATCAGGGTGAGCTTGACGTTGAGATAGAAGAGCAGGCCGAGCGCGAGCACCGCCGTGACCATGCCGCCGACGATCTCCACCAGCCCGGTGCCGACGAGATTGCGGATGCCCTCGGCGTCGTTCATCACGCGCGAGAGGAGAGCGCCCGTCTTGGTCTGCTCGAAATAGCCGACGGAGAGGCGCCCGACGTGGCGCTGCACCTGCCGCCGCATCTCGGTGATCGAGCGCTGCGCGGCCTTGCCGAGCACCTGGGAGATGGAGAACGAGGTGACGGCCTGGAGGAGCGTCGCCGCTGCCGCCACCAGCACGAGCTGCATCAGGAGCTGGCGGTTGCCCTTGCCGATAACGTCGTCGAGCAGGTACTTGGTGGTGCCGGGCAGGACCAGCCCGGAGACGCGGTTGATCGCCATCAGCAGGAGGCCCAGCAGCAGCCGGCCCTTGCGCGCCTTCACGAGGTCGATCGCGTCGTTGAGAACGGTGCGCGGCTTGAGGGGGGTCTTTTTCTTGCCTGCCTCGGAGGCCGCCTCCTGCGGCTTGGTCTGCCGCGAGGAGACGAGACCGCCATAGAGACCCTGGCGGGCCGGCCGGCGGGAAAGGGTCTCGGTGGGCTCGGTCATGGAGGAGAGAACGGCGTAGAGCGGGCGGGAGATTCCCGGGGGAGCATGACGAAATTGCGAGCGATCCTCGCGACGCGCTGGGGTTCGAGCCCACCGGGCGCGTTCACACCTTCGTCGTCCACGGATTCAGGAACGGCACGTTCGCCATCTGATACTCGCTCGTGTCGCGGGAGACGACGGTGAGGCCGTGGTGCAGCGCGGTGGCGGCGATGATGAGGTCCGGCTGCGCAAAGGTGTGGCCGCTCTTCCGTCCTTCTTCCACCAGCAGCCGCCATTTGAGCATGATGTCTTCGCTGATTTCGAGAACGCGATCCTCGAACATCGGCCGCAGTTTGTGCTCCAGCCACTCATTCAGCTCCATCCTGCGGGCCACTTCCTTGACCAGCTCGATCCCGAAGCGAATCTCGGCGAAGGTCACGACGCTGACATAGAGAAGGTCGAGCGGCTGACTGGAGATGAACTGCACGACCTTCGCGTCTGGCTTCGGACGGCGCAGCTCCGACAGCACGTTGGTGTCGAGCAGCCAGCCGGTCACAGCTCGACACCGCGAACGCGGCCACGCGTACCCGTCCGCTCGATCTTGATGCCGCGCAAGGGCGAATCGTGCAGCAGCTTCACGAGGGCCTGGCCGCTCGGCCGGCCTTTCACGCGCCGGTACTCCTCTACGGAGACAACGACGACCTCCTCACGACCGTGGACGGTGATCCTCTGCGGTCCTTCGGCTTTCGCCTTCCGCACGACCTCGCTGAAGCGCGCCTTCGCGTCCTGAAGTGCCCACTGGCCCTGGCGAGAGGTTGCGTGTGTGCGTGTTCCTCTGGTTCTGGTCATACAGACTAGTATATGCCAATCCCGCGAAGACCGGGCTCGGCGGGAAGCCTGCTGCCGCCCTTCTAGGCGCCACCAGTGCGCCGGAGCTGTGGAAGCCGGAGCCCGCCATTTAGGAAGGCACCGGTGCTCCTCGGAGCTTGTAAGGGTGGCGCTCGACGGCTTGAGGTCCTAACCGTGAGCGACTAGCATTAGTAACCGATAGCTAGGGCGCATATGGACTGGCGAGATGAGATCCGAAATGAAGAGGAGCTTCGGAGCCTCATCCTCATTCCATTGCTTGGCAGGCTCGGTATTGAGCACGACCGGCTGCAGGTGGAGCGCTCTTTTTCCTTCAAGGCGGGGCGCCAGGTACTCACGGAGGAGCTCCCGAGCCAGCTCCAGGAACTTAGGCCGCGACTCGATGTCCTTGTCACACGGGACGGTCGCAACCTGTTCGTCGTGGAGCTGAAGAGGCCCGAGACCGAATTAACCGAGAATGACGCTCTCCAGGCGATCTCCTATGCCCGTCTCGTCCACCCCATCGCCCCCTACGCACTCGTCACGAACGGAGGAGTGAGTCGTATCTACGACGTCGTCAGCCGGCAGCCTGTGGAGCCTGCTGCGCTGAGGCTTGAGGACGGATACGAAATCGTGCTTCCTGAAGCCGACGACTTTCGGGCGCTCGATTGCTTCCTGAGGCTCAGCCCAGCGAACTTGCGGCGATTTTGCGGCGCACAGGTCGAGGCAGCCATTAGGCCACTGAAGGGCTCGCTTGATGACCTCAACAGGCGGTACGTCTCAGAGCTCCACGTCTCGCGGGCTTCGGCCGCTAACGCCATGCACCGGTTCCGCGAGGCCCCGGAGCCGGTGCTCGCTCTTATCGGAGCGTCGGGAATCGGGAAGACGTCGACCATGTGCCATCTGGCCCTGTCAGCACAGAGGCAGGGCGACATTGTTCTGTTCCTTCGTGGGTCGGAGCTGGGAGAGAGCTTTCTCGGCTACGTAGCGACCGAGTTTGCTTGGACGTTCCGCGAGCAAGCGGGCCCCGAAGCTCTAGTTCGAAGGCTATCCGAGTTGGCCAGAGAGCAGAGGCTTCTTCTCTATCTTGACGGCGTAGATGAATGGCGGACCCAAAACCCGGCTCGCCAGCTTGGCTCCCTCGCGAGGCACCTGCGTTCGACCCGAGTGAAGCTCGTTGTGAGCTGCAAGACGGGCGACTGGGCTTCGCTGCTGGGTCATAGAGGCACGCCCACGGACTTCGGCCAGCTGATGAGTGAGTCGGGGGACCTATCGCAAGTTGTTATAGGTCCTCTGTGCGAGGAAGAGTTCTGGTCCGCGATTAGGAAGTACGAGAAGGCGTATGGATTCCACGGTGTCTGGGATCCAGCTCTCCTTGACGAGGCCAAGAGAAGCCCGTTCTTCATGCGAGTCGCATTCGAGGTGGCTGCTGCCGACAACTTGGCTGAACTGAGGGAGAGCACATACTCCATATTCGAGCGCTACCACGACACATGCTTGCAAACAACTCCCGTACCTGATGTGAGCGAGAGGATTCTGCTCGCCGCGGCGAAGCTCCTGGAGCAGCGCAACGCGTCTCAGGCGCCTCTCGATGATCTGCACTCCGCGTTGACACTCCGGCCAACGGAGCAGGTACCGCCTGACCTCTTCAATGCAGGGATTCTTGAGCGTCATGGGTCTTCCTACAGCTTCGGCTTTGAAGGTCTCAGGAACTTCGTTCTAGCGGCCAAACACCACAATTGGCAAGCGATGAGCACTGAGCAATTTCGCGCTGACGTGGCATCCGTCCGCAGGGACGGGGTGTCCGGTGATGCACTGATCGCGTACTACAAGTGGGCGCGAGATGAGCACAAGCGGATCCTGGACGACCGTTGTTTCGCTGCAGCCGAGACTCTGATCGCCTCGTACCGAGCGACCATCGAGAGACACTTTCCGGCTCTCAAACGGGAGTTCCCGCCAGGTGATCTGGACCGTATGGGGATGGTTCTCGAGGCCGACCTCGAGACGGGCTGGCCATACACCGTAGGGCTTCGCATCCGGAGGTCCGACGATCCAGAGGTTCTGATCATTCCAGCTACCGGACCGCGTTGGGACTCCGACACCATGCTGCGGCATGGCGCAGGTGGACTTTCTTACTTCCTCGGAGTGAATTGGCTGGATCCATCGGATCAGAAGCACAGCTTGCTCCGGGCCAACCTGGGCAAGCTCATTCGAGACTTGGTACACCAAGGTCGCTTGAACGAGAGCGTCGCACCCGCCATGGCGCATGAGCTTCTCGCTGCCGTCGTCACGTCGAAACCCGAACTGTTCGGCGAACCTGATCGTCCGAAGTCCCGCGAACTACTACCTATGACGTGCGGCAAGATCAGGTATTGGCTGCGGCTTCAGCAGCACTGGCACAGAGAGGAGAGTGAAATCCACGAGCGTCGGGTAGAGGATGGGACCATTCCGGTCCATCGGGAGGGCGGTGTGATTAGTTACTCGGTTCCACCGCTCTCCGCGACGGACCGACAGGAGGTCCTGAAGAGAGCTGGTGCTAAAGCGAGCTTAGGAGTTGCGCCGTCCGGTCCGCGCGTCACGCCTCTTGACGACATTGCCGATCGTATGCTCAGAGCCATTGACGTGCTGGGGGGCGATTACCTCGTCGAATCGCCTCTCTTTCCTGAAGCTGCCCGCTACCGACCATATCCGTCCGCGACAGTGACCGAGGAAGAGACTCGCTATCACCGCCGGTTCGCTGAGGCATTCCTCAAGGCCTACGAGGCGCTCGTTGCGAGCAATTTCCCGACGCTACAACGACACTTCGCCTTATTCTCAAAGCTGCCCTGCTACCTCCGCGTGGCGATCGTTCCCTCCGTTGCGAGCAAACAGCCGCCGAGTAGATCGCTGCTCTGGGAGTTCTTGGAGCCGGTCGGGTTCTCCCTGCCGACGTCCATCGTCTCGATAGTGGATGGGGCGGAGCTGCGACGCGAGAACTGGCGAGATCCCGTGAGCATTGACGGCCGTGTGTACCAGTTCTTTCTTGGAACTTCTGGTGGCGCGGACGATCTGGCCGGCCACTACAGACACTACCCCGATCTGCGCCTACGACCGCAACTCACTGTTCTTCGCGACTTCACCTACGACTGGCTGGAGCGTGAACTTAAGGAGCCGCTCGCCGCGTTAGAGAACCTGCTGGGTCTTCCAGACATCAGCTGACCCAGTGGATCCGGCGCAGAAGATCGCGCCAGTCCTTCTCGGACAGGGGTTCGGGAGTCACTAAACTTGTTAGTCTACGCCAGTTGCCTTTGCACAGATTTGCCAGGCTGGTTCGTCCTCCGGATCGCGCCACGACAAAATTGCGAGCGATCCTCAGTTATACTTCGTCAGGCTCCTCCTGGAAAACGCCGGGGCGTGCTGCAGACACGCCCCGGCGGTCAACTACCGCTTATGGACAGCCTCCTTAGTGGTAACCGGGGGAGCCTTTCCTCTTTTCCGGCTCAGGCGGCTTGCGGCGACGGCTTCCGGAGTTGATCCCGAAGTCCGCCAGTCGTGCGTCCTTCGGGCCAAGCCTCGCCACGACATAGCTCTTCAGCCGGGAAGCCATCTCGGTGCCGGACGCGTAGTGGCCTCGGAGATCCTGTGTGGACTCCAGGCGCAAGGCCTTCAAGGTGGCCCGCTGGTCCGTGGTCGAGTTGATGTCCTCGAGGGTCCGCTCCAAAGCCGCCTTGAAGTGCCCGAGCGCGGGGAGCAGGTGTTTGTGAGTCTCAGCCGCGGCGGCCAGCTTCTTCCAACCCGCGATGAGGCTCTTCCGGTCTCTTTTCTTCCTTGTCATGGATGTTTCCTCCTTTCCGGTCATGCCGCCGGCTTGGCCGTCTCCGGCAGCTTGGTGGTCGGTTCTTCGGGTACCGGCGTGGGAGCCGGAGCGGGCTTGGCCTTCCGCTTGGTCCGCCGGCGGTTGTTGGGATTGGGCACCTTCTTGGGAGCGATCCCGAACAGCGGCAGCAGCGGGCTGTCCGCACCCAGGACGGAGATGATGAAGCCCCGGAGCTTTCGCTGTTGCCCCTGCGCTTCCTCGAGCGCGTCGAGAAAACGGTCGGTGACGGCCAGGCGATTGCCATCGAGGCTCTCCTGCTGGAGCTTGAGGGTCCTCGTCTTTTCGACCGCGGCCGCCAGCTCGGCCTTCAGAGGCTCGTGGCCGGGGACCAGGCTCCCGTTCTCGTTGCAGGCCCCGACAAGGGCTTCCAAGTCGCGGAACTCCTTGCCGTAGGCGTCTTTTTTCGGCATCGTTCTTCTCCTTTCTGAGGGATCCGGGATCCCTCCCTAGAGCTGCCGGGCGAAGGCGAGGACCGGCAGGGTCAGCTCGCCCGGGCAGCCGTCGATGTTGGGGGTGTAGACGGTGACGCTCACCTGGCCCCCCGAGACGCTCACCGTCACCGGGTGGCCGGTGGCCGCGGCGGACTGCACGACGAAGCCGCCGTAGAGGCCGGCGATCTCGGGCGTCGCGAACGTCTTGACGCACTCGATCGCCGTCGCCCCCTGGGTCGCCGCCCAGCCGGTCATTGCCCTCAGCTCCTCCTGCACCCGCTCCGACTTGAGGCGCTGCACGCCGCCACCCGGCGGCTCCGGCACCGGAAGGGTCCCGGGGCTGCCGCTCCCGGCCCCGCCGCCACTGCCGGCCGTGTACTGCGTGGACTTCTGCTCGACTGCGGACTGCGTGTTCATCCTGCTCTCCTTTCGGAACACCGGAGCCTCCATGGCCCCGGAGATCAAGCTCCAGTACAGGCGGGCGGCTCCTTCATGGCCTCTTCGGGTTGGGCGCCGCCGTCCGGTTGGGTTCTCTGGACAGCCCCAGCAGCCGCGCCAGCGCGGCGATGTGCGAGCGGGCCTGGGCCTGCTGCCCGCGGGCGAGCCCCGAGCTCGGCGCCGGCTCGCCGGTCAACAGCTCGTCGAGAGTCACCTCCAGCGTTTGGGCCATCGGCGCGACCACCCCGAACGGCGGCGGATTCGCGCCCTGCTCCCACTTCGCCAGCCGGTACTGCGGCACTCCGAGCCGCCTGGCCAGCTCCCTTCGGCTCCATCCCTTGCGCTTTCGGAGTTGCACGATCCGCTCGCCGAGCTCGACCACGGAGAAGGGAGGCTTCTCTCGAGTCGCTGGATTGGCCTTCTCCTCCGGTTTTGAAACCAAATTCAGCCTCATAAATTGCTCCTTTCGTCCGTTGGTAACGGAGTCTACGAGCAGAATCCGGTCGATGTCCAGAATGAAAAAAAGCTGAATCTGACGCTAGGGTTCACCTGATGATGCCGAGCGGAGATATATTTCCAGGATCGATGACAAAGCAGCTCCGACGCCGATGACAAAGCGGTCTCCCCCCGCAACAATCCGTCGATCCGCCCGATTTTCGGAGGTGGAGGATTCCTCTCGCCATCGAGAGGATTGCTCTCGCTCCCATGCCAAACTGCACTCTGGAAGCAAGGGATAAGGGCTTTGCGTCCGCGGGCCCTCGCGCCATGGCGGCGCCCGGCCGCCCCGCGGGCTCACGGAGGAGATATGAGAAGCAAGAAATGGATGCGGCGGGCGGCCCTCGCGGCCGCCTTCGCGATCGCGCTCAGCCTCGCGGCTCCAGCCCAGGCGGCCTGCTGGACTGCCTGGTCTCCAGGACCGGACCTCTTCCAAAAGGCGTGGCGGTGGATCGCCGGACTATGGGCCGCGCCGGAGGGAGTGGGCCAGCCACCGAGGGATCTATCCAAGGCCGGCGGCTGTATCGATCCAATGGGCGGTCCGTGCAAGCCCGGCAGCATGCCAAGCAATGCGGGTGACGGCACCGGTCCTGGGAGTTAAACGCAGACCTGCAGGCCGCCGGTTCTTTCCGGACGCAGAACCCACGCTGGTCCCTCGGTTCCGCTTATGAGAGAATGATGTCCCGCATGGACCCGAAACCGACCGGGCATCCTGGTTCCGAGGAGCTGGCGGCCCTGCTCCGCGGCGGGCTCGCTCCGCCACGCTTTCGGGCAGTCCTTCGCCATCTCCTGCGGCCATGCTTGAGCTGCGTGGAGGCGATGTTGGCCGTCCCGGCGATTGCGATTGACTTGGAAGCGGAATGGACGGAGCCCGGCCCCGAACAAGATGCCGAGTACGAGGCCGCCATCGACCGAGTCTTCGATGTTGTTCGGCACCACGCACGCCACCTGCGCGGTCAGGCGGCACAGGCGAGAAAAATCCTCAAACGGCTTGAGAAGAGTCACAACCTGGACGACGACAGGGAGATAGCCTTGAAGCTCCCCTTGACCTCGGGGACCTACGCGAAGTTCAGGGCCCTCCTCGACCGGAGCTGGGCCCTCCGCCACGAGGATCCGGGTCGTATGCTGCATTTCGCCCTGCTGGCCGCGAAGTGCGCCGAGCAGCTCGACGCTCGGATCTACGGCGCGCAGCGGGTCTCCGATTTTCAATGCGAGGCTCGGGCGTCTCTGGGGAATGCGTACCGCGTGACTCAACGGCTCGACGAGGCCGAGGCCGCTCTGGCCCGGGCGCGGCAGCTCTTCGAGCTCGGCACGCGCGACCCGCTCCGCGAGATTCATCTGCTCGAGCGCGAGGCCGCCTTGGACGCAGACCGACGGCGCTTCAAGCGTGCGATTATCAAGCTCGAAGCCGTCTACCGCTACCGCTGCCGGAACGGCGACAAACATCTCGCCGCGAGGTCGCTGATCCAGCAGGCGGCCTACTTCTCCTATGCCGGAAATTCCGAAAAGGCGCTCCAGATCTTGGAGCGGAGCCTTGCTCTCATCGATGATTCCCGCGAACCCACCCTGGCCTATACCGTGCTGCACAACCAAGTTTGGATCTTCTGTGACTGCGGCCGTTTCCGCGAGGCGGAGACGCAACTCTTCCACCTTCGGCGGTTGCAGCGGCACGCAGGCGGACGAATCAGCGAGCTCAAGCTCAACTGGCTGGAAGGCCGGATCGACGCCGGGCTCCGCAGGTTCGAACGCGCGGAGAAGACGCTCCTCGAAGTAGTCGAAGGCATGGCGACGGTCAACCGCGGCTACGATGCGGCCCTGGCCTCGATGGATCTCGCCGCGTTGCTGATGGCCCGCCGGAGGTACGGGGAAGCCGGGGAGGTGGTGCTCGGGGCCTACCAGACCTTCGTCGCTCTTCGCATCGAGCGCGAGGCGTTCGCGAGTGTGGCGATGCTCAAGCAATCCTTCGAGCTGGGACTGGCCACCCAAGCAATGGTGGAAGAGGTGACGGCCTTCCTTCGCCGCTTCGAGCACGATGCGAGCTTGAGGTTCGAGGGGAGGGCCTGGGAGGAGGAGTGAGGGGCGTGCTCATGGGAGAGCACCTTCAGATGTAGAGCGGGCCTACTCCTGCCTGCCGGCGCTCTTCGCCATCGAAGAAAAGAACTTCTCGAAGGTGCGCAGGACGATGCGCTCGATGCGCTCTGTCTCCTCCTCGATCGAAGAGGCTGGGGCGGGCGCCGACGCCGGCTCCTGCGGCAACCCGCTCGCCTGGAAGTCATGGGCTGCCTGGCGTAGACGCTGCGCCTCTTGGCTCGGCGGACGAGGCGGCTGCGGGAAGGCGATCTGAAACAGTTCCTCCGGCTCCAGCCCAATGGCCCGGGCGATGTCCACGACATGGTCGACGCGGAGCTGCATGACGCCGCGGAAGAGCCGCCCGATGTACCCCGGAGCCACACCCAGCTTCGCTTCGACGTCCTGGTACTTGTAGCCCAGAACGCGCATCGCCGTCCTCAGCACCTTGATGATGTGCTCGGTCTCAGGCGTCATCGAGCCTTTCAGCTTACATGATGCGCTCCGGGAGGGGCAAATCCGGCCCACTCATTGCGGTTTCTGCTTGACAGGATCAGCGACTTACAGATAAAAATCCGTCCTGACCCTGTCGCCCCAGGGCGGAATTTGTTCTGCCAGGGCAGACCGAGTCAGGGGGCTGGGACATGCCAGCGATGTCGGACCTCGCGCTTTCCATCCCGATCCTGGACACAGAGCGCCTGCGGCTGCGATCCCCGCGCGCGAGCGACTTCGAGGACTACGCCGCGATGTATGCGGACCGCGAAGTCTTGCGCTATTTGGCTGGAGGGCCGGAGCCGTGGGACCGGGGCCGGTCCTGGCGGCAGATGGCCCTCCTCATGGGTCATTGGCAGCTCAGCGGTGTGGGCATGTGGGCGGTGGAGCATAGGGAGTCCGGCGCGTTCATCGGGATGATCGGCTTCGCGGAGCCGGAGGGTTGGCCCGGCTTCGAGCTCGCCTGGGCCCTGGCGCGGCGCTGGTGGGGGCATGGCTATGCGACCGAGGGCGCGCGAGCCGCGCTTGCCCATGGCTTCACCGCTTTGCAGAAGGACCGCATCATCAGCCTCATCCATCCGGAGAACCGGGCCTCCATCCGCGTCGCCGAACGGATCGGCGAAAGCCTGCAGGGCCGTATTCACCACTTCGGGCGGGAGATGCTGTGCTATGGGATCGACAGGAACACCTACCTCCGGCAGGTGGCGCCGGCGACAAGCGGGCTGACTCTCTGCATCGGATCCACGCTTGTCCCAGCGGCGATTTTGGGCCGTGCAGTGATATCAATGGGACACCCATTGATATCACTGGGCCGTGCAGCGGCGGTTTTGGGCCGTGCAGCGGGCCCGCTGGGACGCCCATTTTCTTCTCTGGGAGGTGCAGCGGCGATTCTGGGCCGTGCAGCGAGGCCGCTGGGCCGTTCATTTTCCTCTCTGGGACACCCAGCGGCGGTTCTGGGTCGTGCAGCGACGCCTCTGCAACGTGCATTTTCGTCCCTGGGACGCGCCAATAGCCTGCGGAGCCGCTGTGTGCTGAAGCAGATCCTGCAGATCCTCTCACCGCCGAACCGCGCTCCTCGGCTCGGCGATGGGTTCTACTACGGGCCGCAGTCGAAGTCTTCGGGTGGGGTGAGCCAGCGCGTGGGAGGGCACCTATGCAACGAAAGATCACATTGACACTCGACGAGGATCTCCTTCGCAAGGCGCGGGCCTTGGCGGCGCGCCGCAACTGTTCCGTCTCGGCGCTGCTGTCCGAAGAGCTGTCTCGCCTCGTAGGTGAGGACGAGGCCTATGAGACCGCCAAGCGAGCCGCCCTCCAGCGGCTCGAACGGGGAACCTCCCTCGGCGGCGGTCCCCTTCCCTCTCGCGCCGAGCTCCACGATCGAGCCGGCCTTCGGAAGCCGCGTAAGCCGGGCGGCTGGGAAGGGCAGGTTGTGATGTCGGAGGACTTCGACGCGCCCCTGCCCGAGGATCTCCAAGCCGCTTTCGAAGGCCGGTCGTGACCGGGCCATCGACACGCTCGAACACAATGCCGGCCCTTCGGGACTATGAAACTGGGAGGGCATCCATTTCCTGGGGTTGAAACCCCAGGCTGATCAAATCCCGCCCCTTCCGGGCGTCCGCCTCCCCCAGGAGCAGGAGCTCGCGATCAGCGTTCACATGCTCTGCGAGAACTGCGGACGCCGGGCGGGTTCGTCCGGGTCGCCGTCAGAAGCTCAAGAGGCAGCAGGTGGGACCCTTGAGACAGGGCCTACCGCCGCAGTCCGCGCTCGTCCTGCAATCCTTGACGAAGGAGCAGCCGCAGGTGCAGTAGCCGGTATTCCCTTGGGACGGAGGCGCCGAGACGGCGGGCAGGGCGGCCAGGAGCAGCAGGGTGGCCACGGCGAACAAGACGGCTCGGCGGGTTGTCTTCGACATCGTCTTCCTCCTTGGCGGGCGAAACGGCCCATCAATAGAGAGGTGCCGCCGGCGGGTTCAAGCGTAGACGCCCAGCCGATGGCTGCGGCCCCTTATTGTCACGTCAGCGGACGCTTATCGTCCATCGAGGAGGACAATTCTCCCTTCTCCCCCGGCGAAGACCCCCGGTATTCCTCTTGCACTTCCCAGAACTTTGAACGGGGCCCCACGTAATGGGTCCTGAGGAGCGAGAACGCGCCGCCGCCAAGCCGCGCGGGAAGCTCGAGGAGGCTTTATGCGAGACCGAATGCGAGACCGAAACTTCCTGCCCGTGCTTCTCCTCGGTCTCGCCGCTCTCGCGCTGACAGTGCTTGCCGCGGCGACCGACCTGAGCCTGAATGCGGCGGCCTTCGCGAAGTAAGCGCCCCTTCTCCCGGACCCCGGAACAACCTGTAGATCCCCTGGTTCGCCTGCTCGACGTCCCCAGTACTCGCGCTCGGCGGCGGCTTCGCCCATCAGGACTCCTCCAGCTCCCAGGAGCTTGACGGCGACCAAGAATCAAGCTAACGTCAATGAAAGCGTTGATGACTCTGCGGATGCAGAAGTCAACAGATGCGTCAAGAGATCTCCGAAGGAGGACAAAATGGCTGGAGCGGTTGCCAGTCGGCTTGAAAACATCAAAGCTCAAGGGGGCATAAAGGCTCGCGAAGTGGCGCAGCTCCTTGATACCACCCCTGAAACGGTATCCCGTTGGCAGACAGGCAAGGCGGAGCCTCAGCCTGACAGGTTGCAGAGGCTGCTCACCCTTGAGTGGCTCGTTGGAGAATTAGGGGAATTCTACAGTCCCGACCAAGCGCGGCTTTGGCTGTTTGCGCGGAATCGATCCTTGGGAGGAGATCGGCCCGCTGATCGAATCCAACAAGGAAAGGAAGACGAAGTTCTCGCTGTTATTTCCCAATTGCGCGATGGTGCATACGCGTAGCTCTGCTGCTCGCAGGGCATGATCTACCCTCCTGAGCTGCTCGATATTCTTCAAGAGCTCACGTCTGACATCTGGGCGGGCGAAGTGTACCGGCACATGTTCGCCAGCTATCCACCGGAGCGTGCGAATACCGGTGGGGCTCGATGGAATCCGCCTTCCCTGGCGGCGATCTACTGTAGCTTGGAAAGAGAAACCGCTCTGGCCGAGGCCGAATACCAGTTGAATTTACAGCCGATTCGTCCTCGGGCACGACGCACGTTGTACAAAGTAGAGGTTCGGCTCAGCAGAGTCCTTGACCTGCGTACGCCTTCGCTGCTGGATCAACTCGGTGTCACCTCAGATCGCTTGGGCGATATTGATTTTTCGGCTTGTCAGCGGGTTGGAGGTGCGGCGGCTTGGCTTGGGAACGATGGTCTCCTAGTGCCGTCGGCGCGACGTGCCAGAGGAAGCAACCTTGTGATCTATCCTGCGCTGCAGCACACCACGGTTGAATTTCACGTAGTTGGTGCCGAGTTGATCTCGGCCTGACCCAACGTGGGCCGTCCTCCATACCTCTCTCCGGTCCTCAGCCTCCTCTACCGCGGACCCGCGCGCCGCGCTCGGGGTGGAGAATTCGGGTAAGCCTTCCCCGAGCTGGACGGCCCGGGGGTGGCGCGGCGTCGGCGGGAGAACCTGGATGCCTATCTGGCCGGAAATTTGACTCACCCCCACCGCTGTCCTATATTGTCCGGCCTGCGCGTTTTCCGTCGGGGCGTAGCGCAGCCTGGTAGCGCACCTGCCTTGGGCGCAGGGGGTCCCCAGTTCAAATCTGGGCGCCCCGATACCGACGGCGATCCCTGTAGGTCGTGCCGAAGGGACCGGGTCGCGCACAACGGCTGCCTGTAGCTCAGTTGGATAGAGCGGCGGCCTTCTAAGCCGCGGGTCGGGGGTTCGAATCCCTCCAGGCAGGCCACCTGTTCTTCTTCATCCGCGCACGTCAGGCGCCCTTAGCTCAGCTGGATAGAGCGACAGCCTCCGGAGCTGTAGGTCAGAGGTTCGAATCCTCTAGGGCGCACCATCGACTCGATTCAAGAACCAGCGCCGGCGCAGAATTTTCTCGTGTATGCTGGACAGGCATACCCCGGTTCGACGATAATTCAGTCAACTGGAGGAGCCGCCGTGTCCCGCAGCATCCTCGCTGTCTCCCTCGCCCTTGCCTGGCTGTCTGCCGGTTCCGCCGCCGTCGCCGGCGTGGTTTCCTGGACGAGCCCTTCCTCCGCGGAGGAGGCAAGGTCTTACTGGACGGCCGAGCGCCTGGCCGGCGTCATCCCGATGGAGATGCCCGTAGTCGAGCGGGAGGAAGCCCTCGCCGACGGGATCACCGCGAAGTCCGCGGCTGACCTGGCCGGTCCGGCTTTCGGACACGCGGCGAGTCCGCCCGTGCTGGAGATCGCTCCGGACCTCGACAACCGGCTCTTCGTCCCGCGCCCCGCCGAGGCCGCTCAGAGGGAGACATCCAAGGGCTTGGAGCCGGTGACGGCCAAGGACGTCGGCACCCCGGAGGCGCCGTACACGAGCTCGCGCCTGATACCCTTCTCGGCCGATCTTTCCTATCCCTACAGGGCCGCGGGCAGGCTCTTCCTTCAATTGCCGGCCGGACCGGTCTCCTGCTCGGCGGCGGTGGTCGCTCCGCGCCTGGTGCTCACCGCGGCCCACTGCGTCCACAACGGGTCTGCCTTCTACACCCAATTCCTCTTCGTCCCGGCTTATCGGGACGGCACGGCTCCTTTCGGCTCCTGGACCGTGCGGGCCATCCACCTGCCGGCGGAGTGGTTGCGGGGAGCCTCCTCGCCGCATCCGACGGACTACGCTCTCCTCGAGATGAGGGACCTCAACCGCCGCCGCCTGGGCGATGTGGTGGGCTGGTTCGGAGTCCAGACGCAGAGGCTTTATCCGAACCACGTCCACATGCTGGGCTATCCCCGGGGCTATGACGGGGGCGAGCGCATGCACCAGGTGACCTCGGGGAGCTCCGAGCTCGCCTGGAAAAATACCGTGCTCTACGGCTCCGACCTGACCGATGGATCGAGCGGCGGGCCCTGGATCCAGAACTTCGGCGAGCGCGCCACCGGGCAGATGCCCGGGACCAACGGCGCGGTCAACCAGATTGTCGGGATCTCCTCCTACAGGGTGCCGGACCCCGCCCGGCAGATCGGCAGCCCGGTCCCTGACGACCGCTACGCCGAGCTCTACACGGCCGTGTGCAAGCTGCGGCCCGCCAACTGCAGCCCGAAGGCCGGCGCGAAGAGATGAGCGGCGCGCCTGGACGGGCACCCCAGTCCTCGATACCGCCGCGGCCCTAATCGAAATACCCGCTGACATCCAGGATCACGTGCACGGTGCTGCCGGGGCTTTGCTGGACGGCTTGGATCGTGATGGTCCCGACGCCGTCGGCCCCTATGGCGAGGACTCCGTGTTTGGCCCGGGTCTGGCCGGCCCCGAAGTTGATCGTGCTCGTTGCCGGCGGCGTCGGAAGCCCGGGCTGGAGCGCCAGGTAACCGGAGCTCGTCGCCTCCGTCGCGGTCACGTTGAAGGCCAGAGCCGCGGCCGTCGATGGAATGCCACACTTCCCGACCGTGGTGATGGTCCGCGGCACGCCCGAGGTCAACGCCGGTCCCTGTCCCGGCTGTCGCGTGTCCAGCACCCGGCAGGGAGTGAGGGTGAAGAAGTCACCCAGCGCGCGCGGCCGGAAGTTGGCGACGATGGTGGCCGTGAGCTCGCCGGTGCGGTGGTTGTCCCGCTGATCGGCGATGCCCGTCGGGAGGCCGGCATAGGTGAGGTTGGGATTGGAAAAGCGGGCGACCCGGGGACAGCCGCTGGTACAGGGGTTCGCGTACGACATCACGGTGCGGAAGACGCCGTTCACCCAGTGGCCGAACGACCAGGGATAGGAAGCCTGGGCCGGCGGGCTGCCGTTCTCCGGGTTGTGCTCCATGCCCATGTTGTGGCCGTGCTCATGGGCGTAGCTGAGATTGCCGACGGCGCACCCGCGAGCCGTGACCTGGAAGGCGTGGCTGGCGAAGCCTGAGCCGGGGCTCTGCATGACCCAGCCGACCCCGCAGGACCCGGCGCCGTTTTCTACCATCAGGCTGACCAGGTCGGCGCGGAACACGTCGCGGGACGTTGCGATCCCAGGGTCTGAGGTGACCCAGTTCAGATCCGCCTGTATATCGCCCGAGTCGTTGCGGGTTGCCGGGATCGTCGCGACCAGGACGAAGCGCGCCACCATCCCGCTGTCCATGAAGGAGGTGTTCGCCATGGCCACAGCGCTCTGGGCCGTCGTCTGCATGGCCGCCGGGCCGCCGGCCGCAAGGAGAGCCTGCGGGGTGTAGGCGATCATCACGTCGATCTGATTCGCCGGATCCGCGGCCACGACGTCCTGATCGGGCTGCAACGCCGAGGCTGGAGGCGCGAGAGCGCCGCCGCACTCCGGATACCGGTCCTGGTCGATCTGCGCGAGCCGGTGTCCGCCATCGGGAAGCGGCGCGATCTCATAGACGCCCTCGGGAGAGAAGATCATTCCCGCGACGAGGGATCCCTGGAGGGTGAGCACCACGCGGTCTTTTCCCGGCGGCCCCAGCCAGCCCCGCCAGGTGACGTCCGCCGGCCCGCGGCGCTCGAGCTCGCTCAAGACCGCTTCGTAGCGGGTCCCCCCGAACAGCTCGAAGTGAACCTTCTCCTGCCCCGCCGCGAGCTGCGATCCGTCGATCTCAATGGGGCGCGCCTCGACGATGGCTTCATGGTCGTGGAGGCCCGGGCTGAGCGGACTTCCCGAAACGCGGAAAAGGTCCGCCGGTTCCTGAGCCTGGCTGGAGCTTGCGGCGGCGAGGATCGAGACTAGAGAGGCCACGGTCCCTCGAAGAGCTCTGGAGCTGAGTCCTGTCATCGCGGTATGCCTCCTCGCCGCGCGCTGCATGCAGGATCGGCGCCTTCAGGGCTTGAATTCCATCGTCACCAGCCGCGCCGGGCCCTGGCCCGTATTGGTCAGCGTGTGGGTGAAGCCGCCGGGCACCCATATGACATCGCCGGCCTTGAGCTTGGCGGGCCGCGGAGCCTGCCCTTCGACGTCGCTGCGCAGGTCGAGATCGCTCACCGCCACGACCAGGTGCGGGCCGTCGTGATGGTGGCTCGGCACCGTGCTCCCCGGCTGGAGCTCGACCTGGGACACGCGGGCGCCGTCGCGGACGAAGAGGATCTTGATCCGGCCGCCCGGGAATTCCCTCTCTCCCTCGGCCTCCGGCCAGGGAGACGGCGCCTGGCGGAGCTTCTCATCCTGCAGCAGCTCGACGGTGACGTTGCGGAACGGCTGGTCGCCGAGATTCCTCGCGACGTGTGCGAAGTCGCCGGGGGTGAAGCGGGCCTCGCCGTCGGCCAGCTTGACCTCGGCCGGAGCCTTGCCCTGCACCTCGTTCGAGATGCGGGTATCTCCGAGCGTGACGAAGACATAGTCGTGCCCGTGGCGGTGCAGCAGCGTGGCGGCGTGGGGAGCCACCTCGACCTGGAAGACGCGGACCTGCTCGTTTTCGAGAGCCAGATGATGCGCCGGCTCGGCCGTGATCTCGACCGCGGGAGAGTCGGCGCTCACGCTGTGCAGCGACAGGCAGAACAGAAACGCCGCCGGGAGACTGAGCGTTCTCATGATGCCCTCCTTGATACCGGCGAAGGATACGCAAAAAGGACACCAAAGACGACAGGGACAACAAGGACCCGAACGGCGCCTGTCCTTGTTGTCCCTGCAGTCCTTTGGGTCCCGGCTTTAGCTCACCGCCGGCTCTGCACCCGCACGTCCACCGCAGTATCCAGCTTCAGGCTCACCACCGTTCCGTCGGGGATGACGACTTCCTCGCCCGGGGTCTTCGAGGCGATCGCGGTGCCGGCCGCGGCGCCGATGATGGCTCCGATGACGGCTGCCTTGGAACGATTCCCCTTGCCGAGCACGCGCCCCAGGATGGCGCCCGCCGCCGCGCCGCCGCCGATCCTCGCGGCGTCCTTGCCCGTCTCGCTGCGCCCCTGCTGGACGAAGGAGGCGTCGATCGGCACGGTGGCTCCGGAGGGGAGCACCAGGTCGGTGAACCGCAAGGCGAGCTTCGCCTTGCCGCCCACCTTGCGCGTCGCCACCGCTTCGGTCACCTCGCCGAGGACCTCGGAGCCGGCGGGGATGACCACCTCGCCGTCCTCCATCACGTCGTGCGCGACGCGGACGCGGAACGCCTCGCCGGGCGCACTCGTGTTGCTCGCCAGGGTCTGGGTGAATTCGACGTCGAGCACCGTTCCGGCCGGCACGGCGACGGTCGTCGTCCGCGGCGGTTCGGGAGTCTCCTCGCGGATCTCCGGGGCAGGCTCTTCCGCCGCCGGCTCGGGCTCGGGCGCCGGGGTCACCTCGGCTTGGCGCTCGGGCTCGGGAGCCGGCGCCGGGGCACGGGGTGGAGCGGAGTGCGCCCGCCGCTCGCGATCGCGCAGCCGCTGCTCGCGGGCGTCGAGATCCGCCTCGCGCGCGGAGAGCTGGCGCTCCTGGGCCGAGATCTCCGCCCGCTGCTCGTCGACGTTGGGCGGCGTTTCCGCGGGGATCTCCACCGATCGCGGCTCGGGCTGCAGCTCGTTCGCCTGGGGCTGGACCTCTGCCTGGGAGGCCGTCTCTCGCGTGGTCGAAACCTGGCCGGCGCTCTCCTCCTCGCCGCGGTTGCAGGCGAAGGTGAAGAGGGCAGCCGCGCAGAGGAGCGCCGGCAGGAGGGTGGTTCTGGGATTTGGCATGGTCGGATTCCTCGCTTCCTGAAGTCTCTCCCCGAGGAACAGGAGCAAGGCGGATGCCATTCCCCCGCGGCGCGGCGCAACCCGTTGAGGAGCCGAGACTTCAACGCTCCTGCCTGCCTCGGGCGGCACCCCGATTCTCTCGCGCTGAGGACGCTCGTGCCGCTTGGGCAGGACGCCTAGCGTCGCCGCGAAGGATCGAACCGGATGACGCCCGGCCGCTCCGCTTCGGTTTCCGGCGGCGCTTCTTCGGCTGCGGGCTCGGGGACTGCGCCCGTCTCAGGGGCCGTATCGAAAGGCAGGCCGAAGTTGGCGGAGGGATCCGCGAACATGGTGAGGGCGGCGAAAGGCACGGTGAGCCGCTGGCGCGAGCCGCCGAAATTCAGCAGGACGGAGAAGGCCTCGGGGGTGACCTCCAGACCCCAGAATTGGTGCTGCAGGACGATCCTGATCTCCTCGGGATACTGCGCGCGCAGGTGGCGCGGCACCTCCACGCCGGGGAAGCCGGTGCGGAAGCCGATGTAGAAGTGGTGGTCGCCCGGCAGCCCATGCTCGGCCACCTGCTCCAGCACCCGGCGCACGGCGTCGCGCAGCGCCTCCTGGAGAATGGCCGGGTAATCGATCTTCTCGGGGTCCATGGGGGGGAGCATGGGGGCGGGGGTAAGACAATGTCAACCGCCCCTGGAGTCTGTGACAGGCCCTGGGGAGAGAAACCTTCCCCCTCTCCCCACGTACCCATGACAAAGCTCCTTCGGAGCTCAGATCTTTCTATGTCCGCGTCCATCGAATCCTAGGGGAGGTTCTCGCATGCGCAAGCTGGTCTTCGTCGTTCTCGTCCTGTTGGCCTCGTCCGCTCAGGGAGCCGTGGATCCCGGTCTGCTGGCCGGGATGAAGGCGCGCTCGATCGGCCCCGCCGGCATGAGCGGCCGGGTGGCCGCCATCGCCGCCGTGGAGTCGAACCCGGGCATCGTCTACGTCGGAGCCGCTACGGGGGGCCTGTGGAAGTCCGTCAACGGCGGGCTCACCTTCTCGCCGCTGTTCGACGATCAGCCGGTTTCGTCGATCGGCGCGGTGGCGATCTTCCAGGCCAATCCCGACGTCGTCTGGGTGGGCACGGGCGAGGGCAATCCGCGCAACAGCGCCTCGATCGGCAACGGTGTCTACCGCTCGATCGACGGCGGCAAGACCTGGACCCATCTGGGGCTGGAGAAGACGGAGCGCATCTACCGCATCGTGCCCCATCCGACAAACCCGGACGTCGCGTGGGTCTCGGCGCTCGGCCAGGAGTGGGGGGAGAACCCGGAGCGCGGCGTGTACAAGACCGAGGACGGCGGCAAGACCTGGAGCCGCGTGCTGTACGTCAACGAGCGCACCGGCGCCTCCGACCTGGTGATGGACCCGCGCAATCCCAACAAGCTCTTCGCCTCGATGTGGCAGTACCGGCGCTGGCCCTGGTTCTTCAAGTCCGGCGGTCCCGGGTCGGGGCTCTACGTCACCTACGACGGAGGCAGGACCTGGAAGGAGATCACCGACGCGGACGGCCTGCCGAAGGGCAACCTCGGGCGCATCGGCATCGCCCTTTCGCCCTCCAATCCGGACGTCGTCTACGCCACGGTGGAAGCGGAGAAGAGCGCCGTCGTGCGCTCGGATGACGGCGGCCGGAGCTGGCGCACGGTCAACCAGCGTTACGACGCCAACCCGCGGCCGTTCTACTTCGCGGACCTGCGCGTCGATCCCGAGCTGCCGAACCGCGTCTACAGCCTGGACTTCAACGTGCGGGTTTCCGACGACGGCGGCCAGACCTTCAACAACCTGCCCGCCGGCGATCAGATCCACGGCGACTATCACGCCATGTGGATCGACGCCAAGAATCCGCATCGGCTCTACCTCGGCAACGACGGCGGCGTGGCCGTCAGCCACGACCGCGGGAACACCGCCGCCTTCGTGGCCACCCTGCCGCTCGCCCAGTACTACCACGTGGCGGTCGACATGGCGCAGCCCTATAACATCTATGGCGGCCTGCAGGACAACGGCTCCTGGCGCGGCCCCAACACGGTCTGGCAGTTCGGCGGCATCCGCAGCCATGAATGGGAGGTGGTGGGCGACGGCGACGGCTTCGAGACGCTGCCCGATCCGTTCGATCCCAACTACGTGTATTCAGAGTCGCAGGGCGGCTTCCTGATGCGGATCAACCTCGCCCTCGGCGATGCGCGTTTCATCCGGCCGAGCCCGCCGGAGAACGTGAAGCTCCGCTTCAACTGGAACGCCGGCCTCGCCACCGATCCCTTCGACGCCGGCACGATCTATCTCGGCAGCCAGTTCCTCCACAAGTCCACCGACCGCGGCGAGACCTGGACGACGATCAGCCCCGATCTCACCTCCAACAATCCCGAGTGGCACAAGCAGGACGAGAGCGGCGGTCTGACGCCGGACGTCAGCAACGCCGAGAACTTCACCACTATCATCGCCATCGCACCGAGCCCGCTGCAGAAGGGCGTGATCTGGGTGGGGACGGACGACGGGCGGCTGCACCTCACCCGCGACGGCGGCCAGACCTGGACGAGCCTCGAGAAGAACGTCCGCGGCGTGCCGGAGAACAGCTGGATCCCCCACATCCGGCCTTCGAAATTCGACGCCGCCTCGGCGTTCGTGGTCTTCGACAACCATCGCCGGGAGGACTTCACGCCCTACGTCTACCGTACGGACGACTGGGGGAAGACCTGGAAGAATCTCGCCACCAAGGACCTGCGGGGCTACGCCTACTCGCTCGAGCAGGACCCGGCCGACCGCGACCTGCTCTTCCTCGGCACCGAGTTCGGCCTCTGGGTGTCGCTCGACGGCGGCGGCCGCTGGATGAAGTGGACGCACGGCGTGCCCACGGTGCCGGTGATGGACCTGGCGATCCATCCGCGCGATCTCGACCTCGTCGTCGGCACGCACGGCCGCGCGCTCTACGTGCTGGACGACATCACGCCCCTGCGCACCCTCTCCGAGAAGACGATGGCCGAGACGCTCCATTTCTACGGCGCGAGCGATGCCTTGAAGTACGAACGGGTGCCCGAGCGCGGCGGCTTCGGCCTCGGCGCCGGCGAGTTCCGGGGCGAGAACGAGCCCTACGGCGCCATCCTCACCTACTCGCTCAACGCTCCCGGCCTGCCGCTGCCCGACGCGGAGAAGGAGCGGGAACGCAAGCTCGAGGAGCGGCAGGCCAAGCGCAAGGAGGCGCAGAAGAGCGAGGAGCAGCCGAAGACGGCGCGCGAGCTCGCCGCGAAAGAGCAGTCCGGCCCGAGCCCGTCCGCCGGCGAGCCGATGAAGGAGAAGGAGGAGAAAGAGAAGAAGGAGGAGAAGAAGCCGGAAGGGGAAAAACCCAAGGAGGTCGAGATCCGCATCGCGGACGCCGCGGGGAAAGTGATCCGCACTTTCACGGCGCCGGCCCGCCAGGGGCTGAACCGTGCCGTCTGGAACCTCTCGCGCGACGGTTTCAAGCAGTTCCCCCAGGAGAGGCCGCCGGAGAATCAGCATCCCGGAGGGCCGCAGGTCATGCCGGGCACCTACCAGGTGACGGTGAAGTTCGGCGGGCAGGAGGCGAAGGGTACCGTCCGCGTGCTGCCGGATCCGCGCTCGAAGAACACCGAGGAGGACTGGCGCCGGCGGGAAGACGCGCTCGCGCGGGCGCGGGCCGTCAACGACGCGCTCGTCGAGGCGGTGGAGCGCATCCGCCAGACCCGCGCCGACGCCGACCAGGTCGTCGCCAAGCTCCAGAACGCCAAGAAGGACAAGGAGAAGGACAGCACGGCCGGCGAGAGCAAGCCGGACCCGCTGGTGGAGGCCGCCGGCAAGCTGAAGGGGGACCTGGACAAGCTGGAGCGGCGGCTGTGGGTGCCCTACGACGCCGTGGGCATCCAGCCGTCGACCGACGCGCTGTCGAAGTTCTTGGACGCCTTTGGCGCCGTCGTCACCACCTGGGAGCCGCCGAGCCCGACGCATCTCGAGTACCTGCGCATCGCCGAGACCGCGGCCCAGGCGGTGCTCGCGGACTTCAACCGCTTCTTCTCGACCGACGTCGCCGCCTTCCGCAAGCAGGTGGACGAGGCGAAGATCCGGCTGCTGCCGGAGGCGGAGCCGGTGGAGGTGAAGAAGCCGTAGGGGAAAAACCTAAATCCGCCGGTTTGCCCGCGAAGCCTCACCCCCTGTCCCCCTCTCCCTGACGGGCGAGGGGGGACGCCTGCGGAGGGTCTTGCCGGAAAAGGTGGCCTCCTACTGGCAAGACCGGCTGTGAATCGTCCCCCCTCGCCCGTCAGGGAGAGGGGGACAGGGGGTGAGGCTTCGAAGGGCAGACCGCCACGACTGCAAGAGGGCCGATGTAGGCATTTCTTACCGCGCCTCGCAAACCTTCGCCCCGATCTCCTCGAAGTCCTGCGCCGGCTCCGTCTTCTTCGGAGCCGATTTCCCCTGCGAGGTGGTAATGAGCACCACCCCGGTCAAAATCACCGCCGCGGCGCCCAGCATGCCCGCGCTCAGCGGCTCGCCGGCCAGCGCCCAGCCGAGGAAGACCGCCACGACCGGATTGACGTAGGCGTAGGTGGACACCAGCACCGGCGACGCCACCCGCAGCAGCCAGACGTAGGCGGTAAAGGCGACGATGGCGCCGAACACGATCAGGTACGCCAAGGCGAGCAGCGAGCGCGGCGAGACCTCCGCCAGGACGAAGCGGCCGGGCTCTCCGGTGAGCGTCGAGGCGAGGAGCAGCAAGCCGCCGCCGCAGAGCATCTGCATGCCGGTCGCCGCCAGCGGCGATTCAGGGAGCGGCGCCCGCTGGCCGTAGAACGAGCCCGAGGCCCAGCACAGCGAGGCCAGCACCACGGCGGCGGCGCCGAGCAGATCGACTCCGGACCCGCCCGGCCGCACCAGCAGCACCATGCCGGCTAAACCCAGCAGCAGACCAAGGAGGACGCGCGGCTGCAGCGGTTTCCTGCCGGAGCTGAGCCAGAACAGCAGCACGATCCACAGCGGCTCGGTCGAGATCAGCAGCGCCGCGAGCCCGGAGTCCAACCGCTGCTCCGCCCACACCACGCCGCCGTTTCCACCCAGCAGCAACAGAGCGCCGAGCGCGACCGCCGAGCGCCAATGGAGCAGGCTGGGACGCGGCGCGCCGCGAAAGCGCGCCCAGCCATACAGCAGGGCGCCCGCCGTCAGGTAGCGGGCGGCCGCCATCAGGAACGGCGGCATCGTCTCGATGGCGAAGCGGATGGCGAGATACGTCGATCCCCAGATGAGGTAGACGGCGCCGAGCGCCAGCGCCACCTTCAGCACGGACGCACGGAGCGTCCCAGTGGTATCAGTCATGGAACACCTCTTCTTCAGACTTCTCCTCGGGCACTTCCAGCGGCAGCCGGCCGGTCTCCCGTATCGTCTCCAGCACTATGGTCGTGCGAGTCGAGTGAACCGTGCGGATGGCGCCGACCCGTTCGCGCAGGAACCGTCCAAGGCTCTGGGCGTCCCGTGCCCGCACCTTGAGGACGAAGCAGTCCTCGCCGGCGATGTCGTGCACCTCCTGCACCTCGGGGAACGCCGCCAAGGCCGCCGCCGTCTTCGTCTCGTCCAACATGTCGTTCGAGCGGACGAAGACGAAGGCGAGCAGGCCGAGCCCCAGCGCCTCGGGATTGATCCGCACCTCGTAGCCCTGGATCACGCCCTTGGCCTCCAGGCGGCGGATGCGCTCCAGCACCGCCGAAGGCGCCATGTCGATCTGCCGCGCGATCTCGGCGTTGGAGGTGCGGGCGTTCTCCTGCAGGAGGTTCAGGATCTGCCGGTCGATTTCGTCGATCATTCTCGATTTCCCCTTCAAGACAGATGATACGCCCGTCTGAAGGGAATTTCAAGAACAATCTTCTGCAACGAGACCGTTTCTACGAATGAAATTCTTAGGCCTATAGCGGAATCCGGCTCTCCGCCTCGGCCGCGAACGGATCTCCGGGGGAGCCGCGGCGGTGGCGGAGCAGGGCGGCGTGGGCGATCATGGCGGCGTTGTCGCCGGAGTAGAGGAGGGGCACCAGGCGGAGCTCGACGCCGTGCCGCTCGGCCCAGGGGGGCAGCTCGCGCCGCAGCAGGCGGTTGGCGGCGGCCCCGCCGGAGACGGCGAGCAGCGGCATCGGCTGGCGCTCCCGGAGGCGGTCGAGACGGTCGAACACCTGGCCGACCGCCGCCTCGCGGAACGCCGCCAGCAGATCGAGCAGGGGCCGCGGCGGCTCGTCGCCGTCGCCGAGGTCGATGGGCCCGAGCGTGCGCTCCAGGCGCTCGATCTCGAGCAGGGTCTGGCTCTTGAGGCCCGAGTACGAGAAGTCGAGGCCGTCGCCGAAGCGCGCCAGCGGCAGCTTGAGAGCGCCCGGAGATCCCCGTTCGGCGAGCTTGTCGACCTGGGGGCCTTGGGGATAGGGCAACCCCAGGCGCTTTCCCACCTTGTCGAAGACCTCGCCGATGGCGTCGTCGCGGGTCTCCCCCAGAGTCGAGACCTCGCCGTCTTCCACCGCGAACAGGGAGGTATGCCCGCCCGAGAGCACCAGGCCGGTGAAGCGGTCCGGCGGCGGCTGGGGCGGCTCGGGATCGCCGGGCGGCCGCAGGAACGGGGAGTAGAGATGGCCTTCCAGGTGATGGACGGCGTGGAACGGCCGGCCGCCGGCGAAGGCGAGCGCCTTGCCGATCGACAAGCCGACGAGCAGGGCGCCGACGAGGCCCGGACCGCGCGTCGCCGCCACCACCTCGAGATCGCGGAACGACACCCCTGCCCGCTCCAGCGCTTCCCCGCTCACCACGGGCCAGTTGGCCAGGTGCTCGCGCGAGGCGATCTCGGGCACCACGCCGCCATAAGGCCGGTGCGCCGCGAGCTGGCTCGACACCACCGACGACAGCACCCGGCCGTCGCCGTCGAGCACGGCGCAGGCGGTGTCGTCGCAGGAGGTCTCGATGCCGAGGACGAGGGGGGAGGGGTGCATGGGAATCGTCCCCCCTCTCCGGTTACGGAGAGGGGGATAGGGGGTGAGGCTTCGGAGGGCAGACCCCTCCGACCATTAAGGAGGGACTGAACCTACTCTTTCGCCGCCGCCGCAGTCTCGACCGGCTCCTCGGCGTGCTTGATCTCGATCGGCTCGTAGACCGGGATCTCGAAGGCGAGCTGCTCGTGGCAATACTGCTTCCACTCGTCGGTGACGTTGTCGAAGATGATGTTCTGGTCCTTGAAGATGCCGTCGGTGACGACGTAGTTCTCCTGCAGGTACAGGATGGAGTCGTCGTTGAGCTCGCGGTCCACCTCGACCTCCTTGCCGTCGACCTCTTTCTTCTCCTTGCGCACGTTGGCGGCGTTCTCCGTCCAGCTTGGGTACTCCCGGAACTGCTTCGCCAGATATGCCTTGCAGTACTTGCCCATTTCAGCCATGGTTTTATCCTCCTGACTTCCCGTATCGTTGAATCGAGCTCGGCTCTTGCGGATCGCGAGGGCGAGAGCGGACACAGACCTGCTCCACAGTAAGAGTGTCACAAACCTTCCGGGCGGGACACCCCTGATAGACTAGCCGGCGGTCCAGGGTCCATATCCCCCATGCCCCTTCGCTTCGGTATCAACGGCCTCGGCCGCGTCGGCCGCGCCCTGCTGCGGGTCTCCCGCGGCCGGGAGGAGCTCCACCTCGCGGCGGTCAACGACGTGGCGCCGATTCCCGTGCTGGCGCGGCTGCTCGCCCGCGACTCCGTGCACGGTCCGTTCGCGGGCGAGGTGCGCGCGGACGCCGGGTCTCTGGTGATCGACGGCGGCCGCGTCGCGGTCTTCCAGGAGCCGGACCCGGCGCGGGTGGACTGGGGCCGCGAGGGGATCGAGGTGGTGGTGGAGGCCACCGGCCGGTTTCTCGGCCGCCGGAGCGCCGCGGCCCACCTGCGCGATACGGTGCGCCGGGTCGTGCTCTCGGCCAACGCCGATCCGGCGGACCCGGCGGACGTGACGATCTGCTTCGGGATCAGCGAGGGAGCTTTCGATCCGCTCCGCCACGCCGTGGTCAGCAACGGCTCCTGCACCACCAATTGCCTGGCCCTGGTGGCAAAGGTGTTGCACGACCGCTTCGGAGTCCGCCGGGCCCTGATGAGCACCGTCCACAGCTACACCGAAAACCAGCGGCTGCTCGACCTGCCGCACGCCGATGCCCGGCGGGGGCGGGCGGCGGCGCTCAACATCATCCCCGTTTCGACGACGGCCCCGGAGGCCCTGGGATTGTTGATGCCGGAGCTGGCCGGCCGCGTCGACGGGATGGCCGTGCGGGTGCCGACGCCCATGGCGGCCATGCTGGACCTGGTCGCCGACCTGGAACGGCCGGCCGGGGCCGAGGCGGTGCGCGAGGCGTTCCGCGACGCCGCCCAGGGGCCGCTCGCGGGCTGGCTCGGCGTCTCCGAAGAAGAGCTGGTCTCCGCGGACTTCATCGGCGATCCCCGCTCGGCGGTGGTGGACCTGCCCCTCGTCCAGGCCGTGGACGGCGGCCTCGTGCGGGTGGCGGCGTGGTACGACAACGAATGGGGCTACGCTCACCGGTTGGCGGACCTGCTGGAGCTGATCGCCCGCCGGCAAAGGTAAGGGGGGAAACAGGAATGGCGAACCTGCTGACTCTGGAAGATCTCGATCTCGCAAACCTGAACGGCAAGCGCGTCTTCGTGCGCGTGGACTTCAACGTTCCCATCTCCGACGACCACGAGGTGCTGGACGCGACGCGTCTGGAGGAGTCGGTGCCGACGATCCGCGAGCTGGCCGCCTCGGGCGGCATCGTCATCCTCGCCTCCCATCTGGGACGCCCGAAGGGCAAGCGCGATCCGCGCTACAGCCTGCGCCCGGTGGTGGCGGAGCTGGACCGCCTGCTCGGCGAGGGCGTCCGCTTCGCCGAAGATTGCGTCGGCGAAGCGGCCGAGACGGTCATCCGGGAGATGGACCCCGGCGAGATCGTGCTGCTCGAGAACCTCCGCTTCCACGCCGAGGAGGAGAACAACGAGCCGGTGTTCGCCGATCAGCTCGCCGCCCTGGCCGAGGTCTACGTCGACGACGCCTTCGGCAGCGCCCACCGCGCTCACGCCTCGGTGGTGGGGGTGCCCGAGCGGCTGCAGCGCAAGGCGGCCGGCCGCCTGCTGGCGCGCGAGGTCGCCTCGCTCGGACGGCTCCTCGGCGAGCCGGAGCGCCCGTTCGCGGCGCTCCTCGGCGGCGCCAAGATCGAGGGCAAGATCGACACGTTGGAGAACCTCCTGCCCCGCCTCGACGCGCTGCTGCTCGGCGGCGGCATGGCCAACACCTTCCTCGCCGCGCTGGGCTACGGAGTCGGCGCCTCGCTCTTCGAGCCGGACCGGGTCGAGCTCGCGCGGCAGATCCTGGACCGTGCCAAGGCGCGGGGGATGGAGGTGCTGCTGCCGCGCGATCTCGTGGTCACGGACGACCTGGAGAACCCGCAGCGCACCGCCACGGTGGCCGCCGACAAGGTGCCGGAGGGGATGAAGGCGGTGGATATCGGGCCGGAGAGCCGGAAGGCCTTCGCCGCCGCCATCGGCCGCGCTCGCACGCTCTTCTGGAACGGGCCGCTCGGCGTCTTCGAGAAGCCTCCCTTCGACGCCGGCACGCGCGAGGTGGCCCAGGCGCTGGCGGCCTGCCAGGGCTTTTCGGTGATCGGCGGCGGCGAGACGGTGGCTGCCGCCAAGCAGGCCGGCGTCGAGGAGCGCATCGGCCACGTCTCGACCGGCGGCGGAGCTTCTCTGGAGTTCCTGGCCGGCCGGACCCTCCCCGGCGTCGCCGTGCTGGAGAAAGGTCTGTGAGCCGGGCCCGGCGGCGGCCGCTGGTGGCCGCCAACTGGAAGATGAACCTGCTCAAGCAGGACGCCGCGGAGTTCTGCCGCGATATCAAGCGCGGCCTCGCGGCGCCGCCCGCCATCGACGTCCGGGTGGCGATCTTCCCGCCCTTCCCCCTCATCCCGGTCGTCGCCCGCGAGCTGGTGGACAGCGAGGTGGAGGTGGGAGGCCAGGACGTCCATCCCGAGGAGCGAGGGGCCTACACCGGCGACGTCTCGGCGCTGCAGCTCGCCGACGCCGGCTGCGCCTGGGCCCTCTGCGGCCACAGCGAACGGCGGCAATACCACGGCGAGGGCGACGAGCTCGTGGGCCGCAAGGCCGCCTCCGCGGCGCGCCATCGCCTGACCCCTCTGATCTGCCTGGGAGAGAGCCGCGACGAGCGCCGCGGGGGCCGCACGTTCGAGGTGCTCGAGCGCCAGCTCCGCGCGGCGCTCGCCGGCCGGCCCGATCCCCTCGCCCTGGCCTATGAGCCGGTGTGGGCGATCGGCACCGGCGACACCGCGACCCCGGAGATGGCGCAGGAGGCCCACCGCTTCCTGCGCGGCAAGCTGGGCGAGCTGCTGGGGAAGGCGGCCGCGGCCGCCGTGCCCATCCTCTACGGCGGCTCGGCGACGCCCGAGAACGCCCCCGGCCTGATCGCTCAGCCGGACGTGGACGGCTTCCTCGTCGGCGGCGCCAGTCTTGACCCGTTGAAATTCCTTGCTATCATTCGGGGTTCCGGCTGACGGGCGAAAGCAAGCCCGCGTCGATTTCTCGCCCGTTGGAGGCACCGTGATCTATCTGTTGTACGTCGTCCACGTTCTGGTTTGTGTGTTCCTGATCCTCGTCGTCCTCTTGCAGCAGGGCAAGGGCGCGGATCTTTCCGTCTTCGGCGGTGGCAGCACGCAGACCGCCTTCGGCGCCCGCGGGGCCACCACGCTGCTGCACAAGCTGACCGTGGCCTCGTTCCTGATCTTCATCCTGACCACCGTGTCGATCGCGCTGATGAAGGGCGGTCCCTCGGGCGGAACGGTCATGTCCGGCAAGGGGAAGACCCCCGCCAAGACCGCGCCGGCGGCTCCGGCTCCGAAGTCGAACCCGGCTCCCGCGCCGGGCAACGGCACGCCGCGGTAACGCTGCCGTTGGTGCAGTCGTTCTTTGAGCCCAAGTGGCGGAATTGGTAGACGCGCACGTTTGAGGGGCGTGTGGGGCAACCCGTGCCGGTTCGAGTCCGGCCTTGGGCACCATCCCTTTCTGGGGACGGAAGTGGAGCGTAAGGCTCGCCATGGCACGAGGCTCAGTGGCTAGAATGTTGCATGGTCCCCCTAAGGTCGTGTATTCTCTTGGAGGCCAGCAAGATTCAATAATGCCCAGAGATAGCCGGTGAAACGAGCCTCCGGACCGTAACGGCATGCGTGGAGCGACCACTAACGCAACATGTTTCTTGCCCTTTTCTTGATTGACGGGTGAGGATGGATGAACGAGCAAGACGCCGACGACGATGCCTCGACCGTGTTCGAGCCCTTGGGCGCGGACGATATTGAGGCTGTCGTCGCGTTTTACGAAAGGACCGGCTCTATGCCCGTGAACTCTATCGGCCCGCCCATTGATCGCCCCATTATCCCTTCCCGGCGACCGGACCGCGTGGGAGACTTCGACTTCACCGGTAGGGCCGGCGGCGCGGCCCGTCCTGCCGTCACGGGCACCGAGGAAGATCCTGCAGTCGAGAAAATCCGACAGGAGTTCCTCGACATGTTGGACGAAGAGCTCAAAGACCTCTAGGCCGACTGCCGAGCGGCAGCGCTTCGCGCGTTACGCTCGTATGTCTATCGCGAGCGCGCAGCAGCCGGCTTTCGCTGGCCAAGCGTATCAAAGGGTTTCCGGAAGCTCGACCACGTCCGGCCGTTCGATCGGCTCGGGGACCTCTCTTCCTCTTTTCGCCACCGACCTCAGGGCGCGGTTGTACTGCGCCGCCAGCCACCGCCACTTGGCGTCGATGTCGAGTGATTGGGGCTTCGCGAGCCGTTTCTCGATGAGCTTCTTCGCTCGCCGAAGAACTACTCCGCCGTCGTTGCGCAGGCCGAGGGTGGTGAGCACATCCAGAAAATAGAGTCCATCCTCACCTCTGCGGATCGTCGCCGTCGAGTTGGGCTTGCTGGCGATCTTTAGGAGCCCACTGGCGACGTCATCCTCGACGACAATGCGCGGATAGACGGCCGCCTTCGACTCGATATCGTGCGCGGCCAGCACGGCCGGCCCGACCACCGTCCCGCCGCGATGGGCGGCCAGCCCATGCGCGATCCCTCCGCGCACGAAGAAGCCCCGCATCAGCAGATTGCGGGTATAGCCAAGCACGATGCCCACCACCTTGTCGGTGCCCCCCTCGACGCCGCGCGCCGAAACATAGGTGCAGTCAGAGAAGAATGCCGCTTGCAGGTCTCGTCCGTACCGCTCCTCCCCCTCCTGGGTGGCCAGGATACTGAGCACGTCAGCCTCGTCGTCGCCAGGGTCAGCGACCGCCGCGCCGAGGAGGGCCTGCACCACCCCGGCTAAGCCAGCGGGGCGGCGCGCCAGCTTCCTGACGTCGTAGGCGAAGCCTAAGATGTCAACAAAGGCTACCGTCCTCTCCTCGCCAACTCGCCAGGGGTCCCCCGGCTTGCTTCTCTGACCGGCTTTGGCTGTCACAGGCCACCCGCCGCGGATTGATAGATGTGGAGCAGGGCGCTCCGTCCCAGCGTCGCCATTTTGCGGAACCGACCGGGTCGGGGCGGACGGCCTCGCCCGGCAAGCAAGGCATCCAGCTCCTCCAGATAGAACTCCCGATAGGCGGCCTGCAATGCTTCGCCGGAGGGCAAGTCAATCAGCTCGCCCGCCTCGACCCGCTCCCAGTCGGCGCGATCCAATCCTTGGGGCTTACCGTCCAACGTCAGGTTGCGCAACGCGTAAGCAAGCTGCTTCAGGTCCTTGACGCAGAGCTCGTAAACGGCGGTCTGGAAGTTACAGGCCACCGCCGGCGCGAGGTCAGGCGGGAT
Source organism: Thermoanaerobaculia bacterium (assembly GCA_044868005.1). Classification (GTDB taxonomy): domain Bacteria; phylum Acidobacteriota; class Thermoanaerobaculia; order Multivoradales; family UBA5704; genus DATARR01. The sequence continues at coordinate 21,081 of JBIOVX010000092.1, read as the reverse complement.
TCGGAATGCATCGGGCCAGCCGTCGCGATCACTGATCTTCTGTAGGCTCTCGACAACCTTTCTCACTGCCTGCTCGGCCTTGTCCGTGTTCGCGAAGTGGGCTTCGTCGAAGTCCTTGCAGATGCCGGCGAACTCTCTTTTCGTCGCCGGTGCTCCCCTTCTCGCGCGCCGCTGCAGGTCGGCAAACTGCGCGACGAAGCAGAGCCGGTGAACTAGTGCGAGGGCTTGCCGGTTCCAGCTCTGCAAATGAAGGCTATCGTGCTTGGCCACATTCGCGGTCAACGACCCCAGGTAGAGAAAGAACTTCTCGAGGGAGCCGCCAAAACCGAAGCAGAACACAAGGAGGTCGGCGAACATATCGGCTCGCAGTTGAAGGTCGACTGCGAAGGCCTGGGCCTGACGCCGCGATGGGGTCATGTCGGGATCTTCTGTATCGAGGGAGAGGTCTCGATCTACTCGAGGTCGTTGCGATGGCGAGTACTCCGCCCAGAAGACGTACTGACCCACCTCATGCCAGAGCTGGGGCACGACGAGGTGCAACGCGAAGGCGTAACGGATGGGGATCGAGACCAGTCCCATTAAAGGCTGACTCGTCACGTTACCCTGCGGCTCGAGGACGGCGGCAAAATTCCTGCTCGTGTGGATCGGCGGGAGGCGCGGTAGCTCCTTTGGGAGCCGAGAGTAGAAGTCCTCCATGATCCGCTCGGCGATCATCAATATCTTGGGAATGGCGCCCCGCTGCGCCACAATGCTGTCGATCTGCAGGAAAAGACGCGCCGCCGAGCCCGCGGTCTTCTCGCGGACAACGCGGCCTGCCCGCTTGCACCACTCCGCCAGATGGGAGTTGATGAATGAGATCTCGTTCGCGATGAGGGCCTGCCGCTCCTTTTCGGGCGTCTTCTCCAACAGCGCGTACGCGCGGAGGGATAGGTTAAGCAGGACCTCGAGCCCCTGGGCATGAGCGCGCAGTGCCCCAACCGAGTCGCAGCAGTTGCTTGATTCTCTAAGCGTGTGTCGGAACATACTCAGGACGTGGGCGATAGTCCGCTTCAGCCCTCGCGAGAGGTGACCTACGGCCCCGGCCCTCTCGAGCAGCTCCTGCAGCTCTTCGAAGTTCACTCGGTTGCAGGCGCAACGGTCCGCGAGTAGCGGTCCTTTGGCCTGTGGCCGCAAAGTGATAGGAGGGACCCTCATTCTCTCCAGGTCCGCTTCCCGCGAGGTCAACAGATGAGTCTGCGTGCGATCGATTCCGTATCTTGCGAACCCTTCTCTGCTCTCTCGAATGGCCGAGTGAAAGCGCTGGAGCGAAATGGGATCCTCGGCGGGCGAGGTAATGATGAAGTCCCAGGTGCCGTTCATGGCCCACGCGGTGACGGCTTTGGCACCCCCCTGTTCGAAGACGCTGCGGGCGGCATGGACGGCCTCGACAATCAACCCCGGCCGGCTGCGGCCGAAGAGGACGGGGGCAGGCAGCACAGTTCCTTCCCCGGCCGCGCGGAGTGAACCCTGATTCCGCGACAGCGCCATCGGCGTCCCAATGATAGTGATGGTCTTGAGGAAGACCGGAGATTCCGCCTCGAGTCGCTCGTTGCCCTCAATAGGGGCTGTCGGGAACGACAGGGATTGCAGCGAGCTAATTAGGTAGCGCAGGTGCTGGATGTCGCCCGAAAGCCAGCCGTGCACAATGAGGTCCGGCCAGCCCAACGAATAGAGCACTCTGCCAGAGAGCTGCTCGCCACCCGCTTCATATAGTAGTTTACAGATAGTTTCGTTGAGCACCTTCTCCCCGGCGTTGGCGAAGCAAGTGTAGAAGTGCCTATGCACTCGCCCGTAGATGAAGAACTCCAGATCCCCGTCTGGCCGGGCACCCGTGGCGCCGGGCTCCTCATAGGGGATCGCATAGAGCCAGGAGGAGGCGAGCGAGTAGGAGTCGGTAACCTCCGATTGGAAATCGGCGACCACCCGAAAGTCGCTCATGTAGAGGTGCAGGAGGAGATCGCATTCTCCTGCGATCGACGTGAGTTCCGCTTTCTGGATTCCGGGATGCTTCTGGGTGACTGCCTTGGACAGAGCGTCTCGTATATTCTCGTCCTCGATGTAAGGAATCACGAAGTGCCCGAAGACTTCCCCTCCGTCGGCCAGTCGCATGCTCGCTCCTATTGATGATCGTTCGAGCGCCCCGGCACCCGAACACATACAGTCCCCCTCCTTGCATCAGCCACGCCTGAAGGTTTAGCTTTGCCGCCTTGTTGAGCCGGCAACGCCCTGCGGTATTTACCCCAATTCTGCGCCTTTAGGCCGAGCAACGCAACACCCTAGCCGGAATTCCTGGGATCAGAGCTTGATTTTTCTCTGCTTTGGTGCCAAGATCCCGACAAATTTCTCGACTGACGAAGACGGGTCCGCGCCGTATGGCGAGGAGAGGTTGCGTGCAAGGTCTCCCAGCGCTTGATTGGCGTTGAGGTCTGGGTCGTTTCCGAGCACTGGAGCCCCGTGTCTTTCAGAAAGGAGTCGCGGCAGATGTCTCAGCAGGGAACGGTCAAGTGGTTCAACAATGCGAAGGGATATGGCTTCATCCAACCCGAGACCGGAGGGGAGGACATCTTCGTCCATCACACCGCCATCGTCTCCGAGGGGTTCCGGACCCTCAATCAGGGCGAGCGGGTGAGCTACGAGGTCGTGCAGGGCCCGAAGGGGCTTCAGGCGCGGAATGTTCTGCGCGGCTGACGTGCCGCCGTAAACCATCGCCACAGCCTCACCGCTGGAAGTGCCGGGTTAACCGGGCAACCGGTTAGACTAGGGGAGCTATGACCGAACCGACCGAAGTCAGCTTCAAGCCGGAAGCGCCAGCCCCACCCCCGAAGCCAGCCGCTCCGCCGGCGGCTCCCCCGCGCGCGCTGCCCTCTCCCGAAGACATCGGCGAATGGATCCACGGCGCCGAGCTGCCCACCCTCGCCGCGCTGTTCGACGGCCTCCCTGTGGCCAAGTTCGACGTGCTGGTCCTGCAGGTGCGCAAGGAGGAGCTGATCCCGCAGCATTGGCAGGTGCTCACGGGTCCGCTGCCGCAGGACGATCTCGTTTTCGAGCGGCTGCCCGAGATCGGCCGTCTGCGGGTGCGCTACAAGGACCAGGAGCTGGCCCGCCGCCGGGTGGCTCAGCTCCTCTGGGGCTGGCGCGAGCTGCGCGGCAAGCGGCCCGCGCTGTGGACGGTCTCCGACCTGTTCGCCGCCATGCGCCGCATCATCGAGAAGAAGCACCCGATCGACTGGAACGATTTCCTCTCCGCCCAGCGCGACGTCTGGAGCGATCTCACGCTGCCGTTCGGCCGCGAGCAGCTCGAGATCCTCTGGGTCAGCCTGGTGCAGATGCGGAAGGCTACGAAGAAGTAGGTTCCGTGGCCTTCTCGATCACCACCGCTTCGACGGGCACGTTCTCGTGCATCCCCTTGCTCGCGGTCCGCACGCGGGCGATCTTGTCCACGACGTCCATGCCTTCCACGACCTTGCCGAACGCGGTGTAGCCCCAGCCCTGCGGGTGCTTGCCGGTGTGGTTGAGGAAGCCGTTGTCCTTCAGGTTGATGAAGAACTGCGCCGTGGCGCTGTGCGGATCGTTGGTGCGCGCCATGGCGATGGTGCCCCGCGCGTTGGCCACGCCGTTGTCGGCCTCGTTCTGGATCGGCGGCCGGGTGGGCTTCTGCCGCATGTCGGACGTGAAGCCGCCGCCCTGGATCATGAAGTCGGGGATGACGCGGTGGAAGATGGTGCCGTCGAAGAAACCCGCCTTGACGTACTGCAGGAAGCTCTCCACGGTCTTGGGAGCCTTGTCCGCATACAGCTCGAGGAGGATCCGGCCGTGGCTCGTCTCCAGGGCGACGGAGGGATTGCTCACGGCTGGATGCTCGCCTTCTTGAGCACGATCGGCTGGATCGGCACGTCGCCGTAGGGGCCCTTGGTGGTCGTCGGCACGCTGACGATCGCGTCGGCCACGGCCATGCCCTCGACGACCTTGCCGAACACCGCGTAGCCCCAGCCCTGCTGGGTCTTGCCCTTGAAGTTGAGCGAGCTGTTGTCGGCCACGTTGATGAAGAACTGGGAGCTCGCGCTGTTGGGATCCGGCGTGCGGGCCATGGCGATCGTCCCGCGCTCGTTCTTGAGGCCGTTGTCCGCCTCGTTCTGGATCGGCGGCCGGGTGGGCTTCTCCGTCATGTCGGCGGTGAAGCCGCCGCCCTGGATCATGAAGCCGGGGATGACGCGGTGGAAGATGGTGCCGTTGTAGTGGCCGGCCTTGACGTAGTCGAGGAAGTTTTTCACCGTCTTCGGGGCCTTCCCGGCGTTCAGCTCGAGCACGATATTGCCCTTGGACGTCTCCAGCAGCACCCGCGGATTCGCGGCGGCCGCGGCCTTGGGCGCCGGTTGCGCGGCCGGAGCGGCGACCGCGAGGAGGCAGACGATGGAAGCGACGATCCCTGTCATTGAAGTATTCTCCTTTGGCAATGAAACCAGGCCGGGATGGTAGCACGCCGGCCGCCGCGGTGGTGGGGGTGGTCCTCGCCGGCGGGGCGTCGCGCCGCATGGGGCGCGACAAGGCCCTGCTCGCCGTCGGCGACGCCAGTCTCGCGGCCGGCGCGGCGCGGCGGCTGGCGGAGGTGTGCGCCGAGGTGGCGGTGGCGGACCGCGGCCGCGGCCTGGTGCCCGGCTTCGCCTCGCTGCCCGACGGTCCCGGAGCCGGCCCCGCCGCCGGCATCCTCGGCGCCGCGGCGGCCTATCCCGGCCGGCCGCTGCTGGTGCTGGCCTGCGACCTGCCGGGCGTGCCGGCGGCTTTGCTCGCGGAGCTGGCCCGCTCCGTGCGCTGCGACCTCGCGGTTCCCCGCTGGCGCCGCGGCGTCGAGCCGCTCTGCGCGCTCTACGCTCCGGCGGCCCTGAGCGCTCTGGGCGAGCAGATCGCGCGGGGTCTCCAGGCGCCGCACCGGCTGGCCGAGGACGGCGGTCTCGCCGTGTGCTATCTCGAAGGCGAGCGGCTCGCCCGGTTCGGACCGCAGGAGGAGGTCTTCCTCAACCTCAACACGCCGCAGGACGTGGAGCGCTATACGTCGATCGCGTCCGGCACCTCGCCACAACGGCCGCAGGGACAGATCTCGCGCAGGAAGTCGAAGCGGTAGATGCCGGTGCCGTGGCCGTCCGACCAGACGATCGAGATGGCGTAGTTGCCCACCGGCTTGATGGACTCGGCGGTGACGGGCGCCGGGGGCGGCTGGTAGCGGATCTTCAGTCCGGAATGCCCCTGGCAGCCGGCGCAGGGGCACCAGCCGCGCAGGTAGTCGTACTCGTACTCGGCGGCGTGGCCGTCGTTCCAGGTCAGCCGCAGGCGGTGCTCCGCGGGCAGCCGGCGGACTTCGGTGAGGACGGGGCCCATGGCGGGATCGTAGCATCGGCGGCGGACCGTCTCGTGATAAAACTTTGGAGGATCAGCAAGGAGGCAACCATGAGCCGCGCGTTCCTCGTCTTCGTCCTTCTCTTCCCGGCCGCGGCGTTCGCCCAGCCGGGCCGTTTCGAGATCACTCCCGTCGCGGGCTACCGCCTGGAGGGCGACTTCGACGCCAGGAGCAGCGACGCCTTCGATCCCGACCTCAACATCGACGTCGACGAGAGTGCGTCCTTCGGCGTGCTGTTCGACATCCCCCTGGCGCCCTCCTGGCAGCTCGAGCTCCTCGCCAACCGCCAGCGCAGCGAGTTCGTCGTCGACCACGGCCTGCTGGCGCCTTCGACGACCCTGGGCGACGTCGACCTGACCATCCTGCAGGCGGGATTCCTCTTCCAGTGGGGCGGGGGCCAGGTCAACCCGTTCGCCACCATGGCGGCCGGGCTCACCCGCATCGATCCCAAGTTCAACGATCTGTCGTCAGACGACCGCTTCTCGTTCAGCTTCGCCGGCGGCGTCAAGCTCTACCTCGCCGAGAACATCGGCATCCGCCTCGAAGGCCGCGGCTATTGGACCGACCTCGGCACCAACAACTTCGACGATCACCACCACGGCGACTATGACTCCGAGGACGGCCTCTTCCAGGCCGAGGGGAGCGTGGGGCTGATTATTGCCTTTTAAAGCCCCCTCTCTCCCGGTGAGGTGGGAGGGAGGGGGCGGGAGAGAGGGGGTTGGGGGAGTGAGGGTCTTCACGCCACCCGCGGGCAGACGCGGTTCCGCCCCGCGTTCTTGGCGTCGTAGAGCGAGCGGTCGGCGGCGGCGATCAGGTCGCGGGCGGTGATCTTCTCCTCCCGCGGCCCCGCGATCTCGGCGAGCCCGGCCAGGCCGATCGAGATCGTCACGCGCGCCGGCTCGCCGTCCTCCATCGTCGCCATCGTGCCTTGCACGAGCGTGCGGATCTTCTCCGCCACGGCGGCGGCGCCCCACATCTCGGTCTCCGGCAGCACCAGCAGGAACTCCTCGCCGCCGTAGCGGCCGATCCAGTCGGTGCTGCGCATGCCGTCGGCGATCACCTGGGCGACCCGCCGCAGCAACGAGTCTCCCGCCAGATGGCCGTAGCGGTCGTTGACCTCCTTGAAGTGGTCGAGATCGGCCATGGCGATGGTCAGCGGCCGATGGTAGCGGAGCGCCCGCTCGAGCTCGCGGTCGAGCTGCTCGAGGATGGCCTCGCGGCGGAGCAGCCCGGTCAGCTCTTCGTAGGTGGCGGACGCGAAGAGGCGGGCGTTCTCGAAGACGGTGGCGACGTGATGGGCGAGCAGGTTGAGCAGCTCCAGCTCCTCGGCCGGATAGACCCGCCGGCCGCCGTCCTTGCGGCCGACGATGAGCACGCCGATGAGCCGCTCCTGGCTGAGCAGCGGCACCGCCAGGCCGTCCGGCTCGAGCCCCTTTTGCGCCAGCGCCGGGCTGCGCGGCGTGAGCTGCGCGCCCGGCAGAGGACGTTCCGCGCGCCACAGGTGCTGGATTCCCGGATCGTCCGGCGACAGCAGCAACGCCGAGTCCCTGCCGGCTTCCGTGGAGGCGAGCACGCTCAACAGGCCGGTCTCGGGGTGGGCCATGAGCAGGGTCGCGGATCGCGCGAGGAAGATCGACGCCAGCCGCTCCACCAGGTGCTGGCCCATGCGCGGCAGCTTGCCGAAGGCCGGCAGCTCGCTCGCCAGGGAGATCAAGCGCTGGCGCAGCGCATAACGCTCCGGAAAGAACCGCCGGTCGATCAGCCGATGGAGCGATCGCCGCAGCGGCGCGAAGAGCAGGCCGAGCAGCAGCGTGGCGCCGGCGACGACCCACACCGACTCGCCACCCTCGACGAGATGCGAGAAGACCGCGCCGCCGGCTCCGAGGGCGGCGTAGAACACCAGCACCAGCGCGCCGGTCAGGGTGGTGTAGATGAGGCCCCGCCGCACGGCCAGCTCGATGTCGAACAGGTGGTAGCGGAAGATGGCGGCGAAGAACGCCAGCGGATAGCAGAGCAGGACGAGCGTCTCCAGCGCGTTGATCCACCCCGGCAGCGTGACGCCCGAGCGCTCGAACGCCGTGGTGACGAAGACGAAGAGCATCCAGGGGATCGTCGCCGCCAGCACCAGGCCGGCCTGCTGGCGGCCGCGCGGCTCGGCGTGGCGGAGCGCCTGCAGCGCCAGCAGCAGGGTGACCGCGCAGGCCCAGACCGGCAGTCCGACCTCCCGCAGCAGCCGGTCGACCTCGCCGATGCTCCACGGGAACCACTGGCGGCCCAGGACCTCCTCCGCCAGGTAGGTGGCCCAGCTTCCCAGCCCTACGCCGAGGCCGATCGCGTAGTAGATGGGGACGATCCAGGGCCGGGCGCGCAGCCAGCCGGCCCGCTCGGGAATGACGGAGGCGAGGTGCAGCTCGACGCCGAGCTGCAGGCCGGTCAGCAGGTAGAAGGCCGAGGTCGCCGCCGCGCCGAGGAACGGCCGCCCGATGGCGTTGGTCGGCAGCGCGATCTCCAGGGCCACCGCGGCGCAGAAGACGAAGAGCAGCCGCACCCGCAGATCCCCGGTGCCCTGCTTGAGGGCGAGGAGCGCCACGGCGAGGAATCCCAGGGCCGCGACGCAGTTCAGGAACAGCAGGAGCCGGCGGGGAGGAATCCCGGGAATGACCTGCAGATCGAAGGTCCGGCCGCCGCGCGAGACACGCAGCGAGATCGGGTGTCCGCGCCGGAACTCCTGGGCCGCCACCTCGTAATCGAGCCGATGGGCGACGGGCCGGCCGTTGACCGCGAGGACCAGGTCACCCGCTTGGAGCCCGCCGCGGGCAGCCGGCTGATCGGGAGTGACGGAGTCGACGAAGAGCCCCCGCTCGTCCTCGTTCGGGAAGAAGCCGATCCGCCGGCCGGCGCTGCGCCACGCCTCCGCTCCTTGCAGGGAAAGAAGGCAGACGACTCCTGCCAGCAGCAGCCAGGCAAGCGAAACGCGGACGGTTCGTTCAGCACGCAATTCAGAATTCTCTCGCGGGGGGGTCCGATCTAAAATTTTACCTCATAACGGGTAAGAATGCCTATCAAACGTCATGAAGCAGCGCTTGCTGTTGCCCTTCAACAAAACTTCGGCCGGTGCGTATATTGCGGTAGGATCTCGGGGCTTTAACGCCGGAGCCCTCGATGACGCCTCGCCGCCACTTCTCACCCGCCGTCCAGGAGATCGCCGGCGCCGTCTACTCGGCGCTCGCCCACCGGCTCGCCACCCACCGCGGCGACATCTATCCGCTGCACGTCGGCGACACCTGGATGGAGCCGCCCGAGGGCTGCCGCATGGAGGACCTGCGCGTGGCCGAGTACCCCGGGATGCACCGCTACGCGGCTCCCCAGGGCATGCCGGTCCTGCTCGACGCCATCGTCGAGCGCGTGCGGCAGCGCACCGGCGTCGCCACCGGGCGCGAGAACGTCCTGGTGGCCACGGGCGCCACCGGCGGGCTCGGCGCGGTGGCCGGGGCGATCCTCGCTCCCGGCGACGAGGTCTTGCTGCTGGCGCCCTACTGGCCGCTGATCAAAGGCATCGTCCAGTCTTTTCACGGCGTGCCGGTCGACGTGCCCTTCTTCGGCGTCGCCGACTCGCCGGAGACCGCCGTCGCGGCCGCGCGCGAGCGCTTCAACCGTCGCACCGTCGCCCTCTACCTCAACACGCCGAGCAATCCCACCGGCCAGCTCATCCCCCGCGCCTGGATCGAGGCGCTCGTCGACTGGGCGGCCCGCGAGGACCTCTGGATCATCGCCGACGAGGTCTACGAGGACTACGTCTACGAGGGCGAGCACACCTATTGCCGGCCGCTCGCGCCCGACCGCACCTTCGCCGTCCATTCGTTTTCCAAGGCCTACGGCATGGCGGGCAACCGCTGCGGTTACGTGGTCGGCACGGCCGAGTCGGTCGAGCAGCTCAAGAAGATCGGCCTCCACAGCTACTACAGCACGCCCACCGCCTCGCAGATCGCCGCCGTGCGCGTGCTTGCCGGTCCGGGAGACGCCTGGGTCGCCCGGGCGCGGGAGCAGTATCGCGAGACCGGCCGCCGGGTGGCGGAGCGGCTGGGATTGCCGGCGCCGCTGGGCGGCACCTTCCTCTTCTTCGACGTCGCGCCCTTTCTCGACGACGCCGGCCTCGGCGGCTTCCTCGAGCGCTGCGTCGACCGCGGCCTCTTCCTCGCCCCGGGGCCCAGCTTCGGCCCCTATCCCACGCACGTCCGCCTCTGCTTCACCGCCGCGCCGCCGGACGTGGTCGAGCGCGGCGCCGAAGCGCTGGCGCCGTTGATGGGAAGGTGAAGGGGAGCAGGAGCACCACGACCGCCGATATCCCGAACCCCGCGCATCCCGCGGTAAACCCCGGCGGCAGGTACTGCAGCTCGACATGCGAGATCCCCGCGGGCAGCCGCACGCCCAGGAAGGCCCCGTTCACGGTCAGCGTCTCCAGATCTCGCCCGCCAGCGTGCGCCGACCAACCTCGCGGTCCTGCGATGGAGGTCGCGAGGAGCCTCTCGCCGTTGCCTGGCACCTCCAGCTTGATGTGGCCCGGAGACAAGGCAATGGGTCTCGGGATCAGGACGCCACTGGACAACGCCGGCCGCCACGGGCCGATCTCATCGCTGAAGATGGCCACCCGATCCGCCGCTTTCATGCCCGCGATCCAGCCGGCCGCCTGCCGCCGCTCGATCACCTCCACCGCCGCGGGCAGGAACCAGCGGGGCAGCGCCTCCGGGTTGCGCAGCAGCGTATAGGGCGAGAATCGGCCGCCGTCGATCCTCTCCAGCGTGCGGCTGGGAGGCACGCCCGGACTGCCGACCACAATGCGCGCTCCTAGGAAATCGAGCAGCGGATGATCGAGGTTGCCCAGCGGCGCGAAGTACTCCTTCATCGTCGGATGGAAGCCGAAGGCCGCGTCCAGCGCTCGCAGATAGCGGGCCGAGGCGAGAGGATTGTGCGGCCGGAGCTCGGCGACTCCATAGACAGGCAGCAGGTTCGGATAGAGGAGAAGGTGGCCCCCGGTACCCCGTCCCATCGACGGCTCTCCCGCCTCCCGGGCGACGATGTCCATGATCTCCGTCCGCGGATAGAAGAGCGCGGGCTCCCCCCTCGGGAGCATGCTGCGGGACCAGGGGATGAGGTCGATCAGGAGCACCGCCGCGAGCGCCGCGGCTCCCCAGCGCGGGCGCAGCCGCGCCGCGATGAAAGCGGCGACCAGGGCCACCCAGACGCCGACGGTCCAGCCGTCCACCGCCGTGGCGAGGCTGGCGGCGGCCGCGAGCCCGAGGCCGGCGAACGCCTTGCGCCGGGGGCGGGAGAGCAACAGATCGACGCCGAAGGCGCCGGCGATGCAGAGCGCCAGCGAGCCCGGCAACAGGCAACGCGCATAGGCGGGAACGCGCAGCGCCGGCACGGTAAAGAGCAGATTCGCCAGCGGCAGGGGGCGCGCCGCGAGCAGCAGGCCCAGGATGGCGAAGCCCAGGAACGGCCGCACGCGCCGGTCGCGCACCGCGAGCAGGGCGATGCAGGCGCCGGCGAAGGCCACCAGGCCGGTATAGCCGCCCTCGGAGTCGGCCCAGTTGAAGGGGCCGCCGAAAGGATCCCGATAGGGCCTGCCGTAGGCGTGCGGACTGACGGGCGCCAGCATGAACTGGCCGTAGCCCGGCACGAACCACGACAGCGGATAGAGGGGGATGAACGTCGCCGGCGGCAGCGTGTGGGTCAGCGCTTCCTGCGCGCGTTGAGAGTCCGCGACGGCCGCCAGGAACGGCAGGATGTGCGGCGCCGCCAAGCCGAAGCCGAGGACGGCCGCCGCGGCGGCGGCGCCGAAACCGCGCAGGAAGCCGGCCGCCCGCCGGCGGAGGCCGAGGCCGCAGGTCGCGGCGAAAAGGCCGCCGAACGCCGCCGTCTCCGGATGGCCGGAGAGCAGCAGCGCGCCCGTGATCGCCGCCGTGGTGGCGATTCCCCGGCCGTCGGGGCGCCGGAAGAGGCGGATCGTGCCGGCCGCGAGCCAGGGCACCCAGGCCACCGTTGCCGTCACCGGAAACAGCGCCCAGGCCGAGAGCGCGCCGCCGAGCGCGAAGCCCGCCGCGGCCAGCAGCGAGGCGGCGCGGCTGCGGCCGGCCAGGCGGGCGAGGAGCCACGTCCCTTCGAAGGCGACGAGGAGCTTGAGGACGAGGGTTCCCAGCAGGTGGTGCTGGACGGGCAGGACCCGCGCCGCCGCCTGCAGCGGCGCGGCGGCGCCGGCCTGGGGATTCGCCCACGGCGAGCTGCCGCCTTCCAGGGCGTCGGACCACAGCGGGAGGCGCCCCTCGGCGAGCGCGTGCCGCACCTCGAGCTCCCAGGGCAGGAGCTGATACACCGCGTCGTTCAGCAGATCGTGCCGGCGAGGGCGCTCGAGGCTCGGCGCGCCCGGGACTCCCACCGCCAGGATGTCGCAGGGAACGAGCAACGGACTGCCGGCGAGCCAGGGCAAGAGCAGGACGAGCGGCGCCAGCCAGCCGCCGATCACGGCTGCCTTCTCCAACCGCAGCCGCAGGCCCTTCGCCAGCAGCCAGCAGACGCCCTGCAGCAGCAGCATGAGGGCGATCAGCGTGGCGGCCAGCCTGACGTCAATCCACATTTACGAGTCTCACGGGAACATCTTAGTTGTACGGAAGGTGCGATGAGCCGTCGGTTGCCACTTCGTGATACTTATTGCGTGCTCCCGCAATCGGAGGCCACCTTGGATCACCTGTCCATCGACATCCTGGCGAAGCTCCTGGCCGGTGATCTTCCCCACGAAGATCTTCTGGCCCTGGTGGTTCCCCACCTGCTGGAGCTATGCCCCGTCTGCCGCGAGCGGCACGCGGAAATCCTGCGGCTGCAGAAGCAGGTCGGGCACTGGGACGAGCGGGTGGCCGTGATCGAGGCCCGCGAGGCGCCGGAGCTGCTCGCCAGGCTCAGGAAGCGCCCGTTCGACGAGCAGGTCAGCCTGGTGACGAACGACGAGAGCTTTCACCTCTGGGGCCTCGCCCAGCTCCTCCTCCAGGAGAGCCTCGCGGCGGTGTCCGCGGACGCGGCGAAGGCGACCGACTTCGCCGAGCTGGCGGTCAAGGTGGCCCAGAACCTCGGCGAGGCCTACGATCCGCACTGGGTGCTGGACCTCCGCGCCCGCGCCTACGCCAGCCTCGGCCAGGCCCGCCGCGCCCTCGGCGAGCTGCGCAGCGCCGAGACGGCCCTGCGCGAGGCCGAAGCCCTGCTCGCCCGCAGCATGACGGGAAACCCCGAGGTGCAAGCCGAGGTGGGCGCGCTGCGGACGGCGCTGGGACGGTAGGGTTGTCAATCCTCCACGTGCACCCCCGCCCCGCCCGTCCCCGTTGATCCGCCCAGCTTCTCCTTCTGCCAGAAGAACGCCGGCCGCTTGACCTTGTCGGGCGCGAGCTGATCGAGGTTGACGCCGTCGTAGACGCGCCCGTTCTGCACCACGAAGGCGATGTCGTCCGAGTTGTAGATGTCGTCGAGCGGGTTGGCGTCGAGCACCACGAGATCGCCGAGCTTGCCGGGCTCGAGCGAGCCGATGTCGCGGTCGAGCCCGAGATAGCGGGCGCCGGTGATCGTGGCCGAGCGCAGCGCCTCCATCGGCGACAGGCCGCCCTGCACGAGCATCCACAGCTCCCAGTGGGCGCCGCGCCCCTCGCGCTGGCCGTGCGCGCCGAGGTTCACGCCTACGCCCTCATGGCTCAGCTCGGCGGCGATGCGCGCTTCGTTGAAGTGGTTGTATTCCTCGTCCGGCGCGGTGAACGGCCGGCGCGAGCGCTCGTCGAGGATCTCGCGCGGCACGAAGCGCAGCAGCCGCTCGTCCTCCCAGACGTGCGTCTTGCCGTACCAGTAGTTCTCCCCCCAGATGCCGCCGTAGGCGACGATCAGCGTCGGCGTGTAGCCAACCTGCGTGCTCTTCCAGAGCTGGCGCACGTCGGCGTAGATCTTCGCCACCGGGATCGTGTGCTCGACGCCGGTGTGGCCGTCCACCACCTGGGTCATGTTGTGCTCGAAGAGCGAGCCGCCCTCGGGCACCACCATCATGCCGAGCTCGCGCGCGGCGGCGATCACCTGCTGGCGCTGGTCGCGCCGCGGCTGGTTGTAGCTCTTGACGCTGAAGGCGCCGGCGGCCTTCATGCGCCGCAGGTGCGAGCGGGCGTCCTCCAGGTTGTCGATGGTGGCGGTGAACGGGGCGTTGGCGCCGTAGAGGATCGTGCCGGTCGAGAAGATGCGCGGCGCGGTGATCATCCCCGCCCGCTGCAGCTCGGCGGCGGCGAAGGTCGTGTCCGTATCGTTCGAGGGGTCGTGCAGCGTCGTCACCCCGAAGGCGAGGCTGGCGTAGTTTCCCCAGTTGGTCTGCGGCACGATGCCGTCCGTGCCGAAGGTGCCGTGCCAGTGGACGTCGATGAGGCCGGGGATGATCGTCTTGCCCTTGGCGTCCACCAAGTAGGCGCCCGCCGGCACGGGCGTGCTCGCCCGCGGCCCGACGGCCTGGATGCGGTTGCCCTCGATCACCACCGTGCCGTCCTCGATCACCTCGTCGCCGCGCATGGTGATGACGCGCCCGCCGACCACGGCGACCGCACCCTTCGGCGCATCGCTCTCAGCCTGGAAGCCGATGTCCATCCCCGAGGCCGGCGGGTCGGGCAGTGTCTCGGGCGCGCCCTCGAGGAAGGTGAAGGCGTTCTTGACCTCCAGCGTGTAGAGCTCGGGACCGAGCGACCAGTGCAGTCGCTGCGAGTCGCCGGACCAGTGCAGGTACTCGCCGGCGTCGCGGGTGACCCGGCGCAGCGGCAACGAGCCCGCTTTCGGCCCGACGTCCACCGCCTTGCCGGTGGCGACGAACGGCATCACGTAGGCCTGGAAGCGCTCGGTGAAGGCCACCCAGCGGCCGTCCGGCGAGATCTGGAACTCCGTGGCGTTCTCGCTCGTCAGGTGCTCACGCACCTCCTTGCCGTCGAGCCCGATCGACACGAGCTGGCGCTTGCCCTCGCCGATGAAGCGCAGCAGGTACACGCGGTCGCTCTCGGGTCCGAAGCGCGGCTGCTCGCCTTCCTCGGTGATCAGCGAGGGATCGCCGCCCCCGGCCGCCACGCGGTAGATCCCCGGCTCGAGCGACCAGGCCTCAGGGCGGATGAAGCCGCCCGCGATCTTGCGGTAGACGATCTGCTTGCCGTCCGGCGTGAAGGCCGGCTCCACGTAATGGCCCGGCGTCGTCACCACCACCCGGCCCTCGCCGCCGTCGGCCGAGACCACGCGCACGGTGCCCAACTTGTCGTCGTCCCAGCTTGTGTAGACGATCTGCCGGCCGTCGCGCGAGAACGAGGGGTAGAACTCGCCGTGGTCCTTCTGCCGCGTCAGGCGCCGCGGCTTGCCGTCCGGCAGATTGCGCATCCAGAGATGCCCGAGCGCCTGATAGACCACGCGGTCGCCCTTGGGCGAGACGTTGACCCAGCGCAGCATGCGGGTGGCGAACGTCTTCGGCGCCACCTCCTGCGGGAAGCGCAGCGCCTGCATGACGCGGCGCGTGGTGCTCACGTGGAACGGGATTTCGGAGGCCTTCTTGCTCGCCGTCTCGATGCGCCGGATCTTGCCGCCGGCCCAGAAGACGATCGACTTCGAGTCGGGCGTCCAGGCCATGCCGGGATAGAGGCCGTGGATCGACCACGTCTCCTGCATGTCGCGGTCGAGGCCGTCGTAGATCGGCCAGACCTCGCCGGAGCGCAGGTCCATCAGGTGGAGCACGCTCTTGCTGCGCACCCGCCGGATGAAGGCGAGCGTCTTGCCGTCCGGCGAAGGCGTCGGCCGCACGGCGCCGCCGGCGCCGCCGAGGAAGTGCTGGATGGTGCCCCGCTGCCGGTCGAGCCGCTGGATGGCGAAGATCTCGCCGTTGGCGTCCTTGTTGTACTCGAAGATCCTGCCCGGCGTGATGTCCTGGCTGAAATAGAGGTAGCGGCCGTCGGGTGAAAAGACGGGCTCGCCGGTGTCCTTCTGGTCGTTCTCCTTCTTGGTGAGCTGCAGGCCTTCGCCGCCGCTCCGATGGTAGAGCCACATCTCGCCGGCGCCGAGCGAGCGCTGGGCGGTGAAGTGCTTGCGCGCCACGATGTACTGGCCGTCCGGCGTCCACGACGGCTCGTTGAGCAGGCGGAAGCTCTCCTTGGTGACTGCGCGCGGATTCGACCCGTCGCGGTTCATCAGCCAGATGTTGTCGCCGCCGCCCTGGTCGCTGGTGAAGGCGATCGTCTTGCCGTCCGGGCTGTAGCGCGGCTGCATCTGCCAGGCGACGTCGTGGGTCAGGGCCTTGGCCTCGCCGCCGGCAATCGGCACCGTGTAGAGATCGCCGAGCAGATCGAAGGCGACCTCCTTACCGTCCGGGCTGACGTCGACGGACATCCAGGTCCCTTCGGTGACGTCGATCGCCACTTCCGTCGAGGGACCCGGCGGATTGTTGACGTCCCACTTCTCCTCCTTCTTCTCCGAGATCTCCTTGGGAGCGCCCTTGCCCCCCTCCTGCTGCTCCTTCTTGAGCTCGGAGGCGCTCTCCTCCGGCTCCTTCTCGCGCTTCTGCTTGTCCTTCAGCTCCTCGTCCGGGGGCTTCACCTCGGGTGCGGGAGCCGGAGCCGGCGGCTGCTCGATCTGCGAATAGGTACGGCCGCCGTTGACTCTGTAGGGCTCGGCCGACGCAGCAATCAAACCCGTGGCGGCGAGCAGCAGGCTGAGGACGAGGAAGCGGATCGATTTCATGGCGAAATTCCCCTCTTGGGACTCAGAGAAATGGAGGGCTCAGGGGAGCCGCGGGCAGAGTATGAAGAGGCAGCGGGGGTGTCAAGAATCTCGGCAATTAGCATCGCGAACGGCTGGCGCAAACGGGGCGCAATCATTTAGCGAAGTGGTGGTAAACTTAAGTGCATGTCTGCGCCACCACGTCTGCCGCGAAAGCCGGAGGCTCGTACCGTAAAAGTCGAAGACTTGGTCGACACTGTCCGACGGGGCCAGGTTCGTATCCCCCGATTTCAGCGGGGCCTAAATTGGGTGAGTCCAGATGTAGTGAAGCTTTTCGACAGTATCTATCGCGGTTACCCGATCGGCTCGCTTCTCTTCTACAAGAGGCCTGCCAACGCAGATCGTTTGGCGGTCGGTCCTTTACTAGTGGATGCGCCGGAAACCTCCGAAGCTTGGTGGGTAGTCGATGGCCAACAACGGGTCACAGCTCTCGCCGCGTGTCTTACTAGACCTGTCCCTTTACCCGCCCGACCAAGCCGGCAGGATCCTTATGTGCTTTATTTCGACGCCGAGTCCCAGAGATTCGAACCACCTCCCGTGACTGGCCAAATACCGTCGTTTTGGGTACCGCTACCACAACTCTTTGACGCCTCTCAGCTTAACGAGTGGGTATACGGTTGGCAGCACAGGGCAGATGAAGAGCTTCGGCGTGTGGTCTTCGATGCAGGCGCGCGCATCCGCGAATATCCGATTCCGCTCTACTTAATTGGGACTGAGGATAGCAAAGTCGCAGAGGAGATCTATTATCGCGTCAACAAATCCGGCAAGCCGCTCGCCTGGACTGCTGTTCACAAGGCTCTGTTCGGAGGCGAAAGCCCCGCCCCTTCCACACTTGAGGAATTATCCGACGATTTAGCCGGTGTAGGAATGGGGCGACTCGACGAAAGCCGCCTTCAAGGCTCCTCTCCCTCCACACTTCAGGAACTATCCGAGGATCTGATGGGTGCGGGAATGGGACGCTTAGACGAGAGCCGCCTTCTGACCTGTCTTCTTGCGCTCCGGGGTCTTGATCCCACCAGGACGCTCGCCGAGCACTACGACAAGGACTCACAGGTTCTCAGTGGCGCTGTTGCTGAGGCGCTACCTATATTACGTCGGGTACTTTCTTTCCTGCGGACTGACGCCGGCATCCCGCACCTCCGTTTGCTGCCGAAGTCAATTCTCCTCGATGTCCTTACTCGCTTCTTCCTACGCAACGAAGACCCCAGTCCACGGACGCGAACCCTGCTGGCGCGCTGGTACTGGAGGACTGTTTTGGGTGCTGGGAGCTTCGACGATCGGACCCTACGTCGGCGCGGGATCGCCGCTGTAAGCGACGACGAAGAGGAAAGCATTCAAGAACTGCTCCGACTGGTACACAAGGAGCGTCCAAGATCTTTTGAACTACCAGAGGCCTTCGATGCACGAGCTGACGAAAGCCGCATCGTCCTGCTCGCCCTCGCCCATCTTGGGCCGCGCGATCTCACCAGTGGCGAGCCCATCGATATCCCTGGCTTGCTCGAGCAACGTGACAAGGATGCCTTTGTCAAGATCCTGAAGCGTTCAGGTTTGAGGGGATCACGAAGTGCGGCGAATCGCATCCTCCACCCGAGCGGTGTCCCGATCCTTCGTCTTTTGAAAAAACGAATCCCAAATTATGCCCTCATTGCCCTCTTCCGATCCCGCAGGGACGAACCCGGCCTAGATCTGCTCGAACCCCGTGCGGCGGACGACCCGATCCTCAAAAGCCATGCGGTCGACAAACAAGCGGCCGAGCTTTTGAAGGCCGGCGACCTGGACGGGTTCATCTCGCAGAGGTCCGTATCCCTGACTGCAGAGGTCCGCCGCTTCAGTGAACGGATGGCTGCCTGGGATCACAATGACCGGCCCTCCATTGAGTATCTCTTGACAGAGGCCGGGGCCGAGGCATGAGTCGCCGACTGGAGGTTCTGCTTCACGATCATCCGATAGGCACCCTCTCAGAAATGCCTGGTGGTGGCGTCGAGTTTCGGCTCCTTGATACGTACCGCGAGCTCGTTCCACGACCTGTTCTCGGACAGAAGTTCGAGGACGACTTGGAAAGGGTTCATTACAGCCGCAAGGGACAGGGGCTTCCCGACTTCTTTGCCAACTTGATTCCCGAAGGCAGGTTGCGAGATGTCATTGAGAAGTCAGCTGGCCTCACAGCCGGAGACGATCTTGCGCTCCTATCCTTCGTCGGCCGAGACCTTCCCGGTGCGGTTTTTGTCCGAGCTTTAGATGATGATGAGGCGGGCTCGATCTCAGAGGAACCGCCCCCATCGGCGGTTGAGGATGAGGCAGCAGCAGTAAGCGAAGGCCTGCGTTTCTCCCTTGCAGGCGTTCAACTGAAGTTCTCGATGCTCCGGGAAGCCGACAAGCTAGCTCTCCCGGCGAGGGACAGCACCGGTGAATGGATCGTGAAGTTCGACTCAACCACTTTCCCCTCTTTGCCTGAAAACGAGTTCTCGATGCTCAAATGGGCTCGCGTTGCGGGCTTTGAGGTCCCCGAGTGTCACCTTCATAGAGTGGAAGACCTCGAAGGCCTTCCACGCCGCTATGCCCCCGACGATACGCAGGTGCTGGCGATTCGCCGCTATGACCGTCTCCCAGAAGGACGGGTCCATCAAGAGGACTTTGCGCAGGCTGTTGGCCTTCCGCCAAAAAGGAAGTATGACCAGATCACACATGATATAATGGCTCGTCTTGTTCGAAGATTTATCAGTGAGGGGGCTGTGGACGAGCTGGTGCGCCGTTTGGTTCTTACAATTGCATGCGGCAACAACGACGCTCACCTGAAAAACTGGTCCCTAATTTACCCCGACAGAATTCAAGCTCGTTGGTCTCCACTCTACGATCAGATCGCGACGGTGGCTTGGGAAGGTTTCGATCGCAAGCTGGCTCTCAAGCTTGCGGGAGTTAAGGAGTTTGGCCTCATCGAGCGGTCTAGGTTCGAACGCTTTGCTGAGAATGCACAGATTGACAAGTATCGCACCCTGCAACTGGTCGACATTACCTTAGATCAACTACGCACGACTTGGCGGGAAATCGTCGCAGACCTGCCTCTGCCCACTGCTCACGTGTCGGCGTTGCGAGAGCATTGGCAACGGGTTCCGCTCCTCCGCACGGCTGGCTCTCTTGACTAAGCTCCGCTTCCAGGGATTCAAATTCGATAACACTGAGGAGAAGCGAGGTGCTGATCGGCATCCTTTCCGACATCCACGACAACCTGCAGAACCTCGAGCAGGCCCTGGCGGAGTTTTCGCGCCGGCAGATCACGACGCTGATCTTCTGCGGCGACTTCTGCTCGCCAATTCCCGCCCGCGTGCTGGGCGCCTTTCCGGGCGAGGTGCACTGCGTCTTCGGCAATGGCGACGGCGATCCGCTCACGATCTCCCGCATCGCCGCCGAGCGGACGAACCTCAAGGTGCATGGTCCCCATGCGGAGCTCACGCTTGGCTCGGCGAAGATCGCCGTCACCCACTATCCGCTCTACGGCAAGGCCCTGGCTCGGACCGGCGACTACGATGCGGTCTTCTCAGGCCATACGCACGAGGTGCACGAGGAGCGGTTCGGCTCTTGCCTCTGGCTCAATCCCGGCGAGATCATGGGGTGGAAAGGACGGGCCACCTGCGCCGTCTATGACACCGAATCCGGCTCCGCGGAGATCTTGGCGCTCTAAGGCGGGGCCAGAATCTCGGAATGGGCCTCTCATTCCGGGATTTCCGTCGGTGATTCCACGGAACGCGTCGGCTCTCCCACGAAACCTGTCATTGGTTTCGCGATTCGCCGCGCTCATTTCACGGAATGCTCCATGCGCTCCGCGGAACCAGTCACTCGCCCCGCGAAATCACTGGTTGGTTCCGCGGAGTGGCCCATGCATTTCGCGGAATGAGTGACTCCTACCGCGGAATCAATGACTCATTTCGCGGAATAAATGGCTGATTTCGCGGAATCGGCGGCTTCTAAAAGCTTATTTTTCAGAGACTTACAAGAAGAAACGCCAAGGGGCTATGATCCGGCCCGTGCATCCCCGAACGGCAGAGCTGCTGCAGTACCTCGACACCCAACGGGAGGCGCTCCGCGCCGCCGTCGAACGCATCCCTGCAAGCCAGCGCGAGCAGCCGCCAGCTCCTGGCCGCTGGTCCGTCGCCGAGATCCTGGAGCACCTCTCCCTGGTCGAGGCCTCGATCACACGCCTCTTCACGGTCCGCCTGGCCGAGGCGCGGGAGCGGAGGCTCGGCGCGGAAACGGAGACGACTCCGATCCTCGCCAGCCTGGACTTGGCCAGGCTCGTCGATCGTAGCTATACCGTCACAGCGTCCGAGGCGGCGCAGCCTCGGGGCGGGCTCGACGCAGCGGCGGCGTGGGCTGCCTTGGAGGCCGCGCGGCAGGCGTTCCGGGAGGCGATCCTCTCCGGGGACGGCCTGGCTCTGGGCGAGGTCGTACACCCGCGGCCCCACCCTGTCTTCGGCGTGTTGAACCTCTATCAGTGGATGGCGTTCGTCGGCGGCCACGAGGCGCGGCATACGGCGCAGATCCTCGAGATCGCTACGGCGTTGTAACGGCGCCTTCCACAGGGCACAGATCTTGCCTAAGCGTCGGGACGTATGCGCAACGACGTTTCGGAATGGGAGAGTGCAAACATGCGGAGAATCGTCTTCCTCTCGATCCTGGCCCTCCTCCTCACCACCGTACCTGCGGCGGCCTCGGACCTGGCTCTCTTCGGCTCCTATTGGCAGCCCAGCGACTTCGAGGACACGGCGGGCGGCGGCCTGCGCTTCACCTTCGGCAGCGGCGTGGTCCAGTTCGAGCTGCGGGGAACCTACTACCCGGAT
>JBIOVX010000091.1:0-29638 GCA_044868005.1 Thermoanaerobaculia bacterium | reverse complement strand
GCCCCGCCCCTACAAAGAACTCCCGCGGAACTACTGTCTGGTTTTTCATTCATCGTCCTCGCCGGAACCGGCCTCCGTCCTCCAGCGAGGCCGGCCCTCCGGGCGTCTTTCGGCGGCGCCCCGCTTGCGGCAACTCTTGAAACGAAAGGCTTTCCGGGCTCGTCATCCAGGTTGATGACCGCTTGGCATTGCGGTTGCTCAATCAGGCCGGCGTGGGTTGTCAAAAGGAGAGAGAGACAATGACTGTCAAAACGACGCGAGTGATGATGGCCCTGGCCGGGCTGCTGATTCTGGCGGCGCCGGCTTTTGCCCAACACGGCCGCCCCTACTATCGCGGGCGGGAAGACGCGTTCCGCATCCATTTCGGAGACTTCATGCCGGAAGGAGATTCGGACTACTGGCGCGACAAGGAGGCCGATTTCACCGGTTCCATCGACGACTTCGAGAACATCTCGTTCGGGCTCGACTATCTGCTGCCGCTGGGTGACCGCCTGAGCCTGATGTTTTCCGGTACCTTCTTCGAGGGGGATGCCACCAACTCCTACCGCGACTTCGAAGACAACTTCGGCGACCGCATCCGGCACGACACGACGCTGGACATCGCTTCCGGAACCCTCGGGCTGCTGTTCTATGTCACCCCACCGACCGCCCCGGTGCAGCCTTATCTAGGCGCCGGCGCCGGTGCCTACCCCTGGCGGCTCGAGGAGTCCGGTGATTTCATCGACTTCGGTACGCCCTCGCGGGAGATTTTCTCGGCCACCCTGGAGTCGGAGGGCGTCGCCTTCGGCTATTACGGCCTGGCGGGTCTCGACATCCCCGTGACCCCGCACTTCTCGCTCTTCGTCGAGGGCCGCTGGATACAGGTTGACGACGAGCTGAGCGGCGATTTCGAGGGCTTCGGCAAGATCGACCTCTCGAGCCGCGAGTTCGCCGCCGGCCTCTCCTGGAGTCTGTAAAACCGCTTCGGCAGGTCCTTTCCGGCCTGGCAGATGACCTGCCAGGCCGGTTCGCATTCCCGCAGACGGAGGTCCCCATGCGTCCATACGTCTTTCTCGCCGCCGCCGTGGCCACGCTTGCGGCTTTCACGAGCTGGAACCGGCCGCTCGTCGCAGACGCTCCACAAGCCGTCGTCGTCACCAACTTCCCCGAGACGCAGCAGATCGCCGGGCGGGTGGTCGTCAGCGAGCCGATCCCCCAGACGCGGTTCGCGACGAAGAAGGCGCTCGTCTCCCCTGCCGAGCTGTCCGACACCGATCATCTGACCGACGCGGGAACGATCGAGACTGACGGCTTCACGCATGTGACCTTGAGCTTGTCGGGTAACCTGCAGGGCAGCGCTCGGGCTGGCGCCGTCGGCGTCGTGCTCGTTCCCGACGTGCCGGAGGTCGCCACCGCGCTGCGGACGTACGGAGTCCTGCAGCTCGGCCTGCGCGCCGAGGCTCCCATCCGTCCGTCGCAGGCGGGGCTGTTCAGCTCCGAATCCGCGACGTTCCGGCTAGGATTCCCGCGCTACCGGGTGCTGCTCTACAACGCCACGCAGAAGGCTGCCGACGCGACGGTGTACACATACCTCAGCACTTCGTAGCGGGTGGCGGGACGTCTGCTTCCTCTCGTTCGCGGGGTTCGCCTGCGAGCTCTTGGAGCACATGGCGCGTCATGCCGAGCGCCAGCTCGTGCTCTCCCATGAACACCTCGCCGGCCTTCTCCTTCCGGAGCAGCGCCGCCTCCTCGTCGCTATGGGTGCGCACTACTGTGGCCGTGTCCGGTTTGAGCGTGCGCGCGATCTCGAGCATCTTGCGCGCGCGAAAGGTGTCCGGGGTGGCGATCACCAGCATACGTGCGCGGGCGATGTGCGCCTGAATGAGCACCGCCGGATCGGACGCGTCTCCGGAAACCGCCGGTATGCCGCGTGCGCGGAGCTGCTCGACGAGCTCCCGGTTCTGCTCGGCCACCACCAGGGAATGGCCGCGTTCGAGCAACGCGTCGGCGATGCGCTGGCCGACGCGGCCATAGCCTACGAGGACGACGTGCCCGGTGAGGCGATCCTGGTCGATAGTCATCGGCAGCTCGGCGAGCGGATCTCCGGGCCGCTCCAGGGCACGGGCGAGCTTCGAGCGGGAGCGAATCCAGCCTTGCACGGGCTCGATGGCGTGGAACACCAGTGGATTGAGCGCGATCGAAATGAGCGCTCCGGCCAGAATGAGGCTCTGGCCTTCGACGGGCAGGAGCTTCAGGGAAACTCCCAGGCTCGCCAGGATGAACGAAAACTCGCCGATCTGCGCCAGCCCTGCCGATACCGTGAGCGCCGTGTTCAGCGGGTAGCGGAAGGCCAGGACGATCAGGAAGTTCGCCAGCGACTTGCCGAGGATGATGATGGCGACGACGACGAGCACGCGCAGCGGCTCGCGGATCAGCATCGCCGGATCGAACAGCATTCCAACGGACACGAAGAACAGCACGGAAAAGGCATCCCTGAGCGGCAGGGATTCGTCGGCGGCCCGGTGGCTCAGCGCGGATTCTCCGAGGACCATGCCGGCGAAAAAGGCCCCGAGCGCGAAGGAAACGCCGAAGAGCACGGAGGCGGCGTACGCGATTCCTACCGCGGCCGCGATCACGCACAGCGTAAAGAGCTCCCGCGAGCCGGTGCGCGCCACCTGCCAGAGCAGCCAGGGGAAGGCGCGGCGGCCGACGACGAGCATGAAGACGACGAAGATGGTGACCCGGCCGAGCGCGAGCGCGAGCGTCGTCAGCAAGCTCCTGCCTCCCGCGGCCACGCCCGGATCGCCCCCGAGCCATCCCGCGAGGGGCGGCAACAGCACGAGGAGGAGGACCATGACCAGGTCCTCCACGACCAGCCAGCCGACGGCGATGCGGCCGTTGAGGGACTTGAGAACGCCGCGATCTTCCAGCGTCCGGAGGAGGACGACCGTGCTCGCCACGGAGAGCGCGAGGCCGAGCACCAGGCTCGCGCCGAAGCTCCAGCCCCACAGGGTCGTGACCGCGATGGTGAGCGCCGTGGCCGCCGCGATCTTGACGATCGCGCCGGGCACGGCGATGCGGCGGACCGCCAGCAGGTCGTCCAGCGAAAAGTGCAGCCCGACGCCGAACATCAGCAGCATGATCCCGATCTCGGCGAGCTGGTGGGAAAGCTCGAGATTGGCCACAAAGCCGGGCGTGGCCGGGCCAATGATGACGCCGGCGATCAGATAGCCGACGAGAGCCGGCAGCTTCAAACGTACGGCGATGAACCCCAGGATCAGGGCGAGCCCGAACGCAGCGGCGATCGTGGTGATCAGGGAAACGCTATGAGGCACCTGGCGATTCTATCCGCCGGCTTGTAAACGCCTCATCGACCGGTTTCATTTGTGGCATCGACTTAAATAAACGGCTGGTTGCAGCCTCTCCAGCTGGATGCGGAATCTCAGGCGACAATTGCCGCCTGAGGTGCTGTATACTCGCGAGCCGTGAATCGCGAGCGCGATCAGCGCGAGGCTCAGCGCTTGGCCGACCTCCTGCACCAGGAGATCAAGCGTCAGGGTGTCTCCATCCGCTCTCTCGAGAAGAAGATGGGTGTCGGCAACTCCGTCTACCAGAAGGTCCTCAACGGCAAGATCACGATGACGCTCGGCCACCTGCTCCAGATCATCGATGCGCTGGAGCTGGACTGGACGGAGTTCTTTCGCTCGGCATACCTGAACTCCGAGGAGCCCGCCGAAGCGCCGCCCACCGAGGCGGAGGAATTCGACCGCAGGGTCATCGACCTCCTGCTCCGGCTCGGCCTGCTCCCCCAGAGGACTCCCGGGACCAACGGCTAGGGAGCGAAGAGCGCGGGCTCGAAACGCAACCCGGGCTGCCAGGGAAGCCGCTCGAGGAACGTCCGCACGCGCTCGATCATCGACACGGTGACCGCCTGCACGCGGCAGGCCTCGTGCACGAATTGGAGCGCTCGCGCCGCCTCCAACTGCACGCCGAGATCTTCGAAGACCGCGTGCATCTCCTCGGCCAACTCTTGCACCTGCGCGGCGCGGCCTTGCCGTAGCCAGAGGGCCGCCAGCTCCAGACCGACGAGCGCGGCGTCATAGATCTGTCCGTGCCGTAAAAACTCCTGCTGCACCTCTTGAAAGGCGCGCTCGGCCCGCGCCTGCCGGCCAAGCCCGGCGTGGATCTTGCCCTCCACGCCTCGTAATTTCAGGAGGCTGAGCGGCTCGGACCCGAAAGCCTCGCGCAAGCCACTTCGCAGGAGAAGGCGGCTGGCCTTGCGATACTCGCCGCAGTCGGCCAGGGCATAGATGATGCTGAGGGCCGTGGAATTCTCGAGCTGACGATCTCGGCCAGGTTCGAGTAAATCCAGACCCTCTTCGAAGAGCTTCACGGCCTCGCGAGGCTGTCCCCGGTAATGCGAGCAGAAACCCTTGGAGATCAGCGCTCTTCCTGCCAGGTGGAGATCTCCGGCTTCGCGGTAGAGGTGGTGAGCTTGGTCGAGCAGTGGAAGGGCGTCCTCAAGCCTTCGTTGGGCTCTCCGCAGAGAGGCTTCCAGATCGAGGACTCTGGCGAACAAGAACGGATCGGCCGAGCCCTCTTCCAGGTACTCGCGCGCCTGTTTGAACGCCGCGTCGGCTTCGGAAAGCCGGTCGTTGACGCGATAGGCGTTGCCCAATTCCGCGAATGCCTGTATTCGGAGGTCAGAGACAAAACCGGGCCAAGGGTATTTATCCGGCCTGATGTGCTTGGCAACCGCTGCTGCGTCCTCCGCCAAATTCAGCATCCGCTTGGGATCGCTGAAGCGCACTTCGTAGCTTTTCCGCAGTAGGGCTTCGCACAACGGCCAACCGTGGAGTGCCTGAGCCTGGCGCACCGGGAAATTCTCATCCCCGAGTCCGGCTGGGGCCTGGTCGAGGAGAATCAGGGCTCGTTCGAGCTTCGCTGCCTCTTTACGCCAACGGCGCAGGAAGGACCGCGCGGTGATGGACGCCCGCACGAGCACCTCGTCGTAATGCTCCTCGGCCACCGGCTTCGCCGATGTCCAGGGCTCCTCCTCCAGGAGCGGTTTCGCCAGAGCCGTCATCCGCCGCTGGCATGGCGAGCAACCGCTCAACAGGTGGAGGAGGACGCGGCGTCTGGCAGCCGCCTCCAACCGGCCGGCGAGGAAATCCTCAACTTCTCCCTTCCCGAGATGAATCATCAGGGACCTCTCCTGACGGAACCGCAAATCATGTCAACACTACAAGATTGTCTCACAAGGACACATCTGGGGAAACCCCCGGGGGACGGGACGGCGTCACCGCCCCCGGAAGATCCTCCTCCCCGCGCCGGATTTCAGAACCGCCCTTTGGATGAAGTGCTGACCGGCTTCTTGGTTCCCGCTGGAGGAAGATCGGGCAGGCCGCTTCCGCCAGCAGCTTTGTGACAGCCGCCGCCATTAGGATCAATGTGCAGACCGTCGTCGCACTTCAGGGACGCACCTGCGTTTGGGGTGGGGCCCAGCGAATCTAGCACTCGTGAGAGGAACTCTCTCACGAGCTCTCGCCCCTCACCCCACCCGCCCCAACCCGCAGCCCTGGCTGGAGCAGCCAGACCCAGGGCGAGCACTGCCACCAGCGCGACGGCGTTCCTAACACGGTTTTTTCCTTCTCGACAGGACATACTCATCCCTCCTCCTTGCCGTGGCTCGCGCGGGACCGGAATTGGGCCGCCGACCACGGATCCACCGAAAGGTGCGCCTTGGTTTACCTCCAGGGTTGCGCCTTTCAGCTACATTGTGCCCCCAGTCGGTCAAGTTGAAGCCTGGTCAGGTTCTTTTCGGACACGACTTTTTTGAGCACGCCGACGGAAATCGGCAGGAAATTGACGCTCAGACAACGCCGGGAGTCCCCGTCGGCGTCATTTGTGGTCCAACTGAACGATTCGGATGTTCAAGCTACAAACTCGCCGTAATCTCTTGACAGCGCTTTCCTATGACGCTCATGATGCTGCGCATGGATGCTCGCTCTACAGCGCTGGAAGAGCCGGAAGTGCCTGCGGAGGAGCTCGCGGAAGCCTTTGGTTCTCGATTGACGCAACTTCGCGAGGTAAGGGGATGGAAGCAGCGCGAGCTCTCCCGCCGGGCGGAAATCGATCCCGGACGCCTCTCCAAGCTGGAACGCGGAGTGGCCCGGGTGAGCGTTCCCGAGCTGATCCGGCTGTCACTGGCCCTGGGAGCCGGGCTCGACGAGCTCGTCTTCGGCTCCACCGTAAGCCTGGAAAGGAAGTGGTACCGCCTCTTCCAGGAGTTGGAGAAGGTCGGCGGTCCGCAGGCCGTGGACTGTGCCACCCACTGGCTCCAGGCCCTGGTGTTGGGCTATCGCTATCCAGCCGGTTTGGCGGGGAGGCCGCACGAGGTGGAGGAGGGGCATGGAGCCCGCTGACCCTGCGCACCCTCCCGCGGAAGATCTGCGGCGCTTCATGCACGGCGAGCTCAAGCGGTCGGAAGTTCGCGAGCTCGTTCGCCACCTGCTGACCGGCTGCCCGCAATGCCTGGAGGTGACGCGCCGGCTTTGGGACCTCGGAGAACGGTCGTTTCGCCTGCTGGAAGCGATATCCGCCGCCGGATCCGGCGCGGGAAGGGTGCAGCGCAAGGTGAGGGTGGTTTGAGGCTGAGGAGGGGCGAGTGACCGAAGCCGAGGCCGCCGCCCAAGCGGAGCTGCAGCGGATCGTCGAGGAGCTGGACGCCATCCGCTCTCGCCTCCTGGCCATGCACGCGAAGCTGCCCGTGCCCGCGGAGGAAACCGCGATGCTTCTGGGCGAGAAGGAGATGGACGTAGCGACGGAGGTGCGCTCCATCATCGAGTGCGTGCTGAACGACAGCATCCAGCCGGCCATTCGGGACCTGGCGGCGGCCGCCTCGTACCGCCCGCCCGAGAAGGAGTGTTGAGGGAGGAGAGGCAGTTGTTGGAGTCGGTTTCGGCCGTCGGAGGGACGGCTTTATGGAGGAGTCGCCCGCGTGCTCCGCGACTCCTCTTTCTTTTTTCTCCGTATATATAATTGCCGCGCTGCAAAAGCGCGTTCGATGAACCGGGAGCGCCATGGAGAGCATTCGTGTATTCGTCTCCTCGACCTTCCGCGACATGCATGCAGAGCGGGACCATCTGACACGCAAGGTCTTTCCCCGGCTGCTCAGCGAGTGTATGAGGCGAGGTGCGGATTTCGTTGCCATCGATCTTCGATGGGGCATCACCCAGGAAGAGTCCGCCAAGGGCCTTTCACCTTCGCTTTGCCTGCGGGAGATCGACCGTTGCCGTCCCTTCTTCATCTCCCTGCTGGGCGACCGTTATGGGTGGATATCCCTGCCCGAAGAGATCCGGTCGGACGTCTTCGAAAGAGCAGGCGATCGCGCCTTCGTTGCGGAGTGGTACGAGCTTGACGAGACGGCGGCGTTCCCGCGCTACCGGCTGCGCAAGGACCGCGCCGTGTCCGAGGGCGTGAAGAAAAGGCTGATCGAAATCTGGGAGGCCGCCGGACTCGCGGAAGCCGGTGATTCAATCACCGCCCGCGAGATCCACCATGGGGCTTTTCATCCGGATCATTCCGGCATGCACGCCTTGTTGTACCTTCGCAAGCCGGGGCTGACCCAGCATCCGGAATTTCCAGCTCCCGCGCCTGACAGGAACTTCAGAGCCGACTTCGTCGAAGAAGACGAGTCCCGCCGCGAGAGGTTGGAGAGCCTGAAGGAGGCCCTCCGCGTGGCGGGACGCGAGGGGAGGGCCGTCGTGCGGGAGTACGAGGTCGAGTACGCCGGGTTGCGCATCGACCTGAGCTTGCTGCGTGAGGAGGACAGGCAGGCCGTTCGCGATGCCGAAGAGGACGGCGTCATCACGCGAGAGGAATTGCAGCAGCTCGGCGACAGCGCCCGGGCGGCCGTGCTTCGCCAGGGCGCTGTTGTTTTGTCTCGGCTGGAGGATTTCGGCGAGACAGTCTACGGCGATTTATGGGCAGCTATCGAGCCCCATTTCGAAAGCGCTCGAGCCGCGGTGGATCCCTTCGCGCGGCAAGGTGCTTATCACGAGGCCTTCCTGCGCGAGCGCACCCGCCTGTTCTTCGGCCGGCGGCGATCGCTCGGTCGGATGAGCGCCTACGTGCGCGGCGGGGAGCGGAGGGAGGCGCTCGTGGTCACCGGCCCACCCGGCTCAGGCAAGTCGGCCTTGATGGCCCAATGCGTGCTCCAGGTTCGAAAGGAGCAACCCGATGCTCTGGTGCTGCCGTTTTTCATCGGCTCGGCGCCGGAATCTTCAGACCCGACTCAGGTGGTGCTTTACCTTTGCGAAATGCTCCGCCGCGAGTGCGCTGTGGACGAAGCCTTGCCGACCGATCCGGAGAGTTTTCAGACCCTGTTGCCGACCTTCCTGGCCAAGGCCGCCGGCCACCGCCGGGTCGTGCTCTTCATCGATGCCTTGAACCAGCTCGATCCCGCCGGCCGCAGCCATGAGATGAACTGGCTGCCGACGTATGTGCCGGAGAACGCGCGGCTCATCGTCAGCACCCTGCCCGGCGATTGTCTCGATGCTTTGTCCAAGCGCGTATCGGAAGAATCGATCCTCGAGGTGCCGGTGCTGCCGAAGAACGATCGAAAGGCTTTGATTACCGAGCGGCTCACGCTGCGAGCCAAGAAGCTCACCGAGGACCAGCAACGGCGGCTCCTCGATTGCCGCAGGCGTCGCGACGCGGCGTTGCCGCTTTACCTCGCCGTCGCCCTCGAGGAGCTGTGCTTGTTCGGCAGGCTGGAGGAGTTGGATGAACGCCTCGACCGGTTGCCGCCCACGTTGAAGGCGCTTTTCGGGCAGGTTCTGGATCGGCTCGAGCCCGAGCACAGGCTCGATAGAGTCAAGCCTGTCCTGAGCTGGCTCGCGGTGGCGCGGTCAGGAATGCTCGAATCGGAGATCCTCGGGCTGATCGAACGCAATCTGAGCGGCTTCGGAACCCTGCACTGGGCTGAGCTCTACTGTGCCCTCGAGTTCTATCTGCGGCCGCGGGGCGACGCGGACAGCCCGGGACGGATCGACTTCTACCATGACCAACTCCGCCTGACCGTCGCGGGACGCTACTTCGGAACCGAGGCCGCAAAGAGGAAGCCCGGTAGCGAGTATCGAAAAGCCCACGGCCAGATCGCCGAGTATTTTCTTTCTGTCGCCTCCGGCGGCGGGGCTGCTCCGCCGTGGCAAACCGATCAGGATCGCGCCTTTCGCGAGCTGCCGTATCACCTCGTGGAGGCCGGGCGGGCGAAGGAGGCGCGGAGGCTGCTGCTCGATTTCGACTGGATCGAGGCCAAGTTGGAGGCCACGGACGTCACCGCCCTGATCGCGGACTATGCGCTCATGCCTGACGATGCTCAGTTGCGATCGGTTCAGGGTGCGTTGCTTCTGGCCGCGCCGCTGCTGAGCCGGGAGAAGGAGCAACTGGCCGCGCAACTCCTCGGCCGCTTGATGCCGGGGACCGGCGAAGTGAGGTCCATGCTGGAGCAGGCCCGGCGGTGGAAGGGCGCGTCCTGGCTGCGCCCGCTCACGCGGAGCCTGAGGCATCCAGGCGAGCCATCGCTGCCGTTCATCGGCATTTCGGCGGCCGCCGTCGCGGCTGATCTCCAGCGCTTTGTCTTTGGCTCGGGAGACGGAACGGTGAAGGTGTGGAACAGGACCGCGAACGAGCCGTCAGCCTCGTTGGGCGACTACTCAGCCCGCAACGCCGTCGCTCTGACGCCTGACGGACGGGTCGCGATCTCCTCCACCGAAGATGGTTCGCTCCTCGTTTGGGCCCCGCTGCAAGAAGGCAGAAAGCTCGGCACCCTCAAGGGCCATACAGGCGCCGTGACCGCGGTGGCGCTCAGCGGCGACGGCCGCCGCGCGGTCTCTGCCGCCGAGGATCAAAGGTTGCTGGCATGGAACCTGGAGACGCTCGGCGAGCCGCGGTTCCTGGGGTACGTCCAGCCCGTCACCGCCCTGGCGATCACCGGCGATGGGGCACGCGCAATCTCGGCTTCGCGGGACGGGGCTCTCAGAGTCTGGAACACCGAGGGGCTCGCCGATGGACGCACCTTTTCTCGCCATGGCCGCCGCAGTGGAGAAGTCCGGGCGTTGGCCGCGACCTCCGACGGGATCGCGGTCGCAGCCAGCGGCAAATCGCTCGAGGTATGGGACATCGAAACGGGCTCCAAGCTGCGGACCCTTCGCGGTCATACCGCCCCGGTCAGGACGATAGCGCTCCTGCCCGATGGCCGGCGCGCGCTCTCCGGCTCCGACGACATCACGATGCGGATGTGGGATCTGCAGAGCGAGAGGGGCTCAGTCCAGGTCTATGCCCACGATTGGTCTGTTACCGCCGTGTCCGTCACGCCTGACGGCGGCCACGCGGTTTCGGCCTCGGACGACGAGACCCTCAAGCTGTGGGACCTCGAGAAGGCGTGGAATCGCAAGACCCAGCCCGTGGAGACCCTCAGGGGGCCCAGCCAGTGGGTGAATTCCATTGCGTTGACGCCCGACGGCCGGTTGGCCGTCACGGCTTCGCGCGATAGAGCTATCAAGGTGTGGGACGTGAAGAACGGCGAGCTCCTGCGTACGCTGGGCCGGCACGAAGCCTGGGTCAATGCGGTAGCGGTGACGCCTGACGGAAAACAAGTGCTCTCCGGCGGCGACGACAATGCGCTCCGCGCGTGGGACCTGGAGACGGGAGCCGAGCTCAAGGTCTTGGCAGGCTACCGCAATGGCGTCTCCGCCGTGGCGGTGACGCCCGATGGCAGGCGTGCCGTGACCGGTTGCTGGGACCAGACGCTCGAGATCTGGGAGCTGGCGACCTACAGCGGGCGCCATGTCAACGGGCATCGAGCTCGTCATGGCCACGGCTGGATCAGGGCGGTCGCGGTGACGCCGGACTCGTCTCGCATGATCTCCGCTTCTCACGACGGCACTCTCAAGACGTGGGACCTGGACAGCGGTGAGGAGCTCCGCGTCCTGAGGGGTCACGAGCATTGGGTGATGGCGGTCGCCGTATTCCCCGACGGCCGGCGCGCAATTTCCGGCTCGGCCGACAAGACGCTGAGAATCTGGGACCTGGAAAGCGGCGAAGAAGTGAGCCCGCCGTTGGAGGGCCATACGGGCTACGTCACCGGCGTCGCCCTGATGCCCGGCGGGCGGTACGCCGTTTCGACGTCGGAGGATCAGACACTCAGGATCTGGGATCTGCAGAAGGGAAGATCCGTCGCGAGCTTCACGGCGGACGGCCAGCTCAGGGCTTGCGCGGTAACGCCTGACGGCTCGACGATCCTTGCCGGTGAGAGCTCAGGCCGGTTGCATTTCTTGCATCCCGAGCTGCAAGCCGATTGATCGAGGACCGCCACGCCGAAAGAAAAGCCGCCGCCTCCAAAGGGAGACGGCGGCTGAGGTAACCCGCGGGAGTTGAGCCTTAGTGCGGCACGCCGGTGAACGCGCCGTCGTGCTGCGGGCTCTCGAAGAGGAGGCGTCCCTCGCGATAAGTGGCGCCGCGAAGAGCCAAGGCGAGCACGTCGCCGAGGTTTTCGGCGAGGTGGATCTCCAGGGTATCGCGGACCTCCTGCGTCAGGTCCTCGAGATCGGCCTCGTTCTCCTTGGGCAGCACGATCTCGTTGATCCCCGCCCGCACGGCGCCGAGGATCTTCTCCTTGACGCCGCCGATGGGCAGCACCCGGCCGGAGAGGGTGATCTCGCCGGTCATGGCCAGGTCGAACCGCGCCGGCCGGCCGGAGAGAGCCGAGACCAGGGCGGTGGCCATCGTCACGCCCGCCGAGGGGCCGTCCTTCGGAATGGCGCCCGCCGGCACGTGGACGTGCACGTCGCGCTCGAAGCACTCGGCGGGGATGCCGAGCGGCTCGGCATGCGAGCGGGCGTACGTCCAGGCCGCGCGGGCCGACTCCTTCATCACGTCGCCGAGCTGGCCGGTGAGCACCAGCTCGCCCTTGCCCTTCATGGTCGAGGCCTCGACGAACATGATGTCGCCGCCGGTCGGCGTGTAGTACATGCCGGTGGCGACGCCCACCTGGTCCTCGCCCGCCGCCCGCTCGGGGTGGACCTTCGGCCGGCCGAGCAGCTCGCGCACCTTGGCCTCGTCGACCTCCACCCGCTCGACCTCACGCGCGGCGATCTTGCGCGCCACCTTGCGGGAGAGCCTGCCGAGCTCGCGCTCGAGCTGCCGCACGCCGGACTCGCGGGTATAGCCGGTGATGATCTCGGAGATCGCCGCGTCGCCGATGGCGATCTGCTCCGGCTTCAAGCCGTTCTCCTCGCGCTGCCGCGGCAGCAGGAAGCGCTGGGCAATGGCGAGCTTCTCGCGCTCTGTGTAGCCGGAGAACAGCACCACCTCCATGCGGTCGAGCAGGGGACCCGGAATGTTCTGGATGAAGTTCGCCGTGGCGATGAACAGCACCTCCGAGAGGTCGAACGGCACGCCCAGATAGTGGTCGGTGAACGTATCGTTCTGCGCCGGATCGAGCACCTCGAGCAGCGCGCTCGCCGGATCGCCCTGGAAGGAGACGCCGAGCTTGTCGACCTCGTCGAGCAGGAAGACCGGGTTCTTGGCGCCGGCCTGCCGCATGCCCTGGATGACGCGGCCGGGCATGGCGCCGACGTAGGTGCGCCGGTGGCCGCGGATGTCGGCCTCGTCGCGCACGCCGCCGAGCGAGACGCGCACGTACTCGCGCCCCATGGCGCGCGCGATCGACTTGGCGACGGAGGTCTTGCCGACGCCAGGCGGGCCGACGAAGAGCAGGATCGGGCCCTTGGCCTTCCGCTTCTCCTCGGCGGTGACCGTCTTCTCTTCGCCGGTTTCCGGCGCGGCGGCGGTCTCCGTCTTCTCTTCGCCGTCCGTGGCGGCGGTCGCCTCGGCGGCTGCATCCGCTTTGCGGGCCTCCTCTTCAGCCTGGCGGAGCTGGCGGACGGCGAGGAATTCGAGCACGCGGTCCTTGACGTCGCCCAGGGCATAGTGATCCTGCTCGAGGATCTCGGCGGCCGTGGGAATGTCGAGGTGCTCGGGGCTGCGCTGGTTCCACGGCAGCTCGGCGATGGTCTCGAGATAGGTGCGGATCACCTGCGATTCCATGGCCTCGCGCCCCATGCGGCCGAGGCGTCCGAGCTCGCGGTCCACTTCCTTGCGCACCACCGCCGGCAGCTCGAGGCCGGCGAGCTTCTCGCGCAGGTCGTCCATCTCCTCGCCGGAATCCCCCTCGCCGAGCTCCTTCTGAATGGCCTTGAGCTGCTCGCGCAGGAACATCTCGCGCTGGCGGTCGCCCAGCTCCTCCTGGACCTTGGTCTTGATGTCCTCCTGAGCTTCCAGCACGCTGAGCTGCCGCTGTACGTGCACCAGCACGCGCCGCAGACGCTCCTCGACGGAGAGGGTCTCCAGCAACATCTGCCGCTGGGCCTTGGTCACATCCGTGTAGCCGGCCACCAGGTCGGCCAGCCGGCCGGGATCGTCCACGCCCTCCAGCACCTGGGTGACGACCTCTTCCGGCAGGCCGGACTTGGTACCGAGCTCGGCCGCCCGCTCGCGCAGCTCGCGGAACAGGCCGACGAAGGCCGGATCCTGCGCGTTGAGCGGTTTCATCTCCTCGGCCTCGCGCACCACCGCCTGGAGATAGCCGTTCGACTCCGTGATCCTCATCGCGATGGCGCGGTGCTCGCCGTTAAGGAGGAGCTGGATCCCCGCCAGTCCCCGCTGGAGCGTGCCGATGCGGGCCACCGTGCCGATGGTATGGAGCTCCTCGGGGGTGACCTGTTGAACGTCCTCGCGCTGGGAGACCGCGAAGACCAGCCTGTCGGGCGTGTTGAGCGCCGCCTCGATGGCGCGCAGCGTGGCCGGCTTGCCGGCGTTGATCGGCGCCGTGACGCCCGGGAAGAGGACGAAGTCCCGCAGGGGCAGGACGGGTAACGTCAATCGTTCAGTCATCTGATTCTCCTTGCCGGACCGCCGGACCTCGGAGGGCCTGACGATCTACGTACCACGATAACGAACGCAGGACGACGCGAATTCCAAGATCTAAGTGCTGGAGACTCATAATGGCCCAGCGTCAAAGATTGACAGAACCGCGCTCAATGTGGGGGGTGGACTCAGGGGTGAAAGCCCGCCGCTCACGACCTGAGGAAGGCTTTAGCAAGGAGGATGCCGGCCATTTTTCAAGCCCCCTCTCGCCCGGACCATCTGTACTCGATGTAGCGCGCCGTTTCGTCCGCCACCGCGCGGCCGAAGAGGGTCTCGACGAGGTGGAAGGCCATGTCGATGCCGGAGGCCACGCCCGCGGAGGTGATGATGCCATCGTCCACGACCCGGGAGCTGCGGTCCACGGTGACGCCGGCGCCGAGGGAGTCCAGGAGGTCCAGCGCGGCCCAGTGGGTGGTGGCCCGCCGGCCTTCGAGGAGGCCAGCCTGGGCGAGGAGGAGCGCGCCGGTGCAGACGGAGGTGACCTGCCGCGCACTGGCGGCGGTTCTGCGGATCCAATCGAGGGTCTCTTCGTCGTGGAGAAGCGGGCGGGTGCCGAAGCCCCCCGGCACGACCAGCAGATCGATGGCAGGCGCATCGGCGAAGCCGTGGGCGGGGACGACCACCAGCGCGCCGGTGGCGGTGATCGGGTCCCGCGTCCTGGCTACGGTGAAAACGTGGAATGGCGCGCTCTCCTCGGATCTGCGCGCCTCGGCTCCCGGCGTCAGGCGGGTGCGTGAGAACACCTCGAACGGTCCGGCGAAGTCCAGCACCTCGACGCCGTCGAAGATCAGGATGCCGACGTTGATCTTTTCCATTCCTCTACCTCTATCGTTGCGTGCCGAACACCTGCACCCAGAGCACCCGGTAGGAGCGGCCGGTGCGGCCGAGGGCGAGGCCGACGCCCAGCTCCCTGAAGTCGGGATTGAGGATGTTCCGGCGGTGGCCGGGGCTGCGCAGCCAGGAAGACATTACCTCGTCCACCGAGAACTGGTTTTCGGCGAGGTTCTCGCCGATGTTCCGCCAATCATAGCCGGCGGCTCGCGCCCGTTCGCGCACGGTCTCTCCTTCCCGGTCCTCATGGGCGAAGTAGCCGCGCGCCAGCATGTCTTCGGCGTGGCGCTGGGCCGCCAGGTCGAGGCGCGAGTTGGAGCGCAGCGGCGCCAGCCCGGCCTTCTTCCGGGCCTCGTTGACGCGCGCCAGGACCTCGGCGTGCGCCTGGTCGAGATCGCGGATCCCGGTGGTGCCGCGGGAGAAGTAATCCGCCTGCGGTACGGCGGCGAGGAAGATGTAGAGCGGCGATCCGCGCAGCCGGTCGACGCCGATTCCCAGGTCGCGGTTTTCTGAAGCCAGCAGGCGGCGGAAGCTCTCCGCATCGCCTCGCCGCAGGTTGCGCAGGACGGTCGCCGCGTCGCCCGGCGAAGTGTTGAGGCTCTCCGTCCAGGAGTGGGCGTCGTAGCCCGCGCGCCGGAGCCGTTGCCACATCTCCTCGCTGGAGCCGGCCTGCAGCCGGCCGCGCGCGGCGATCTGGGCGGC
The DNA here is from genome assembly GCA_044868005.1 of Thermoanaerobaculia bacterium. GTDB lineage: Bacteria > Acidobacteriota > Thermoanaerobaculia > Multivoradales > UBA5704 > DATARR01. The sequence continues at coordinate 14,134 of JBIOVX010000091.1, read as the reverse complement.
GTGCTCCCCGGCGGCGCGGGTGAGCGCCGGCGAAAGGCGCAACGGCGGCGCGCCCACCCTCTGCCGCTCGGCGTTGATCAGCCGCAGCAGCTCCGGCCGCGGATCGTACTGGGCCGTGACCGCGCCGGCGGCGAGGAGGAAGAAGGGGGCAAGGAGAGAGAGGACGGGACGCATGGCATGGGGTTCAACGTGAGGTAACGGAGGCGTTGTTCCCTTCACGGGAGGACGACGATTTCAGTGTAGGATTCCCGCGCTTTGCAGACCCTCCAGGAGTCAGCGCCGGCGCGCCTCAGCGACCATGAACGCCCGGTCGGGGTGCATCTCTGGATCCTCGCCTTCGCGTGGGGAGCCTGGTGTACGGGCTTCTACTCGCTGATGCTCCTCTCGTTCGTGCTGCAGCCGATCCAGGACGAGTTCGGCCTTGCGGAGTCGAACCTTGCCTGGCTGACAGGCGTCGGCATCGGCATGAGCGGTATCGGCGGGCTGCTCTTCGGCTGGATGAGCGACCGCTTCGGACGCCGGGCCTCGCTCGCCATCTCCATCGCGGCGTTCTCCCTCGGCAACGCCGCGTGCGCGCTGGCCTCTGGCGCGAGCGGCATGATCGCCGCCCGGGCGCTGGCGGGCCTGGGCATCGGCGGCACCTGGGGCGCCGGCCAGGCCATGCTCGGCGAGACGTTCCCCCCCCCGCTGCGCGGGCGTTACGGCGCCATCGCGCAGACCGGCGCTCCGGCGGGGCTCGGGCTGGCGGCGATCGTCGGCTCGTTCCTGGCGCCCGCGGTCGGCTGGCGGACGGTCTTCCTGATCTCCTCGGCTCCGATCCTGCTCCTGCTCCTCGTCTGGAAATGGCTGCCGGAGTCGGACCTGTGGATGGAACACCGCCGGCGGCTGCGCGCGGGTGAGGTGGACGTGCCGCACGCCCGCCGGCCCATCCTGGCGCAGCTCGTCGGCGCCGATCTCGCGGGATTGTTCATCCGCGCCTTCGTGCTGACCATCTTCAACATGTCCGCCTACTGGTTCGCCGTCGTCTGGCTGCCGCGCTATCTGCAGAAGGAGCGGGGGCTCTCCATCTTCGGCTCCGGCTGGTGGACGCTGACCTTCGTCGCCGGCTCGCTGCTCGGCTACCTGACGTTCGGGTGGATCTCGGACGTCATCGGCCGGCGCCGGTCTTTCGCCATCTACTGCGGCATCACGGCGGCCGGGTTGGTCATGGTGACCCTGTTCTGGGACGTCCTCGCGTCGCGTCCCGGCGTGGGCCTCACGTGCATGTTCATCGCCGGCGTAGGCACCGGCACGTGGTCCTGCTACGGACCTTATTTTTCGGAGCTCTTTCCGACGCGGGTCCGCGGCGCCGCCATGTCGGTGATCATGAACCTCAGCCGGGGCGTGCAGTTCGTGGCGCCGCTGGTGATCGCCGGCGTGGCCGGGCGATGGGGCCTGGCGGGAGGTGTGGCGCTCGCCGCCGGCTTCGCCGCGCTCGCCGGCGTCTGGGTATGGACTCTGCCGGAGACGGCGGGCGCGCGAATCGAGGTCTGAGACATGGCATCCGATCCTCTTGCTACACCCCGAAGTCTCGGCATGCGCCGGGTGGTCTCCCGGTGGGAGATCGTCGGCTTCTCGATCAACGACGTCATCGGCAGCGGCGTCTACCTGCTGCCGGCCGGGGCGGCCGCCATCCTGGGCGCGGCGAGCGTGGGCGCGGTGGCCCTGGCGGGCTTGGCCGTGCTGCTCCTGGTGCTCTGCTTCGCGGAGGCGGCGAGCTACTTCGACCGGCCGGGGAGCGCCTACGTGTATACCCGCGAGGCGTTCGGTCCCCTGGTCGGCTTCGAGGTGGGCTGGATGACCTGGCTGGCGCGCGTCTCCTCGGTTTCCTCGCTGTCGGTGGGCTTCGCCCGCGCGCTCGGCTATCTGTGGCCGGCCGCCAATCAGGGATGGGGACGAACCCTCGCGATCATCCTGCCCGTGCTCGCGCTGACCGCCATCAACGTGGTCGGCGTCAAATCGGGAGTCCGCACGGCGGTCTTCCTGGCCGTCACCAAGACCCTGCCGCTGCTCATCTTCATCACGGTCGGTCTCTTCTTCGTATCCCGGAGTCTGGCGACATCGGTGGAGCCAAAACCGGACGCGGGGACCTTTGGAGACGCTCTGTTGCTTCTCCTCTTCGCCTACGCGGGGTTCGAGAATACGGCGGCGCCGGCGGGCGAGTTCAAGAACCCGCGCCGGGACGTGCCGTTCGCCCTCATCGTGCAGATCGTCATCGTGACCCTGATCTACACCGGCGTGCAGTGGGTGGCCCTGGGAACGCTCCCCGGCGTCGTCGATGCGAAGACCCCGCTGGCCGATGCCGCCGCGCGGTTCCTCCCCTGGGGCGGCTTGTTGATGACGGTAGGCGGCGTGATCTCGATTCTCGGCACCAACAGCAATACGGTGCTCTCCGGGCCGCGCTATCTCTACGCCCTGGCGCGGGACGGCTTCGGGCCGGCGTTCCTGGCGCGGCTGCACCCACGCTACCGCACTCCGGCCGCGGCCATCGTGCTGCAGACGGCCATCGCCCTGCCGCTCGCCTTCACCGGCTCCTTCGAGGCGCTGGCGACGCTCTCGGCCGTGGCCCGGCTCGCCACCTACTTCGGCACCGCGTTGTCCGTCCCCGTGCTGCGGCGCAAGCTGCCGCCGGGAGCCGTACGCCTGCCGGGCGGTCCGGTGATCCCCATCGCCGCCGCTCTGCTGTGCGTCGTCTTCGCGGCGAGCGCCAACCTGCGGAACTTGATCGCCGGCGCCATCGCGCTCGCCGTGGGCGGCGTGATCTACGCGTTGCGGAGGAAACCAGCTACCCCTGGTACGGAACCCTGAGGTAGCTCCGCGCCTTGTCCCGCACCTCGTCGGGTGGCCGGACCCCCAGCGCGCGGTTGTACCAGTAGAGGGCCTCTTCGCGGCGGCCCAGGGCGTCGAGGGCCATGCCGCGGTAGAGGCGGCCGTAGGCCTTGTAGTCGGCGTCCGTCCGGCCGCGCGTGGGCAGGATCTCGAGCCAGGAGAGGTGGGAGAGCGCGTCGTCGTAGATCTTCCTCTTCACCTCGTCCCGGCCGAGGACGTAGAGCGCCTGCTGGGTCACGTCCCCACGATAGCCGGGCCGCCCTTCGGCATGCCGCGCCAGCACGTCGAGGAGGTTCTGGCGCTCGTCCGGCCACAGGTTGAGGCGGGCGTAGGAACGTCCCTCGTAGACATGGAAGAGAGAGTTGTTCGGATAGCGGTTGCGCAGCCAGCGGGCGTAGTGGAGGGCGGTGGCGTAATCGCGTTCGAAGACGTAGTTGATCTGTAGCAGGCAGAACGCCGCCTCGGTGGGAACGAACGTCCCCTTCTGCACGGCCCGGGAGAGTTCCTCCAGCCCGCGTGCGCGGTTCCCCTTGGGGAAGAAGCGGGCGAAAGGCTTGAGGATGGGATATTTCTCGGGCGCCACCGCGGCGAGGTAATTGAAGAGGCCCTGCCCGAGGAGCAGATCGGGATTGTCGGGTTGCCGCTTGCGGACCTCCTCGAAGTAATGCATCGCCTTCTGGCCGTCGCGCGCGGCGCGCAGCCAGTTCTTGCGGTCGGTGTGGAGCCGGCCGCGGAAGGCGAAGGCTCCCGCCTTGAAGAACAGGGCGTCGATGTCATTCTTGTCGGCCCGCAGCCGCCGGTCGCAACGCTTGATCACCTCCTCCATGGCGTCGAAGAAGGCGTCGTCGTGCGAGGTGTCCTCGGGATCCACCTGGATCTCCCACCAGGGCGCGAGGGCGAGGAGCAGCGGGCCGACGGGGTGGCCCGGATGACGCCGCTCGATCTCGCCGAAGACCGCGTTCGCCGCGGCGAAGTCCATGTTGTACAGGTGGTCGAGCCCGCGCCGCGCGTCGTCGCGGAAGGCTTCGTCCTCGAGGATCGACTGCTGCTTCGCGGCCGCGGGACCGGCGAGGAGGAGGAGCGAGAGGGGGATCCAGAAACGCGCCAGGTGCCGATGCATTAGGGATTTGCCTCCGAGATCTGATGGAAGAAAACGGAGAGGAGGGGATCTGCTATTCCGGCGTGCCTACCGCGCCACCAGCCGCCCCGCCTCACCGTCCCACCGCCAGGCGGCCTCGGAGCCCTGCAGGTGGACGCCGCCGAGCCAGCGGTCGATGCCGCGGATGCGCACCCAGTCATCGCGGCCGTCCAGGACGGCTTGCCCGGTCGAGGTGAGGCTCAGCCGCTGGCCGCGCACGGAGCCGTTCGGCGCCGGCTCGAGGCGGAGAAGGGGCCGGGGCGGTGCGGCGAGCTCGCGCAGGAGGTGAAGGAAGGAGCCGTCCCCCATGTAGACCCTCTCCTCCATGGCTTGCGTGGCGCGGAACAGCTCCTCGAAGGTTGCGGCCCCCCCCACCAGCCCGCGCAGGGCCTGCCGCTCGGAACGGGAGAGGCCGTTGGACGTTGCGGGGAACTCCTCCAGGTGGCGGCGCAGAGCTCCGGCGAGGAAGGGGAGAGGGGAGAGGTCGCGGCGGAGCAGCGCCTCCAGGCCGGTGGGCTCGGGAGCGCAGAAGGCTCGCCAGGCGTCGCGGGCCAGGAGCTTCTGGCCCTCGTTGACCCGCTGGCGGCGGTCCAGCAGCGAGGCCATCTGCTGCGGCGAGAGCTGGCCCAGGCCGTGGAAAGGCGTCACCCCGGGGAACTCGCCGATGCAGATCAGCGAGAGCTCCGTACCGCCGAGGTTGCGGCCGGCGAAGCCGTCGAGCACGCGGATCAGCAGGAGCTGATCGAAGAGGTCGTGCTCGAACCAGAGAATCACCTCCTCGTAGGAGCGGTAGTCCTCCAGCGTGCGGTCCCAGCGCGTCAGGGCGGCGAGGCACGAATCGTAATCGTCGTAGCCGCTCTCGGCCAGGTAGCGGGCGCGCACCTTCCGCCAGCGCTCCGGCGGCAGGCCAATGGGCGCCGGACCCTCGTGCAGCACGTCAGCCGTGACGGTGACCTCGCCCGCTACCCCGGCGAGCCCGATCAGCTCGGCCGCGACATCGCCGTTCGTCACGTGTAGCGCGTGGCGCGTCGGTGCCGGCCGCAGTGCCCGGCCCATGGGGACCGTGTCGTTGAGCGAGATCGGGGCAGGAGGAGCCGGCGGGACCTGCACCACCGGAGCGGCCGGAAAACGGAAGCCCAACTGCCGCATCAAGTCCGCGGCGGTCCGGGAACGGGAGGGATCGGGATTGGCCATGGCGTTCGGCGCCCCAGGCCGGCGGACGCATGCAGCTCTGGCAATATTCTATGGTAAGGAAGGGGAGAATGGCGGGGGCGATTTACTTTCCCTTGGAGATTGCTCCCAGGGTGGCGCGAACCGCCCGCAGGTAGTCGGCGGGCGCGAGCAGAATCTGCAGGCCGCGGAGCCCGGAGGAGACGGAGATCCGGTCGAACAGCTCGAGGGTCTCGTCCGCGAGCACGGGATACTCCTTCTTGCAGGCCAGGGCCGTGACCCCGCCCCGCACGTAGCCGGTGAGCGGCTGCACCTCGCGCAGCGGCACCAGCTCCACCCTGCGGTCGCCGGAGAGCCGGGCGAGCGCCTTCAAGTCCAACTCGGCGTCGCCCGGCACCACCGCCAGCAGCACGCCGGTGCGGTCTCCTCGGGAGACCAGGGTCTTGAAAACCTGCTCCGCCGGCAGGCCGATCTTGCTGGCAACCGTCTCGGCGGAGAGGTCCTCCGGATCCACCTCGTATTCGCGCAGCTCGTAGCGGATGCCGAGCGAGTCGAGGAGGCGGACGGCGTTGGTCTTACTTGCCAGGCTTGGCTTCTTCCTTCTTCACGGTCTCGAGGTTGATCTCGACCTTGACGTCGTCGCCCAGGATGCCGCCGCCGTTGTCGAGGGCCCGGTTCCAGACGATGCCGTAATCCTTGCGGTCGAGGGTGGTCGCCGTCGCGAAGCCGGCGCGGACTCCCCGCATGTTGGCCTGTCCCAGGTAGGTCACCGGCAGGGTGACCTCCTTGCTGACGCCGTGCATGGTCAGCGTGCCGGTGACGTTGTAGGTGTCCTTGCCGGCGGGCTTGACCGACTTGCTCTTGAAGGTGATCTCCGGGAACTTCTCGACGTCGAAGAAGTCGGCCGAGCGCAGGTGCTTGTCGCGGTCGGGCACGTTGGTGTCGATGCTGGCGGCCTTGATCTGGAACTCGACCGAGGAGCCCGGCAGGTTCTTGGGGTCCATCTGGATGGTGCCGGAGAAGTCGTTGAAACGGCCGCGCACCTGGCTGACGAGGTGGCGGATCTGGAAGCCCACCTCGGAGTGCGCGGGGTCGATGGTGAAGGTGTCGGCGCGCAGGGGCAGCGCGGCCAACGCGGTGAGCACGACGGCGGTGAACAGTTTGCGGTTCATCGTTTTCCTCCTGGAAAGATGGCTTGCTGTAGGTTTCGGGTCGAGCGTCAAAGGTTTCGCGAGCGGACGGCGTCGAGGAACCCGAGGAGCTTCTCCTGCTCCTCGGGCTCCAGCATGGCAACCGCCTTGGCGTCCGCGTTGTCGATCGGCTCGTCGAGCCGCTCCACCAATTCGAGCCCGCCGGCGGTGAGCCAGCAGAGCACCTGGCGACGGTCCTGGGGACAGCGTTCCCGCCGTACCAGCGCCTTGGCCTCGAGCCGGTCGAGCAGCCGGGTGATCCCCGGCGCCTGCTCGATCATGCGCTCGCCGATCTCCAGCGTCGGCAGGCCCTGCTCGCCAGCCCCGCGCAGGATGCGCAGGACATTGTATTGCTGGGGCGTGATGCCGTAAGGCTCCAGCACCTGGCCGAGGCCGCGGCGCACGAGATCGGCCGTCCGCAGCAAGGCCACGACCACCTGCTGGCCGCGCGAGCGGAACGGTTTACCTTGCCGGATCTCCCGTTGCAACGGGCTCACTTCCTCCATGGAACGCTAAGGATACAGATCAATAGTTGACATGTCAAGCATTGGCGGTCACGCCTGGTGCATCGAGCTGGATACTCTTCCAGATCACCCTTGATCTGGAGCAGATCGGGCTTGATCTTGTCGAGATCGTCCTCGATCTGGAGCAGATCAACCCTGATCCGCTCCGGATTGACTTCGATCTGACCGAGATCAAGCCTGTTCTGCTCCGGATCAAGCTTGATCTTCTGCAGATCAAACCTGTTCTGGGCCAGATCGAAGTCGATCTGGACGAGATCAGGCTCGATCCGGACTGGATCGAGCTCGATCTCGACGAGATCAGGGTTGATCTGTCCCGGATCGAAGGTGATCTCGACGAGATCGCGTTTGATCTGCTCCAGATCAAGCTTGATCTGGAAAAGATCGGCCTGGGCCCGGGCCCGGCCGCGCCGGGGAGTCCATGCAATAATCCGCCGTTCGTCGGCAACCGTTCATGGCGATCTCCGAACCCACCCTGGCTCGCCCTCCGGGCCGCGCTCGGCTGCAGCTCATCGGCGTCCTCCTCTTCCTCTTCATCCCCCTGGTGCTGTTCCTCTTCGTGCGCCATCCGGAGCCGGTCGGGGTGAGCCTCGCCGCGGGGGTGATTCTCATGCTCGGACACCGCTTTCTGGCGCGGCCGTACATGGAGCGAGCGGCGCCGGTCAAATGCATTTGGTGCAACCACGTTCTCGCCGCGGCGCCGGCGGAGCCGCTCGAGCTGCGTTCCCGAGGCCGGGCGCTCCAGGCCCGCTGCTGCGCCGGCCATCGCAAGCCGGCGGCGAAATTCTTCACCTTTCTGCAGGCCTGGCGCTGGCCGCTGCGCCTCGGCATCTTCGTTCCCCTCCTCTTCCTCCTCGCCGCGCTCGCCACCTCCGCCGCCGGCCAGCCGGCCCCCGTCGCTCTGGCCACGGCGTGGTTCCAACTCGTCGTCGGCGTGACGGTGAACGTGGCGGCCTTCGGCTATCTCGCCGCCGGAGAGGAGGGGCCGCTCGACGTACCTTTTCCGGCTCACAATTTCTTCCTGCTGGGGATCCGCAATCTGCTCTGGGTCTTCCGTCTGATCGGAGTGTGGTGGATCTGGCTGGGGCTCGCCTTCGTGCTCGGGCCGTAGCGTCTGGGGCACGCGAATTGCACCAAACCTGAAATTCTGATCCCGCTGTACCGTCTGGCCCTTTAGGCCGTGCGCGGTGCGGCACAAGACGCGAGGAGGCTCCATCATGGCTCGAAAGACATTTCTCTGCCTCTGTACCTGCTTTGCCCTGTTCCTGCTGGCTGGAGCGGGGATGGCCCAGACCGGCCAGACCTGCGGCGGCATCGGCAATCTGCAATGCCCGGCGGGGCAGGCGTGCCAGTTCCCGGCCGGCCAGTGCAACCAGCCCGATCTGGCGGGCGTCTGCGTCGTGGTGCCCGAGACCTGCCCGAAGCAGGGTCCGCCCATCTGCGGCTGTGACGGTAAGACCTACGCCAATGAGTGCGAGCTGCTGAAGGCAGGCGTGCGGCCGGACCGGCGCGGCGCCTGCGGCCACGGCGAAGGGAACCAGGACAACAAGCCTCCGGCGAAGACCTGCGCGAGCAACGCGGACTGCCAGAAGACCGAGTTCTGCGAGTTCAAGGCCGGCACCTGCGCGGCGCCTGGCGCTTGCCTGGTCCGGCCTGAGATCTGCCCCGAGATCTTCAAGCCGGTCTGCGGCTGCGATGGCAAGACCTACGGCAACGATTGCCGGCGCCAGTCCGCCGGCGTCTCCCTGAAGTCCGAGGGGGAGTGCCCGGCGCCGGGCAAGTAGGCCAGGAGGTTCCTCACGAACCCAAGTCTTCATACGCCGCGTCGAGCACGGAGCGCACCCGCAACTCGTGCCGCTCGTTGCTCGGCGTGCCGTTGAAGACCAGAGCCACCGCGAGCCCCCGCTCCGGATCGCCGAAGGTGACCGAGGAGCGATATCCGCTGTGGCCGAACGTGCGCGGCGAGGCGTGGTGGCCGTAGCCGTAGGGCACGGTCTCCGCGCCGTAGCGGGCGGAGTTGATGATGAAGCCGAGCCCCCAGTCCAGCATGTGCTTGAAGGTGGCGTCCATCATCCCCGCGCGATGGACGGCGGTCACGGCCTCGACGGTCTGCGGTAGAAGGACGCGTCGGCCGTTAAGGGTGCCGCGCGCCAGCAGCATCTCGTAGAAGCGCCCCAGCTCGCGCAGGGGACCGTAGCCGTTGCCGCCGGGGCTGGGATGGACGCAACGCTCCTCGGAATCCCAGCCGTGCGGCTGCGGCTCTGACCCTTCGGTTTTCCACATCGAGCCGATCCGGCCTCTCTCCTTGTAAGAAAGGTAGCGCTCGCGCGGCATGCCGATCCAGGAGTCGCTCATTCCCAGCGGCTCGAAGATCTCCTCGCGGACGTAGGCGGAGAAGGGCCGGCCGCTCAGACGCTGGACCACCTCGCCGAGGATGAACCAGCTCGACGCCTGGTGATAGCCGGCCTTCTCGCCGGGCACCCAGCGCGGCTCCGGCTTCATGGCGCAGATCTTCGCCACGATCTCCTCCCACGTTCTCTGCGGCCATCCGATGTCCAACATGCGGATGCCGGCCGTGTGGGTGAGGAGGTGGCGGAGGGTGATCCCCTCCTTGCCGTTGGCCGCGAACTCGGGGACGTGCCGCGCCACCGGATCGTCCAACTCCAGCAGCCCGCGCTCCCAGAGCTGGGCGACGGCGACCGCAGGGATGGGCTTGGTGGAGGAGAGCCAGAGCATCAGATGATCGCGGGTGAGCGGCTCGCCGGGACGGTTCTCCCCCAGCGCCGCGTCCGCCACTGTCTCTCCGCGCAAGGAGACGTAGATCTGGGCGCCGAGATGCAGACCCTCGCCGATGCCGGATTCGATGCCCTCCTGCGTGCGGGGGAGCCGTTCCAGGGAGCCGTCGATCATGGCAGGGGGATTGTAGCGTCTCACATGGAAAGCCTTGGCACGTATCTTGCCCTTACATCAAACCGTCAGGCGGGCGGCGTTCTCCTAAGAGATCACTAACGCAGATAGAGCCGCCCGCCTTTTTTGAATACCGGGGCTCGAAGCCTCGCAAGGAGTCGGAGATGAGAACTCGATGCTACCTGCTTCTTTTCCTGGCGGCTCTCGCCGTCACCACCGCCGGTTCTTCGGCGTGGGCCGGGGAAGTCGTCCTTCAGGGGGATGCGGCCAGGGCGTTGCAGGGGGCGAAGGGATTCCTCCAGCAGGGGCATTACCACAAGGCGGCCGCCGAGTTCGAGCGGGCCAGTGAACTCGCGGGCGGCTCCTGCTCCGAATGTCTGCTCGGCGTCGGTCGCGCCTACCGGGGCGCCGGCCAGCTCGATGCCGCGCTCCAGGTGACCCGCATGGGCCTGAGCCTCCTCTCCTTGCCCGAAGACCGGGCCCAGGCCTACAACCAGCTCGGCTCCCTCCTGGCGCTCAAGGGCGACATGGACGCCGCTCAGGAGGCCTTCCGCAAGGCCGTCGAGCTCGACGGCAGCCTGGAGGCCCAGGTCCGCTCCACCCTGGCCGATGCCCTCCTGAAGCGGGCGGCCGACGCCGCGGAAGCTGTCAGGAAATATACGGCCGAGGGCTTCGCAAGCAAGGGTTCCGGCGCTCCGTAAACAGGGCGGCCACGTAAGGCTGCCCCTACAGTCTTTTCCCTCTGTATTCGCCGCTCCTGTTACACTGCGGCGGCCGTGATCGGTCTCGCAGACATCGAGCAGGCCCGCCTCAGGATCAGCGGTGTGGTGAAGAACACGCCCTGCCTGTCGTCCCCCACCTTCTCCCGGGAGCTGGGGCTCGATCTCCATTTCAAGTACGAGACTCTGCAGCTCACCGGCTCCTTCAAGGTCCGCGGCGCCTACAACAAGATCAGCTCGCTGCCGCAGCCGCAGGGCGTCATCACCGCCTCGGCCGGCAACCACGCCCAGGGCGTGGCCTTCAGCGCGACCCAGGCCGGAGTGCCCTCCACCATCGTCATGCCGAAGATGACGCCGCTGATCAAGATCGAGAATACGCGGCGGCTGGGCGGCCGGGTGGTGCTGGCCGGCGAGATCTTCGACGAGGCGTGCGAAGAGGCGCGGCGGCGGGAGGCCGAGCACGGGCTGGTCTTCGTCCATCCCTTCGACGACGATCAGGTGATCGCCGGCCAGGGCACGATCGGTCTGGAGATCCTGGAGCAGGCGCCCGAGATCGAGGTGCTCGTCGTTCCCATCGGCGGCGGCGGCCTCATCTCCGGCATCGCCACTGCGGTCAAGGAGAGCAAGCCCTCCGTGCGGGTCTACGGCGTGCAGACCGAATCCGCGCCGGCGATGGCGGAGAGCTTTCGCGCCGGCCGCCTGATCTCCTGTCCGGCGTCGCGGTCGGTGGCCGACGGCATCGCCGTCAAGCGGCCCGGGGAGCTGACCTTCGAGTACGTCCGCCGCTATGTGGACGACGTCGTGACGGTCTCCGAAGAGCAGATCCGCGTCGCCATCGTCCGCCTGCTCGAAACTGGCAAGTCTGTCGTCGAGGGAGCCGCCGCGGCGGCCTTCGCGGCCATCGCCGGCCGCCGGATTCCCGACCTCGCGGGCCGCCGGGTGATGATCGTCCTCTCCGGCGCCAACATCGACATGGCGCTGCTCTCCCGCCTCATCGACCGCTCGCTGGTCGAGAGCCATCGGCTGGTGCGATTCCGCACGCACGTGCCCGATCGTCCCGGCGGCTTGGCCGAGCTCCTGCAGGTGATCGCCCGCTACGGCGGCAACGTGCTGCGCATCCAGCACGACCGCGTCTTCATGCTCGCCGGTTTCTGGGAGGCCCAGATCGACGTCACCCTCGAGACCCGCAACGAGGAGCACATCGAGGAGCTGCACCAGGCCCTGACGGCCGGCGGCTATCGAGTGGAATGGCCTAACCTTTTTGCCGATCCACTGGCTTCATAGTCGGCTTGATGCACGCGGGGATATATCTTCCTGCGAGCATATTTGCACTCTTGACTTTCGGCGAGGCTACGCCCACTATGTTGTCCCCACGCCACGAACGGGCAAAACCGCTGCGAGGCGGTGACGCAAAGCCGCGGGTCTCCCTGAGACGGCCAGGCTGCCGAACGGCGGAAGGACGCCAGCAGTCGCTTAGTCTCGGCAGTCGCTTCCGGAGGTCTCGTGGCGGACGCTTTTCCTGTCCCGGTCCTCCTACGGTCCCGCACTGAGACAGCGATTGATTTCGTGGTCTTTCCGCTCCAGAGGTGTGGTCGGCATGGTGCCGGCCCAGCCGGGAGCTTGTATCGATCCCAACCCAAGGGGAGGATTCTTCATGACGAGAATGCGATCCAGGATCTTCGCCGTGCTGGCTCTCGCGGCGGTGATCGCCCTCGGCCTCGCGGCGCCGGCTGTGGCCGGAGACCGGCAGGCGCCGCGCGGCGGCCTCCAGGCCGCCATCGATCCGGTCACCCGTCAGCTCCGCGAGCCCACGGCCGCCGAAGCCGCGGTGCTCTCGGCGCCATTGATGGCGACGATGCCCAGGGCCTCGCAGGTCACCAAATTCGCCGACGGCACGATCTCGGCCGTGCTGAGCGCCGATTACCTCAACGTCTGGCTCGTCGCTCTCGGCGCCAACGGCTCCATGGGCCAGATCTGCGTCGCCGGCGCCGATGCCGCCACCGCCAACCCCGCTGCGGCGATGGAGGAGAAGTAGCCATGAAAACCACTAAGCTCTTCTCCCTGCTCGTGCTGGCCGGCCTCCTGCTCGCCAGCGCGCCCGCCTTCGGCACCGCCACCATTCTCATCGTCAACACCGACGGCCCCGGCGAGGGCTTCAACGATCCGACCCCGGCGGCCCCGGTGGGCGGCAACCCCGGTACCACCGTCGGCCAGCAGCGGATCAACGCCTTCCAGTACGCCGCCAGCGTCTGGGGCTCGATCCTCGACAGCCCGGTGACCATCTACATCCAGGCAGCGTTCAATCCGCTGACCTGCACGGCCACCGCCGCCACCCTGGGCTCGGCCGGCACGATCCAGGTCTTCGCCAATTTCCCGGGTCAGGAGTACAGCAACACCTGGTATCACGTCGCGCTCGCCAACAAGCTGGCCGGCGCCGACCTGGCCCCCGGCCCGAACGGCACCACCGCCGACGACATCGTAGCCACGTTCAACAGCCAGCTCAACGGCAACCCGGCTTGCCTGGGCGGCACCGGCTGGTACTACGGCTTCGATGCCAATCACGGCGCCAACATCGACCTGGTGACCGTGCTGCTGCACGAGTTCGGCCACGGCCTGGGCTTCGCCACCTTCGTCAACAAGACGACCGGCGCGAACTGCTGCGCGCCGGGACCTTTCTTCGGTGACATCTACGGTACCTACACTTTCGACGACACCACCGGCAAGCATTTCATCCAGATGACCAACGCCGAGCGGCAGGCCGCCATCCTCAACACCAACCACCTGGTGTGGGACGGCATCAACGTCACCGCCGCGGTGCCGGCCACGCTGCAGCTCGGCTCGCCGCTGCTCACCGTCAACGCGCCGTCGGGCCTGGGTCCCTACCGCATCGGCACGGCGGCCTTCGGCCCGGCGATCGTCGCGCCCGGCACCACCGGCAACGTGGTGCAGGCGCTCGACCCGGCGGACGGCGCCGGACCCACCACCTTCGACGCCTGCTCGCCGATCACCAACGCCGCCGCCGTGGCGAACAACATCGCCCTCGTCGACCGCGGAACTTGCGGCTTCGTGGTCAAGGTCAAGAACGCCCAGAACGCCGGCGCCATCGCGGTCGTCGTCGCCGACAACGCCGTCGGCAGCCCGCCGGCCGGCATGGCCGGCGTCGATCCGACCATCGTCATCCCCTCGGCGCGCGTGACCCTGGCGGACGGCAACGCCATCAAGGCGGCGATGGGCAGCGGCACGGTCAACGTCACGCTGGGCCTCAACATGGCCATCCGCGCCGGCGCCAGTCCGGCCGGCCTGGCGCTGCTCAACGCTCCCGTGCCGGTGGTCACCGGCTCCTCCACCTCGCACTGGGATCCCGTCGCCTTCCCGAACCTGCTGATGGAGCCCGCCATCAACGCCGACCTCAATCACACCGTGAACGACGTCGACCTGACCCGTGAGGAGATGATCGACATCGGCTGGTTCTCCGACGGCGACGGCGTGCCCGACGGCGCCGACGCCTGCCTCGGCACGACGGCGACCGTCGTCGTCGGCGGTTGCGACTCGGGCGTCGCCAACGACGTCTTCGCCGACGGCTGCGCGGTCGCCGACAAGGTCAACGCCCGCCCCGTTGGC
>JBIOVX010000090.1:0-14864 GCA_044868005.1 Thermoanaerobaculia bacterium | reverse complement strand
ACCTCCCCGGCCCTCCTCTCCCAGAGGGAGAGGAGGGAGAAAGACAGAAAACGCGTCTTTCTTTGTTTTTCTTGTTCCCCTCTCTCCCCCTGGGAGAGAGGGGATAGGGGAGTGAGGGCTTCGGAGGGCAGACCGCCGATGTTGACCCCCATCCACCCCATTGCTACGATCCGGCGGGCATTGCTCACAGCCCGCCCGAACCCAAAGGAAGCCCATGAAGATCGAGCTCAGCGAAGAGCAGAAATTGCTGCAGGAGACGGTCCGCCGGTTCGCCGAGGAGGTGGTCAAGCCGCGGGCCAAGGAGATCGACGAGTCCGGCGAGTTCCCGCGCGGCTTCTTCGACCAGGCCGGCGAGCTGGGCCTCGGCGGCGTGGCCGTGCCCGAGGAGTACGGCGGCGCCGGCATGGACACCATCTCCTACTGCCTGATCATCGAGGAGATCAGCCGCGTCTGCGCCACCTCGGGCGTCATCCTCTCGGTCAACAACTCCCTGGTCTGCGATCCGCTGCTCAAGTTCGGCACCGAGGAGCAGAAGCAGGAATTCCTGGCGCCGCTCGCGGCGGGGAAAAAACTCGGCTGCTTCGCGCTCACCGAGCCCGGCGCCGGCAGCGATCCGGCGGGCCTGCGCACCACGGCGCGGCGCGACGGCGACGACTACGTGCTCAACGGCAACAAGGTGTTCATCACCAACGGTACCCACGCCGATATCGCCCTCGTCTTCGCCACCATCGACCTGGAGAAGAAGCACCGCGGCATCACCTGTTTCATCGTGCCGGCGGACACCCCCGGCTACAGCCACGGCACCCACGAGTTCAAGCTCGGCGTCAACGCCTCGGGCACCACCGAGCTCGCCTTCGAGAACATGCGCATTCCGGCGAAGCAGCGCCTCGGCGGCGACGGCGAAGGCTTCAAGGTGGCGATGGCCACGCTCGACGGCGGGCGCATCGGCATCGCCGCGCAGGCGGTGGGCATCGCCCGCGGCGCCTTCGAGGAGGCGCTCGCCTACTCGCAGCAGCGCGAGCAGTTCGGCCAGCACCTCTCCGATTTCCAGGCCATCCAGTTCTACCTCGCGGACATGGCGACCGAGCTCGACGCCGGACGCCTGCTCACCTGGAAGGCGGCGTGGCTCAAGGACCAGGGCAAGCGCTACACCCTGGAAGCCGCGCAGGCCAAGCTCTTCACCTCCGAGATGTCGCAGCGCGTCACCAACAAGGCGCTGCAGATCCACGGCGGCTACGGCTACACCAAGGAATACAACGTCGAGCGCTACTTCCGAGACGCCCGCATCACCGAGATCTACGAGGGCACCAGCGAGATCCAGAAGATGGTGATCGCGGATTGGGTGCTGAACAAGGCATGACCACCCTCACCGAACCCACCACCGCCCCCGGCATCGATTTCTCCTTGTCCGAAGACCAGGAGCTCCTCCGCGACGAGGTGCGCCGCTTCGCCGAGGAGCGCATCCGGCCCGGTGTCGCCGAGCGCGACCGCGAGCACCGCTTTCCGCTCGACATCTTCAAGGAGATGGGGGAGATGGGCCTCCTCGGCATGCTGGTGCCCGAGGAGTACGGCGGCGCCGGCGCCGACACGCTCTCGTATCTCATCGCCCTGGAGGAGGTCTCGCGCGCGGATCCGGCGGTGGCGGTGACCATGAGCGTCACCAACTCCGTCTGCTGCTGGCCCATCGTCGAGTTCGGCAGCGAAGCGCTGAAGCGCAAGACGCTGCCGCGGCTCGCCTCCGGCGAGGCCATCGGCGGCTTCGGCTTGACCGAGCCGAGCGCCGGCAGCGACGCCGGCAGCCTGAAGACCACGGCGCGCCGCGACGGCGACTTCTGGGTGCTCAACGGCGAGAAGGCCTGGATCACCAACGCCGGCTACGCCCAGTGGTTCGTGGTGGTGGCGCGCACGGACCCGCAGGCGGGCAAGCGCGGCCTCTCGGCCATCGTCGTGCCCGCCGACGCGCCCGGCTTCTCCGTCGGCCAGCCGGAGGAGAAGATGGGCCTGCGCTCCTCGAACACGGCGCAGATCTATTTCTCGGATTGCCGGGTGCCCGCCGAGAACCTGCTGGGCGAGGAAGGGCAGGGCCTGAAGATCGCGCTCTCGACGCTCGCCCATTCGCGGCTGGGCATCGGAGCGCAGGCGGCGGGCATTCATCAAAGGGCGCTCGAGCTGGCCGTCGAGTACGCCAAGGACCGCGTGCAGTTCGGCGTGCCCATCGCGCAGCACCAGGCGATCCAGTTCAAGATCGCCCAGATCGCCACGGAGCTCGCCGCGTCGCGGGCGCTCATGCATTACGCGGCCGTCATGGAGAACACGCCGCAGGCCGGACGCCTCGCCGCGCAGACCAAGGTCTACGCCTCCGAGGCCGCCAACCGCGCCTGCTGGGAGGGCCTGCAGATCCACGGCGGCAACGGCTTCCACGAGGACTACGAGATCTCCCGCCTCTACCGCGACGTGCGCGTCACCACCATCTACGAAGGCACCAGCGAGATGCAGCGCCTGGTGATCGCGCGCGACCTGCTGCGCTAGCCCGGCCGAGGCCCTGTATGCCGAACAAGAAGGCGGACCAGCAACGGGAGCTGCCACGCTCGAGGACGACGAGCTCATGATCGAGGACGACGAGCCCGAGCCGCCGGAGGACGACGACCCGGAATGAAGGCGCCGTAAACAGGCTCGCGGCGGCATTCCCCAGGATGGGGGAGCCGCATCTGAGATGAGGGCGTCATTCCCCAGGATAGGGGCGTCGCATCTGAGATGGGGGCGACGGTCCGCAAGGTGACGGCGGCACGCCGCAAGATCAGAAGGCGCACCGCAGGATGACGGCGGCGCTCCCCAAGCTCAGAAATCGCACCGCAGGCTCGGGGTGTCGCTCCGCCATTCGAGATGCGGCGCCCCAGGATGAGGGCGTCGCGCCACAAGATCAGAAGGCGTTCCCCCAGATGAGGGCGGCGCTCCCCAAGCTCAGAAATGACGCCGCAAGCTCGCGGCCTCGTCCCGCCATCCGGGATGCGGCGCCCCAGGATGGGGGCGCCGCTCCGCAGGATCAGAAGGCGCGCCGCAGGATGGGGGAGCCGCGCCGCAAGCTCAGAAATGACGCCGCAAGCTCGCGGCGTCGCTCCGCCATCTCAGATGCGGCACCCCAGGATGGGGGCGCCGTTCCGCAAGCTCAGAAGGCGCGCCCCGAGATGGGGGAGCCGCGCCGCAAGCTCGGGGCGTCGTTCCGCCATCTCAGATGCGGTACCCCAGGATGGGGGAGCCGCGCCGCAAGCTCGGAAATCCCGCCGCAAGCTCGGGGCGCCGCGCCGCAAGGTCAGAAGGCGTGCCCCGAGATGGGGGAGCCGCGCCGCAAGGTCAGAAATCCCGCCACAAGCTCGGGGCGCTGCGCCACAAGCTCAGAAGGCGTGCCGCAGGATGGGGGAGCCGCGCCACAAGGGCAGAAGACGCGCCGCAGGATGGGGGAGGCGCTCCCCGAGCCCAGAAATCGCGCCGCAAGCTTGGGGCGGCGCTCCCCCATCCAAGATACGGCGCCCTCATCTCAGATGCGGCTCCCCCATCCTGGGGCGCGAGTCCCCGAGCTTGTTTTGTTCCGGCGCAAGCTGCGGATTTCCAAAGACATAGCGGCGCTCGGAGGCCACAGCCGAGAGCCCGGAGGGTGGCATACCCATAGCCCAGGTCGTGAGACCTGGGTTGACGGGCCGGAAAAAACTCCGTAGCCCCGTCAGGGGCCTCGGGCCTGCCCGCTCCGGAGGAGCAGGACACAGTTCCTCCGCCGAGGGTACCAGCGTTATGCTCTCAGAGCTGAGTCACTGAGGGATTACGAGCTAGAAGGGGAAGTCGCTCAATCCCAACGTGAATCCTACGGAGTTGGATATGCAAGCGCACGTGCTCAGAGGAACGAAGCAGCAAATCGCCGAGAACCTTGCCCGGATGCCCGGTGAGGTGCGCGAGGCCATTGTATTTGTGGAAGAGCCGGCGGCGGAGGCGGCGCAGATGCCGGACAGGGAGGACATTTTCGCCGAAATGCGTCCCTACATGGTGAACGTTGAGGATCTGGACGACACGCGCGAAGCGGTCTATACGCGCGGCGAAGGCGAATGATCCTGCTCGACACGAACCTGCTCACCTGGATGACCCGGTCGCAGGAACCACAGGCCAGTGTGGCACGTGCGGCAATTCAGACGCTCCTGAGGCGCGGCGAGCTGTTGGTACTGGTTCCCCAGAATTTGTACGAATTCTGGGTGGTAGCGACCCGCCCGCCGGGGGCGCCTCCTGCGGGGAGCAACGGGTTGGGAATGACCCCTGTCCAGGCGGGACACTGGCTGCGCTTTTTTCGGCGGCGTTTCACGCTGCTTCCTGATCGCGAGGAGTTGAGCAGCCTTTGGCTCGCGCTGGTCGAGGCCCACGGCGTGACGGGCTTCCGGGCGCACGACGTGCGTCTCGTGGCGGCCATGCAAAGTTACGGGATCACCCGGCTGCTTACGTTTAACGTCGATCACTTCAGCGGTCTGCCGGTCACGATTCTCGAACCCGCTTCGCCGTGACGGCATCTCACCGTACGAATCAGGTCATCTCTCTTTGACGCCTGCCGCTCCGGAGGAGCAGGATTTGAACAGCCCGGGGTTTCAACCCCGGGATCCGAAGTCGAACGCTGTGGGAAGTCCCGAAGGGCCGCCCTGAGCGTCATCCAAGAGATCCTTGTGCTTTTTCTGGAGTGGATCCTTCACGGGCAGGCCGGCCCTGCGGGACTTGGGATGCGCCGGTCCGCGGTATCCGGGTTGAAACCCCGGGCTGATCAACTTCTGCTCCTCCGGAGCGGAGGAACGGCGCTGACGGGAGCTCGATCTGCCGTGCGCATCGTTGGGGCTCGCCCACGATCCAGCTCTGGAGGGTGAAGTCGCCACGCGACCGGATCTCGGCTCGATCGTTCGGAGGCCACAGCCGAGAGCCCGGAGGGCGGCATACTCATAGCCCAGGTCGTGAGACCTGGGTTGACGGGCCGGAAAAACTCCGCGGCCCGGTCAGGGGCCTCGTGGGGCGTCTATCCCTTCATTGCCGGCGGGCTGCCGGCCGCGCCGCACAAGGCCTTGCTCGTCGCGCCGGACCTCTTGAGCTCGGAGCCCTTGATCAGCCAATACGCGGCGAATGCCCAGATGCCGGCAACTTCGATGAAGAAGACATAGCTGGTGTCGGTCCCGAAGACCAAATTCAAGATGAAAGCGGTCAAGGGTGACGCCAGCATCACGAATCCAACCACCCGATACATTTGGCGATAGCGCGCGGGACTGGGCGTTGAGTCGGCAGGAAGGAGGGGAAGAGTGTCATTCGCGCGGAACCAGACCACGTAGACCAGGCAGAGGAACATGGAAACCGCGCAGAATCCATGGATGGAGAATCTATCGCCGGGGATGTCATGCTCCGCCGTCGGAAAGATGGCGACGCCGACGGCCAGGATCGCCGCGAGGTTCAAGGCGATGTTCTCGGCCTTGGAGAACCCCTTGTACAAATAGAGGATGCCGGCGACAGCGAACAGGCAGCCGACGAACCAGTCGCGGGAGGGGGCCGTGGGGCCATCGGGGACCCAGTAGTAATCGCTGATCGAGTCGGCCAGCGAAACGCCGTTCAACCTCCCTATCACATAGATGACCACGGGAAGGAGCGCGCCGATGATGCCCGCGCCATAACGCAGTTGCAGGTAAGAGCTGAAGATGTGCTCTTGCAACTCATCGTTGTGCAGGGTACGTTCCGGCATCATAGGGTCCTCCTTTTCCGCGCAATCCAGCGTTCGAGCTAGCAGACGGACGGAGTGGGTGAATTCCTCCTGCTCACCCAGCGATGCGCGCCGGCACGCGGGCAGGCCGGCCCTGCGGGACTTGGGATGCGCCGGGCCGCGGTACCCGGGGTTGAAACCCCGGGCTGATCAACTTCTGCTCCTCCGGAGCGAGGAACGGCGCTGAGGGAACCCGACTGCCGTCGCGGATCGTTGGGGCTCGGCCATGCCCTAGCTCTGGACGGTGAAGTCGGCATCCGGCCGGATCTCGGCTCGATCGCTCGGAGGCCACAGCCGAGAGCCCGGAGGCGGCATACCCACAGCCCAGGTCGTGAGACCTGGGTCGATGGCCCGGAAAACCCCGCGGCCCCGCCAGGGGCCGCGGGCCTGCCGCTCCGGAGGAGCAGGATTTGAACAGCCCGGGGTTTCAACCCCGGGGTCCGAAGTCGAACGCTGTTGGAAGTCCCGAAGGGCCGCCCTGAGCGTTCCAAGAGATCCCGCCCTGGACAGATTCGCGAAATGTTTCTCCTCACCCGGCCACATCTAAATCAGGACTGGGGGCCGAAGCGGCATCCCAAACAAAACGACCAAACGAAGAGGGAGAAATGAAAGCAAGATACCTGGTACCCGTGGCAGTCGCGATTGCGTGCCTTTTCATGACAACTCTGCCAGTCAGTGCAGATGACCCGAAGGAGACCGACAAACAAACTGAAGAGAGAATGCAGCAGGAAGCCAAGGAAGCCGCGGACCGCGCAGAGAAAGAGGCAAAGGAAAAAGATGGAAACTACGATGTAAAGAAATCGCATGATGAACATATCCCGGCAACTGAGGCCCCACCTCCAACTGAGGCCCCACCGCCAGGATAGATCCTTGCCCTCCGGAAAACCCGCGACCCCGTCAGGGGGCCTCTGACCTGCCGCTCCGGAGGAGCCGGATTTGAACAGCCCGGGGTTTCAACCTCGGGGTCCGAAGTCGAACGCTGTTTGAAGTCCCGATCCGCTTCGATCTGCTGATCCCACTGGCCAGCGCCACGACCTACCAAATTGCGGCTATCCCTTTTCCGGTCAAAGACTTGAGGTTCGGCTGGCATCTATCTGGCCGGGGGAGGTGAAAAGGCCTGTTCGGCCGAGGCGGCGGGAGCGACTCTCTTCGGGCGGCCTGGAGGACCTTTATTTGCCGGAGACGCCTTCGCCGTCCGGCAGATCGGGGCAGGTGCGGCGGTAAGGCGTGGCGTCGCCCAGATAGCGATGCCACTCGGCGAGCGAGAGATTGCGGTTGGCGACGCGGCAGGCGCGCGCGGCCCAGGATTTGGGATCGGCGTCCCACAGGACTACGGTGCCCTGGTCGCTGCCATACGCGAGGAGCTTTCCATCCGGGCTGAAGGCAACCCCGGAGGGGTCGTAGGAGTACATCTCGAAATCGCTCTGCAGTGGCGTCCCAAGCGGGCGGAGCGAGGTCACGTCCACGAGCTGGACGACGCCGCCGTAGATGGCGAGGGCGAGGCGCTTGCCGTCGATGCTGAAGGCCGCGCCTTGGATCTTTTTAGCGATATGCTCAACCAGGTCGAAGAGGCGGCTCGGCTCTCCGCCCGCGCCCAGATACCTGCCATCCATGAGGAGCTCGTTTTGACCTGCCGGCCCTTCTCGCGCTGAATCGACCAGCCTGATTCCATCGGGGTCCAAACGAGCGAGCAGTCTGGAAGATGCGATGGTGGCAGCGGGAATGACCGAGCCGGTAGGTTCGATCGTCCAATGCTGGATCCCCTCGCGGCCCTCCACGCTGCTGAGCAGCTCCCTGCTGTCGGGCGTGAATGCGAAGGAGCGGAAGTCGCTGTTGCGGAGATCGACAGACGACCCGGGAGCAAGAATCTGGCGTTTGAGATGGCGGGATGCGATATCCCAGAGGTAGACACCGCCATATAAGTCCCTTGCGGCCAGCAGCCTGCTGTCCGGGCTGAAGGCGACGATACGGATGGGATAGAGCTTGCCCGGCGGGTTGGACGGGACAGAGGTGGACTGGGCAACGGAGAGCCGCGGAGCATGGGTCTGGTCCCAAACCAGGACGATGCCATTGTCCAGGCCGGAGAGCAGGAGCCTGCCGTCCGGGCTGAAAGCGACGGAATGCACATCGCCGGAAAGACTGCGGGCGGAGTCGAGCTTGACCTCGAACGAGGAAACATCCCACTGGCGCATGGTTCCGTGGCTGGAAACTGCGGCGAGGCTCCGGCTGTCGGGACTGAAGGCAAGGTCCATGACAATTCCCCGGTCACCGAGCGGGAGCAGGTGCCGAAGCGTGAGCGGCTCGCCATTCCCGGGAGCGCCTGCTTGCCGCACGTTCACCTGCCATAAGGAGACCTGTCCGCGTCCCGCGGCGGCAAGCAGAGTCCCGTCGTGGCTGAAGGCGATCGAGTGGAGCCCCTCCTCGTCCGGGTTCTGGGGCGGAAGCTGGACGATGCTTTGGCCTGTCGAGGCGTCCTGAAGTCTTACCGCTCCGCGGCCGTCGACGGAGGCGAGGAGGGCTGGGTTGGCTGGACTGAAGGCGATGCGCCAGACCGAGTTGGAAAACGTGCGCAGATATTGCGGGTCGTCGGCGGTCAGGCTCCAGATCCCCGTACCCTGCCCGTTGAGGGCGAACAGTGTGCCGTCCGAGTTGTAGGCGAGATCGGTGGGCTGCTCAGGATAGTTGTTCTGCGCCAGCAA
Organism: Thermoanaerobaculia bacterium; assembly: GCA_044868005.1. Taxonomy (GTDB): domain Bacteria; phylum Acidobacteriota; class Thermoanaerobaculia; order Multivoradales; family UBA5704; genus DATARR01. The sequence goes on along the minus strand of JBIOVX010000090.1, from coordinate 6,398 downwards.
AACCGGTTTGTGGCCGGTAACCTGCCAGTCCTGGAGAAGCCCATCCAAGAAAATGACGTGGAGCGTGGAGCCGTCCGGGGTGAAGGCGAGCCGCTCGACGTAGCCCTTGTCCCTGGGCTGAATCCACAAAGCCTGGCGAGTTTCTGTGTCCCACATCTGCAGCGTGCCGTTGTCGGTGCCGGTGGCGAACCGGCGTCCGTCCGGACTGAAGACGATGGCATTGACGAAGCCGTCCTGCGGACCGGCGCTGTGCAGGTAGGCCAGAAGGTCCGGTGAGGACTGAAAGAGGGTGAGCGCGGCGTTGCGGGTATCGAAAGTGTCTTCTATCCGGGCACCTTCGAGGCTCAGGAGAAAGGCGACGTCGAGCTCAGTGTCTTTGAGGCTGAGGGCCGTCGTGCCAAGGCGTCCGGCGGTGTTCATGCGGTTCTCCCGCACCGCGGCGTTGCGCTGGAGAAAAGCGAAAATGGCCACGGCCAGGAGGACGGCCGCAACGGCAATGCTTATCCCCTGATTGCGCCGCTGCGCGCGGGTGGCCTCCTGGCGGCAGAGGAGAAGGTACTGAGTCTGGAGCTGCGTCGGCGGCGTCGGCTGGTTCGGGCTCTGGGAGAGCCAGATCTCGAATTTTTTCAGCTCGTCGCCGCGCAACAGCCTGCTTTTGTCCTTGCCCTTGTTCTCCTAGTCCTGTGCACGGACCTGAAGCAGGGTCTTCTGCGCCACCCAGGCAAGGTCGGTGTTCATGGCCGTGAGGAGCGTCTGGAAGGCAGCGGCAAACGCTTCTTCGGAGCTCTCGGCCTCGCGAAAATCGATGTCGTTCACGACGCGGACTTCTTTCGCGATGCTCTCGTACGGAGTGTTCCGGTAGTGGATTGGGATGAGACGCTTACCCGCCTTGACGGCGTGGGCGATCTCCTGGCCGCAGGGGGCAAGGGCGCCGTCGGGAAGCGCCTTCACGGAGTCAGGGCTGATGACAAAGAGAAAATTGTGCGCGCTGTCGATGCCGCTGAAGGCCGCCGCATCCCAGGCTTCCGCGGGCTGGATATCCCGCTTGTCGAGCCATACCGTCTTGCCCGCGGTTTCGAGCGCTGCTCTCAGCCGGACCGCAAAGGGCCTGTCTACACTCGAGTAGGAGAGAAGGGCATCGAACACAGGAAACCTGCGGTAGATCGTGCGTGCTCGTGGTCAGCGCATGGACAGATGTTTATCGTATTAATCGGGCCGCTCATCTTCATTATTCAGCGTGTGGGGAACTCCGTCCAGGCCCAGGACCGACGGTTTCTGCATGACTGTCGGTCCCAATACAGGAGCCTCGTCATCAATCCTGGCCCAGGAGTGGACGATTACATCCTCGGCTGATTGGTTCCAGAAGTAGAGGGCCACGATCCGTTTGGAGGGGTTGTTGTATTGGCCATATTTCTCCGATGGAAGCCATTCTGAGGAGATGGAGCCGTCGCCGTATTGATACTTGACGGAAATTCCATGAGGCACAATTTCGTCCCAGCCCATGAGGACGACGCGACCGTCCATAGGACCATCACCCTCATTCCCCGACTCGTTCGGCCAGAAGACAGCGGTATGTGCGCGGACGATAAAGTTTACATACCATATTTCATTAATCCCGAAGTGCCGTTCCCCGAAGTGCTGTTCCGTTGCGTCGGTCTCGGCGGCTTCCGTCGCGTCGGTTTCGGCGATTTCCGCCGAAGCGGTCTCCGCGCCCTGCAGGGTGCGTTGCGTTGGTTCGGCAGAAACGGCCTGCGGTTGCGCGGTCGATGCCAGAACGTACGTGGTCTGGGTCAACGTCCGCGAAGTGAAGCCGGCATTCTCGATCACTTTGAGCTGCACGCTCGAGCCGGATGGGAATTCCGACAAGTCCACGTCAGCCTGTTTTTTCGAGACGTTCACGGCGACTGTGTGCCATGTGGCCCCCAAATCGCCGCTGGCCACGACGTCGTATGTCACAGTCGGATCGGGTGAGGACGCCGGCGAAGGGTCCGCAGAGGTTCCCGGCGGATCCCAGCGCAGGGAGGCAGACGTTTGTCCGTGGTTCTGCACGCGAAGCGCAGGCGCCACGGCTGCCGTCCTGGCCGCCCGCACACTGGCCGCGCCCGCAAGCGGGGGGGCGGATGCGGCGGGTGCGAATTCCGCGACGACGGTGCCGTTGATGAGCAACTGAATCTTTCTTATCAGGGGATTCGCAGAAAACGAGCCGACGAAAGAGCCGCTCACGATCGTGCCGCTTTCCGAATTGGGGTGGAAGCCCGCCGGCCTCGTCGCCAGGATGGCGCCCGACGCGTCGAGCGCGCGAAGCGTCACTGCCGGATCGCCGGGGGTGGAAGGGCTCGACTCACTCGTAAGAGAGCGCACGGCAAGGATTGCTCCGGAACCCTGCGTGAGATTCGCGTAGCCGAACACGAAGATATCGGGAGCGGCAGCAGCATTCCCCTCAGCTGGCCCGGCGGCGGGGGCGCTCGCCGGCAGAGCCATCTCGGCGCGCAAGCGGGCCAGCAGGCCGGTATATGTATAGTCGCTGATCCAGATATTGTCGCAATAGCTCATCACGTCCTTCCAGATGCCGCCCGGCAGCGGTTGCATGCGAATCTGGTGGCTCTCATCTCCCACGTCGAATCCTGTGACCGTATGCGTCGCGGGGCTGATGCGGCCATCCGGATAGGGATAGTTCCCGTCGCCGCCAATGTCCCCGCAGCCGGAATCAGCGTGGAACCTTCCGAGCGTGTGGGCGATCTCATGAGCCCCGTAGAAATCTCCCCACGAACCGTCGGACTTCCATGCATACCACCCTTTGCCGGTGGGGCCGGTTGGCCCCGACGCGACGACGGCCGGCTTTGGCGTATCACCGGGAACCTCCGCAGCGCAGCCACGCATGAAGAGGCTTCCTGAATCGTCGGTAGGGCCCAGATACATCACCATGCCGTAATAATGGGTGCGCCGATCGGTTCCATTACTGATATCGATCGCGCGCGTGGCCGCCAAAAGGCTGTTGATCGCGTTACAGCCCCGCGGATCCTCATTTCCCCAGTTCTCAAAACCGGTCGGCGCGGCCATATCAGTCCGCGTCACCACGACGTTGCTGACGGGATAAGCCCGCAGCAGCCACGATTCCAGGAGTTGGTAGTCGATCAGCGCCGGCCGCAGCGTGGTGCCGGAGTTGCCCGGATAGGTGATCCCGATCAGCCGCAGACGGAGGTCGACGGGCGGAGTGAAGGTAAGATTCGTGGAGCTCCGGCCGCCGCAGTTGACACATCTCCATCTCCATGACCACGACTCAATTCCGTCCGCATTCTCACGTTGAACACAAGGGAATTCGTTGCCGTCGCAAGCAGGCCAAGGGTAGTAAGCATCGACCGCAGCAGCCGATGTGAGAGTATACGGATCTTCAAAGGAGACGGTCAGGGTTTCACCTGCCGACGCAATATCGGCGGGCAGGAGAAAATCAATAGAACTGCCATCGCGGATCCGTACGAGGTCCGGCTGTCGCGCCCAACCCCACACATCCTTCGGGTTCACTGCGGGAAAGAGCTTGACAGTGGGCGATCCACCTGGCGTCGTCGGAGCCTTGCTGACGCGGAGCGAGCCTCTGGTCCCTTGCGCCAATTCGTTAAATATGTTTGGTGCCACCACCAAGTTGAGGTACACGCGGACCGCTGTCGGTTTTCCTGCGATCAGCGGAAGCGTGTTCCCCGGGTCGGCGGGGACGGAAGCCTTGATCACTGCTTGCGTCGCTTCAATTCCGATCACCTGGAAGGTTGGCATGATCGCCCGCCCGAAAATTGGATCCAACGGCCCCCCCACATCGGGGCGGAGGCGACTCCCCTGCGCCGCGGCCGCCGCGGGCAATAACGCGACAATCAGAGTGATCGTGCAAGCTCTTGGGAATGTCATTTTTTTCCTCCGCTTCGCAAATGAACATATCATAAAAATTGCCGCAGTCAACCATAGTCCCGAAGGGCTGGCCGTGCCTTCACACCAATATGGCGGCCCTTCGGGGCTCATGCCTCCTCGGCCTCTCAGGGGTGACCATCAGGAGGCCCCTGACGGGGCCGGCGGGATTTTCAACGCGGCATGCCCTTCGAGGAGACGTTCCGCCGTCCCCGTGGACTGCGGCGGATGTCGTGAACGGGCTGGAACGTCTCTACGGGTAGGATCCGGCGAGGACGTCCGCCGGCAGATCAACCCTGGCTACTCCGAGCACGAATTGCTGCGGATCACCTTCGTCTGCGGATCGCTCAGGACCGCTGAGGCGTAATCCTCGTACGCCTTCTTGATGAGAGCGACGCCGCTCGGGCAGTTGCTCTGATAGTAGGTGCCGAACTTGAAGGTGTTCGTGCGCGCGTCGAGGCCCCTCCAGGAGACCTGGTACTCGATGTTGGTGCCGAACTGAAATCCCAGTCCGCAATCCTTCTGAGCCGACACCTGGCCGGTGCGCAACGCCCGCCTCACCGCTTTCAGGGCAGACGGCAAACCCGGGCCGAGCGCCAGGGTCGTGATGTCGCAGTCTCCGGTGAAGACCTTCGCCTCGTAGAGCACCGCTCCTCCCTGGTAGAGGGCGATCCGCTCGGTGCCGGAAGGAGGCCCGTCCGTGCCGGTCGTGTTCCCATGGATGTCGAGCAGGATGCGGAGGTCGGGCTGGGCGAGCGGGGCGGCGGTCAGCATCGCCGGAGCGAGGAGCGAAAGAATCAGGCTCATCCGGAGCAGGGCCTTCACCATGGCGAGTCCTCCTCCGCGCATCTTATACGAATATGTTTCTCGGACATACGGGGCCGATTTCCTTCCGAGTGTGCACATCATCTTGTGCTAAGCTTGGTCCAGCGCCACAAGATATCCACTTCCACGAGCGGAGGCAGATCTGGAAGATGGTGAGCCGATGATCCTCCTGAGCTACGTCCTGGCCTTTCTCCTGGGAGCGGTCGTCGCGTGGGTGATCGTGCGGCAGCAGCGCAGCGTGCTGGCGGAGCGGCTGCGGGCGCGCGAGGAGGCCGGCCGGCAAGCTGAGGCCCGTTGCCATCTGATCGCCGCGGAGCGGGACGCCCTGCGCCGGGAGCACGCCGCGTTGCAGGCCGAGGCGGCGCGTCTCGAGACCACCATCGAGAAGGAGCGCCAGGCGGCGGCGGAGAAGATCCGCCTGCTCGACGAGGCGCAGGCCCGCCTCTCGGACGCCTTCAAGGCGCTCTCCGCCGAGGCGCTGCAGAACAACAACGCCAATTTCCTCCATCTCGCGAAGGCCACGCTGGAGAGGTTCCAGGAGACGGCGCGCGGCGATCTCGACCTGCGCCAGCAGGCGATCGGCGAGATGGTGAAGCCGCTCAAGGAGTCGCTCGCGAAGGTGGACCAGAAGATCCAGGAGATCGAGACGGCGCGCGCCGTGGCCTACACGAGCCTCACCGATCATCTGAAAGGCCTTGCCTCCGCGCAGGCCAACCTCGAGCGCGAGACGACGAAGCTGGTAGGCGCCTTGCGGGCTCCGGCCGCCCGCGGCCGCTGGGGGGAGATCCAGCTCCAGCGCGTGGTGGAGATGGCCGGCATGGTCGCCTATTGCGACTTCGATCCGCAGGTGAGCGTGGAGACGGCGGACGGCCGCCAGCGTCCGGACGTGGTGATCCGGCTGCCGAATCAGAAGAACGTCGTCATCGATGCCAAGGCGCCGCTCGACGCCTATCTCGACGCGCTGGAGACGCTCGACGAGGAGGGCCGGCGGGCGAAGCTGCGCGAGCACGCGCGGCAGATCCGCCTGCATCTCCAGAGGCTGGCGATGAAAAGCTACTGGATGCAGTTCGAGCCGGCGCCGGAGTTCGTCGTCCTCTTCCTGCCGGGCGAGACCTTCTTCGGCGCCGCGTTGGAGCAGGACCCCGGCCTCATCGAGTACGGCGTCGAGCAGCGGGTCATCCTCGCCACCCCCACGACGCTCATCGCGTTGCTGCGCGCGGTGGCCTACGGCTGGCGGCAGGCGCAGGTGGAGGAGAACGCCAAGGCCATCAGCGAGCTCGGCAAGTCGCTCTACGAGCGCGTGCGCACCTTCGCCGGCCATCTCTCGGCGATGGGCCGGAACCTCGGCCAGAGCGTGGACGCCTACAACAAGGCGGTGGGCTCGCTGGAGCTGCGTGTGCTCCCCGCGGCGCGCCGCTTCAAGGAGATGGGCGCCGCCGGCGGCGACGAGATCGAGACCCTGGAGATCGTCGACAAGGTGGCGCGGGGGGTGGAGCCGATGGAGATGGAAACGATTTCGGTGGAGTTGATGGAGGGGGTGTCGTAGCTTCCCGGGTTCAAGGGATTCTCGGACGCCGGCGGGGCCAGCCCTTCGAGACCTCACCCCCTGGCCCCCTCTCCATCGGAGATGGAGAGGGGGAAACGATGATCGAAAGATTTTTGCCTTTTTCCCCCCTCTC